>NZ_JBHYTT010000010.1:296457-301200 GCF_042749285.1 Streptomyces sp. NPDC059499
GCCGTCGTCACCTGCGCGATGTCCCGTACCTGGCCGGTCAGGTTCCGGAAGGCGGTGTTCACCGAGTCGGTGAGGTCCTTCCAGGTGCCCGCCGCCCCGGGCACCTGTGCCTGGCCGCCGAGCAGCCCCTCGCCACCGACCTCGCTCGCCACACGTGTCACTTCGTCCGCGAAGGTGCGCAGCGTCTCGGTCATCTGGTTGATCGTCTCGGCGAGCTGCGCGACCTCGCCGCGGGCGCTCACCGTGACCTTCTGCGACAGGTCACCGTTGGCGACCGCCGTCGTCACCTCGGCGATACCGCGCACCTGGGACGTCAGGTTGCCGGCCATCGTGTTCACGGAGTCCGTGAGGTCCTTCCAGACCCCGGCCACTCCGGGCACCGTCGCCTGTCCGCCGAGTTCGCCCTCGGTGCCCACCTCGCGGGCGACCCGGGTCACCTCGGAGGAGAACGACGACAGCTGGTCGACCATCGTGTTGACGGTGTTCTTCAGCTGAAGCATCTCGCCGGCCACATGGACGGTGACCTTCCGCGACAGGTCGCCCTTGGCCACGGCCGTCGTCACCAGGGCGATGTCGCGGACCTGGGCGGTCAGCCGGTACGCCATGGTGTTCACGGAGTCCGTGAGGTCCTTCCAGGACCCGGACATTCCGCGTACCTGGGCCTGTCCGCCGAGCTTGCCCTCGGTGCCCACCTCGACGGCGACCCGCGTCACCTGCTCGGTGAACGCGGACAGCTGATCGACCAGGTTGTTGACCGTGCGGGAAACCTTCAGGAACTCGCCGCGCAGCGGGCGTACCGTCTCGTCGGCCGTGTGCGACCGCAGTTCCATCCGCTGCTCGAGGTCACCGTCGGCGACCGCGGAAAGTACTCGTCCGACCTCGGACACCGGGCGCGCCAGATCATCGACGAGCTCGTTGGAGGCATCGATCGCCGCCGCCCAGGAGCCCTCGCAGGCGCCGGTCTCCAGACGCTCGGTGAGTTTCCCCTCACGTCCCACCACCCGACGGACCCGCGCCAGCTCGCCGGTCAGATGGAGATTGCGGTCGGCCACCTCGTTGAAGACCGCTGCGATCTCCGTGAGCACGCCGTCGCCCGAGACGGTGAGCCGCCTGCGGAAATTGCCGTCGCGCATCGCCACGAGAGCCGCGAGCAGTCTGTTCAGAGCTGCCGCATCCACGTCGATGGTCCCATTGCGCTGTTTCTTCACGGGCTGTCCGCCTTTTGTGCGCGTTCCTGAACCCCGCGCCGCCACGCCAGACTCCACCGTGTCCCTCCCGCAGGGGTTGACCGTATCGCTCGGGCCTTAACCGGAAGCTTGCCCACTTCCACTTTGACTCACCGCCACAGCACACCGTCGACGGGTGACTATGCGAACGTCAAATCGTTGAAACGTACCAGGCCTGAACCGGACGGCGTGCAAGGTCCCACGGTTGCCCCATTTCCCTCACGGGGGACCCCATACATGTGCACCCCCGCACATCCGCCGGTGGCCTGCGCGCCCAAGTCGGCCCTCCTGTACACGGGACGCCTGGCGAGCGTCTAGCCTGGCAGGCGAATCGAAGCGGCGAGAAACGGGCACAGGACTCGGGGAAGCGACGAGACACCATATGGGGAGTGCTGTGATCACCGCGCGTGCGGCTGCCACCTTCGATCCGGTCGGACGCTCGGTGGCGACCGCCCGCGCATTCGTCCGCGACACCCTGCAGGGGTGGGGGTACACCGACGTCGTCGACGACGCCGTCGTCCTCACCAGTGAACTTGTGACCAATGCGGTGGTGCACGCGGGCACCGCCGCGGACGTGCTCTGCCTGCGCACCGAGGACGGTGTACGCGTCGAGGTCTCCGACCACTATCCGGAGCGTGAGATCCCGCTCCAGAGCTCCGGCGTCGACTTCGGCAGCCCGGACCGGGAAGGCGGCCGCGGCCTGCTGCTCTGCGCCGCCCTCGCCTCCCGCTGGGGAGTCGAGTACACGCCGACGCGCAAGCAGGTCTGGTTCCAGCTCGACCTTCCGGACCGCCCCGTGGGCATCCGCTCCGCGGGTCCCGTCCTGCCCACGGAACTGCTCCCCGTCACCGACGAGCGTGTACGGGTCGCCGTCGTCCAGATCGACCACTCCGGCTCCATCGCCGCGTGGAACGACGACGCCACCTTCCTTTTCGGACACGCTGCCGAAAAGGTCACCGGCAAGCAGCTCACCGACTTCGCGGCCTGGCCGCACACACCGGGAACCAACACCGGTATCGCCGATGCCCTGCGGCTCTCCCGATGGGAGGGCAGTTACGGCATCCGGGGCGCCGACGGGCGCGTCATCCCGGTCTACGCCTCCCATCTCAGAGTCCGCGACACCCAGGGGGAACCGTCCACGGTCTGCCTCCTCGTTCGAGACTACGAGCGGGCCGTGCTCCAGAGCCCGGTGCGTGCCCCGGTCTCCGACACATCCGCCGAGAACCGCGCCACGGATCCGTTCGAGGTCTTCATCGGTTCTCCCGCCCCCGACGACCTCGACGGACTGCTGCAGCGCACGGTCGAGCGGGCGCGGGACATGCTCGACGCGGATTCCGCTTTCCTGCTGCTGGCCACCGACGACGAGACGGAACTGGAGGTTCGGGCGACGACCGGCCTTCCCTCGGCCCGCCAGCGCTTCGCCCGGGTCCCCGTCGAGGCGGGAACCGGCCGCTACGGCTCGGCCCGTATGCCCGCGGTCCACGAGGACCTCACCGCCGTACCGGGTGCCGTACCGCTCCTCAGCGACACGGGAATGCGCTCCGTCGTCACGGTCCCGCTCAAGGTCGAGGGCAGGCTCACCGGTTCCCTGGGCGTCGCGGCCGAGGCGCCCGGCCGATACACGAACGAGGAGGCCCTGCGCCTTCAGTTCGCCGCGGACCGCATCGCGCTGGCCGTCGAGTCGGCCCGGCTGGGCGAGCTGGAACGCCTGCGCCGCGGCTCGCTGTCCTTCCTCGTCGAGGCGTCCGATCTGCTCGCCGGCACGCTGGACAGGGACCAGACGCTGGCGCTGATGGCCCAGATGACCGTGCCCACGCTGGCCACCTGGTGCGCCGTCTACACCATTGCCGACCAGTCCTCGGATCCGTACCTCTCCTACGTGCTCCACGAGGACGAGGAACTCATCGACGGCATCAAGGCCCTGCTGTCCTCCATCGAGCCTCCGGACCCCGTCCCGGCCCCGGGCGCCCGCATCTGGCCGGCACCGGCCGCGGCAGCCCACAAGGCGGCTCTTCGTACCTCCACGCGCAGCCTCGGCAGGGATGCGCCCGCGAGCATGGGGGCGGCCGCGCGCACCACGCTCGCGACGGCTTCCGCCGTGGGCGGCGAGACCGTGGTGCTGCCGCTCGTCGCACGGAACCGCGTGATCGGCATGCTGACCCTCGGCAAGCCCTCCGACGACCACTTCCGTCAGGAAATCCTGGAACTGGCCGAGGACTTGTCCCGCAGGGCCGCTCTGGCCCTCGACAACGCCCGCCTCTACTCGGAGCGCATGGCGATCAGCCAGTCCCTCCAGCGCAGCCTGCTGCCCCCGGGCCTCCCGGACGTGCCCAACGTCGAGATCGAGGTCATCTACCGCGCGGCGGGCGAGGGCAACGAGGTCGGCGGCGACTTCTACGACGTGTTCCCCATCCGTGACGGCGCCTACGGCTTCGCCATCGGTGACGTCTGCGGTACGGGACCGGAGGCCGCGGCCGTCACGGGTCTGGCCCGCCACGCGCTGCGGCTGCTGGCCCGCGAGGGCTTCGGCGGCCCGGCCGTACTGGAACGGCTCAACGCGGCGATCCTCGACGAGGGCGCCCGCAGCCGCTTCCTCACGCTCCTCTACGGGGAGTTGTGGCCCCAGGAGGACGGCAGCGCGCTGCTCAAGGTCGTCTGCGCCGGCCATCCGCTCCCGCTGCGTCTGCGGCAGGACGGTTCCGTGGAGGCGGCGGCCGAACCTCAGCCGCTGCTCGGCGTGATCGAGGACCTGGAGCTCTACGAGCAGGAAGTCACCCTCGAGCCCGGCGATGTCCTTCTGTGCGTCACCGACGGCGTCACCGAACGCCGTGAGGGAACCCGCATGCTGGGCGACGACGGCCTCGCCGATGTCCTTGCCATGTGTACGGGCCTGACGGCCGGTGCGGTGGCCGGCCGCATCCTGCGGGCGGTGGAACGCTTCGCGGCCGAACCCGCGTCGGACGACATGGCCATCCTCGCCATGCGCGTCCCGGAGCCGCAGAACTTCTGATCAGGGGGTACCCGGTCGGGCAGGCTTCCGTGCCCGACCGGCAAGGACACGACGAGAGCGTGAACCCTCATTCAGATGGCAGCCCAGGATCGGGGTTGACGCTTGATTGCCCCGGAAACGAGAAAGGCCCCCGCCAACGGCGGGGGCCTTTCTCCTTGCTGGAGCCCCAATGCGGAATCGAACCGCAGACCTTCTCCTTACCATGGAGACGCTCTACCGACTGAGCTATTGGGGCCTGTCGCCTTGCGGCAACGAGCTAAAGCATACCCTGAACGAAGGGATGTTCAAAACCATCCGATCGACGTTTCCGAGTCGCGTTCAGGGGTTCCCTGCCCCGTTCCGGAGCGGCGGACGGGGCCCCGGTGTCGCAGGCCGGCGTCGCGCCGTCCACAAGCCCTCCCCCAATGGGGCGTGAACGCAGAAAAGCCCCGTGCCACAAGGGCACGGGGCTTTCCCGGAATAATTGTTCGGCGGCGTCCTACTCTCCCACAGGGTCCCCCCTGCAGT
>NZ_JBHYTT010000011.1:0-29281 GCF_042749285.1 Streptomyces sp. NPDC059499
CCGACCCCCCCCCCCCCCCCGCGGCGGCCACCCCCGCCCGGTCGCGGCCCGGGTACTGGTTCGGGGCGTACTTGGAGACTGTCCCGGGGGGCGGCCCCCCCCCCCCCCCCCTTCCGCATGCCGTGCGTCAGCCGCCGTTCACCTTCTTGGCGATCCGGTCGCCGACGGTCTTGTCGATGTTGCGCCAGTACTGCAGCGCACGCTCCAGGACCGGCTTGCTCACGCCGTCCAGCAGATGGCCGGAGACGTTGGAGACGAGCCGGTCCCGCGCCGCGTCGTCCATCACCTCGCGCACCAGCGTGCCCGGCTGGCCCCAGTCGTCGTCGTCCTTGCGCAGCGTGTACGCCTCGTGGACCATCTCGCCCGCCGTGGCCCAGCCCGCGGGCTCCCCGAAGCGGGCGGTGTCCGCCGCGGGGCCGCCGTACGAGTTCGGCGCGTAGACCGCACCCGTGCGCGCCGGCTCGTACCGCATGGGGCCGTCCTTCGCGTACGAGTGGACGGGCGAACGCGGCCGGTTGGGCGGCAGCTGCAGATAGTTCGGGCCGATCCGGTACCGGTGGGTGTCCGGGTACGAGAAGAGCCGGCCGAGCAGCATCTTGTCGGGCGACGGACCGATGCCGGGCACCATGTTCGACGGCTCGAAGGACGCCTGCTCGATGTGGACGAAGAAGTCCTCCGGGTTCTTGTTCAGCGTCATCCGGCCGACCTCGATCAGCGGGTAGTCGCCCTGCGGCCACACCTTGGTCAGGTCGAACGGGTTGAACCGGTAGTCCGGTGCGTCGTCGAACGGCATGATCTGGACCTTCAGGGTCCAGCTCGGGTGGTCGCCGTGCTCGATCGAGTCGAACAGATCGCGGCGGTGGGCGTCGCCGTCGGTCCCGGCCATCGCGTCGGCGTCGGCCTGCGTGTAGAAGTCGATGCCCTGGTCGGTCTTGAAGTGGTACTTCACCCAGAACCGCTCGCCGCCCGCGTTCACCCACATATAGGTGTGCGAGCTGTAGCCGTTCATGTGGCGGTACGTCTTCGGGATGCCCCGGTCGCCCATCAGCCAGGTGACCTGGTGCGCCGACTCCGGCGAGAGGGTCCAGAAGTCCCACTGCATGTCGTGGTCGCGCACCCCGCTGTCCGGGCGGCGCTTCTGGGAGCGGATGAAGTCCTGGAACTTCATCGGGTCCCGTACGAAGAAGACCGGCGTGTTGTTGCCGACCATGTCGTAGTTACCGTGCTCGGTATAGAACTTCAGTGCGAATCCGCGCGGGTCACGCCAGGTATCGGGCGAACCCTGTTCACCGGCGACCGTGGAGAAGCGGGCGAGCATCTCGGTGCGCTTGCCCGGCTGGAAGAGGTCCGCCTTGGTGAACTGGCTGACGTCGTTCGTCACTTCGAAGATGCCGTAGGCGCCGGAGCCCTTGGCGTGGACCACCCGTTCGGGGACCCGTTCACGGTTGAACTGGGCCATCTTCTCGATGAGGTAGTGGTCCTGGAGCAGGATCGGGCCGTCGGATCCGACGGTGAGCGAATGTTCGTCGCTCTCCACCGGGATCCCGGCGTTGTTCGTGGTGTAAGGAACCTTGCCGGCTTCCTCGGTCACGATCGGCCTCCCGTCGGTGTGGGGGTTCGTTCAGGTCGCTTCGTTCACGACTGAAGTCAACTCCGCCGACGGGAGGTCGGCAACATCTGGAAAGGGTCCAGAACGTGATGAAGTACTACGAGCCAGGAATAGCCATCTCGAACCAGACGACTTTGCCCGTGGAGAGCCGGGTGGCCCCCCATCTCCTGGCCAGCCGGTTGACCAGGAACAGACCCCGTCCGCCCTCGTCCGTATCGCGGGCGCGGCGCTGCCGGGGCAGCTGCGGGGAGTCGTCGCCGACCTCGCAGCGCAGGATGTCGGTCCGCAGCAACCGGAGGGTCACCGGGCGCTCCGCGTACCGCACCGCATTGGTCACCACCTCGCTGACCAGCAGCTCCACCTCGTCCGAGAGGGCGTCCAGCCCCCACCGGCTGAGAGCCCTGCGGGCCAGCCTGCGGGCCCGGCCCGGAGCTGCGTCCTCCGGTTCCAGGAACCAGTACGCGACGTCGCTCGGCGCGATTCCGTCGAAACGGGCGGCCAGCAGAGCGATGTCGTCGTCCCGGTCGCCGGGGCCCAGCATGTCGAGCACGTCGTCGCAGAGCGCCTCCAGCGGAGGCGAATGGTCCGGCCCGGTCAGCTGCGCCGTCGCGGCGAGCCGCTCCCGCAACTGCTCGATACCGGTCCACACGTCCCGCAGGCGCGACTCCACCAGACCGTCCGTGTACAGCAGCAGCGTGGCACCGGCCGGCGCGTCCAGCTCGACGGCCTCGAAGTCGACCCCGCCGACGCCGATCGGGGCACCCGGCGGCACCCGCAGCACCTCCGCCCGGCCGCCCAGATGCAGGAGCACGGGCGGCGGGTGGCCGGCGTTGGCGATGGTGATCCGGTGCGCGACCGGGTCGTACACCGCGTACAGGCAGGTCGCCATCCGGTCGCTGCCGAGGCGCTGCGCCTGCTCGTCCAGGTGGTGCAGGACCTCCTGCGGCGGCAGGTCGAGACCGGCCAGGGTCTGCGCGGTGGTGCGCAGCTGGCCCATGATCGCCGCGGACGTCATGGAGTGGCCCATCACGTCGCCGACGACCAGGGCGACCCGGCTGCCCGGCAGCGGGATCGCGTCGTACCAGTCACCGCCGACCCTGGCCGTCTCGGCGGCCGGAAGGTAGCGGGAGGCCAGGCGCACGCCGGTGGGCTGCGGCAGCGAGTCGGGCAGCATCGTGCGCTGCAGCTCGTCGGCGATGTACGCCTCGCGGCCGTACAGCACGGCCTTGTCGATGCCCAGCGCGGTGTGCGTGGCGAGCTGGGCCGCGACCAGCAGGTCGTTGGCCTCGAAGGGCGGGCGGTCCGTACCGCGCAGGAAGACGGCGGCGCCGATGACCCGGCGCCGGCCGCGCAGCGGTGCCAGGATCGCGCGGTGTCCGGTGGGAACGGTACGGCCCGCCCCGAGCAGTTCGGGCAGGGCGACGCGGGCCGCGGCGGAGTCCCCGAAGACGGGACGCACCCCGCGGAGGACCTCGGCGAGCGCACCGCCCGCCAGGACCTCGCACAGGTCGGCGGCGGGCAGCAGACCGGCCTGCGGGTCGGTGACGGGCAGCCGCAGCCGCTCGCCCTCCGGGCCGTTCTCGCTGTCCTCGTCGGTCAGCCGCAGCCTGTCGGTGCGCCGCAGCCGCAGCACGAAGGGGTTGACGGGACGCTCGTCGCCCACCGGGAGCGGGTCGCGCAGATAGACGAGTATGGCGTCGGAGAACGTCGGCACGCTGGCCCGGCACAGACCGAGCACGATCTCGTCGAGGTCTATGCCCCGGGCGATCCGGCGGGTCGCCGCGCCGACGAAACGCAGCCGGTCGCCTTCGCGGCGGGTGACCGCCTGGGTGTCGACGCCGGGCGAGGCGGACTCCGGGGCGGTACCGGGTCCCGGATTCGGCACCGCGGAGGGGCCGGGGATCGCGGCGGTGGCAGCGGCGCCCGGTCCGGACTCCTGCTGCCGGGGCCGGGCGCGTTCCTGCGACCGGGCAGCGAGGGGCTGCCGGCCTTCGTGGGAGGTGGGATGCTCCGTCACGCGTGGGATTCCGTCCGTCCGGGCCGGTTGTATGAGGCAATCACCTCGTGGGGCGCCACTGTGCCCCGGCAAGAGCGGTAAGAACAACGGCTGTCACCGGATGCCCTCAGAAGCGGGGCCGAAACCGCACGGCCGCGCGGTGGGCCGATATCGGTCATTCCGGCGACGGGGCAGCGGACAGCGAGCACGTCTCCACCCCCTCGTAGCGGTTCAGGCGACCGCACGACCCGCCCGGCTCCGTGGCCCGTGCGGTTCATGCGACGTGTGCGATGACTTGTGGTCAGGTCCCGTGCCACGTCCGCCGGTTGTGGCGACGCGGATCGTGGAAGGCGATCCTACGTTTGCCCCCCTGGGGTGCATCAAGGGTCTCACGACCGCGTGGGGGCGGGGGTGCGGTCCCAGTCATCCGGCAGCGGCGGAACCCGCCACTGCGGATCGGGGCGCCAGTGCTCCCAGCCGTCCCGGAACGGAGCCCCCCAGGCGCGGATCACGTCGACCGCCGCCAGGCCCGCCTCCCGCACGCCCCGGGCGGTGGCGGCATCCATCAGCCCGACCCGCTGGGCCTGGGCGAACTCGTCCTCGTCGAGCCACTCCCAGCTGCGGTCGGGGTGCACGGAGATGTCGAGGAAGTGGTCCTCGGAATCGACGCCCCCGGCCCAGCGGGCGCGGGGTTCCTCGAGGTTGACGTACCAGTTGCGAAAGAGCCAGCCGCGGTCCCAGAACAGCCAGACCGACCACGGATCGCCCGGCCGGGCGAGCTTCAGCACACCCGCGCCGAACCAGTGCGCACGCACCGTTTTGCGCGGGCGCGTGTAGCGGGTGGCCAGCGGCTCGGCGTGCACCTGGGTGCCGTCGACGAGCACGGGCTTCACGCATTCCGTGCCGGGCGCCATCCACACGGCGAGCAGTTCGTCGGTGTCCTGGACGACGGTGACCGGCCGGCAGATGTGCACGGGGCTCCCGCCGCCGTTACCGCGGTAGCGCCAGAGGATCTGGTCCCCAGGTGCCCAGTACGTGCCGTTTCCCGCACCGGCGCCGGTGCCTGCTCCCGTACCCGCTTCCGTGGCTGTCATGAAGAGATCTTACGGATGCGGGCGCCCGCACGCTGCGATACGCGTCACGGCCTCGTCATACGCAACACGTCCAGGGCCTCGTCGAGCTGCTCCTCACTCAGGTCGCCGCGCTCCACGTACCCCCCTGCCAGCACGGTCTCCCGGATCGTGGTGCCCTCGGCCAGGGACTTCTTGGCGACCTTCGCCGCCTCCTCGTAGCCGATGTACTTGTTCAGCGGGGTCACCACCGACGGCGAGGACTCCGCGTACTGCCGGGCCCGCTCCACGTTGGCCGTGATGCCGTCGACCGTGCGGTCGGCGAGCAGCCGGGAGGCGTTCGCGAGCAGGCGCACCGACTCCAGCAGGTTCCTGGCGATCACCGGAAGCATCACGTTCAGCTCGAAGTTGCCGGCTGCTCCGGCGGCCGCGACCGTGGCGTCGTTGCCCGTGACCTGGGCCGCGACCATCAGCACGGCCTCCGGGATCACCGGATTGACCTTGCCCGGCATGATCGACGAACCGGGCTGGAGATCGGGCAGATTGATCTCGGCGAGCCCGGTGCGGGGACCCGACGCCATCCAGCGCAGATCGTTGGAGATCTTGGTGAGCGAGACGGCGACGGTACGGAGCTGGCCCGACGTCTCGACGAGCCCGTCCCGGGCCCCCTGCGCCTCGAAGTGGTTGCGCGCCTCGGTGAGCGGCAGCCCGGTGGTCCTGGCGACCTCCGCGATCACGGCGGCCGAGAAGCCGGGCGGAGTGTTGATCCCGGTGCCCACCGCCGTACCGCCCAGCGGGAGCTCGGCGAGGCGGGGGAGCGAGGCCCGGAGCCGCTCGACGCCGTAACGGATCTGCGCCGCGTACCCGCCGAACTCCTGGCCCAGGGTGACGGGTGTGGCATCCATCAGATGCGTACGGCCCGACTTCACGACCTCCGCGAATTCGGCTGATTTCCGCTCCAGGGAAACCGCCAGATGCTCAAGGGCCGGGATCAGATCGGCGGTCACCGCGGCGGTCGCGGCGATGTGGATGGAGGAGGGGAACACGTCGTTCGACGACTGCGAGGCGTTGACGTGGTCGTTGGGGTGGACCTCACGCCCCAGCCGCTCCGTGGCGAGCGTCGCCACGACCTCGTTGGTGTTCATGTTGGACGACGTGCCGGAACCTGTCTGGAACACGTCGACGGGGAAGTGCTCGTCCCACCGCCCCGTGACGACCTCGGCGGCGGCCTCCTGAATCGCCCGCGCGATCCCGGGATCCAGTACCCCCAGCTCCGCGTTGACCTTGGCCGCGGCGGCCTTGATCCGGGCCAGTGCCTCGATGTGGGCCCGTTCGATCCGCTGCCCGGACACCGGGAAGTTCTCCACGGCGCGCTGCGTCTGGGCCCGCCACTTCGCGTGCGCGGGGACCCTCACCTCTCCCATCGAGTCGTGCTCGATGCGGTACTGCGGGTCCTCGGTCGATCCGTCCATGTGTTCCAACCTCCTGATGGAGACGAGCGCGTGCCGCGTTCCAGGTATTCCGGCGGAGTCCTCCGTCAGTAAATACCTGGAGCAACTCCTTGAACCGGCAGGGCGCGGCGGCGTCCCCGCTCCCGTGCGCGGTGTGTCAGCCCAGGGGTGTCCCGGCGCCGTCCCGGTCGCCGCGACGCGGCGGCCTCACCCGGTGGCGTACCTCTTGCTCCCCGCCCTGCCGCGCGGACACCCGCAGCAGGAACCCAAGCGCGACCATGATGGCGGCCCCGTGGGACCAGGCGACCACGGTCAGAGGGCTGTAGCCCTCCAGTGCGGCCGCCACGATGATCATGCCGACGCCGAAGCCGAGGTTCTCGAAGGTCGCGGACAGCCCGAACGCGTGACCGCGCAGCCGGGCGGAGAGCGTCTGCAGGTGCGAGGTGTACGAGACTTCCGTCAGCCCGTCCGCCGCCCCGGCGACCAGGGCGACGGCAGCCGTCGCGGCGAGCGGCAGACCGGCGAACGCGAGGATGAACGCCGCGGACATCACCACCGTCCCGTAGCCGAAGCCCAGCGCACCCACCGCGCGGCCCGTGCGTCGGGCGAAGCGCTGGATCACCTGCTGCGCGCCTATGTTCCCGACCGCCCACAGGCACCAGAACGCGCTGACGAACACCGCGGGGTGCGAGGCGTCCAGTGCGCTGGAGTGGACGGGCAGCGCGGCGTTGTGGGAGGAGGAGCCGAAGGCGTCCACCCCGCGCAGCGCCACCATCAGTCCGAGGCCCGGCGCGGCGGCCAGCGCGGCGAGGGCGACGGGCATCCGCCTCCGGCCCGGCGGCTCCGCCTTCGCGCCCCCGGCCGGCTCCGCCTTCGCGTCCGTGCCCGCCGCGCCGCCCGCGACCGGCAGCAGAGCCACCGTCACCGCACACACCACGAAGGTCGCCGTATCGATGACGAAGGCCGCCGTGTACCCCACCAGCGACACCACCACACCGGCGGACGCGAACCCCGCCACCATCGCCACCGAGCGCGCGGTGATGGAGAGGGAGTTCGCCCAGGTGAGCCGGTCCGGGGCCACCATCTCCGGAACGGAACTGCGCAACGCCACCATGAACAGCGTCCCGCAGGCGCCGACGACGACACAGACCGCGACCAGCGCACCCGTCCGCAGCCCCTCGGGCGCGAGGACCAGCGACAGCATCACCGCGGCCTGCGCGACGTTCGTCCACAGCATGACGCTCTTCGCCGTGAAACGTGCGAGCAGCCCGCCGGCCGTCAGTCCCGCGGCGAATCCCGACGCCAGCCGCACGGCCATGAACAGCCCCATGGCGAGCGCCCGGCCCGTCGTCGCATAGACGAAGAGATTGAGTGCCACGGTATTCAGGAAAGTGCCGTACGAGGAGACGGCGTAACCCGCGACAAGAAATCGATAACGGCGTTCCGGGCGAGCCGTGTTGTCCGTGGTGCCGATGCCGGGAGTCATCCGCTCATCCTCGCCCGGCCACCCCGCCCGCAGCACCCGTACCGCCCGCGCACAGGCAATCTGCACACGTGTGAAGAGCGGTCATTCGGGCCCACCGCCAATGATTGCCGCACAGTGCCGTACAAAGAGCACGACCCGGTTGAGCGGGAATGCCCCAGGGGCGCCCCGGCGGTGCCGGGAACGCCCCTGGACGCGTGCGGCCGGTCAGCCGAGGCCGGGGCCGCGCACGGGAATGCTGGTGAACGTCGGTGCCGGGGCGGGCTCGGTGAAGAAGTCGTTGCCCTTGTCGTCGACCACGACGAACGCGGGGAAGTCCTCCACCTCGATGCGCCAGACCGCCTCCATGCCGAGCTCCTCGTACTCGACGACCTCGACCTTCTTGATGCAGTCCTGCGCGAGACGCGCCGCGGGGCCGCCGATCGAGCCGAGGTAGAAGCCGCCGTGGGCGTCGCACGCGTCGGTGACCTGCCGGGACCGGTTGCCCTTGGCG
This sequence comes from Streptomyces sp. NPDC059499, assembly GCF_042749285.1. Lineage (NCBI taxonomy): Bacteria > Bacillati > Actinomycetota > Actinomycetes > Kitasatosporales > Streptomycetaceae > Streptomyces > Streptomyces sp. NPDC059499. The sequence continues at coordinate 8,103 of NZ_JBHYTT010000011.1, forward strand.
AGCATCACCTTGGAGCCGCCCGCCGCCTGGAACTGCGCGACATAGCTGTCCATGCGGCCGGCCGTCGTGGGGCCGAAGGAACCGGACGCGTAACCCTCGGGCGTCTTCGCCGGGCCCGCGTAGTACACCGGGTGGTCCTTGAGGTACTGGGGCATCTCCTCGCCCGCGTCGAGCCGCTCCTTGATCTTGGCGTGCGCGATGTCGCGCGCCACGACCAGCGGGCCGGTCAGCGAGAGCCGGGTCTTGACCGGGTACTTGGTCAGCTCGGCGAGGATGTCGTCCATCGGCCGGTTGAGGTCGATGCGTACGACGTCACCCGCCTCGTCGAGGTGCTCGTCGGTGGTGTCCGGGAGGAAGCGCGCCGGGTCCTTCTCCAGCTGCTCGAGGAAGACGCCCTCGGCGGTGATCTTCGCGGTGGCCTGGCGGTCGGCCGAGCAGGACACGGCGATGGCGACGGGCAGCGAGGCACCGTGCCGGGGGAGGCGGACCACGCGCACGTCGTGGCAGAAGTACTTTCCGCCGAACTGGGCGCCGATGCCGATCTTCTGCGTCAGCTCGAAGACCTTCTCCTCCAGCTCCTTGTCCCGGAAGCCGTGGCCGGTCGGGGAGCCCTCGGCGGGCAGCTCGTCCAGGTAGTGCGCGGAGGCGTACTTCGCGGTCTTGAGCGCGAACTCCGCCGACGTACCGCCGACGACGATCGCCAGGTGGTACGGCGGGCAGGCGGCCGTCCCCAGGGAGCGGATCTTCTCCTCCAGGAACTTCATCATGGAGGTCTCGTTGAGGACCGCCTTGGTCTCCTGGAAGAGGAACGACTTGTTGGCCGAGCCGCCGCCCTTGGCCATGAAGAGGAACTTGTACGCGCCGCCGTCGGTCGCGTACAGCTCGATCTGGGCCGGGAGGTTCGAGCCGGTGTTCTTCTCGTCCCACATGGTCAGCGGGGCCATCTGCGAGTAGCGCAGGTTGAGCTCGGTGTACGCGTCGAAGATGCCGTGCGACAGGGCCTCCTCGTCACCGCCCTCGGTCAGCACGTTCTGTCCGCGCTTGCCCATGACGATCGCCGTACCGGTGTCCTGGCACATGGGCAGGACACCCGCGGCGGCGATGTTCGCGTTCTTCAGGAGGTCGAGGGCGACGAACTTGTCGTTCGACGACGCCTCGGGGTCGTCCACGATGCGCCGCAGCTGCGCCAGGTGGGCGGGCCGCAGGTAGTGCGAGATGTCGTGCATGGCCTCGGCGGCGAGGGTGCGCAGGGCCTCCGGAGCCACCTTGAGGAACGTACGGCCGTCGGCCTCGAAGGTCGAGACGCCCTCGGCGGTCACCAGCCGGTACGGCGTGGTGTCCTCTCCCAGTGGGAGCAGATCGGAGTACGCAAACTCTGGCATTACGGCCATTCCTCACTCGGCGACAGCGCCGTCCTCCCTTGGGCAGCGCATCCACCAGGGTAGGACCCCGCGCGGGCGGCGGGCCTGTGAGGTAGGGCTCACCCGGATCCGGCCCGGGCCTTTCGTCCGGATCATGACCGGCCGGTGGCTCGATCCGTCGCCGCACCGGGGCCGAACGGGGCCGGATCCCGCGGAAGTGCCGCAGGGGTACTGGTCGCGATCTATCGCGTTTGGGTACGCTGGGCCGGTGGACCTCGAGAAGCAGCCCCAGCAGCCCGTAGCTCCGGCCGGTCCCGCGCCTGCCGGTATCCGTGCATCCGACGCGGACCGCGACCGGATCGCGGACATCCTTCGGGAGGCCATGGCCGAGGGGCGGCTCACCGCCGAGGAGCACGCCGAGCGGGTCGACCTGGTCTACCGGGCCAAGACCGTGGGCGAACTCGCACCGCTGGTCCGGGACCTGCCCGCGAGCGGGGTCACCGGCCGGCCGGCCACCTCTCCGTACGGGTACGGCCCGGAGGGGCCGACCGGGCCCGCCGAGAACCTCGTGGCGGTCTTCAGCAGCTCCACCCGGAAGGGCCGTTGGCGCGTCGGCGGCCGTACGAACGCCTTCTCGCTCTTCGGCAGCGTCGAGATCGATCTGACCGAGGCCCTTTTCGGCCAGCGTCTGACCGTGATCAATGCGACGTCCATCTTCGGCAGTGTCGAGATCAGGGTGCCCGAGAACATCTCGCTGCGCGGTAGCGGAACAGGCATTTTCGGCAATTTCGAAGTCGACACACTGGAATCGACAGACCCGGAAGCCCCGGTGGTCGTAGTCAACGGCTATTCCGTCTTCGGGAGCGTCGAGGCAAAGCCCAAGCGTGGCAAGCTCATTGCCAACCTCCACGACCAGCTGCGCAAACACCTCGGCCACTGATACAGGGTGGCCGGTACGGCTCGAATTCCGGCCAAAAAGCGGTCGAGCGGAATTGGGTGGGCTCGAAGTCGAGGCCACTCAGTGCATAGGCGTGCGTACAGCGGGTAGGGAGTGCTGCATCGTCTCTCGCTCGCGAAGCCGTCGTCAGGAGTGGACCGTGCTGCAACTGCCGCATCAGCCCCTGCAGGTCGCCGCCGTGCCGTCCCAGCGCAGTCCTGCGCGGGAGGACCAGGCAGGCCCCTGGCATGCGGAGGCGGTGTGCCGCCGGGACGAAGCCGGGCTGTTCTTCGCCCCGTCGAAGGAGCCGACTGCTGCCCGGCTGTCACGCGAGGAGGCTGCGAAACAGGTCTGCGCGCGGTGCCCGGTGATGGTGGACTGCCGCGAACACGCGCTCATACAGCCCGAGCCCTACGGGGTGTGGGGCGGCCTCACGGCCGCCGAACGCCGCGTGGTGCTCGCCCGGCGGCGCAGGCGCGACATCGAGCTGAAGACGGCGGCCCCCACGGAACACCTCGCAGCCGGCTGAGCACCGCGAACAGGGGTGAGGGGGCTGCCGGTGGGCAGCCCCCTCACCCCTGTTCGCAGGTTCTACTTGGCGCGGTCGAAGTCGATGGCGCTGTAGGCGCGCAGCTTCGAGAGCCGGTGCGTCGAGTCGATCTTCCGGATCGTGCCCGACTTGGAGCGCATCACCAGGGACTCCGTGGTCGCCGTCTCCGCGCGGTACCGCACACCGCGCAGCAGCTCACCGTCGGTGATCCCGGTGGCGACGAAGAACACGTTGTCCCCGCTGACGAGGTCGTCCGTCGACAGCACCCGGTCCAGATCGTGCCCGGCGTCCAGCGCACGCTGACGCTCGGCCTCGTCCTTGGGCCAGAGCTTGCCCTGGATGACACCGCCGAGGCACTTTATGGCGCAGGCCGAGATGATGCCTTCGGGCGTTCCGCCGATGCCCATGAGCAGGTCGACGCCGGTCCCCTCGCGGGCGGCCATGATGGAGCCGGCCACGTCGCCGTCGGAGATGAACTTGATCCGGGCGCCCGTCTCCCGGATCTCCTTGACGATGCCCTCGTGCCGGGGGCGGTCCAGGATGACGACGGTGACGTCCTCCGGAGTGGAGTTCTTGGCCTTCGCGACGCGTCGGATGTTCACCGACACCGGCGCGTTGATGTCCACGAAGTCGGCCGCCTCGGGGCCGGTCACCAGCTTGTCCATGTAGAAGACGGCGGACGGGTCGAACATCGCACCGCGGTCGGCGGCCGCCAGCACGGCGATCGCGTTCGGCATGCCCTTGGCGTTGAGCGTGGTCCCGTCGATCGGGTCGACGGCGATGTCGACCTCGGCGCCGGTGCCGTCGCCGACCCGCTCGCCGTTGAACAGCATGGGGGCCTCGTCCTTCTCGCCCTCACCGATGACGACGATGCCGTTCATCGACACGGTGGAGACGAGGGTTCGCATGGCCTTCACGGCGGCGCCGTCGGCGCCGATCTTGTCGCCGCGGCCGACCCAGCGCCCGGCGGCCATGGCGGCGGCCTCGGTGACCCGGACCAGCTCCAGGGCCAGGTTGCGGTCGGGGGCCTCCGGAGAGACCTCGAGCTGGGACGGCAGATGATGCTCGGACATCGGAGCGCACCTTTCTGTACGACGACGACCGGAAAAGAGGGTGCTGTGACTCTATCGGTAGGTCGATAAAATGAGCAGGGCGGGTCACGTATGAGCGGAAGCCCCGTGGCCGGGTGTCCGGAAGCCCATGCCACCATTGAGTCCGTGGCAAGCAAGCGAGGCAAGCAGACCGTCCGGGACATGTTCCTGTCGATGATGGTCATCACCGCACTGGCGGGCGTCATCTACATCTTCGTCCCGCACGACGACAAGGCCGATCCGGTCCGCGCCGTGGACTACCGGGTCGAGCTCGCGACGGCCAGGCGCGCGGCACCGTATCCGGTGGCCGCCCCGGCCGGGCTGTCGAAGGAGTGGAAGCCGACCTCCGTCTCGTACGAGGGGCAGGCGGGCGCCGGCTGGCACCTGGGCTTCCTCGACCCGGACGGCAAGTACGTCGCGGTGGAGCAGTCCACGTCCCCGGCGAAGAAGTACGTCCCCGAGGTCAGCCAGGACGCCAGGAACACCGGGCGTACCCGCGAGGTGGCCGGTGAGGCGTGGCAGCAGTGGGAGGGCCCGAAGTACGACGCCCTCGTGCTGCACGCCGAGGGCGTGACGACCGTGGTCACGGGCTCGGCCTCGACGGAGCGGCTGACGGAGATGGCGGCTGCGCTGAAGACGGCTCCCTGAACCGCGTTCCTCCCTACGTCGAAGACCCCCGCGGCGCCGAGCGCTGCGGGGGTCTTCGGTGTTTCCCGGGACTCAGACGGTCGTGACGACCTCGTCGTAGGACAGGCGCGGCAGCCGCGGGAGCGAGGCCTCCTCGCCCGGCTTGCCGATGTTGACGACCATGAGCACCTGGTGGTCGGCGTCGAGGAACTCCTTCTCGATGCCCGCGGCGTCGTAGCCGGTCATCGGGCCGGCGGCCAGCCCGGCGGCGCGGACGCCCACGATGAAGTAGGCGGCCTGCAGCGCGGAGTTGAGCGCGGCGGACTTCTCACGGACCGGACGCTCGGAGAAGAACACGTCCTTGGCCTGCGGGAAGTGCGGCAGGAGCGCCGGGAGCTCCTCGTGGAACTCGTTGTCCGCGACGAGGATCGCCACCAGCGGCGCGGCGGCGGTCTTCGGCCGGTTGCCCTCGGCCATGTGCTGGACGAGCCGCTCGCGGCCCTCCGCCGAGCGGACCAGGATGACGCGCAGCGGCGACTGGTTGAAGGCGGTGGGGCCGTACTTGACCAGGTCGTAGATCGCCTGGACCTGCTCCTCGGTCACCGGCTCGTCGGTGAACGTGTTGGCGGTGCGGGCCTCGCGGAAGAGGAGGTCCTGGGCGGCGGGGTCAAGGACGAGGGACATCTGGGGGGTTACCTTCCGAAGGCGGCTACGGGGTCACGTGCTCATGGGGATCACGCCGGCACGCGGTCGCGCGGGCGTGTGGATCACGCATGTCACGTGGGTCGCGCAAAGCGATGTGATCACCGTAACCGAGATATTGATTAACGTTCAACTAAATCGGTCCCAGGGTGATCGACCGCACAGTGCACCGCCCCGTTCGGGCGGATCCGGCGCCGCCGTCGGAATCAGTCCGTGCGCTCGCCCTGCGCGGGCTCCTCCGGGCCGGCCAGCGCCGCGTCCAGCCGGGCGCGCGCGCCCTCCAGCCAGCGCCGGCACACCTTCGCCAGCTCCTCGCCGCGCTCCCACAGGGCCAGCGACTCCTCCAGCGTCGTGCCGCCCGCCTCCAGGCGGCGCACGACCTCGATCAGCTCGTCCCGTGCCTGCTCGTAACCGAGCGTGCCGGTGGCCGCGGCCGCAGTCGTCGTCCCGTCGTCCGTCATGCGTTCACCCTATTCGTGAGCTGTGACATCAAGGGCCCGGCCACCGGCCCGCCCCCGGCCTCCGGCGCGTCACTCGGCCACCCGCACCGTGAACTCGCCCTCCGACACCCGGGCCCGCAGCTCCCCGCCCGGCTCCCCGGCGTCCGCCGGGGAGCGCACCACATGCCCGTCCGGCCGCTGCAGCACCGCGTACCCCCGCTCCAGCGTCGCCGCGGGTGACAGCGCGACCACCCGCGCGCGGGTGTGCGCGAGCTCCGAGTCGGCCCGGTCCAGCAGATGGCCCAGTACCCGGCGGCTCCGCCCGGCCAGCGCGTCGATCTCCGCCGCCCGCTCGTCCACCATCCGCTGCGGGCGCTCCATGGCGGACCGGCCCAGCGCGTGCGCCAGCCCTCGCTCCTCCCGGTCGAGCAGTCCCCGTACGGTCCGCAGCGCCCGGTCCCGGAGCTGCTGCACCCGGTCGAGCTCCTCGCCCACGTCGGGGACGACCTTCTTGGCCGCGTCGGTCGGCGTCGACGCCCGCAGGTCCGCGACCAGATCGAGCAGGGGGGAGTCCGGCTCGTGTCCGATGGCCGACACCACCGGCGTACGGCACGCGGCCACCGCGCGGATGAGCTGCTCGTCGGAGAACGGCAGGAGGTCCTCCACGCTGCCGCCGCCGCGCGCGACGACGATCACGTCGACCTCGGCCAGCTCGTCGAGCTCCCTCACCGCCTGGACGACCTGGTTCACCGCGTGCACTCCCTGAACGGCGGTGTTGCGTACCTCGAAGCGCACCGCGGGCCAGCGGCGCCGCGCGTTCTCCAGGACATCGCGCTCGGCCGCCGACGCCCTCCCGCAGACCAGGCCGATCAGCTGCGGCAGGAACGGCAGGGGCTTCTTGCGGTCCGGTGCGAACAGGCCCTCGGCGGCCAGCGACTTCTTCAGCTGCTCCAGCCGGACCAGCAGCTCGCCGATGCCCACCGGCCGTATCTCCGTGGCCCGCAGGGACAGCTGCCCGCGCGGCGCGTACCACTCGGGCTTGGCCAGGACGACGACCCGCGCGCCCTCCGTCACCACGTCGGCGATCCGGTCGAACACCTGGCGGAAGCACGTCACGCTCACCGAGATGTCGTGCGACGGGTCACGCAGTGTCAGAAAGACGACGCCGGCGCCCGGCCGCCGCGACAGCTGGGTGATCTGCCCCTCGACCCAGACCGCGCCGAGCCGGTCGATCCACCCCCCGATGAGCCGTGACACGTCGCCGACGGGCAGCGGAGCTTCCGGGGACGTAGTGAGAGCCATGCGGCGAGCGTATCGGCCGGGACGGACATCGACGGGGGAACCCGGCCAGGCTCCCGGCCCCCGGGGGCGCCGCCCGCCCCACCGCGTTCCTCAGGCCGCCTGCCGCCCCCACTGGGCCCCGAGCACCACCAGGCCGATGCCCAGCCAGCACAGCCCCACCAGCTGGGCGCTCGTCGTCGCCTCGAGGATGACCGCGATCAGGACACCGGCGCCCACCACCGGCAGCAGCACGTGGCGCCACCAGTTCGGCGGGCCCTCCATCCGGCGTACCGCGAACCAGCCCACCACCGACGCGTGCAGCAGTACGAACGCCGTGAGGGCGCCCACGTTCACGACCGACACCAGATGGTCGAGCCCGTCGTCGCGCCGGGCCGCCCACACCGCCGCCACCAGCGTCACGACCGCGGCGCCCCCGATCGCGACGCGCGGTACCCCGGACCCGCCGTCGACCCGGGCGAGGAACGACGGCAGCCGGTGCTCCCGGGCCATGGCGAACACCAGCCGGCCGGCCGCGGCCTGCCCGGCCAGCGCCGCGAAGGCCGCCCCGACGGCCTTGCTCACGGCCACCAGATCGTGCAGCCACGTCCCGACCGAGGCGTCCACCGCGTCGTAGAACGCCGACCCCTGCATCACCGGGTCCGCCGCCAGTTCCGCCGAGGTCACCGGCTGCAGCAGCGCCGCCAGGTACGACTGGACCACGAACAGCACCCCGGCGAGGACGAGACAGAACAGCACGGCCCGCGCCACCTTCGCCGAACCCCCCGTCACCTCCTCCGCGAACGAGGCGATCGCGTCGAAGCCCAGATACGAGAGCACCGCGACGGACACCGCCCCCAGCACCGCCGTCATCGAGAAACCGGAGTCCCCGGTGAACGGGGTCAGCCAGCCGCGCTGTGCCCCGTCCCTGGCGAGGACCACCACCGCGGACACCACGAACACCAGCAGCACCACGATTTCCATGGTGAGCACCGCGAAGCCCACCCGGGCGGCCGCCCGCACGCCCCACAGGTTGAGCAGCGTGGTCACGGCCACCGCGATCGCCGTCCACACCCACCGCGACACCTCCGGGACCAGCGCGTTCATCGCGATCCCGGAGAAGAGGTAGGCGACCGCCGGAATGAGCAGGTAGTCGAGCATCGCCATCCAGCCCGCGATGAAACCCGGCCCCTCCCCGAGCCCCTTGCGGGCGTACGCGAAGACCGAACCCGCCAGTGGTGCCACGCGCACCATCTGGGCGTAACTGAAGGCGGTGAAGGCCATCACGACAGTCGCCACGACATAGACCAGAGCGACGGCGCCGTCGGACTTCGCGTCGAGCGTGCCGAACACGCCGACCGGCGCCATCGGGGCGATGAAAAGCAGCCCGTAGACCACCAGGTCCCGGAAGCCGAGCGTGCGTCGCAGCCTTCCGCCGTCCGCGCTGCTGCCCGCCATGAGTCCTCCGTCGCTCGCCTGCCCGCCGCACAGGGCTTCAGTCTCCCGACCCCGCCGAGCCCGCGCCTGTTCGGTACGGCCTTACGATGGGACGCATGACTGCTACTCCTGCCCGCCGTGTCCTTCTCGCCGCGCCCCGTGGCTACTGCGCGGGCGTGGACCGTGCCGTGATCGCCGTCGAGAAGGCCCTGGAGCAGTACGGGGCCCCGATCTACGTCCGGCACGAGATCGTGCACAACAAGTACGTCGTACAGACCCTGGAGAAGAAGGGCGCGATCTTCGTCGACGTCACCGCGGAGGTCCCCGAGGGCTCCATCGTGATGTTCTCCGCCCACGGAGTCGCGCCGACCGTCCACGCGGAGGCCGCCGAGCGCAAGCTCGCCACCATCGACGCGACCTGCCCGCTCGTCACCAAGGTCCACAAGGAAGCCGTCCGCTTCGCCAAGGAGGACTACGACATCCTCCTGATCGGCCACGAGGGCCACGAGGAAGTCATCGGCACGAGCGGTGAGGCCCCCGACCACATCACGCTGGTCGACGGCCCCGAGGACGTCGCGGGCGTCTCCGTACGCGACGAGTCGAAGGTCGTCTGGCTCTCCCAGACCACGCTCTCCGTCGACGAGACGATGGAGACGGTGGACGCGCTCAAGGCGAAGTTCCCGAAGCTGATCTCCCCGCCCAGCGACGACATCTGCTACGCCACGCAGAACCGCCAGATCGCGGTGAAGAAGCTGGCCGAGGACGCCGAGCTGGTCATCGTCGTCGGCTCCAAGAACTCGTCGAACTCCATCCGCATGGTCGAGGTCGCCCTGGACGCCGGCGCGCCCGCCGCACACCTGGTGGACTTCGCCGACGAGATCGACGAGAGCTGGCTGGAGGGCGTCAGCACGGTCGGCCTCACCTCGGGTGCCTCGGTCCCCGACGTCCTGGTCGACGGGGTGCTGGAGTGGCTGGCCGAGCGGGGTTACGGCGACGTGGAGACGGTGAAGACCGCGGACGAGTCGATCATCTTCTCGCTGCCCAAGGAGCTCCGCAGGGACCTGCGCGCCGAGGCGGCCGCACTCTCCGCCGAGTAGGGGGAACGCACCCCGCGTGGCACGGATCCCCTCCCCGGGAAGTGATCCGTGCCACCTGCCCGTACCGTGGATTCCATGGAGATCTTCGGTGTGGACATCGGTGGGTCAGGGATCAAGGGTGCGCCCGTGGACCTGGACCGCGGAGAGCTGGCGCAGGAGCGCCACAAAGTACTGACACCGCATCCGGCCACGCCCGCGAGCGTGGCCGACGGTGTGGCCGAGGTTGTCGGCCACTTCGACTGGCAGGGCCCGGTCGGCATCACGTTCCCCGGGGTGGTCACGGGCGGCATCACCCGTACCGCGGCCAACGTGGACAAGGACTGGATCGACACGGACGCCCGTGCGCTGCTCAGCGGCCGCATCGGGCAGCCGGTCACGATCCTCAACGACGCCGACGCGGCCGGAATCGCCGAGATGACGTTCGGAGCGGGTCGCGGCCGCAAGGGCACCGTGATCATGCTGACCCTGGGCACGGGGATCGGCAGCGCCCTCTTCACCGGCGGACAGCTGGTCCCCAACACCGAGCTCGGCCACCTGGAACTGCACGGGCACGACGCGGAGAAGCGCGCCTCCACGAAGGCCAAGGAGGACGAGGACCTGAGCTGGCACCACTGGGCGCACCGGGTGCAGAAGTACCTGGTCCACGTGGAGATGCTGTTCTCGCCCGAACTCTTCATCATCGGCGGGGGAGTCAGCCGCAAGGCGGAGAAGTTCCTCCCCCTCATCGAACACGTACGGGCCGAGGTGGTTCCGGCCGAGCTGCAGAACAACGCGGGCATCGTGGGCGCGGCCATGGCGGCCGCGGGGAACTGACCAGGGCTACGGACGGGGGCGGCGCGCACCCTGACCGGACCTGGCCAGGTGCCGCTGCCGCTCCCGCATGTGCCGGACCTTGCGAACGGTCGCGATGATCCCGGCGACGAGCGTGCCCCCGTACAGCCAGCCCGCATGGACGGCGAGCGCCGTGACGACGGCCATCGTCTGCCCGCCGAAACCGCCCGTGCCCCCCGCGACCGGGATCACACCGACGGCGAAGGCGATGGGCACACTGATCGGCGCCGTGACCAGGTCGGCGGGGCGCACCCAGAGCGCCGTCAGCGCGCTGACGGGCAGGAACAGCACCCCGTACACGACCTCCGAACTGCCGAGGAGCAACCGGTCCAGGCAGGCCAGCAGGAACATGACCAGGGCCGCGAAGAGCCCGGCGCCGATGCCGGTCAGCCGGGGGTTGGGGAACCTGCGCAGCGCGAGCACCACGGGTGCGACGGTGCGGGACCTGGGCGCAGGCCCCGGTGCGACCGCCACTCCCACGCCTGCCGGTACCGGATAGGCCGCGGCCTCGCCGAGGCCGCCCGGCGGGGACAGCGGGGCCTGCTGGGGCTGCCTGCGCTGCGGGGTACGTGTCCTGTGCTGCTCCACCTGGACAACCTAGGTCGCGGCGCGGGTCCTTTCGGGCGTTGGACACGCGCTTTGGCCGACCTTGGCCCTGCGTTCGATACCGCTCGGCCGAAACCTGCCCCGTCCGGCCGCACACCCGCCCCGCCCCGGACCCGTGACCGGCCGCCCCGCCCCGCCCGTAAACTGGAGAATCGGTCCACACCGGGCCCGCCCTCCACAGCCCCTCAGCTCACTCATCGTCCTCACCTCAGGAAGTCGCCAAAGTGTCGCTCACGATCGGAATCGTCGGCCTGCCGAATGTCGGCAAGTCGACCCTGTTCAACGCCCTGACCAAGAACGACGTGCTGGCGGCCAACTACCCGTTCGCCACCATCGAGCCGAACGTCGGAGTCGTGGGCGTCCCCGACCCGCGCCTGCACACGCTCGCCGAGATCTTCGGCTCGCAGAAGCTGCTCCCCGCCACCGTCGACTTCGTCGACATCGCGGGCATCGTGCGCGGCGCGAGCGAGGGTGAGGGCCTGGGCAACAAGTTCCTCGCGAACATCCGCGAGTCCGATGCCATCTGCCAGGTCATCCGTGCCTTCAAGGACGAGAACGTCGTCCACGTCGACGGCAAGGTCTCGCCCAAGGACGACATCGAGACGATCAACACCGAGCTGATCCTGGCCGACCTCCAGTCCGTCGAGAAGGCCGTCCCGCGCCTGACGAAGGAGGCCCGCCTCCAGAAGGAGAAGGTCGCCGTCCTCGCCGCGGTCGAGGAGGCCCAGAAGATCCTCGAGGCGGGCGACACACTCTTCTCCGTGGGCATCACCGCGGCCACGGAGAAGGGGCAGCTCCTGCACGAGCTGCACCTGCTCACGACGAAGCCGTTCCTGTACGTCTTCAACGTCGACGAGGACGAGCTGGTCGACGAGGACTTCAAGAACGAGCAGCGCGCCCTCGTCGCCCCGGCCGAGGCCATCTTCCTCAACGCCAAGATCGAGTCCGAGCTGATCGAGCTCGACGACGACGAGGCCCTCGAGCTGCTCCAGTCCATGGGCCAGGAAGAGCCCGGCCTGGCGACCCTCGGCCGCGTCGGCTTCGACACGCTGGGTCTGCAGACCTACCTCACGGCAGGCCCGAAGGAGACCCGCGCCTGGACGATCAAGAAGGGCGCCACGGCTCCCGAGGCGGCCGGTGTGATCCACACCGACTTCCAGAAGGGCTTCATCAAGGCGGAGATCATCTCCTTCGACGACCTGGTCGAGACGGGCTCGGTCGCCGAGGCCCGCGCCAAGGGCAAGGCCCGCATGGAGGGCAAGGACTACGTCATGCAGGACGGCGACGTGGTGGAGTTCCGCTTCAACGTCTGATCGGTCCGTCACTGGGCCAGGGCGTTCCGGCAGGTTCGCAGGTGGCAAGGGGTCGGCTCCTCCGGGAGCCGACCCCTTGCCGTTTTCCGCGCCGTTCCACTGCGGGATGGGTGCCGGATGTCCTGACGCACCGTTACCTGGAGCGGTCGGCCGGCAGTTCGAGCATCGGCTCGAAGGGGGAGTCCTCCTCATCGGGAACGTAGGGGAGGAAGCCGTCCGGGACGGTGCGGGCGGCTGTGGTGACGAGGCGGTCGAGTACGTCCTGTTCCGTCGCCGGGGGGAGTCCCAGGGCGGCCAGGAGGCGTTCGCAGGCCGCGGGGTGGTCCGGGTGGTCGTCGAGGTAATCGGAGCCCAGGGCCGGGGGCCGAAAGCCGGCCAGGGCGTCGTGCCAGGACGGGAGGACGACAGCGAGGGTCAGGGCCTCAGCGAGGGACTCGCCGATCAGGGTGGCCCGGCCCTCGGAGTCGGTGTAGAGGACGGGGCGGGGGCCGCCGGGGTCGGCCGGGCCGCAGAGGTAGTGGGTGCCGCCCGCGTTGCAGCCGGCGACGGGCTCGACCGGGAGGCCGTTGGGCAGGGCGATCGACTCGATCGGGTCGGTGCGGGCGAGGTCGAACTCTCCGTCGCAGGCCAGGTAGGAGGCGGTCTCGGGATGCGCGGCGATCCTTTCGAGCAAGGCGTCGTCCGAGAGGGCGGCCGGGTTGAGGGCTGAGGCGATCGCGGGGGTGAGCGGATGTCCGGCCAGGACGTGACGGACGGCGTCGAGAGGGACGGGGCGCTCGTAGCAGTCCTCGAAGTGGGCCCGGACGGCTTCGGGGGAGCGGTCGGCGAGGAGATGGAAGAGGAAGCCGGAGCCGTCAGGGTCCTCGCTGCCGGGCGGGAAGGCGATGGACGAGCCCGTGCGCCACGTCGTGTCGTCGGTCTCCCGCCACAGGCAGGCGGTGACGTGAGGGGCGTCGATGTCGTCGTCCCGGAAGGCCGGTTCGTCCAGGAGCGTGCGCAGCGCGGCGGGTACGTCGTCGATGACACCGGGCCAGACCTGCTCGTCGCCCGCCCCGTACGGGCTCATCCTCGACTCGTGGGCGAACCCGCGTATGAGCGTGCCGGCCGGGGTGAAGAGGACCGAGAAATCGTCCCCCGAGCCGTTGTCCATCAAGGCTGCCTCTTCGCCGGGGCCCCAGGTGGTGCTGAAGGTGTAGTAACAGAACTGTGGATCGTCGCAGATCCTGGCCTCCAGGACAGCCAACGCACGCAGGTGGGCGCGGAGTTCGGCGGGGTCGGGAAGGAGGGCGGCGATCTCGTGCACGGTGCTCATGGCGTCATGGAAGCAGTCACCACCGACAACCCGGCGCAGCCGGAAGGCCCCGAGGGATCGGGAGAGGCCATCACCCGGTCATGATCGGCGAGTTCGCCCATGATCTCTTCGGCATCGCACCCGGGGCGGACGCGCCGTCCGGCGCGACCCGGTTCTTCGCTTCTATCCTGGTAGGGAGGGCGGACGGGCTCGCGGCGAGCGCGAAGGGAACTGCCCATGACCGAGCGGATCAGCTACCCCCGGCAGACCTCGGCGGGGCCGGAGAGCCGTCAGGCTCTCGAACGGGCCAGGGAGGCCGTCTCCCGCGAGGCGTGGGGCGATGCCTACCAGGTGATGCACGGCATCGACCCGGACCTCCTCGACGCCGACGATCTCGTCGCTCTCGCCGACGCAGCCTGGTGGACCAGCCGCGTCGACGAGTCCGTGGCGGTGCGGACGAAGGCGTACTCCGCCTACGTGGACGGGGGCGAGCCCCGGCAGGCCGGTCACTGTGCGTGGATGCTCTTCTACGAGCACCGGCAGGCCGGGCGGAATGCCGCGGCCGCCGGCTGGCTGCACCGTGCGCGGCAGCGGCTCGGGGGTGAGCCCGAGTGCGTCGAGCAGTGCTACCTGGCGTGGGCCGATTCCGAGGAGGCGCAGAACCGCGGTGCCTTCGGTGAAGCCATGGACCATGCCCGCCGGATGGCCGGCATCGCGCAGCGCTGCGGCAGTGCGGACCTCCTGGCCCTGAGCACCGAGGCCGAAGCGGGTGTGCTGCTGGCCGAGGGGCGGGTCGCCGAGGGGATCGACCGGCTCGACGACGCGATGTGCGCGGTAGCGGCGGGCGAGCTCAGCGCCTTCTTCACCGGATGGATCTTCTGTCTCGGCCTCCAGCAGTGCATGGCCTGCGCAGAACTCGACCGGGCCGTCGAATGGACCGAGGCGGCCATGGCCTGGTGCGCCGCGATGCCCGAGGAGAACAACTTCCGCGGTCTGTGCCGGGTGCACCGGGTGGAGGTGCTCGAGCTGCGCGGCTCCTGGTCGCAGGCCGCCGTCGAGGCGGCCCTGACCTGCAAGGAGCTGTTGCCGTACGAGGCGCAGGCGGCCGCCGAGGCGGTGTATCTCGAGGGTGAGATCCAGCGCAGGCGCGGTGACACGGCTGCCGCCGAGCGCTCGTACGCCCGTGCACGCGAACTCGGCCGTGACCCGCAGCCGGGCCTCGCCCTGCTCCTCCTCGCCCAGGGCAGGTCCGACGCCTCGGAAGCCGCGCTGCGGGTCGCGATCGCCGCAGACGGAGGCCGGCACCGCGGCCGGCTGTTCGCGGCCCAGGTCGAGATCCTCCTCGCCCTCGGCCGGCTCGACGAGGCCCGCGCGGTGGCGGACGAGCTGGCGGCCGTCGCGCGAGAGTGGCAGCTGCGGCGGGAGTCCGATCGCACGTGGCCGCACGCGACCGCGGCGTGGGCGGGCGGCGCCGTCGCCTTCGCCGACCACGACCTTCGGCGCGCGTTTCCGCTGCTGCACCGGGCGCTGGCGCTCTGGCTCGACCTGGGGGTCCCGTACGAGGCCGCGCAGACCCGGATGACCCTGGCCGCCGCCGACCGGGCGGCGGGGGACGACGAGAGCGCGCGTCTCGAGCTGCGTGCCGCCCATGCGGCCTTCGAGGCGCTGGGGGCGGTACCCGACGCACGCAGGGCGGCGGCCCTGCTCCGGCTCCCCGGCGAGCTCACCGGGCGGGAGGTCGAGGTGCTCCGGCTGGTCGCAGGCGGGCGGACCAACCGGGCCGTCGCCGCCGAGCTCACCATCAGCGAGCACACCGTCGCCCGGCACCTCAACAACATCTTCGCCAAGATCGACGTGTCCTCGCGGGCCGCCGCCACCGCGTACGCGTACACACACGGCCTGGTCGCACCCCGCGCATAGGCCGTTCCGCCCATCCGCACGCCGACCGGATGGGCAGTTCGGACGATGAACGCGATGCGCTTCCGGACTACAACGGAAGTACGGAGCTGAACCCGTACAGCCGAGGACAGGAGAGCGGTGGTGGTCATGACCACCTTGGCACGAACTTGGGACGGCGCAGCAGCCGAGCGGCTGAGGGAGGCCGTGCACGGCGACATCGTCCAGCCCGGCGAACCCGGCTACGACGAGGCCCGCACGGTCTACAACGCGATGATCGACAAGAGACCCGCCGTCGTCGTCAGGGCCGCCGACGCGGGCGACGTCATCGCCACGGTGAACCTGGCCCGGGAGCAGGACCTGGCCCTGGCGGTACGGGGCGGCGCCCACAGCGTGTCCGGCTACGGCACCTGCGACGACGGGGTCGTCCTGGACCTCTCGGGGATGCGCGGAGTCCGGGTCGCCCCCACCGCGCGCACCGCGTGGGCGGAGGGAGGCTGCACCTGGGCGGACGTCAACCACGCCACGCACGCCTTCGGCCTGGCCACCACCGGGGGAGTGGTCTCCAGCACCGGCATCGGCGGGCTCACCACCGGCGGCGGCATGGGCCACCTGGCCAGGAGCTGCGGGCTGGTCTGCGACAACCTCGTCGCGGCCGACGTGGTCGTGGCCGACGGATCCTTCCTGACCTGTACCGGGGATCCGGACGACGAGAACGCGGACCTCTTCTGGGCCCTGCGGGGAGGCGGAGGCAACTTCGGCGTCGTCACGTCCTTCGCCTACCGGCTGCACCCCGTGGCCGACATCCTGGGCGGCCCGACGTTCTACCCGCTCGACGTCGACGTACTGCGGCGGTACCGGGAACTGGTCGCCGAGTCCGACGAGCGGCTCGGAGCACTGCTGGTCGTCGGGCTCGGCCCGCCGCTCCCGTTCCTGCCCGAGCGATGGCACGGGCGGCCGCTGTGCGGTGTCGTCGCCTGCTGGGCCGGGCCCGAGGCGCAGGACGACGAGATACGCGCCCGCCTCGCCGGCCTCGGCCCGGTTCTCGGGCAGCACGTCGGGCGCATGCCGTACCCGGTGATCAACACCCTCTTCGACGAGCTGCTCCCCGCAGGGCTCTTCCACTACTGGAAAGGCACGTTCAGCAAGGGGCTGCCGGACGGGGCCATCGACGCGTACGTCGAGTACGGCGCCGAATCCCCTTCCATCCAGAGCTCGACCGTCGTGTTCCCCATCGACGGCGCCTGCCACCGGGTCGCACCCGAGTCAACCGCGTTCGCCTACCGCGACGCGGACTTCTCGACCGCGATCAGCCCCACCCTCCCCACACGCGACGAATGCGTGGCCAACAAGGACTGGGTACGCCGTTTCGCCGAGGCGCTGCGACCCCACTCGATGGAGGGCGCGTACGTCAACTTCATGGGAGAGGACGACCAGGATCGGGTCCGGGCCAACTACCGGCAGAACTACGACCGGCTGACGACGGTCAAGCGGCGGTACGACCCCTCCAACCTGTTCCGTCTGAACCACAACATCGCCCCATGAACCGGACCGGGCGGATCCGCGGCCCTGAGCCGACCTGGACCCGCCCCCGCGGTCCTCGGAGCAGGGACTCGGGGGCGCGTTCACCGGCCGTGGACCACCAGTTCGCGCACGCCCGCCAGGACCGGCCGTCGAGCGACGTCTCCAGGGTGTGGGAGGCGGGAACGGTGCGGACCACCGGGGGGTGAAGGAGCTGACCCAGGACCCGGCGCAGGTCCACCGTCAGGCCTCCTGTCGCGCCGTCGGGGGACCACGCCGTCGACGGGCTGCCGTCCACGGCCGCGGCGGCGTACAGGCCGGGGATGTCGGACGTGGCCGTCGCAGGGCGGCGATCACCTCGCGGCCCTCGGTGAGGCCCCTGTCGCGGACGTAGAGCCCGGAGACGAAGGCACCGTCGTACCGTGGTGTAGAGGGGCCGGCCCGTCCTCCCGGCGGATCTGCCGGGTGCGTCCCGGGCGTCCGCGTGGCCCGTCCGCCCGCACGAGGCGGGCGGCGCGCCGTCACGGGTGCGGCCGCGGGTGAACGGTTGACCGGACGGCGCATCGGAGCGGACCGGTCCAGGGCAGAGGGAGAACGGCATGTCGTATCCGGAACCCGTGTACGCGGACGGCGAGGGCGAGATCAGTGCCCAGTACCGCCCTGCGGACACCACGCCGAATCTGCTGACGCGCAGCGGCGGCACCACGCACTACCTGGCGACGACGGAGTCGACGCACGGCGAGTTCGGTCTCTACCGGATCAACATGGCGCCCAGGGCCGGTGGCCCTGCCACGCACTTCCACCGCACGATCTCGGAGTCGTTCTTCATCCTCGACGGGACGGTGCGGATCTACAACGGCGAGCGCTGGGTCGACACGACCGAGGGCGACTTCCTGTACGTACCGCAGGGTGGCCTGCACGCCTTCCGCAACGACTCGGACGCACCGGCTTCGATGCTGCTGCTGTTCACGCCCGGGGCGCCGCGCGAGGAGTACTTCGAGAAGGTGTCGCAGGTCTCCGACTGGCCGGAGAAGGAGCGCGCGGAGTTCTTCATCAGGCACGACACGTACTGGACGGACTGACGGTTCCGGTCACGGCGCGGGCGCCAAGCCTGTCTTGAGGCCCGCGCCGCACAAGGGCACGACGACACTGCGGTCCGTCCACTCACCCACGGCCGCCCAGCAGGCGACCCCGGTCGTCTCCACGAAGAAGCCGCGAGCCGCAAGGTCCTGCTGCGCGGCGCGGATCCGGTCCTCGGTGACCGTGAGGAAGGTGCCGCCCGACTCCCTGACGGCCGCAAGGATCTGACGGGCACGCGGGGGACGGGGAATGGCGATGCCCTCCGCGAGCGTGGGCGACGCATGGCCGGGGGAGTCGAGCAGTTCGCCGGCGCCCGCGCGGAACGCCTCGGCGAGCGGGGACACGGCCTCGGCCTGTACGGCGATCAGCGCGGGACGCCGGTCGATCAGGCCCTGCGCGAGGAGTTCCGCCGTGGCCATGGCCGCACCGAGGAGCAGGGTGCCGTTGCCGACCGGCACGGCGATCGCGTCCGGCAGGCTGCCGCCGAGGTCTTCCCACATCTCGTAGACGTAGGTCTTCGTGCCGTGAAGGAAGTACGGGTTGAAGACGTGCGAGGCGTAGAAGGTGCTGGGCGCGTCGGCGGCGGCGCGGGCGGCCCTCGCGGTGGCCTCGCGGTCGCCGGGCACGATCTCCAACCGGGCGCCGTGCGCACGGATCTGCTCGGTCTTCTTCGGGGACGTCCCCTCGGGGACGTACACCGTGCAGGGCAGGCCGGCCCGGGCGCAGTACGCGGCGACGGCCGTGCCCGCGTTGCCACTGCTGTCCGCGACGACCCGCTCCGGGGCGAGCCGGCGGGCCAGTTCGGCGAGCATGACCGCGCCCCGGTCCTTGAAGGACAGTGTCGGCATCAGGTAGTCGAGCTTGGCCGAGACATTCGGGGTGAGGGGGACGAGCGGGGTCCGGCCCTCGCCGAGGCTGACCGCCGGATCGCCGAGGGGCAGCGCCTCCTCGTAACGCCACAGTGAACTTACGCGTCCGGTCAGCGAGTCGAGGGACATCGGTGACCGGACGTCGAAGTCGAGGTCCCAGGGGCCCCGGCAGAGGGGACAACACCAGGTCAGGTCGGTCGTGTCTGCACGGGTCCCGTCCTGCGGGCAGCGATAGGTGGCCATGCCCGCCAGCATGTCAGCCGTGTGGCGAATGTATTGCTCATGCCAAGACAGTCTTGTGGGATTCCTATGGATGGGCCAATCTTTCGCTGGCAGCGGGTACGCGGCAGTAACGACGGAAACCGGAGCACGGTTCTGTCGGGTCTGGTTTGTCATGCCCATGCTGCTATTTGGCCGAATGCACCCCGCTCGGCCGAATGCACCCCCCATGCACCGCGATGCAGCAACGCACCCCCAGGCATCCCCCACCAGTGCACCGCAAACGAGGAGGACCCCTCACATGGCAGTGAAGCGTCACGCACGCTACGCGCGAAGACTGGCCGCGACGAGCGTCATAACCGGCGCGGCCCTCGCCCTTTCGACCGCTGCGGCCTTCCCGGCCCTCGCGTCCCCGAGCGCGCCGGAAGGCCGGATCGAGAACGCGGGCGCCCCGGGCGCCATCAGCGGCAGCTACATCGTCACCCTCGACGAATCCGCCGCCGACGCCGGATCCGCCGACGGCAAGGCGCTCGCCGCGGAGTACGGCGCGAAGATCAAGAAGACCTACAGTGCGGCGCTCAACGGCTACGCCGTCGAACTCTCGGCCGCGCAGGCGAAGAAGTTCGCCGCGGACCCGGCAGTCGAGTCCGTCGTGCAGAACCGGACCTTCACGATCTCGGGCACCCAGCCCTCCCCGCCCTCGTGGGGACTGGACCGGATCGACCAGACGGCCCTGCCGCTGAACCAGAGCTACACCTACCCGGACAAGGCGGGGGAGGGTGTCACCGCGTACATCATCGACACCGGTGTACGCATCAGTCACAGCGACTTCGGCGGCCGCGCGTCGAACGGCTACGACGCCATCGACAACGACAACACCGCGCAGGACGGCAACGGCCACGGCACCCACGTCGCCGGCACCGTCGCCGGGACCTCGTACGGCGTCGCCAAGAAGGCGAAGATCGTCGGCGTCCGGGTCCTCGACAACAGCGGCTCCGGCACCACCGCGCAGGTCGTCGCGGGCATCGACTGGGTGACGGCCAACGCCGTCAAGCCGGCCGTCGCCAACATGAGCCTGGGCGGCGGCGCGGACACCGCGCTCGACACCGCCGTACGCAACTCGATCGCCTCCGGTGTCACCTACGCCGTCGCGGCGGGCAACGAGTCGACGAACGCCTCCACCAAGTCCCCGGCGCGCGTCGCCGAGGCCATCACGGTCGGCTCCACCACCAGCACCGACGCCCGTTCGAGCTTCTCGAACTACGGCACCGTCCTGGACATCTTCGCGCCGGGCTCCTCGATCACCTCGTCGTGGAACACCGGTGACAGCGCGACCAACACCATCTCGGGCACGTCGATGGCGAGCCCGCACGTCGCCGGCGCCGCAGCCCTGTACCTCGCCGACCACCCGGGCCAGACCCCGGCGCAGGTCTCGGCGGGACTGGTCGCCGCGGCCACCAGCGGTGTGGTGACGAGCCCGGGCACCGGGTCGCCGAACAAGCTGCTGAACGTCGGCACGGGCACCACCCCGCCGCCCACCGGCACCAAGTTCGAGAGCACGACCGGCTACACGATCGCCGACAACGCCACGGTCGAGTCGCCGATCACCGTCTCCGGTATCAGTGGTAACGCACCGTCAGCGCTCAGCGTTCCCGTGAACATCACGCACACCTACTCCGGCGACCTGAAGATCGACCTGGTCGCGCCCGACGGTTCGGTCTACAACCTGAAGGCGTACGGGACGGGCGGCAGCGCCGACAACGTGATCACCACCTACACGGTGAACGCCTCGTCGGAGGTCGCGAACGGCGCCTGGAAGCTCCGGGTCAGCGACAACGCCACGTACGACACCGGGAGGATCAACTCCTGGGCACTGCAGTTCTGATGCCGGACCGCTTCTGAGCCGGACCTGAACGCACGCGGGGGGGGGGGCGGGGGCCGCCGCCCCCCCCCCAGACGCCCGGTCAACAGCGCCATAACCGCCCGCGGGCCCAGCCGGCGGTTTTGACCCGGGGGGGCCCCGGCGAACAAGA
>NZ_JBHYTT010000011.1:29291-287118 GCF_042749285.1 Streptomyces sp. NPDC059499
GTTCGGCGCCTGCTTTTTTTGTTTATATCTCCCTGGTTTGGTGCCCGCCCCGGTACTGCCCCCCCCCTCCCCGCCGGGGGGGCGGCGGCCGCCGCCCCCCCCCCCGCACGCATCCTCCGTGAATCCGGCCTGATCCGGACGAGCGGACCTAGCGGCGATTGAGCCCGCGGTCGACCGCGGACATCAGCTCGCCGTCGTCCGTGTCGCCGTCCAGCGACCAGAACATCGCACCCCCGAGACCGCGGTCACGGATGTACGAGGTCTTGGCGCGCAGCACCTGCGGGTCGTCGTACGTCCACAGGGTCGTCCCGTCGAACAGCCAGGCGTGGCCGTTGCGGGTGTCGCGGTGCACCGTGTACTGCCCGGAATCGGCCAGCTTCTTGAGGGCCTTGTAGTCCTCGTAGCCCGCCGCGTACGTGGCCGGGGCGGGTGCCGTCGCCGGCTGCCCGAGACCGTCGCCGCCACCGGTCACTCCGGTCCAGCCCTGCCCGTAGAACGGCATGCCCACCACCAGCTTGCGGGCGGGGGCGCCGCGCCTGATCCAGTCACGGACCGTCTGGTCGACGCTGAAGTCGCCCTTCGCGTACAGGGCGGACTGCTGGGCGGTCGTCGTCTCACCGGAGACGTGGAAGTCGTAGCCCTGGAGGTTGACGAAGTCGAAGTCCCGCATGATGCGGCGGACATCGAAGCCCGCGTCGATCTTGGCGGGAGCGGTGGGGACGAACGCCGAAAGCTCGTACTGCTTCTGACGCCCCTTCTGGTTCGTCTGCGACTTCTGCGACTTCGCGTAGGCGTCGAGCTGGGTACGGAACTCGTGCACCAGAGCGGTGAAGTTCTTCTTGTCCTCGGGGCGGTAGACCGTGTCGGTGTCACCGGCGGAACCGGGCCACTCCCAGTCGATGTCGATGCCGTCGAAGAGGCCGGCCGCGGCCCCCTCGCCCCCGCGTACGCCGTCGACGGGCAGGTTGCCCTTGATGTACAGGTCGATGCAGGACGAGACGAGGGCCTTGCGCGAGGCCGCGGTGCGGGCGGCGTCGGAGAAGTGGGTGGACCAGCTCCAGCCGCCCAGCGAGATCATCACCTTGAGGCCGGGGTGCTTGGCCTTGAGCTCGCGCAGCTGGTTGAAGTTGCCCGCGAGGGCCTGGGTGTCGGTGTCGGCGACGCCGTCCACCGATCCCGCGGCATCGAGCGGACGGGCGTAGTCCGCCCACGCGTCCGCCTCGCCGGGCACGTTGCCTGTGAAGCACCTGCCTTCGGCGCTGACGTTGCCGAAGGCGTAGTTGATGTGGGTGAGCTTGGCGGCCGCACCGCTCGTGTCCAGGTCCTTGACCTGGAAGTCGCGCCCGTAGACGCCCCACTGGGTGAAGTAGCCGATGCTCTTGTACGCGCGGTTGTGGCCCGCACCGCGGTCGTCACGGCTGCCGCGGTCTTGGGCGCCGTCGGCCGTGGCCGCGGGGGCGATGCCTGCCAGCAGCGCGAAGGCGCAGGCGGCCGTGGTCAGTCTGGACAGGGTTCTTCGACGCATGGGACTCGTTCCTGTGCGTGTGCCGGAGCTGGAGAGCCAGCGAGAGCCGTGCTGTGCAGAGGAAGGTATTGGTCTGGACCAAAAACGGTCAAGAGCCTGTGCGGTGCCGCGCGAGGTATGCGCTGGTCGGCAAGGAATCATCACATCGAGTGAAACTTTGGCCTGTGCTTGCGGTGCACAACCCACGGTTGCCAGGCTGTTGCAGTCTGTCAACCTGTTGGGAGTGGCCTGTGACTTTCGGTGAGCAGCCCGCCTATCTGCGCGTGGCGAGCGATCTCAGAGAGAAGATCGTCAACGGCGCGCTGCCGCCTCATACCCGCCTGCCGTCGCAGGCGCGGATCCGCGAGGAGTACGGCGTGTCGGACACCGTCGCGCTGGAGGCGCGGAAGGTGCTGATGGCCGAAGGGCTGGTCGAGGGGCGGTCGGGCTCCGGGACGTATGTGCGTGAGCGTCCGGTCCCGCGCCGGATCGCCCGCTCCGGCTACCGGCCGGGAGCCGGAGCCAGTCCGTTCCGCCAGGAGCAGACGGCGGAAGGCATGCGCGGGACCTGGGAGTCCCGCAGTGAACAGGAGGGGGCCAGCCCCGAGATCGCCGAACGCCTCGGCATCGAGCCGGGTGACCGGGTGATGCGTACGAGGTACGTCTTCCGGGACGCGGGCGAGCCGATGATGCTCTCGACGTCCTGGGAACCTCTCGCCGTCACGGGCCGCACGCCGGTGATGCTTCCGGAGGAGGGCCCGCTGGGCGGCTGCGGTGTGGTCGACCGGATGGCCGCGATCGACGTCGTCGTGGACAACGTGGCGGAGGAGGTCGGCGCGCGCCCGGGGCTGGCGGAGGAGCTCTTGGCGCTCGGTGGTGTGCCGGGGCATGTGGTGATGGTGATCGGGCGCACGTACTACGCGTCGGGGCGGGCCGTGGAGACCGCGGATGTGGTCGTGCCGGCCGACCGCTACCGGATCGCCTACCATCTGCCGGTCAGGTGACCGGCCATGCGGCGTGTGCGGGCCACGACGACCGCTCGGGGGATGGTGCGTCCGCTGTCCGGTGACGAGGCGTCGAATCCCCCTCGCCGCCCTTGACCCGCAGGCAATCGCCGACTGTGGGGCTTGTCATGTCCGGCTCGTAACTTCCCGTTCGTCACCCGCACGCGGACCGGCGAACGGGAAGTTGCCGGTGACGTAGGACGCAACGCCCGCAACGCCCGCAACGGCCGAGGTGCCGTCACCGGCTCCACAGGGCGAGCTCCGGAGCTGCTGAGCGAAGCTCGCCGCGGATGAGAGCCGTGAGGACTGCCCCTCCGCTGCGCGCCGCACACCTTCCGGCGTCGGTCGCCCTCGACGGTCGCGGGTACCGCGCTCGGAGCCCACTTCGCCGACTTCGCGATCTGCACCTCGTCACCTACGGGGATCGACGTTTGCCGCAAGGGAACAGGGGGCGGGGCCGGTCTGCTGCCGTTGCCCACGCCGCGTACGGCCGCCGGCTGACGCGGACGGTGTGTGAGGGGGCGCATCCACATGGGTGCGCCCCCTCACGCATGACCGGATGTGTATCTCTTTGTGTAAACACGCATCCGCTGAGTGAAGGTCAGGCGTACGCTCGGGCATATGCGTACTGCGGTTTCCTGGGGATCCTTAGAGACGTGCACGCCAGTGGGGAGAGGGGCGAAATGCTTGGGAGGGACACGATGACCGACAGCGGTGCCGTGCTCCCTTGGCTGGTGATTCGGCAGGACGACAACGGCAACAGATACCGCGTCGGTCGCTATGCGACACAGGACGAGGCACAGAAGATCGCGGACGGCCTCGAGCGCCACGGGCACAAACAGCTCTACTGGGTGGAGCGCGTGGGCCAGAGCGCTCGCCCCTGACGGCTGCGGCCTCCGGGGCCGCGCCGGCCGCCCCCGTCTGCCGCCCGTACGGACCCTCGCGGTCCGAGTGACTCCGAACTTCCGCCGGGGCCGTCCACCGTCCAGGACGGCCCCGGCTCCCGTCCGTCGTGGGCGTGGCGGTCCGGCATGCCGGACGGCGCCGTATATTCGCGTCCCGGAAGCCCTTTTCCCGCACGCTCTCGGACAGTACGTCAGACGTGGGGTCGGCCCGGGTGTTGTCGGTCGCACCGACTGCCGGCGAGGTGTCGAGAATCCTGAGCCGTTGAACGCGCTGAGGCGTCGAAGACTCCTGAGCCGACCGCCCCGAGCCGCACACCACGGCATCCGAAGCGGCGGCCGACCGATGGCAAGGACGAAAAGATGCCGGTGCTGATCGACACGGTGGCCTGGGTGCGGGTGGAGAACGGCAGGATTCTCTGCGCGCGACCGAAGGGGAAGGACATCTTCTACATCCCCGGAGGCAAGCGGGAGAGCGGGGAGACGGACCTGCAGACCTTGCTGCGCGAGGTCGAGGAGGAACTGACGGTGACCGTCGTCCCCTCGACCGTCATCCATGCGGGTACGTACGAGGCGCAGGCGCACGGCCATCCGGACGGTGTGGTGGTACGCATGAGCTGCTACTACGGCGACTACCGGGGCACGCTGGCAGCCAGCAGTGAGATCGACGAGATGGCCTGGTTCTCCTACGGGGACCGCTCTCTCGTCCCCCCGGTCGACCAACTGCTCTTCGATGATCTCAACGCCACGGGTGAGCTGATCTGAACGCCTGGCGCATGCACCCGTACGCCCCACCTGGCGGGTCTCGCGATAGGCTGCACCAAATTTCGGGTATGTGCTGAATATCCCCTCCAAGTGGGATGCACCCCGTTTTCCGTCTTGGGAAGTGATCGGCGTGACCGATACCGAAGGCGACTGCGCAGAGTGGAGCTTTCCGGCGGTGCCGGGCTCCGTGCGCAGCGCCCGGCATGCGGTACGCGATGCGCTGCACGTCTGGGGGCTCGACGCGGCGGTGGGAGACGTCGCCGTGCTGCTCGTGAGCGAACTGGTGACCAATTCCCTGCGCTATGCGGCGGGCCCCATCGGGGTGCGGCTCGTGCGTCCGCATCCGGACGGTGAGGGTCCCGGTCCGCGGACTGCCGGGCAGGCCCTGCTCGTGGAAGTCTCCGATCCGCTTCCGGATGCGCCCACCGAACGCATGGCCGGACCGGAGGACGAAGGGGGGCGCGGGCTGCAGCTCGTGGCTTGTTCTGCGCGCCGCTGGGGGACCCGGCGCGGAAAGAGTGGCAAGACGGTGTGGTTCGAGCTCGCTCTCCCTGGTTAGGAGTGGGAGGGGACGCACAGCGATCACCGGCGGTCAGGCAGGACCTGGCTGAAAGGGACTGAGACCGTGCTGTGATCGTGAACGCCGTGCCGGTAAGGCCCGTAGTGCTGAATACTGCGGGCAGGACCGGTCCGGTGTGTGAGCTGGAGGGGACGGTCGCGTGAGCGAAATACCTGGGTCGGCGGGCGACGTCGTGTGGCAGAGCAGCCCGCCCGGCTCGATCTATGACTACATCAGGGTCGCCTCCTTCTCGATCGGGCCTGACGGGCTGATCGAGCAGTGGAGCCGGCGGGCCGCCGGTCTGTTCGGCATGGCCTCCCACGAGGCGGTGGGCAGGGATCCGGTCGAGGCCTTCATGCCTGCCGAGCTGCGCTCGGACGCTCATCGGCGGGTCGGCGAGATCCTCGACGGCAAGGAGTGGACGGGTCTCGTCCCGTTCCGGATTCCGGGTGAGGGCGGCGCCGAGGGGCTTGCCGAGATCTATGTCATGCCGAGCGAGACGGGGAGGGGCGAGCGCGCCGCGCTCTGCATCGTCGTCGATGTCCGGGCACTACGGCGCATCGAAACTGATCTTGCCGCATCACAGGCGATTTTCGGCCAATCTCCCTTCGGCTTCGTGCTCTTCGGTGCGGACTTCACGGTCGTACGGGCCAACCAGCGGTTCGCCACGGTCTTCGGTGGCGAAGCGGACGACCATCGCGGGCGCACGGTGGACGACTACCTGGCCGGGCAGGAGGCCGACCGGCTCTCCAGCACCCTGAAGCGCGTCCTGGAAACCGGTGATGCCGTCACCGACCTCCAACTGGTCGGCACCGTCCCCGGCTCCAGCGCACGGCGCCACTGGTCCATGAACCTCTACCGGGTACACAGCGGCGCCGGACGTCCGATCGGCATCGCGGGACTCGCCACAGACGTCACGGGCCGGCACATCGCCGCCCGCGAGGCAGCCAGTGCCCGTCGTAATCTCGCACTCCTCAACGAGGCCAGTGCGCGCATCGGCAACTCCCTCGATCTGGAGACCACTGCCCGGGAACTGCTCGACGTCGCCGTGCCCGGCTTCTGCGACCTGGCATCCGTGGACCTCTACCAGGGACTGCTCACCGGCGACGAGGCATCACCCGGAAGCTGGGGCCGGCTCCGGCAGGAGTCCGGCGGCGGTTCGGCGGAACTCCGCCGGGTGGCCCAGGCCAGCGCAGTCTCCGACGCGCTCCCCGACGGCCTGCCGGGTGGGAGGCTGAGCGGCGGTGCCGATCCCGGCGGGGACGAGGCCGCGGGGCCTCCCGCGCTCGGCGCGGTCCACCGCTACCCGTTCAACTCGCCCTGTGCCGTCGCCCTGCGCACCGGCAGCGTCGAGGACGTGCCCGGTGACGAACGCGGCTTCGTGCACTCCACACTCGCTGTGCCGATGGTCGCGCACGACATCGTCATCGGTCTCGTCCAGTTCTCCCGCGCCAAGGGCAGCGAACCCTTCGGCGAGCGGGACCGGGCCCTGGCCACCGAACTCGCCGCACGCGCGGCCGTCTGCATCGACAACGCCCGCCTCTACCGCCGCGAACACGAAAGGGCGCTGATACTCCAGCGCAGCCTGCTCCCCCCGGGCGACCCGGAGGCCGCAGGTCTCGACATCGCCTGCCGCTACCTCCCCGGCAACACGGCCACAGAGGTCGGCGGCGACTGGTTCGACGTGATCGAACTCCCAGGCCATCGCACAGCCCTCGTCGTCGGCGATGTCATGGGCCGTGGGCTGCGGGCCGCTGTCGCCATGGGAGAGCTGCGCACCGCCGTACGCACCCTGGCACTCCTGGACCTGGAGCCGGCCGAGGTGCTCTCCGCCCTCGACGAGGTGGCCCGTGGCCTCGGCACCCCCGGCGGCGGCGACCGGCGCGACGCCTTCGGCGGAGGCGGCGGTGCCCAGTGGCCCTCACGCGTCGCCCACAAGTCACGCGAGGCGGACCTCTCCGAGGTCTACCTGGCGACGTGTGTGTACGCGGTGTACGACTCCGTCACCAGGCGGTGCACCTTCGCCAATGCCGGTCACCTCCCTCCTGTGGTGGTCGAGCCGGGCGAACCGGCCCTGTTGCTGGACGTTCCTCCCGGCATGCCGCTCGGCGTCGGTGGCGAGCCCTTCGAGGAGGTCGAGGTGGAGCTCAAGGAGGGCGCCCTCCTCGCCCTCTACACCGACGGTCTCGTCGAGTCACGTGACCATCCCCTCGACGAAGGCCTGCAAGCCTTCCGGGACGCCCTCACGGAGCCGTCCCAGCCGCTCGAGGACGTCTGTGACCATGTACTGGCCACCCTGGACACCCGCCACGGCGAGGACGACATCGCCCTGCTGATGGCGCGCATCCAAGGGCTTCCGGTGGATGCCGTGGGCGACTGGAGGCTTCCCCGCGAGCTCCGTTCTGTCGGCCGGGCCCGCGAGCTGGCCCGTGCCCAGCTGACGTCGTGGGACCTCGACGACCTGGTGGACACCACCGAACTGCTGGTCAGCGAGCTCGTCACCAACGCCCTGCGCTACGGCGAGGGCGAGATCAGGCTCAGGCTGCTGCGCGACCGCACCCTCGTGTGCGAGGTATGGGACGCGGGCCTGGTCCAGCCGCGGCGGAGGCGGGCACGCGACACCGACGAGGGCGGTCGCGGGCTGCAGTTGGTCGGACTGCTGAGCGCGGCCTGGGGGTCACGACGGACACCGCGAGGCAAGACGGTGTGGTTCGAGCTGGCGCTGCCCGACGGCGAGCCGGCTGCCGAACTCTCGGTCGAGCAACTCCTGAGCATGTACTGATCGGGGGCGGGCGGCGTGCGGGCGGGCGGTGCCGACAGCCGCCGGTCGCGTCATGAGCCCGACTTCAGGGCGGCGAGCCGGGCCTCGACCTCCGCGCTCTCATCGAGGCTGTCCAGCTGCTCGAACTGTGCGTCCAGGGACGACGCGGCGAGCTCCTGCTTGCCCACCGCCTTCGCCTCCTCGCGCCGCACCTTGTCCTCGAAGCGGCTGAGCTCACTCGTCGGATCCATGACGTCGATGCTCTTCACGGCGTCCATCATCCGGTTCTGCGCCTGGGCGGACTTGGAGCGCGCAACCAGCTCGTCGCGTTTGGACTTCAGCTGGGTCAGTTTGGTCTTCATCTGGTCCAGGCCCGTCTTCAGCTTGTCCACCACCACCGTCTGCGAGGCGATGGTGGGCTCGGCGGTCTTGGCCTCCTGCTCCGACTGGAGCTGCCGGCCCAGCGCGACCTTGGCCAGGTTGTCGAACTTGTCGGCATCGGCGGCCGATCCCGCAGCGCGCAACTCGTCGGCCTTCCTACTGGCCGCGAGGGCCTTCTGCCCCCACTCCCGCGCCGCGTCGACGTCCTCCCGGTGATCCTGCTCCATCAGCCGGAGGTTGCCGATGGTCGCGGCCACGGCCTGCTCGGCCTCCGAGATGTTGCCCGTGTACTCGCGGATCAGCTGGTCCAGCATCTTCTGGGGGTCTTCCGCCTGGTCGATGAGGGCATTGATGTTGGCCCGCGCCAGCTGCGTGACGCGGCCGAGGATGGTCTGCTTGGTCATGGCACCTCTCCTTGTGTGCAATAGAGCGACTGACGCAACGTGAATCCGCGGCTGACGCGACGCGCCGTCCGTCAGAGCCTCAGAACCGGCCTCCGCCGCCCCTTCGGCCACGGGTTCCCCCGCCGCCGAAGCTGCCCGGCCCGCCCGAGAACCCTCCTCCTCCGAAACCTCCCGAGAACCCCCCTCCGAATCCCCCGCCCCGGCCGCTCCCCCCGAGGAGTCCGCCGAGGAGGATGCCGCCCAGAACCGCCCCGCCCATCCCGCTTCCCCCTCCTTGTACACCGCCCGGACCGTTCTGGTTCCGGTAGGCCCGCACGTCCTGTTCCGCCAGGCCCTGCGCCAGCCCGGCCAGGGCGTCCGCCTGCTGGGCCTCGGCCAGGGCGCCCTGCGGATCGTTCGATTCGCCCAGTTCGCGAGCCCGCTCCCACCGCCGCTGGGCCTCGGCCAGCCGGGTGCGGGCCTGGCTGCCCACCGCTCCCCTGTTGGTGGTGATGTAGTCCGCGGCCGCCCCGATCGCCGAACGTGCCGTGAGCATCGCCTGGTCGAGGAGAGAGCGGGCGCGCAGGTTTCCGTGCTCCTGCTCGCGGGCCCCGGTGAGGGCTTCGTCCAGCGCCGCGTCCGCCTCCTCCACCCTGCGAAGAGCGTCGATGGGGTCGTAGGGACCGGCTTCCGTCTCGCTCCGCACATCGCTGAGCACCGACGCCGCCCGCGCGATCCTGCCCTGCAGATCCGCGGTGGAGACTCCTTCGGCCGTACCTTTCAGCAGACCTCCGGCATCGGCCAGATCCGTCTCCGTCTCGGTGAGGGCCCCCGGCAGCTTGCCCGCCGCCTCGGCCAGTTCCACAGCACGCCGGTCCACGGCATCGACGAGTGCGGACGCCTGCCCGATCGCGCCCTCGGCGGCCCGGACGTACACCGCTGCCTTGGCGTTGTCGCCGTCGGCCACGGCCTGGCGCGCCTGATCGAGGCCGGATGTGGCGAACAGCAGCCGGTCCTCCGCCTGTTCGACGGAGCCGGCCACCGGTGCGGCGGCCGACTCCGTATACCGGCCGCGCATTCCAATGAGGGTGGACTCCGCCGTGGAGATCCGTCCGGAGAGGTCCTGGAGAGTGGCCTCCGCAGTCGCCACGGCCTGGGGCGCGGTCTGCTCGAGGGCGCGCAGCCGGTCGAAGTCCTCGGCCACGGCGTCCAGACGTCCGTTCGCCTCCGCGCAGCGGCTGACGATCTCGTCGAGCATGCGGCGCCGTGTCGCGTCGTCCTCCGGGAAGGCGTCGTCGAGCTGCTGCCGCAAGCGGAAGGCCGCCGTCAGCTCCGACTTGGCATGGTCGACGGCCTGGGTGAACGGAGCCGCGGCCTCCTCACCGAACTGCGCGGTGGCGAATCCGAGTTCTTCCTCGCTGGTGCGCACGGCGTCGTCCGTGTCCACCAGGTCGGCCTTGGCCTGTGCGTCGAGTTCCGGCAGCGGCATCGACGGCTCCGCGGACTCCTGGGCTCCGCCGCTGCCCCAGCCGGCCGCGGCAGGGGTCGTCCGGCTCGACGCACGCTTCCTGCGGCGGGTGTACGCGTAGGCGGCGACCGCACCTGCGGCGCCGACGACGGCGATCGGGACGATGAGGTTCCCGGCGCTGCCGCTGTCGGAGTCACTGCCCGTCCCGGGATCCGCGGGCCCCGGTGTGATCGCGGGGGCCGGAACGGGCCGGCCGGCGAGCACCGCGGCGTACCCGTTCGCGGCGCCGATCGCTGCCCCGGCCCAGTCGTTCTGCCGCAGAGCCGGTTCGATCGCCGTGCTCGCCACGTCCTGGAGCTGTCCGTCGGTGAGCCGCGACCCCTGGTCGACGGAGTAGGCGTACTGCCGGTCGTGTGTGGCCACGGCCAGCAGCACGTCGTCCTGTCCGAGGCCGTTGCGGTTCGCGGTCTCGTCGGCCCAGGTCTGCGCGTCGCGGCCGGAGAAATCGCGTACGTAGACGACGAAGAGCTGGATCCGGCTGCTGTCGAACAACTCGTCGAGCGCGGACTCGACCTGCTGGTCACGGTCACCGAGAGCCCCCACCTTGTCGGTGATCTGCCCGTCGCGCGACAGTTCCACGGGGTCGTCGGCGCGGGCGCCCGGCGCAGCGGGCAGCGCGATCCAGCACATCGCTGCGAGCACGGCGAGGAGGACCCTGGCGGGTATGGAGATCCGGGTACGGCTCGCGGGCTGCATCACATTTGGGAGGCTATGTCCGCCCGGTTCCCCTCGCGACCCGGCACCTCCAGTCCTTGGACGGGCCGGCTCCCTGTCGTACGGCCGCGCCCGCCACCCCGCGTCGCCACGCCATGGACGGAGGCACGGATGAGGAGCGGGGGCGTGCCGCGCAGCGGCTCCGCATCCGATCAGGCGACCCGGGCCTGCCGAAGAAGGAACGGAAGGGGCTGAGGATTGCGTCTGTGACGCCAGGGACGAAAGCGGTGCGGGCCTTCCGGCAGGGGGACGTCAGCCGACCGTGTTGCAGCGGCACAGCGAAACTCAGGGGGTACGGACATGGGCGCAGGGAAGACGGCCGGAGCGGTGCGGAGCAGGTGGGCCCGTTTCCGATGGACCTGGCCGCGACGCATCGCTCTGGCGCTGGTCCTGCTGCTCGTCCTGCCGGTCCTGACCGCGGGCATCGCGCTGCGGCTGAACTACACCGGGGATCCGGGCGAGGACACCCGCACCCGGGGCCGTGATGCCATCTGGCTCGGCCATGCGTGGGTCGACGGGCGCAAGGGCGACAAGGACCTGGAGGCCTTCGCCGCACAGATAGAGGGAACGGGCATCAAGGACCTCTACGTGCACGCCGGACCGCTGGAACACGACGGCACCCTGCCGACGAAGCGCTATCCGAAGGCGCAGTGGCTGATCGACGCGGTGCACCGCACCCTGCCCGGCATCCGGGTGCAGGCCTGGCTCGGCGATGTTCTGGCGACCGAGGGGCCCGACGGCCTGCGCCTCGAAAGTGCCGCGTCCCGTGCGGCCGTCGTCACCTCCGCGCGGCAGATACTCGACGCGGGGTTCGACGGAGTCCACTTCGACCTGGAACCCCTGCATTCCGGGGACAGCCACTACCTGTCCCTCCTCGACGATCTGGGCGAACTCACCGGTGCCCGCAAGGCGCAGCTCTCCGTTGCCGCCCACCAGATCGATCCGGTACCCGCCGCGCACAGCATCCTCGGCGCGCTCATCGGCAGGGGAAAGTGGTGGTCGCAGGAGTTCTTCGGTGAAGTCGCCGGGCGGGTCGACCAGATCGCCGTGATGTCGTACGACAGCTGGATGCCGTTCGAGGGCACCTACGGTGGATTCGTCGCCCAGCAGACCGCGCTCGCCCTCGAGGTGACGCCCGAGGACACCGACCTGCTGATGGGGCTGCCGTTCTTCCACGAGAACGATCTGGGGCACCGGGACGCCGCGGAAACGGTCGAGGCCGCGGTCCGCGGTACCAGGCTGGGCCTGGCACGGACGGACCGCGACCGGACGCGTTTCGGCGTTGCGCTCTACGTCGACTTCGCGGCGCGCGAGAGTGACTGGCAGGCCTACCGGGAAGGCTGGCACTGAGTCCGCGGCATCGCGGTCAGATGCTGAACCGCTCCCTGGCGAGCAGAGGCCGGACCCGCGACCGGAAACCACCCGTCCGGAACGGCCGCTGCAGCAGCCCGGGCCGGATGGCCTGCGCCAGAGCCGCGACGATCATTCCCTGGTCGAGCGCGAGCATGAAGTCGCTGACCCGCCCGGTGCGAACGTTGACCGAGTCACGGAAGCCGTATCCGTCGTGGTACGCGCCGAAGTCGCGTTCCAGAGCCCGGAGGTTGGCCACCGCCTCGTGCGGTGCGTACGGGAGGGCGAGGAACGAGGCGTGCGGAGTGACCACGCCGTTGGTGAAGGCGGACGGGGCGGGAAGCGCCGAGCCGTCCGTGGTGTACGTACGGTCGGTGTTGGAGGCGTAGCCGTCGACCTGCATGCCGAGCGCGTCGACGCCGTACTCCTGGTAGCCGCCTTCGGGAACGTTGGAGGGGGAGAAACCCCAGTATCCGTACTCCGCCTCGTAGAGACCGTGCTCGATCTGGCTGCGGACGTAGCGCCGGTGCGTGAGGCCCCAGGACTGCGGTGACCACTCGGGCTCCGGCACGAACAGCGGCACCATGAGTGCCTCGAACATCGAGCCGCCCCAGGTGGGGATGATCTTTCGACCGCCGTGGGTGTAGTGCCCCTGCCATACACGGACACCGTCGACGACCGCGTACGTGCCCTGCGGGCGCTGCTCCTGCTCGTGCTCGGGAAGCATCGTGCGCAGCAGGTGCCAGTAGTGCTCGGCGGGCAGGGAACCGTCCGCGATGCCGAGATAGCTCGCCATGCGGGGCTCGGTGTTGAGGGCACCGTAGTGATGGGCGGTGGGCTCCTCGGTATCGGTCCAGAACCCACCGCGCAGCTGGCCGGGTCCGGCGACCGGGTCGGCGGGGTCGTACGGCGTGTAGTAGGAGGACCAGTCGGCGGTCGTGAGGATCCGTCCGATGCGGGGGCGCAGGGACGGCGCGGCGTCGGCGGCGATCCGCAGGCCGGTGACCAGCCAGGCGTTGTCGACGGAGGAGAGGAACGGGCGGACCGGGGCGCCGGTGCCGGGCCACTCTGTCAGCACGGAACCGTCGTGGGCGTCGTACCAGTTGAGCCAGAAGCCGTGGTGGCGCTCCAGCTTCTCGACGGCGGACACGGTGCGGTCCAGCGTGCGGAGCAGCGCGTCCTCGCCGATCACGCCGAGCCCCGCGGCCGCCACGGCCGCCCAGAGGCCGCAGCCGATGTTGGTGGGGGAGGTCTGGCGGGACGGGACGGGGCCGGACCCGCTGAGGTCGATCGTGTCGGCGGCGAGACCGAGATCCGTCGTCATGGCCTCGATCGAGCGGTACGTATCGCGGAACCAATGCAGCAACTGCGGTGTATCAAAGGCATGAAGGGAACGAGCGGTGCGCGCGGATGGAAGGGGCCCGGCCGTGGGAGCGGCCGGGGCGGCGGATGTGGAGGGAGCGGAGACGGCTCCGAGGGACAGGGCAGCGGCCCCGGTCCCGGCAGCGGTGAGAAATGTTCGACGGTCCATCAGAACCTCTCGAAGAAGAGTCATCGTCTGTCACGGATGTTCGGATTCAGGTGGCGGCCGGACGGGGTCCGGCCGCGGACACGCAGTGGGGGAGCCGACGGCCGTCAGGTGCCGACGACTCCCCCACCGGAGAGAGCCATCACGTGGCTCTCCGTCCTGGGGCCGGTCTCAGCCGGCGGTGCGGGGCAGTTCGCGGGAGCGGCCGAGGGAGCCCAGCCAGACGGCCGACGGCCGCGCGGTCCGCTCGAAGGTCTCCAGGTCGACGGCGATCAGGCCGAACGTCGGCTTGAAGGAGCCCCATTCATAGTTGTCCAGTGCGCTCCAGGCCAGGTAGCCCTGGATGTTGAGACCGTCCTCCAGTGCGGAGGCCACCTCGTTCAGGGCACCGGCGTAGTAGTCGACGCGGCGGGTGTCGTCGGAGGTTGCGATGCCGTTCTCCGTGACGATCAGGGGCACCTCACTGCCGACCACCTCGGCGGTGTGGCGCAGGGCGTACCCGACGGCGGCCGGGTAGTACTCCCACTGCGTCAGCGTCCGCTCGACCGTCTCGGACGCGGGAATCGGGCCGTCGGGACCGATCCGGGTACGGGTGTAGGACTGGACGCCGATCCAGTCGTCACCGCGGGAGGCCTCGATGAAGATGTCCTCGCGCGGGTGGCGGTAGGCGGCTGTGATGTCCTCGGCGCCCGGGACCGCCTGGTAGACCTGGTTGGCGATGGTCCAGCCGACCTGGATACCTGCATCCAGGGCCCGGACCTCCTTCACGGCCGCGTGGTGGGCGGCGATGACGGCCTGTGTGGTCTCGTCGTCCGGGGTGGGCAGACCGGCGGGCGGGAAGCCGATGTCGCCCCGCTTGGCCTGCCCGGCCATCACGGCGATCATGTTCGGCTCGTTGATCGTGCAGACATGGCTGACACCGGTGGAGATCACCGGGGCGCAGGCCGCGGCATAGCGGGCGAAGAGCTCGGTGGCACCGTCGGCCGTCCAGCCGCCGCGCGCCTCGAACCACTGCGGCACGGTGAAGTGGTGCAGGGTGACCATGGGGCGCAGACCGCGCTCTATCGCTCCTTCGACCATGCGCCGGTAGTGGGCGAGCTCGGCCCGGGAGAACTGCCCCTCGGTCGGCTCGATGCGCGCCCATTCGATGGAGAAGCGGTAGTCCGTGAAGCCCAGTCCGGCCAGCAGGTCCATGTCCTCACGCCAGCGGTGGTAGCTGTCGCAGGCGTCCAGGCTGGGCTCCTGGATGTGGGTGCCGGTGGAGTGCTCCTTCACCCACCAGTCGCTGTTGGTGTTGTTGCCCTCGATCTGGTGGGCGGCCGTGGAGGCCCCCCACAGGAAGCCTTCGGGGAACGGGACCGGGGTGTGCGTCATCGCGGAATGTCTCTCTTGTGCGTGAAGGGGCGTGGCCGAGAGGGTGGGGTACGGCCTCGTGGATGTGCGTGGGGCTGCCCGGGCGGGTTACTTCAAGCCCGCCGTGGCGATGCCCTGGGTGAAATGCCGCTGCAGGGCGATGAAGAGGATCAGCACCGGCAGAACGACAAGGAACGCTCCGGCCATCAGCATCCCGTTGGATCCACCGGCCTTGTTGGGGTCCGTGGCGAACGTGGCGAGGGCGACGGGGAGGGTGTACTTGTCCGGATCGTTGGTTGCTATCAGGGGCCAGACGAAGTTGTTCCAGGAACCGAGGAAGGTGAAGATCGAGAGCGTCGCGAGGGCGGGCTTCACCAGCGGCATCACGATCCGCCAGAAGATGTACCACTCGCCTGCACCGTCCATCCGGGCGGCCTCCAGCAGCTCGTCCGGGATCGACTGCATGAACTGCCGCATCAGGAAGACCCCGAAGGCCCCGGCGGCGAAAGGCAGCACCAGACCTGCGTACGAGTCGATCAGCTGGAGCTTGCTCATCAGCACGAACAGCGGCAGCAGCATCAGGTTTCCGGGAACCATCAGGGCGCCCAGGACGACACCGAAGATCTTGTTGCGGCCGACGAAGTTCAGCTTGGCCAGCGCGTACCCGAGCATCGAGCAGAACACCAGATTCGAGACGGTGACCAGCACCGCCACGATCACGGAGTTCATGAAGTAGAGCGGCAGATTCAGTTTGTCGAGCAGTTCCCGGAAGTTGTCCAGGGTCCACTCGGTGGGAATCCACACGGGGGGACTGGCCGACAGCTCGGAGGTCGTCTTGAACGACGAGAGGGCCATCCACAGGAACGGCGCAGACATGATCAGCAGACCCAGCGAGAGCAGGGTGTAGACCAGGGGACGCCTCAGGTTCCGGGGCTTCCTCGCCGGCGCCGTCCGTGCGGCACCGGGTGCATTGCCGACGGTCATTTCGTGTTGTCCTTCAGCAGTCGGAGCTGCAGCACCGTGATGCCCATGATCACTACGAAGAGGACATACGCCATGGCGCTCGCATAGCCCATGTGGAAGAAGTTGAAGCCCTCGCGGTACATGTTCAGCGACACGGTGAGCGTGGAGTCGGACGGCCCGCCCTGCGTCATCACGAACGGCTCCTCGAACACATTGAGGTAACCGATGGTCGTGATGACCGTGGCGTAGAGGACCGTGGGCTGCAGCAGGGGCACCGTAATCCCGCGGAACTCCTGCCACACTCCGGCGCCGTCCAGCTTCGCGGCTTCCCGGACCTCGGTGGGGATGGCCTGCAGACCTGCGATGAAGAGCACCATGACCGTGCCGACGTTGCGCCAGACCGCCATCACGATCATCGACGGCATGGCCAAGGCCTCGGAGCCGAGGAAGTCCGGCGCGGTCAGCCCCACTTCGGAGAAGAGCCCGGCGACGAGGCCGTCGCTCGGATCCAGGACGAAGCGCCACACCACGGCGACCGCCACGATCGTGGTGACCACCGGTGCGTAGAAGCCGACGCGGAAGAAAGTCCGTGCCCGGTCGATGCCGTTGTTCAGCAGTACGGCGACGACCAGTCCGAGGGCGATGGTCAGGGGGACGCCGATCACCACGAAATACGCCGTGTTGAAGAGCGACTTGAGGAACTTCTCGTCGCCGAAGAGATTGACGTAGTTCTCGAAGCCGATGAAGTTCGCGTCCAGTGGGCGCGTGACATTACGCAGCCCGAAGTCCGTGAAACTCATCAACAGGGTGGCGAGGATCGGGAATGCCATGAAGACGGTGAAGAGGACGAGGAAGGGGGTGGAGAACAGCCAGCCGGCCGCGTTCTGCACACCCATCGACGCCTTGCGCCCCTGACGGCCCGGTCGGCCCCGCCGGTCATGGGGCAGGGCGCCCGGTGACGGAGAGGTCCCGGGTCCGCCCTTCACCTCGGCCGCCCGCGCGGCCTTTCCGGTCGTAGTGCTCATGGCTCCTACTTCACGAGGCCTTCGATCTCGGACTGCGCGGTCTTCAGCGCGTCCTCGGGGGAAGCCTTGCCCTGCGTCACCTTGGCGATGGCCTGGTCGACCTTGTCGGTGATCTCCGTCCACGTGGCCGTGGACGGCGAGGCCTTGGCGGTGTCCATCTGCTTCTTGAAGATCTGGAGGTTCGTGTCGTCGGCGAGC
This sequence comes from Streptomyces sp. NPDC059499, assembly GCF_042749285.1. Taxonomy (NCBI): domain Bacteria; kingdom Bacillati; phylum Actinomycetota; class Actinomycetes; order Kitasatosporales; family Streptomycetaceae; genus Streptomyces; species Streptomyces sp. NPDC059499. Next base: position 46,210 of record NZ_JBHYTT010000011.1, read on the forward strand.
TTGCCGGAGGTCCAGGCCGCGGTGTTCGCGGGGAGGTCCTTGGTGCGCTCGTACCAGTCAGCCTGGCCCTCGGCGCCGGTGAGGTACTTGATGAGCTCCGTGGCGGCGGCCTTGTGCTCGCTGTCCTTGGAGACCACCAGGGAGGACCCGCCTGCCATGGAGACCGAGGACTTGTCCGCGGGCACGGCCGCCACCGCCCACTTGCCCTTGAGCTGCGGCTGGCCCTCGTTCAGCAGGGTGACGTGCCAGGGGCCGCCGAAGAACATGGGGACCCGGCCGTTGCCGAAGTCCTTCACCACGTCGTAGCCGGGCTGTACGGACTTGTTGGAAAGCCCCTTGTCGAAGTACGAGCCGTACTCCTTGAGTGCCCTGACAGCCTCGGGGCTGTCGATGACCGCGTCGCCCTTGTCGTTGACGATCTCACCGCCGGCGGAGTACAGGAAGGAGTAGAAGTTCTGCACCGTGTCCAGGCCGCTGGGCTGGATGGACAGGCCCCACTTGGTGCCCGCCTTCTTCTGGTAGGCGGTGGCGAGGTCCTGCATCTCCTGCCAGTCGGACGGCGCCTTGGAGACACCGGCCTTCTCGGCCAGGTCGGTGCGGTAGTAGAGGACGCGCGTGTCGACGTACCACGGCACGCCGTACGCGGTGCCGTCCACCTCACCCTGGTTCCAGCCCGCGGGGAAGAAGTCCTTCTTGTCGAAGGTCTTGGTGTCGACCGGCTCCAGGACGCCGAGCTCGGCGAACTCGCCCATGTAGCTTCCGCCCATCTGCGCCACATCCGGGAGGGTGCCGGCCGCGGCGGCGGAGACCAGCTTCTGGTGGGCGACGTCCCAGCCGACCGGGGTCACCTTGACCGTGATGTGAGGGTTGGCCTTCTCGTAGACCTTGGCCACATCCGCGAGCTTCTCGCCCTCGGCGCCCATGGCCCAGACGGTGAGCGTCTGCTTCTTGTCCGCGGCGACGTCGGCGCCGCCGGAGCTTCCGCAGGCGGTGATGCCGAAGGCGAGCGCGACTGCGATACCGGCGGAGACGGTTCTGGCGGTGCGGGACATGGAGGGCTCCTCCTTGAGCAATCCGGATGTATGCGCTGCCTGTAAGCGCATACATCACTCTGCGACAGTCCCTCGCGAATCCGCAAGAGGGTGCTGGGTCACACTCGTGCAACGTGCTCGACATCTCCGGGCGCGACTGTGGAACGGTATGCGTGCTGTTTGCGAATTAGAAGTGGATGTGACTGATTCCGCTTGATTGAGAGGGATTCGGCGAGGATCCGGCGAGACTTAAAAGGTGGCCGGGTCCGAAAGCGAGCGCACTACTGTCGTGGCCATGCCTTCTTTCGCGCATGACTTTTCCTTCGATCCGGCTCACGGCCACACGCTCGACGAGCTGCTGCGCATCCCGGCGCCGGCCGCGCCCGAGGATTTCGAGGCGTTCTGGAAGGAGCGCCACAGCGAGGCACGTGCTGTCGCCACCGCTCCCGAGATCGGCCCTGTGGAAGCCGAGCGGGACGGCGTCCGGCTGCACGAGGTGTCCTTCACCTCCGTGGGCGGGGTGCGCCTCGGCGGCTGGCTGGCGCTGCCCGTCGAGGGGCCCGCGGAGCACGGCTTCGTCATCGGACACGGCTACGGCGGCCGGCAGGACCCCGGGGTGGAGGTGCCGCTGCCCCTGCCCCGGTCCGCCGCGATCCTGCCCTGCGTGCGCGGGATGGGAAGCCGTGGTCTGTGGCCCGGCATTCCCGACACGGCTGCCAGGCATGTTCTGCACGGCGTCGGGTCGCGCGAGACCTATGTCATCGGCGACTGCGTGGCCGACCTGTGGTGCGCGGCCTCGGCCCTCCAGGAACTGCTGCCGGAGCTGCGCGGCCCCGGCGCCCTCGGCTACGTCGGCGAGAGCTTCGGAGGCGGTCTCGGCGCGCTGGCGCTGCCCTGGGACGAGCGGTTCGGCGCCGCGCAGCTCACCGTTCCGACTTTCGGCAACCATCCGCTGCGGCTCACCCTGCCCTGCAGCGGCAGTGGGGAGTCGGTACGGGCGCACCACCGCGAGCACCCCGGCGTCATGGAGGTCCTGCGGTACTTCGACGCGGCCACGGCCGCCGCACGGCTGGAACTGCCGACGTTCGTCGCCGCGGCACTGTTCGACCCTGCGGTGCCGCCGCCGGGCCAGTTCGCCGTACACAACGCGCTGCCCGGCCCGCGGGAGCTGTTGGTGCTGGGCGCCGGGCACTTCGAGTACGAGGGGCAAGCTGCCGATCTGGCCGAGCTCCGCACCCGCCGGCGGCGGTTCTTCGGAGAGTGGCTCGGGCGATGACGCGGAGCGCGTGACCCGGAGCGCGTGGCTCGGGCCGTGGCCCGGAGCAGCGCAAGCCACGCCCGGGTGCCCAGGGTGCCCCGGGCGCCCGGGTCAGCCGCAGCCGCAGCTGGCCCGCCGGGCCAAGGAGACGGGTAGCTCCAGCGACACGGGCTCCCGGTTCCGGTCGGTCAGTCGTTGCACCAGCAACTCCACGGCCTGTTCGCCCAGCTGTCGAATCGGCTGCCGCACGGTCGTCAGCGACGGTCGCACGATCCGGCTCAGCGGGATGCCGTCGAATCCGGTCACAGCGATGTCCTCGGGGACCCGGACCCCGCGCCTCTCCAGTGCGCGCAGCGCCCCCACCGCCATCTGGTCATTGGCGAAGAGCACCGCCTGCGGCCGCTCGGAGTCACGGTCGAGCAGCGTCTCCGCTGCTCGCGCACCCTCGGCCTGCGTCATCATCTCCGTCCGCAGATCCGGTGCGTCCGGCACCGGCAGCCCGGCGTCGCGGCACGCCTCGCGGAAGCCACGGAACCGTGCCTCGGCGTCCGGTGAAGCCGGGTCGCCCCCGACGAAGGCCAGCCTGCGCAGGCCGTGGTCCTCGACCAGGTGGCGGGCCAGCTCGCGCTCCCCGTCGGCGTTCGCGACGACGATGTGGTCGAGATGGTCGATCTCGCGCGGCCCGGCGAGCATGACCACCGGCAGCCGGCGCGATATCACCTCGAGGTCCTCGGTCGGTACGGTCTGCGCCAGTACGGCGAAGCCGTCCACCCGCCCCGCGACCTTCGCGACCAGGCTCTCCGGCCCGCCCTCCAGCGACGCGGCGATCAGCAGGGCGTAACCGTGCCGGCGCGCCGCCCGTTCCATGCCGCGGATGATCTGGTCGGAGTACAGCATCACCGCGTCGTCGGCGTCGCTGTCCGCCTCCGCGTCCGCCTCGGCGTCCGGGTCGGCGTAGTCCGGAAAGCAGAGGCCCAGTACACCGGTGGTGCGGCTGGCCAGGCCACGGGCGTTCCCGCTCGGTACGTAACCGAGTTCGCGTGCCGCCTCCAGGACCCGCTCGCGCGTCTGGGCCCGCACGGAATCCGGGTTCCGGTAGACCCGGGAGACCGTGGCAATGGAGACGCCCGACCGCTCGGCGACGTCGTACACCGTGGGGGCGCTCACTCGACCGACCGTCCGCTTCTTCTTCCGTAGCGACGCGCCTGATGCGTGTGCTGGTACGTGTGCTCCTGGGCGGCCGGCTCCGTGCCGCCGGTCCGTTGAAAGCGCATTCACCCTAGATCGCGGGCTGGCGGGCGAGCAAGACCGAACGGTGTGGCGCGCGACGCGTTCACGCTCCCGGGATCCCTTTACCGAACGCTGGGCAGAAAATAGACAGGCAGCCTTGCAAGGTGCCCTGTCCATCTTTACGGTCGAAACATGTCCAGTACTTCCCCGGGCGCCCGGGACCGGAGACCCGCCGACCCGAGCGCGGAACGCGTGGCGACGGACCTCGCGGCAGTGGTGGGCGCGCTGCTCCGGCGGCTGCGCGCCAGTTCGGCCGACAGTCTGCTCACACCATCCCAGCGGTCGGTGCTGGCCAGGCTGGACGAGGGCGGCCCCGCCACCACGGCGGCGCTGGCCCGCGCCGAGCTCGTGCGGCCCCAGTCGATGCGCCTGACTCTCGGGGCGCTGGGGGATCTGGGTCTCGTCGCCCGTGCCCCCGACCCGTCGGACGGGCGGAAATCGGTCGTGTCCATCTCGGACGCGGGGCGCACCACGCTGGCCGAGGTCCGGGCCGCCAAGCGGAGCTGGCTGGCCGAGGCGATCACCGCCGAACTTGACGGGCAAGAACGCCGCACGGTCGCCGAGGCCGTCGCACTCATCGGCCGGCTGATCGAGAAGTGACGTCCGAGGAGTGACCATCGAGAAGTGACCATCGAGAAGTGACGTCCGAGAAGTGACCGGACGCAGGACGGCACGCCACCCGAATCACCCCGCGGTGCGCAACGGACCCTCCGGGCCTTGGGCAGCCCCGGAACCGCCTTCGCACCGGGCCCCGGCCCGAGCGCCCGCCCCACGGCGACTCCTGCTGATCATCCCGACCGTCAGCGGCCGCGCCCCGCGCGCCCGCCACGGATCACCCCACCCCCCGCACCACGAGGAGCACGCGCATGACCGCCACCACCCTGGACCCGAAGACCGCACTCGTTGTCGTCGACCTCCAGAAGGGCATCGTCGGCCGCCCCACCGTCCACCCCGCCGCCGACATCGTCGCGAACTCCGCGACCCTCGCGGACGCCTTCCGCGCCAAGGGCCTCCCGGTCGTCCTGGTCCGTGTCACCGGCGGAGCCCCCGGCCGTACGGAGGGCTCCGCGCCGGCCGGCCGGCCCGCCGCGGACTGGGCCGACCTCGTCCCCGAACTCGGGCCCCGCGAGGGTGACATCGTCGTCACCAAGGAGCAGTGGGGAGCCTTCTACGGCACCGATCTCGACCTCCGGCTCCGCCGCCGCGGCATCACCCAGATCGTGGTGACGGGCATCGCGACCAGCATCGGGGTCGAGTCCACCGCCCGTTCCGCCCACGAGCACGGTTACCACGTCACCGTCGCCACGGACGCGGTCACCGACATGGACGCCGACGCCCACCGCAACAGTGTCGAGAAGATCTTCCCGAGGCTCGGCGAGACCGACACCACCGCCGCGATCGTCGAACTCCTCGGCTGACAGGCTGACAGGCAGGCAGGCCAGCGGGCCATCAGGCCAAAAGGCTCAGGGACAAGAGCCTGACAGGCCGCCGAGTAGCCGCCTCACAGCCCTGTCAGGACCCCTCCCGCCGCCGGATCTTGTTCCCCAGCCAGACCAGCGGGTCGTACTTGCGGTCCACGGCCCGCTCCTTCAGCGGGATCAGCGCATTGTCCGTGATCTTGATGTGCTCGGGGCACACCTCCGTACAGCACTTGGTGATGTTGCAGTAGCCCAGGCCGTGCTCCTCCTGCGCCGTCACCTTCCTGTCCAGTCCCGACTCGGCGGCGGCGTCCAAGGGATGCATGTCCAGCTCGGCCACCCTCATCAGGAAGCGCGGCCCGGAGAACGCCGTCTTGTTCTCCTCGTGGTCGCGCACCACATGGCAGGTGTCCTGGCACAGGAAGCACTCGATGCACTTCCGAAACTCCTGCGAGCGGTCCACGTCGACCTGCTGCATCCGGTAGTCGCCCGCCTTCACCCCTTGCGGCGGCACGAAGGCGGGCACTTCGCGTGCCTTGGCGTAGTTGAACGTCACGTCCGTCACCAGATCGCGCACGACCGGGAAGGCCCGCAGCGGAGTGACCGTGATCGTCTCGTCCCGGCGGAACACCGACATGCGTGTCATGCACAGGAGCCGGGGCCGTCCGTTGATCTCCGCGCTGCACGAACCGCACTTGCCCGCCTTGCAGTTCCAGCGCACCGCCAGATCGCCCGCCTGGGTGGCCTGGATCCGGTGGATGATGTCGAGGACGACCTCCCCGTCGTTCACCTCGACCGCGAAGTCCTTCAGGTCACCGCCGTCGGTGTCCCCGCGCCACACCCTGAACCGGGCTTCGTAGCTGCTCACTCGTACAGCTCCTCTTCGGCGAGGTACTTGACCAGCTCCTCCTTCTCGAAGAGGGAGAGCAGGTCGGGACGGATGGGGTCGGTCGTCGTACGTACGAGCTCGATCAGGCCCTGTGCGGGGTCGTCGTTCTCGGCGAGCCGCGCGAGCAGGTTGACGGGGCGCCAGGAGCGTTCCATCGAGGGGCAGTCCTCGCGGGTGTGCCCGCCCCGGCTCTCCGTGCGCTCCAGTGCGGCCCGGGCGATGCACTCGCTGACCAGCAGCATGTTCCGCAGGTCCAGTGCGAGGTGCCAGCCGGGGTTGAACTGCCGGTGCCCCTCGACGACGGCGTGCTGCGCCCGTTCGCGGAGCGCCGCCAATTTCTCCAGCGCCTGCTCCATCTCGTGCTGCCGCCGGATGATGCCGACCAGGTCGTTCATCGTCTGCTGGAGTTCCTGGTGCAGGGTGTACGGGTTCTCCGGCGGTGTCCCGCCGGCGTCGGCCGCCTCGGCGCCGAACGGCCGCAGGGCCTCGGCCGCCGCCGTGTCGATCCGGTCCTGGTCCACCGCGGGCCGTGTGCCGAGCGAACTCGCGTAATCGGCGGCGTGCGCTCCGGCCCGCCTGCCGAAGACCAGCAGGTCGGAGAGGGAGTTCCCGCCGAGCCGGTTGGAGCCGTGCATACCGCCGGCCACCTCGCCCGCCGCGTACAGCCCCGGGACGGCGAGGGCGCTGGCGGTGTCGGAGTCGACGGCTATCCCGCCCATCACGTAGTGACAGGTCGGTCCGACCTCCATCGCCTCGGCCGTGATGTCGACATCCGCCAGCTCCTTGAACTGGTGGTACATCGAGGGCAGCCGCCGCCGGATCCTCTCCGCGGGCATCCGGGTCGACACGTCGAGGAACACCCCGCCGTGCGGCGATCCGCGGCCCGCCTTCACCTCGGAGTTGATCGCGCGGGCCACCTCGTCGCGCGGCAGCAGTTCGGGCGGACGCCGGTTGCTGTCGGGGTCCTCGTACCAGCGGTCGCCCTCTTCCTCCGACTGCGCGTACTTCTCCTTGAACACGTCGGGGACGTAGTCGAACATGAACCGCTTGCCCTCGGAGTTCCGCAGCACCCCGCCGTCGCCGCGCACCGACTCGGTGACGAGGATGCCCTTCACCGACGGTGGCCAGACCATGCCGGTCGGGTGGAACTGCACGAACTCCATGTTCAGCAGCGGAGCTCCCGCGAGCAGGGCCAGCGCGTGGCCGTCGCCGGTGTACTCCCAGGAGTTCGACGTCACCTTGAAGGACTTGCCGATGCCTCCCGTGGCAAGGACCACCGCCGGCGCCTCGAGCACGAAGAAGCGGCCGGACTCCCGCTCGTAGCAGAAGGTGCCCGCGACCCGGTCCCCGTCCTTGAGGACGCGGGTGACCGTGCACTCCTGGAAGACCTTCAACCGCGCTTCGTAGTCGCCGAATTCGCGGTGGTCCTCCTGCTGGAGGGCGACGATCTTCTGCTGGAGCGTACGGATCAGTTCGAGGCCGGTACGGTCCCCGACGTGTGCGAGCCGCGGATACTCATGGCCGCCGAAGTTGCGCTGGGAGATCTTCCCGTCCGGCGTACGGTCGAAGAGCGCACCCCAGGTCTCCAGCTCCCAGACCCGGTCGGGCGCCTCCTTGGCGTGCAGCTCGGCCATCCGCCACTGGTTGAGGAACTTCCCGCCGCGCATCGTGTCGCGGAAGTGGACCTGCCAGTTGTCGCCCGAGTTCACATTGCCCATGGAGGCCGCGATGCCGCCCTCCGCCATGACCGTGTGCGCCTTGCCGAAGAGCGACTTGCAGATGACCGCGGTGCGCGCCCCGCGCTCCCTGGCCTCGATCGCGGCGCGCAGCCCGGCGCCCCCGGCACCGACCACGACGACGTCCCACTGCTGCCGTTCGAGCTGTGTCATTCAGAAAAACCTCGGATCGTCGAAGGCGCCGGAAGCGACGAGATACACATAGAAGTCCGAGAGCGCCACGCTGATGAGCGAGGCCCAGGCGAGCAGCATGTGCCGGGCGTTCAGCCGGCCGACCCAGCCCCACAGCCGGTAGCGCACCGGGTGCTCGGAGAAGTGCCGCAGCCGGCCGCCGATGATGTGGCGGCAGGAGTGGCAGGACAGGGTGTACGCCCAGATCAGCACGATGTTGACCAGGAAGATCAGCGAGCCGAGCCCCATGTGGCCCCAGGCGTAGTGCTCGTCGCGGAAGGAGAGCACGGTGTCGTACGTGAGGATTCCGGCGACCGGGACCGCGGCGTAGAAGAAGTAGCGGTGCATGTTCTGCATGACCAGCGGGAAGCGGGTCTCGCCGGTGTACGTGGTGTGCGGCTTGGCGACCGCGCAGGCCGGGGGCGATGCCCAGAAGCCCCGGTAGTAGGCCTTGCGGTAGTAGTAGCAGGTCAGCCGGAAGCCCAGCGGGAAGATCAGGATGATCAGCGCGGGGGAGAGCCCCCACCAGCTGCCGAGCACGTCCCAGTTCGGGCCGCCCCGCATGGGTACGCAGTTCTCCGCCAGACAGGGCGAGTAGAACGGCGACACGTAGGGGGCCGCGTAGTAGTCGGCGTTCGAGAACGCCCGCCAGGTCGAGTAGACGATGAAGGCGAAGAGACCGGCGGCGGTCGCGGCGGGTGCCAGCCACCACCGGTCGGTGCGCAGATGCCGGGCGGCTATGGCGGCGCGCGACGCTCCGCGCACTCCTGCCCCGGCGCCCGTCGTGCCCGCCGGCGGCGCGGCGGGCCGCGGTGGTTCCGTACCTGGTTCCGTACCGGTGGCCAAGGAACTCTCCTAGAAGGCGTGCCTGCCGCGGACGCCCAGACCCTCGTCGTCCGAGTCCGTCCACAAGGTGGCGTCGTACGGCGTCTCGGTGATGGTGATGACCCCGGGGCCGGGACCGCCGGGAGTGTCGGGGCCGGGGGTCTCCGTCGTGGCGGAGTCCTCGGCGCGCAGCTGCGCGATGGTCCGCTCCAACCGGCCGACCGTGCGGACCAGGTCGTCGAGGCAGTGCTGAACGGCTGTCAACTCAGCGTGCAGAGACATGATTTGACCAACCTTCCGCGATGGCGGAGCGGAGTTGTGTGCCTGAGAGTGTTGCGCGTCACACCACCGCTCCACAAGGGTCCGGCAGGCGCCCGTGGCCGGGGCGCGGGTGCGGGGCCGCTCGGGTGAGGTTTGCCGCCGTACGGGCCGCGTCTGCCGTCCGACGCGCGTGGAGGTGGGTTCAGTGGGTCAACGAATCAGTGTGATCAACTGCAAATGCCACCAGAACGAATAATCCGGTCCATTCCGGTACGGGTGGGCCGGGCCGGCCCCGGAGGTATCAGCCATGGCCCATGTCGGCGTCCCACAGGGGACGGCCCGAAAGCGCCGTTCGGTCGCGCTCCTGGCGACAGGAGTCCTCACGATCCCGGTGCTGGCCGGCTGCAGCTCGGGCGGCGAGGGCGCCGCGTCGGCAGCCGTCCCGCAGGACATCGCCCCGGCCTCCCGCGACCGGGTCACCGAGGGATCCACACTCAACTGGGCGATCGACGCGGTACCCGCCACCCTCAACACCTTCCAGTCCGACGCCGACAGCGCGACCACCCGGATCACAGGGGCCCTGCTGCCCTCCCTCTTCCCGATGGACGCGCGGGGTGAGCCCAGGCTCAACCCCGACTATCTGGAGTCGGCGAAGGTCATCGAGCAGGAGCCGAAGCAGGTCGTCCTGTACAAGCTCAACCAGCAGGCCGTGTGGAGCGACGGCCGGGAGATCGGTGCCCCCGACTTCGTCGCGCAGTGGCGCGCGCTGAGCGGCAAGGACTCGGCGTACTGGACGGCGCGCAACGCCGGCTACGAGCGGATCGAGAAGATCGAACGTGGCAAGGACGACCTGCAGGTCAGAGTCACCTTCTCCAAGCCGTACGCGGACTGGCGCGCCCTGTTCTCCCCGCTGTACCCGAAGGAGGTGACCGGATCCCCGGGCACCTTCAACGACGGCGCGAGGACGACGCTCAAGAACACCGCAGGACCGTTCCGGCTGCGCGGCCTGGACAAGGCCAAGGGGACCGTCACTCTCGACCGGAACCCGCGCTGGTGGGGCGCCGAGGCCAAGCTCGAATCCCTGGTCTTCCGGACCGTCGAACCCCAGAAGCGCGACAAGGCGCTCACCGCGGGCACCGTCGACGTCGCGGACGTCGACCCGGCGACCGCGAACCGCATCGCCCTCGCCGCCCGCTACCGGGGAGGGAACGGGCAGCCGCCCGCCCACGGCCCCGGAGCCGACATCACCCCAGCGGCCGCCCTGCGCTCCTGGGCCCTGGCCCACGGATCGGACGAGGAGGTTGCCGAGACCGCACAGGCGGCCCGCGCCGAGAACCGCGCGGCCGTCGCGGCGTACGCGGCCGTGCAGAAGTCGCTGGGCAGTTTCGCCGTACGCAAGTCCCTGGAGCCCGCCTACACGCAGCTCGCGCTGAACGGGGAATCGGGCCCCCTCTCGGACGACCGGGTCCGTCGCGCCGTGGCCCGGGCCCTGGACCGCCAGGAGCTGGCCGACCTCGTCCTGAAGCCACTGGGCCTGCCCGCGAAGCCGCCGGGCAGCCACCTGGCCCTGGCCGGGCAGTCCGCCTACAAGGACGGCAGCGGTGCGCTGGGGGAGCAGGACACGAAGGAGGCGCAGGCGCTGCTGGCCGACGCGGGCTGGACGAAGGGCGGAGCCGCCGTGACGCCGAAGGAGGCCGGCAGCGAGGCCGACAAGAAGAAGGCAGGGGACAAGGCCGAGGAGAAGAAGGCGAAGCCCGAGGCCGAGAAGTCCGGGAAGGCCGAGAAGCCGGCGGAGAAGACGGAGAAGGCCGAGAAGGCGGAGAAGTCCGCGAAGCCCGCCGAGGCCGACGAAGCGGCGTCGGACACGGCAGGATCGGACGACGCGGGCAAGGACGACCGGGCCTCACGTGACGAAGGCTTGTACATCGTCGGTGACGACAAGCCGGCCGGCCGGCCTGTCGGGGTCCTCGCCACCGCCCCGGCCGCCGCAGGCCACAGTGCCGCCCTGCGGCGCCAGGCCGACGCGCTCACCGCCACCGCTGCCGGGGACAGTGCCGACGCCAAGGTCTCCGCCCAGGACAGGCAGCCCGGCGGCGCCGCGGGCGCCTACGCCCCCGTCGGCACAGCGGCACCTGCCCCCGCCTCGGTCCGCGGCCGGCTCGGCAAGGACGGCAAGCCGCTGACGCTGCGCTTCGTCCTGCCGTCCGGCCCCGGCTCGCAGTCGCTGCGCAGCGTCGGCGACAGGATCGTCGAGATGCTGGACACCATCGGCATCGGAACGCAGATCACCAAGGTCTCGGACGACAGCTACTTCAAGGACCACATCGCCTCGGGCGACTACGACCTGGCGCTGTACTCCTGGCCGGCCACCGCCTACCCGGCGACCGACGGCCGGCCGATCTTCTCCAAGCCCGAACCCGCGACCGACGGATCGCTGCTCGTCGAGCAGAACTACACGCGGGTCGGTTCGGACCACATCGACCAGCTCTTCGACCAGGCCGTCTCCGAACTCGACGCGGAGGCGTCCAGGGATCTGCTGAAGCAGGCGGACGCACGGATCTGGGCCGCTGCCGGATCGATTCCGCTGTATCAGCGGCCACAGCTGGTCGCCGTGAACAAGAAGCTCGCGAACGTCGGTGCCTTCGGCTTCGCCGCACCTCGCTACGAGGACATCGGATTCACCGGACGACAAGCGGCAGGTTCCCCCGCGAATCGTAAGAAGTAGCAGGTCAAGGCCGTACAGGAAGCTCAGAACCAGCTCAATTCCCTTGCCCGCCGGGACCCCCGGCGGGCAAGGTGGTCACTGCCCAGACCCGGGCTGCTCACCCCCACACCCCCCTCCGTCCGGCCCGTCACAGGTCGGATGATGACTTAATACCGGCTGAATATCGGCTGTATATCGGCTGAATACTGCTTGGAGTCCGGTCCTGCGGATCGGGCCGGGAAGCCCAGGACGCGTCGGGCCCGTACCATTGGACTAGCCGTGGCGTGTCCGCCCGGCGGGCGTACGAGGACTCGAGACCGACTGAGACGCCTGATCCCACGATCCGAGAGAAGCGCAAGCCACCCATGCCCACGCGCCACGACATCCGTAACGTAGCCATCGTCGCCCACGTCGACCACGGCAAGACCACGCTGGTCGACGCCATGCTCAAGCAGGCGGGCGCCTTCGCGGCCCACGCCGCGGAGAACCTCGACGAACGCATGATGGACTCGAACGACCTGGAGCGTGAGAAGGGCATCACGATCCTGGCCAAGAACACGGCCGTGAAGTACCACCCGAAAGATGGCGGCGACGTCATCACCATCAACATCATCGACACCCCCGGCCACGCCGACTTCGGTGGTGAGGTCGAGCGAGGCCTGTCGATGGTGGACGCGGTCGTCCTGCTCGTGGACGCGTCCGAGGGGCCGCTCCCGCAGACCCGCTTCGTGCTCCGCAAGGCCCTGACGGCCCGGCTGCCGGTCATCCTGTGCATCAACAAGACGGACCGCCCGGACTCCCGGATCGCCGAGGTCATCGACGAGACGTACGACCTCTTCCTGGACCTGGACGCCGACGAGGACCAGATCGAGTTCCCGATCGTCTACGCCTGCGCCCGTGACGGCGTCGCCTCGCTGACCAAGCCCGAGGACGGCACGGTTCCGCCGGACAGCGACAGCCTGGAGCCGTTCTTCAGCACGATCCTCTCCGCGGTCCCGGCCCCGGAGTACGACGCCGACGCGCCCCTCCAGGCCCACGTCACCAACCTGGACGCCGACAACTTCCTCGGCCGTATCGCGCTGTGCCGCGTCGAGCAGGGCGAGCTCCGCAAGGGCCAGACGGTCACGTGGATCAAGCGCGACGGCACGATGTCCAACGTGCGCATCACCGAGCTGCTGATGACCGAGGCGCTCACCCGCAAGCCCGCCGAGGTGGCCGGCCCGGGCGACATCTGCGCCATCGCCGGTATCCCGGACATCATGATCGGCGAGACCCTGGCCGACCTCGAGAACCCGATCGCGCTGCCGCTGATCACGGTCGACGAGCCGGCGATCTCGATGACGATCGGCGCGAACACCTCGCCGCTCGTCGGCAAGGGCGGCAAGGGCCACAAGGTCACCGCCCGGCAGATCAAGGACCGTCTGGACCGCGAGCTGGTCGGTAACGTCTCGCTCCGCGTCCTGGAGACCGAGCGCCCCGACGCCTGGGAGGTCCAGGGCCGCGGTGAGCTCGCGCTGGCGATCCTCATCGAGACGATGCGCCGCGAGGGCTTCGAGCTCACCGTCGGCAAGCCGCAGGTGGTCACCAAGCAGGTCGACGGCAAGACGCACGAGCCGATCGAGCGCATGACCATCGACTCGCCCGAGGAGCACCTCGGCGCCATCACGCAGCTCATGGCGACCCGTAAGGGCCGCATGGAGACGATGACGAACCACGGTTCGGGCTGGGTCCGCATGGAGTGGATCGTCCCCTCCCGCGGCCTCATCGGCTTCCGTACGGAGTTCCTGACCCAGACCCGCGGTACGGGTATCGCGCACTCCCTCTTCGAGGGCCACGAGCCGTGGTTCGGCGAGCTGCGCACCCGTCACAACGGCTCGCTCGTGGCGGACCGTGCGGGCGTCGTGACGCCGTTCGCGATGGTCAACCTCCAGGAGCGCGGTGTCATCTTCACGGAGGCGACCACCGAGGTCTACGAGGGCATGATCATCGGTGAGAACTCGCGCTCCGACGACATGGACGTGAACATCACCAAGGAGAAGAAGCTCACCAACATGCGTGCGGCTTCCGCTGACACCACCGAGAACGTGGTGCCGGCGCGCAAGCTCTCCCTGGAGCAGTCCCTCGAGTTCTGCCGCGACGACGAGTGCATCGAGGTGACCCCGGAGACGGTCCGTATCCGCAAGGTCGTCCTGGACCAGAAGCAGCGTGGCCGTACGGCCTCGCGTGCGAAGAACGGCTGACCGGTTGATCCGGAGCGTCCGCTCCGGTCTGTGAACCGCCTGCACTAGCCATTGACATGAGGCCCGGACCCCCGCAGAGACTGTGGGGGTCCGGGCCTTTCGTCAATCGGTTTTTCTGACCGAGGTGTCCGGATATCGGGGGTCGCTCTCCGGAACATGTGTTAACGGTCCGTTTCGCGGGTGTCTGTCTGGGATCCCTTTGTCCGGATTTCGGTCAACCATGGCTTCCTGATGTTGTCAAACCGAGACCCTTTAAGTGTGGTTTACAGCTCGGTGTTCCTTAATAGTTGGCTCCATTGAGCTCGGGTCAATGGGTCGACGCACTGTGGGGAGTGCGGACTCACGAGCACACTCGGGGCACTGAAACGATCGCCGTCAGGGGTGTCGGTGGATCTCTCCAGTGCCCTTCTTGTAGTCAAAAGTGGACTCATGAGGAGGAAACCCATGCGCGGTGCCAAGAGCGCCAAGTGGGTCGCGGGAGCGGCAATCATCGCCCTGGCCGCGACCGCCTGTGGCGGCGGCGACAGTGACGACAGCAAGGACTCGGCTTCGACGGAGAAGGGCAAGCCTGCGGGCTACGTGTCCATCGACGTCGGCGAGCCGCAGAAGCCGCTGATCCCGGCCGACACGAACGAGTCGCTCGGCAGCTACGTCATCCAGTCGCTGTTCACGCAGCTGCTGGACTTCGACGCCGACGGCAACATCGTCTACACGAACGCCGAGTCCGTTAAGACGACCGACTCGAAGACGTGGACGGTCAAGCTCAAGGCCGGCTGGAAGTTCCACGACGGCACCCCCGTCACCGCCGACTCGTACGTCAAGGCGTGGAACTGGTACGCCAACATCAAGAACAACCAGCAGAACGCCTTCTGGTTCGAGGACATCAAGGGTTACGCGGACGTCCACCCCGAGAAGGGTGACCCCAAGTCCGACGTGATGTCCGGTCTGAAGGCGGTCGACGACACGACCTTCACGATCGAGCTCAACACCGCCGTGCCGTACTACGAGTACAAGCTCGGGTACACCACCTTCGCCCCCCTGCCGGAGGTGTTCTACAAGGACACCAAGGCGTTCGGTCAGGCGCCGGTCGGCAACGGTCCCTACATCTTCGAGAAGTGGGACCACAAGAAGCTCATCCGCGTCAAGGCCAACCCTGACTACCAGGGCCCGAACAAGGCCAAGAACAAGGGTGTCCTCTTCAAGAACTACGCCACCGTCGAGGCCGCGTACCAGGACCTCCTCTCCGGCAACCTGGACATGATCCGCCAGGTCGGCCCGAAGGACCTGCCGAAGTACAAGCAGGACCTCGGTGACCGCGCGATCGACCAGGCGTACGCGGCGATCCAGTCGCTGGTCCCGACCTTCTACTCGAAGACCTTCAAGGACATCGACCCGAAGGTCCTGCAGGGTCTGTCGATGGCGATCGACCGCGACACGATCACCAAGACCGTGCTCAACGGCACCCGCAAGCCCGCCACCAGCTTCACGCCCCCGGGCGTGGCCGGTAACCAGGACCTGGGCACCGACGTGTTCAAGTTCGACGCGGCCAAGGCGAAGCAGCTCGTCACCGAGGGCGGCGGCGTTCCGGACAACAAGATCTGGATCCAGTACAACGCCGACGGTGGCCACAAGGAGTGGGTGACCGCGGTCTGCGAGTCCATCCGCAACTCCACCGGTGTGGACTGCATCCCGGACGCCAAGCCGGACTTCCAGACCGACCTGGAAGCGCGTGACAACGACCAGGTCAAGTCGATGTACCGCGGTGGCTGGGTGGCCGACTACCCGATGAACGTCAACTTCCTGCGGGAGCTGTACGGCACCACCGCTGAGGCGAACAACGGCCGGTTCTCCGACAAGGAGGTCGACGCGGCCTTCAAGAAGGGCGACAACGCCAAGACCCTGGACGAGTCGATCAAGGCTTACCAGGAGGCCGAGAAGCTCGTCCTGACGAAGATGCCGGCGATCCCGCTCTGGGAGTACAAGACCAACGGCGGCTACTCGAAGTCGGTCGACAACGTGACGGTCGACTTCCACGGTGACTACAACATCACCGAAGTCACCGTCACCAAGTAACACGCCTGAGGGCCCCCACCAGGCCATCAGCCGCCCACACAGGCAGTAGGTCCCGGGGGCCGCTCTCCGAATCCGGAGAGCGGCCCTTGGGCTGCATTATCCCTAAATCGGAGGCAAACATGGGGCGTTATGTCGCGCGGCGACTGCTCCAGATGATCCCGGTCTTCCTCGGGTCAACGTTGCTGGTCTTCTCCATGATGTACGCGCTGCCCGGCGATCCCGTGCGCGCGCTCGCAGGTGAGCAGACCGTCGACCCGACGCAGATCGCGAACATGAAGAAGGAGCTGGGTCTCGACCTACCGCTCTGGCACCAGTACTGGAACTACCTCGTGAACCTGTTCCAGGGTGATTTCGGCACACAGATCGCCAGTGGGCGACCCGTCGCCGACATCATTTCGGAAGCGTTCCCGATCACCATCCGGCTGGCCCTGTTTGCCTTCATCTTCACGGTCGTCGTCGGTATCTCCATGGGCATCTTCGCGGGACTGAAGGCTGACACCCTTCGCGACCGCGGTCTGCTCGTCCTGACGCTCCTGCTCATCTCGGTCCCCTCGTTCGTGCTGGGCTTCCTCGGCCAGTACTTCTTCGCCTTCCAGCTCGGCTGGGTCGAACCCAACGTGAGCCTCGAGGCGAATGCGAGTGAACTGATCCTGCCCGCGGTGGTTCTCGGGTCACTGTCGCTCGCCTACGTGGCGCGACTGACCCGCACCTCGGTCGCGGAGAACCTGCGCTCCGACTACATGCGCACCGCCGTGGCCAAGGGGCTGCCGCGCCGTCGCATCATCGGCGTCCACCTGATGCGCAACTCGCTGATCCCCGTGATCACCTTCCTCGGCACCGACCTCGGTGCCCTGCTGGGTGGAGCCGTCGTCACCGAGGGCATCTTCAACATCAAGGGTGTCGGCTACAACGTCTTCGACGCGCTCCGGCACCGCGAAGGCGCCACCGTCGTCGGCATCGTGACGCTGATCGTCATCGTCTATCTCGTTGCCAGCCTGGTCGTCGACCTGCTCTACGCGGTCCTGGACCCGAGGATCCGTTATGCCTGAGACGCTCAAGGAAACCACCGCGGACAAGCCCGAGGCCGTGGCCGCGCCCGCTGCCGTCGCTCCCGTGGGCAAGCCCCGCAGCCTGTGGTCGGACGCCTGGCACGACCTGCGGCGCAGCCCGCTGTTCGTCGTCTCGGCCGTCCTGATCGTCTTCCTGCTGACGATGGCTGTCTTCCCGGGCCTGTTCACCGGTGCGGACCCGCGCTACGCCGACCTGGCCCACCACTACCTGCAGAAGCCCAAGTGGGGGAACCTCTTCCAGGAGGACTGGTTCGGGTACGACATCCAGGGACGCTCGATCTATGCGCGTGTCGTCTACGGCGCCCGCGCCTCGATCATGGTCGCCGTCGTCGTCACCGCCCTCGTCACCGTCCTGGGCACCGTGGTCGGCATGCTCGCCGGCTACTTCGGCGGCTGGATCGACACGATCCTCTCCCGGGTCACCGACATCTTCTTCGGCGTGCCCTTCATCCTCGGCGCGATGGTCGTCCTGACCTCGTTCGAGGAGCGTCACATCTGGGTCGTCATCCTGGCCCTGGCCTTCCTCGGCTGGACCTCGATCGCCCGTGTCGCACGCGGTTCCGTCCTGACGATCAAGCAGGCCGACTACGTGATGGCGGCCAAGGCGCTCGGCGCCTCGACCACCCGCATCCTGCTCCGTCACATCCTGCCCAACGCGATCGCCCCGGTGATCGTCGTCGCGACCATCGCGCTCGGTGGCTACATCTCGGCCGAGGCCACGCTGTCCTTCCTGGGCATCGGCCTCGCCGAACCGACCGTGTCGTGGGGTGTGGACATCTCCTCCGGCCAGGAGCAGCTGCGTAACGCCGCGTTCGTGCTGATCATCCCGTCGGTCATGGTGTCGATCACCGTTCTGGCGTTCATCATGCTCGGCGATGCGGTACGCAACGCCCTCGACCCCAAGCTGCGCTGAGGGAGGCGTACATGACCATCATCGACAAGACAGCGGATGTTCCTGCTCCGCGTGGTTCCAACGACGAGAGCGGCCCGCTGCTCGAAGTCCGCGATCTGCACGTGGAATTCCATACCCGTGACGGTGTGGCCAAGGCCGTCAACGGCGTCAACTACAGCGTCAGCGCGGGCGAGACCCTCGCCGTGCTCGGCGAGTCCGGCTCCGGCAAGTCCGTGACCGCTCAGGCGATCATGGGCATCCTGGACATGCCCCCCGGCCGCATTCCGAAGGGCGAGATCCTCTTCCGCGGCCAGGACATGCTCAAGATGTCCAACGAGGAGCGCCGGCAGATCCGCGGCCAGAAGATCGCCATGATCTTCCAGGACGCACTGTCCTCGCTGAACCCGGTGCTCTCGGTGGGCTACCAGCTCGGCGAGATGTTCCGCGTGCACCAGGGGCTCTCCAAGAAGGACGCCAAGGCCAAGGCCATCGCGCTGATGGACCGGGTGCGCATCCCGGCGGCCAAGGAGCGGGTCAACGACTACCCGCACCAGTTCTCCGGCGGTATGCGCCAGCGCATCATGATCGCGATGGCGCTGGCCCTGGAGCCCGACCTGATCATCGCGGACGAGCCCACCACGGCGCTCGACGTGACCGTCCAGGCACAGGTCATGGACCTGCTCGCAGAGCTCCAGCGCGACTTCAACATGGGCCTGATCCTGATCACGCACGACCTCGGTGTCGTCGCGGACGTGGCCGACAAGATCGCCGTGATGTACGCGGGCCGGATCGTCGAGACCGCCCCGGTCCACGAGATCTACAAGCGCCCGGCGCACCCGTACACCAAGGGTCTGCTGGAGTCGATCCCGCGCCTGGACCAGAAGGGCCAGGAGCTCTACGCGATCAAGGGCCTGCCGCCCAACCTGCTGCACGTGCCGTCCGGCTGCGCCTTCAACCCGCGCTGCACGATGGCGCAGGACATCTGCCGTACGGAGATCCCGGCACTGCGCCCGGTCACCGAGCAGGACGGTACCGAGCTGGTCGGCCGCGGCAGCGCCTGCCACTTCTGGAAGGAGACGATCCATGGCTGACCTCGAGAAGGAGTCCGTGGACGCCACCCCGAACGTCACCGAAGTGGCGACGGTCAACGCGGCCAGCGAGTCGGAGGCCGTAGCGGCGATCAACGCGCCGGTCTCGCAGGGGGAGCCCATCCTCCAGGTGCGCAACCTGGTCAAGCACTTCCCGCTGACCCAGGGCATCCTGTTCAAGAAGCAGGTCGGCGCGGTCAAGGCCGTGGACGGGATCTCCTTCGATCTCTACCAGGGCGAGACGCTCGGCATCGTGGGCGAGTCCGGCTGTGGCAAGTCCACGGTCGCCAAGCTCCTGATGACGCTGGAGCGGGCCACCGCCGGTGAGGTCTTCTACAAGGGCCAGGACATCACCAAGCTGTCCGGCCGTGCGCTGAAGGCCGTGCGCCGCAACATCCAGATGGTGTTCCAGGACCCGTACACCTCGCTGAACCCGCGCATGACGGTCGGCGACATCATCGGGGAGCCCTTCGACATCCACCCCGAGGTGGCCCCGAAGGGCGACCGGCGCCGCAAGGTGCAGGAGCTCCTGGACGTCGTCGGACTGAACCCGGAGTACATCAACCGGTATCCGCACCAGTTCTCCGGCGGTCAGCGCCAGCGCATCGGCATCGCCCGCGGCCTCGCGCTCAACCCGGAGATCATCATCTGCGACGAGCCGGTCTCCGCGCTCGACGTGTCGGTGCAGGCCCAGGTCATCAACCTGATGGAGAAGCTCCAGGACGAGTTCAACCTCTCCTACCTCTTCATCGCGCACGACCTGTCGATCGTCCGGCACATCTCGGACCGGGTCGGCGTCATGTACCTCGGCAAGATGGCCGAGATCGGTACGGACACGCAGATCTACGACCACCCGACGCACCCCTACACCCAGGCGCTGCTGTCGGCGGTCCCGGTCCCGGACCCGAGTGCCCGTGACGGACGCGAGCGGATCATCCTCACCGGTGACGTCCCCTCGCCGGCCAACCCGCCGTCGGGCTGCCGCTTCCGTACGCGGTGCTGGAAGGCCCAGGACAAGTGCGCCACCGAGGTGCCGCTCCTGGCGATCCCCGAGCGCTTCAAGGCCTCGGACACTCCGGCCGCGCACGAGTCGGCGTGCCACTTCGCCGAGGAGAAGGACGTCGTGCACGCGGCGTAGCTCGTCGGTCAGCTGAACCGAAGACGCCCGGCCCCCTGGGGGCCGGGCGTCTTCGTGCGTTCGGGCCGGTCCCCGTACGGCGGACATGAACATGCGACGCAGTGTCATATGAGGTGATATGAGGCATTGAGCTACTCACGGGAACCCTAGGAGGCACTCCATGCGCGGAGCCACACACGCCAGGTGGGCCGCATGCGCGGTCGCCGTCGCCCTGGCGGCGACCGCCTGCGGCGGCGGGGACGACAGCGGCGGCGGTGGCGGCGCGGACGGGATCGTGAGCTCCTCCTGGGGCGACCCGCAGAACCCGTTGGAACCCGCCAACACCAACGAGGTGCAGGGCGGCAAGGTCCTCTCCATGCTCTTCCGCGGGCTCGTGCGGTACGACCCCGAGACCGGCAAGGCCGAGAACGAGATCGCCGAGAAGATCGAGTCCACCGACTCGCAGAACTTCACGATCACCATCAAGGACAACTGGACCTTCAGCAACGGCGAGAAGGTCACCGCACAGTCGTTCGTGGATGCCTGGAACTACGGCGCGGCGCTGCAGAACAACCAGAAGAACTCGTACTTCTTCGCCTACATCGACGGCTACGACAAGGCCCATCCCGAGACGGGCAAGGCCACCACCGACACCCTCTCCGGCCTCAAGGTGGTCAACGCGACGACCTTCACGGTCAAGCTGTCCCAGAAGTTCTCGCTCTGGCCCGACACCCTCGGCTACGCGGCCTTCGTACCGCTGCCCAAGACCTTCTACTCGGACCACGACGCCTGGCTGTCCAAGCCGGTCGGCAACGGCCCTTACACCGTCGACTCGTACGCCAAGGGCTCCTCGATGAACCTGCGCCGGTGGGACGACTACCCCGGCACGGACAAGGCGCAGAACGGCGGGATCGACCTCAAGGTCTACACCGACAACAACACCGCCTACACCGACCTGACGGCCGGCAACCTCGACCTGGTCGACGACGTGCCCGCCTCGCAGCTCAAGAACGTCGAGGCGGACCTCGGGGACCGGTACATCAACACCCCCGCCGGCATCATCCAGACGCTCGCCTTCCCGTTCTACGTGGACGCGTGGAACACGCCGGATGCGGTCAAGGTCCGGCAGGGCCTGTCGATGGCCATCAACCGTCAGCAGATCACCGACCAGATCTTCCAGAAGACCCGCACCCCCGCCTCCGACTGGACCTCCCCGGTCCTCGGTGAGGAGGGCGGCTTCAAGGAAGGCCTGTGCGGCGACCCGTGCGAGTACAACAAGGCCGAGGCCAAGAAGCTGATCGAGGAGGGCGGCGGCATCCCCGGCGGCCAGCTCAAGATCTCGTACAACGCGGACACGGGCTCCCACAAGGAGTGGGTCGACGCGGTCTGCAACAGCATCAACAACGCCATGGGCAACAACAAGGCCTGTGTCGGCAGCCCGGTCGGCACGTTCGCCGACTTCCGCAGCCAGGTGTCCACACAGAAACTGACCGGTGCCTGGCGCGCGGGCTGGCAGATGGACTACCCGCTCATCCAGAACTTCCTCCAGCCGCTCTACTACACCAACGCCCCGTCCAACGACGGCAAGTGGAGCAACGAGGAGTTCGACGGCCTGGTCGACAAGGCGAACGCCGAGGAGGACAAGGCCACGGCCGTCAGCACCTTCCAGGACGCGGAGAAGATCCTCGCCGAACAGATGCCCGTCATCCCGCTCTGGTACCAGAACGGCAGCGCCGGCTACTCCGACCGGGTCGAGAACGTCGCCCTGAACGTCTTCAGCGTCCCGGTGTACGACCAGATCAAGGTCAAGTGACCCGAGCCGGGCGGCCGGTGCGGACCAGCGCACCGGCCGCCCGGCTCCCCGGTCCCTCCGCTGTTCGCCCCGACCCCCGGAGCCCTTCATGGGACGTTATGTGATCCGGCGGCTGCTGCAGATGATCCCCGTCTTCTTCGGCACCACGCTGTTGATCTTCCTCATGGTGAACGTGATGGGCGACCCCATCGCGGGCCTCTGCGGCGACCGCCAGTGCGACCCCGCGACCGCCGCCCAGCTGCGCACCGAATTCGGCCTCGACAAGCCGGTCTGGCAGCAATACCTGACCTACATGGGCCACATCTTCACCGGGGACTTCGGCACCGCGTTCAACGGGCAGGAAGTCACGGAGCTGATGGCGACCGCCTTCCCCATCACCATCCGCCTCACCGTCGTCGCGATCGTCTTCGAGATCGTCATCGGCATCAGCCTCGGCGTCGTCACCGGACTGCACCGCGGGCGGCCCGTCGACACCGGGGTGCTGATCCTGACCCTCGTCGTCATCGCCGTACCCACCTTCGTCACCGGTCTGCTGCTCCAGCTCCTGCTCGGTGTGGAGTGGGGCATCATCAAGCCGTCCGTCTCCCCCGAGGCACCGCTCGACGAACTCATCGTCCCCGGCCTCGTCCTGGCCTCCGTCTCCCTGGCCTACGTCACCCGCCTCACCCGGACCTCGATCGCCGAGAACGCCCGCGCCGACTACGTCCGTACCGCCGTGGCCAAGGGGCTTCCCCGGCGCCGGGTCGTCGTCAGGCACCTGCTGCGCAACTCCCTCATCCCCGTCGTCACCTTCATCGGTACGGACGTGGGCGCCCTGATGGGCGGGGCCATCGTCACCGAGCGCATCTTCAACATCCACGGGGTCGGCTACCAGCTCTACCAGGGCATCCTGCGCCAGAACACGCAGACCGTCGTCGGATTCGTCACCGTGCTGGTCCTCGTCTTCCTCGCGGCGAACCTGATCGTCGACCTCCTGTACGCCGTACTCGACCCGAGGATCCGCTATGCCTGAGCCGCAGCAGCCGTTCGACGAAGCGATCTCGGGGGCCGGCGCCGGCGGTGCGATGGACCTGGCGGTGGACGAGGGCACCACCCTGGAGAAGACGCCCGGCGGCCCGCAGGGGACCGGTCCCTCCGGCAAGCCGCGCAGCCTGTGGTCCGACGCCTGGCGGGACCTGCGCCGCAACCCGGTCTTCATCATCTCGGCGCTGATCATCCTCTTCCTGGTGATCATCTCGATCTGGCCGCAGCTGATCACCGACCAGGACCCGCTCGACTGCGACCTGAGCAAGGCCCAGGAAGGCTCCCAGCCCGGTCACCCCTTCGGCTTCGACGGACAGGGCTGCGACGTCTACACCCGTACCGTCTACGGGGCGCGGACCTCGGTCACCGTCGGCGTCTGCTCCACGATCGGCGTCTCCCTGCTCGGCGGAGTGCTGGGCGGCCTCGCCGGCTTCTACGGAGGCAAGGGCGACGCCGTCCTCTCCCGCATCACGGACGTCTTCTTCGGCATCCCGGTCGTCCTCGGCGGCCTGGTCTTCCTCTCCGTGGTCACCAGCTCCACCGTCTGGCCCGTGATCGGCTTCATCGTGCTGCTGGGCTGGCCCCAGATCGCCCGCATCGCACGAGGCTCCGTCATCACGGCCAAACAGAACGACTACGTCCAGGCGGCGCGGGCCCTGGGCGCCTCCAACTCGCGGATGATGCTGCGGCACATCACCCCCAACGCCATCGCCCCGGTCATCGTCGTCGCGACGATCGCACTGGGTACCTACATCTCGCTGGAGGCGACCCTCTCGTACCTGGGTGTGGGCCTGAAACCGCCGGCCGTCTCCTGGGGCATCGACATCTCCGCCGCCTCCCAGTACATCCGCAACGCGCCGCACATGCTGCTCTGGCCCGCCGGCGCGCTGGCGATCACGGTGCTCGCCTTCATCATGCTCGGCGACGCGGTGCGCGACGCCCTCGACCCCAAGCTGCGCTGAGGAGCCCGCTGCCATGTTGCTCGAAGTGCGCGATCTGCACGTGGAGTTCCACACCCGCGAGGGGGTGGCCAAGGCCGTCAACGGGGTCAACTACTCGGTGGCCGAGGGCGAGACGCTCGCCGTCCTCGGTGAGTCCGGCTCGGGCAAGTCGGTCACCGCCCAGGCGATCATGGGCATCCTCGACACGCCGCCCGGGAAGATCAGCGGGGGCGAGATCCTCTTCAAGGACCGCGACCTGCTGAAGCTCAAGGGCGAGGAACGGCGCAAGGTCCGCGGCCAGGAGATGGCCATGATCTTCCAGGACGCGCTGTCCTCGCTGAACCCGGTACTGAGCGTGGGGCAGCAGCTGAGCGAGATGTTCGTCGTGCACCGCGGGATGTCCCGCAAGGACGCGAAGGCCAAGTCCATCGAGCTGATGGACCGGGTTCGAATCCCCGCAGCCAAGGAGCGGGTCGGGAACTTCCCGCACCAGTTCTCCGGCGGCATGCGCCAGCGCATCATGATCGCCATGGCGATGGCACTGGAACCCTCGCTGATCATCGCCGACGAGCCGACCACCGCCCTCGACGTGACGGTCCAGGCCCAGGTGATGGAGCTGCTCGCCGAACTGCAGCGCGAGCTGAACATGGGGCTGATCCTCATCACCCACGACCTCGGTGTGGTGGCCGACGTCGCCGACAAGATCGCCGTGATGTACGCGGGCCGGATCGTCGAGACCTCGCCCGTCCACGAGATCTACAAAGCACCCGCCCACCCGTACACCAAGGGCCTCCTCCGGTCGATCCCGCGCCTGGACCAGAAGGGCCAGGACCTGTACGCGATCAAGGGGCTGCCGCCCAACCTGCTGCACATCCCGCCCGGCTGCGCCTTCCATCCCCGCTGCCCGATGGCCCAGGCCGTGTGCCGTACGGACGTGCCGCCGCTGTACACCGTGGACGAGAGCCGCCGGAGCGCCTGCCACTTCTGGAAGGAGACGCTCGATGCACGCTGAGGACCCGAGCCGTAGAGGCGTCACCGCCGGGGGCTCCACCCTGGTCTCCGAGGCGCGCGAGAGCGGCCCCGCGCGGCCGTACGCGGAGGGCGACCCGATCCTGGAGGTGCGCGGCCTCGTCAAGCACTACCCGCTCACCCGCGGCATCCTCTTCAAGAAGCAGATCGGGGCGGTCAAGGCCGTCGACGGGGTCGACTTCGATCTGGCGGCGGGCGAGACGCTCGGCATCGTGGGCGAGTCCGGCTGCGGCAAGTCGACCGTCGCCAAGATGCTGGTGCACCTGGAACCGCCCACCGGGGGTGCCATCCGGTACAAGGGCGAGGACGTCACCAAGCTGTCCGGCCGTGCGCTGAAGGCCGTGCGCCGCAACATCCAGATGGTGTTCCAGGACCCGTACACCTCGCTGAACCCGCGCATGACGGTCGGCGACATCATCGGGGAGCCCTACGAGATCCACCCCGAGGTGGCACCCAAGGGGAGCCGGCGCCAGAAGGTGCAGGACCTGCTCGACGTCGTCGGTCTGAACCCGGAGTACATCAACCGGTATCCGCACCAGTTCTCCGGCGGTCAGCGCCAGCGCATCGGCATCGCCCGCGGCCTCGCGCTCAACCCGGAGATCATCGTCGCCGACGAACCGGTGTCCGCGCTCGACGTGTCGGTGCAGGCCCAGGTGGTCAACCTGCTCGACCGGCTGCAGGCGGAGTTCAGCCTGAGCTTCCTGTTCATCGCGCACGACCTGTCGATCGTCCGGCACATCTCGGACCGGGTCGGCGTCATGTACCTCGGCCGGATCGTCGAGATCGGCACGGACGAGGAGATCTACGACCACCCCACGCACCCGTACACGCAGGCGCTGCTGTCCGCCGTCCCCGTGCCGGACCCGACGGCCCGCGAGTACCGCGAGCGGATCATCCTGCACGGCGACGTCCCGTCCCCGGCGAACATCCCGTCCGGCTGCCGCTTCCGCACGCGCTGCTGGAAGGCGCAGGAGCGGTGCGAGCTGGAGGTGCCGCTGCTGGCGATCCCCGCGGTCTTCCGCGAGTCGGACACGCCTGCCAGGCACGACTCGGCCTGTCACTTCGCCGAGGAGAAGCAGGTGGTACCGCCGGAGGGGATCCTGGAGATCCCCGAACCGGAGGACGCGCCGCCGTCCCCGCACGAGGACGCGCCGCCGCCCCGGCACGAGGACGCGCCGCCGTCCCCGCACGAGGGCGACTCGGGAGAAAAGAAATGATAAAAGGGCATCACATTCGTTAACACGCAGGCAACTTGACTGTCGCCGCACCGATATACGAACGCACCACCATGAAGAACGTACGGCCGTGCGGGTGCCGTGAACCGGCCGGGGTGCTCATCACGTCGCCCCGGCCGGTTTCCCGTTCTCCGACTTCCCCAGAGGTCCCCTTGTTCAACGGCGGACCGCGGTGGAGTATCGCTGGAGTGATACTCACCCGGGGAGCCAGAATCACCGGTGCGGTGCTGTGCGCCGTACTGGGCGTCATGGTCGCGAGCTGGATCGTGCGGGACGTACGGGCGGCCGGCGACCCGCTGGACCTGCTCCGCTACTGGGCCGGTTACGCCGACGCGCGGCCGGAATCCCTGCCCGCGACGGCGCAGTCCGACATCGTGCTCCTGGCCGTGTACATCCTCGCCACGAGCGCCGCCCTGCGTTCCTCGGTGGCCGCTTCGACGCTCGTCGCCACCGGCGTGGTCACGCTCGCCCTGCGCCTGCCCGGCGTCTGGACCACCGGCGCCTCCTGGATGGACGGGCGCTACAGCGACGAGTTGCGTACCCGCGCCCTCCTCGGCACCTTCGTCGCGCTGGCCGCCGGGCTCGCGCTCGTCGTCACCGGTGCGGCGGGCCGCAGGGCGTCCTCCGACTTCTACGAACCGGGGCCCACCCGGCCGGGCCAGGGAGCCGCGGTCGTCTCCTTCCTGGTGCTCGGCGCCTCCGGAGCCGTACTGATCGCCTGGGAGATCCGCCAGTTCGTCACGCTGCCGTCCGCCGTCTATCCCGACTGGTTCATCGGCGGGGACGCCGTCCGGGTCGAACTGACCAGTGCGCCGCCCGGCTGGAGCAGCGTGGCGCTCGCGGTGCTCTGCCTGGTCGTCGCGTTCACCGCGCTCTTCCACGCCGTCCACGCCCGGCCGCTCGGCATGATCGCCGCCGCGTTCCTGCTGCTCTCCGGAGGTCTCGGGATCGCCCGGGCCGTCCACCACGAGATGCTCGACCGCTTCGGGGACCTGGGGACCGAGTACCAGCTCATCGTGCTGACCTCGTTCTTCCTCGCCTTCGCCGGGGCGGCCGGACTGATCGCGCTGTCCCGCAGAGGCTTCGAGGACGCGGACGGCGACAGCAGGGGGTACGACAGCTACGGGGCGGGCGGCTACGGCCCGCCGCCCGGCGGCGGCTACGGCTACCCGCAGGGACCCGGCCCGGGCCCCGCTCCGGGATACGGCTACCCGCAGGCGCAGGCGCAGCCGCCCGGACAGGGACCCGGCTACGGGCCGCCGCCGGGCGGCGGATTCGGCCCTCCGCCGCCCTCGTCCCCGCCGCCCGCCTGGTGACGCCTACGACAGCCCCAGCGACCGCCTGAGGAAGTCCACCTGGAGCAGGAGCAGATTCTCCGCCACCTGCTCCTGGGGCGTCATGTGCGTCACCCCGCTCAGCGGCAGCACCTCGTGCGGCCGCCCCGCAGACAGCAGCGCCGACGACAGGCGCAGCGCGTGGGCGACGACCACGTTGTCGTCGGCCAGGCCGTGGACGATCATCATCGGCCGTACCTCGTCGGCGGGCCGGGAGAGCCCCTCGTCCGTCACCAGGGAGTTGTACGCGTACACCTCGGGCTGCGCCGCGGGGTCGCCGAGATAGCGCTCCGTGTAGTGGGTGTCGTACAGCCGCCAGTCCGTCACCGGGGCGCCCACGACGGCGGCGTGGAAGACGTCGGGGCGCCGCAGCACCGCGAGCGCCGACAGGTAGCCGCCGTAGGACCAGCCGCGCATCGCCACCTTCGACAGGTCCAGCGGGAACCGTCCGGCCAGTGAGTGCAGGGCCTCGATCTGGTCGTCCAGGGTGAGGGCGAAGTCGTCCCTGACCGCCTTCTCCCAGCCGGGCGAACGCCCCGGGGCGCCGCGGCCGTCCGCGACGATCACGGCGAACCCCTGGTCGGCGAACCACTGGGACGTGAGATGCGCGTTGTGCGCGGCGACGACCCGGCGGCCGTGCGGACCGCCGTACGGGTCCATCAGGACCGGAAGGGGGCCGTCGGACTCCTCGTACCCGGAGGGGAGCAGCACGGCGCACGGAATCCTCTGTGCGCCCCCCTCAGTCAGCTGCACCCGGGCCGTCAGGACAGGCTCCTGGGCGTGGCTGGCGACGGTGGCGGTCCGCCTGCCGTACCGCAGCACCCGTACCGCCGTTCCCGGGTGCTCCAGGGACGTCGAGAGCAGCACCGTCACTCCGCCCGAACGCACCGCGGAGTGCACCCCCACGCCCTCGGAGACGCGCTCGACGCCCAGCTCGTTCACCCGGTACACATGGCTCTGCCCGGTCTCCGGATCCGCCGCCTTCTCACCCGCTGTCGCCGACACCAGGATGTCCGACTCCCCGATGTCCAGCACCGACTGGATGTGCAGCTGAGCCCCGGTCAGCGGCCGGTCACCGACCGACAGCACCCGCGCACCGCCCTCGTCCGCGATCCGCACGAGCCGCCCGTCCGGCGCCCACGCGGGCACACCGCCGAAAAGATCAAGCCAGACCGCGTCCTCGTCGACATGCACCGTACGGGTCGTGCCGCTCTCCGTGTCGACGGCCAGATGCAGCTGACTGCGCTGGTCACGGGCCTGCACCAGGAGCAGGGGGGCGCCGTTCGACGACCAGTGCACCCGGGCCAGGTAAGGGAAGCGGGTCCGGTCCCAGACAATCTCGGTACGCGCCCCGTCCAGGTCCATCACGAAGAGCCGCACCTCGGCATTGGCCGTCCCCGCGGCCGGATAGCCGACCTCGGCGGGCTTGCTGCCCGGGTGTGCGGGGTCGGCGATCCACCACCGCTGTACGGCGCTGTCGTCGACCCGGGCGACCAGCAGGCGGTCCGACTCGGGCGACCACCAGAAGCCCCGGTAGCGGCTCATCTCCTCGGCCGCCACGAACTCGGCGAGGCCGTACGAGGTGTGGGCGTCCTCCGGCTCGGCGACGGGGCGGTCCCCGTCGCCCGCCGCCCCCACGACCCGCAGTGCGCCGCGGGTGACATAGGCGATGTGCCTGCCGTCCGGGGAGGGGCGCGGGTCGATCACCGGGCCCGGAACCGGCAGCGCGCGCGCCGTGCCGGCCCGCAACTCGGCCACGTACACCTTGCCGGAGAGGGCGAACGCCGCCAACTCGGCCGCATCGTCCACCGCGTAGCCGACGATGCCCGCCGAGCCCTCCCGCGCCCGTTCCCGCCTGGCCCGCTCCTGCGGCGACAGCTTCTCCGTCGAACCCCCCAGCAGGACCTCGGGGTCGGCGGCGATCCGCTCCTCGCCGGTTCCCGGGTCCAGCACCCAGAGGCGGTTCGCCCGGTCCGTGCCGGACGCCGAGCGGAGGAAGACCACCCGCGTCCCATCCGGTGAGACGGTGAAGGCCCGGGGTGCGCCCAGAGTGAACCGCTGGGTCCGGGCGTGCTGGCGGGCGAAGGACAACTTCTGCGAGGTCATGGCTCCGAACCTAGCCCGGAGGGAGCCGCACGTGCGCCCCTCGTGCTGCTGTGCCCCGATCAATGCGTTGGCACGGATAGTTATGATCCGTAGCGCTCGGTGGGTATGAACCTGCTGGCTCCATGTGTGCTGCCCGTCCCGACCGTACTGATGGAGGTGAACCGCCGTGGCACTCTCGATTTCGGCGGTGGTGCTGCTGGCGATCGTCGTCTTCCTGCTGATCCGGAAATCCGGACTGAAGGGCGGACATGCGGTGGTCTGCGTGTTGCTCGGGTTCTATCTTGCGAGCTCGTCGATCGCGCCGACCATCTCGGAGGTGACGTCGAACGTGGCAGGCATGATCGGGGGCATCAAGTTCTGAGGTCCGGCGCGAGGGCGTGTGCGGGGCGGATGTGGGGGGCGCGGCCCGTCTGTCCGCCCGCCACTGCCGGTGGGGAGTCGGCCCGCACGGGGGAGTGCTCGTAGGGTGGACCCATGAAGGACCTTCCCGCCCGCCGTCTGCTCCTGGTGCACGCGCACCCCGACGACGAGTCGATCAACAACGGCGCCACCATGGCCAGGTACGCGGCCGAGGGCGCCCACGTCACCCTGGTGACGTGCACACTCGGCGAGGAGGGCGAGGTCATCCCGCCGGGCCTGGCGCACCTCGCCGCCGACCGTGACGACACCCTGGGCGCCCATCGCGTCGGTGAACTCGCCGCCGCGATGAAGGAGCTCGGGGTCACCGACCACCGCTTCCTGGGCGGGCCCGGCCGCTTCCGCGACTCCGGGATGATGGGCACCGAGCAGAACCACCGGCCCGGCGCCTTCTGGGACGCGGACCCGGACGGCGCGGCCGCGCACCTCGTCGAGGTGATCCGCTCCGTGCGCCCCCAGGTCCTGGTCACCTACGACCCCGACGGCGGCTACGGCCACCCCGACCACATCCAGGCACACCGCGTCGCGATGCGCGCGGCCGAGCTGGCGGCGGATCCCGGGTACGGCACCGGTGCCCCGCACGCGATCGCGAAGATCTACTGGAACCGGGTGCCGCGCCCCGTGGCGGAAGAGGCCTTCGCCCGGCTCCGGGAGGCCGCACCGGACGCCTTCCCGGGGATCGCCGCCGTCGACGACGTGCCCGGCGTGGTGGACGACACCGAGATCACCGCGGAGATCGACGGCTCCGCGTACGCCGCCGAGAAGACCGCGGCGATGAGGGCGCATGTCACCCAGATCGCCGTGGACGGACCGTTCTTCGCACTGTCGAACGACCTGGGTCAGCCCGTTTTCACCACCGAGTACTACCAGTTGGTGCGAGGAGCCCGCGGCAGGGACGATGATGCCCGGGAGCACGACCTCTTCGCAGGCGTGCCGGACGTGGCAGCAGCACCGGGAGCACAGGCATGAGCAGCAGGCAGAGACCGCGGGCCGCATCGGAGTCGCCGCGCACCAACGCGCCGCCCAGAGGCCCCGGGCCGACCGGTCTCGCCGCACCCCTCAACCCCGCACGGATCGCCCTGTATGTCGGTCTCGCGGTACTGGGCGCCGTCGTCGGCCTTGCCGGCGCACTCGTCCAAGCGGGCCTGTTCCCGGGAGGGTTGCTGCTCGCGCTCGCCGCGTCGGCCGGACTGTTCTACGGCGGCCGGGT
Organism: Streptomyces sp. NPDC059499; assembly: GCF_042749285.1. Classification (NCBI taxonomy): domain Bacteria; kingdom Bacillati; phylum Actinomycetota; class Actinomycetes; order Kitasatosporales; family Streptomycetaceae; genus Streptomyces; species Streptomyces sp. NPDC059499. The sequence continues at coordinate 77,381 of NZ_JBHYTT010000011.1, forward strand.
GCTGGCCCGCAACCAGTTCGGGGCGCTGGCACCGGCCGTGGGCTGGTTCATCGCCGTCGTCGTCCTGCTCAGCGGCCGTCCCGAGGGCGACTACGTCTTCGGTGACGAGATCGGTCTGACGCTCTTCATGCTGGGCGGCATGGGTGTCGCTGTGATGTGTGCCACCATGTCGCGGTTGTCTTATCCGGCCACCAACACCGGCCGACCGGGCACGTGATGTGCCACATCCGCTCCCGGATTGCACCCCTCCACGGTGACGGGTGCATCCTTGTTTTCCCCGCGGGCGGAGAGTCTGCCGGCGGCGGCCAGTATGGTGGTGCGCGCGCCGAGCCGTCCCCTGGCCTGCGGCATGGGGGAAGTACGGGCGGCGGAGCCAATCGGGAGAACCTGCTTTGAGTCGTGAAACTGACAGTTCGTCCTCCGGGCCCCAGGGGCGCGGCGGAGCCGCGTACCCGTCGGGTACGCCGCCGTACGGATCACGCCAGTATCCGTCGCTGCACCCGTCTCAGGACGGGCCGGAGGAGACTCCGGAGCCTGTGGATCCGCCTCGGCCGGAGGAGCCCAGAACCGAGACGACGCTGACGACGCGCATCCGGATCAACATTCCGGGTTCGCGTCCGATCCCGCCTGTCGTCGTACGTACGCCGATGAGCGACGCCGGTACCTCCGGCGGCCGCCCCGACCCTGAGCGCACGGGCAGCACACCGAGGCCCGGCGCGCCCGCGCCGTCCTCCGGTGCCGCGGCGGGCGCCGGCGAGCGCGGTGGTTCCGGCCCGGACGCCCGGGACGGCCAGGCCGCCGAGGCATCCGCCGAGAAGCCGGCCAGGGAGAAGGGCGGCAGCGACTGGTTCGCGCCGCGCAAGAACCCGGCTCCGGCACCCGGTGCGGCGGCCCCCGGCCCCGCAGGCCCCCCTGCCGGTGGGTCCGCCACGGGCGGCGGACAGGGCGGCGGGCAGGGCCCGGCGCCGACACCGCCCCGCGCCGAACCGCCGTACTTCTCGGACGGTCCGCAGCCGGGCGCCCCGCGCCCCGGGCGCAGCGCCCTCGACGACATCGACGCGGACATTCCCGGCGGGCCGCGCTCCACACCGAATCTCGGGGTGCGCACACCGGGTCCGTCCGGTCCGACCAACGGTCCGGTCGCGGGCAGTTCGTCCCTGACGCCGAACCTCGACGGCATGCCCGGCATGGGCGGCCTGCCGGGCCCCGGCGGCCCGGCAGGCCCCAGGCCCGGCGGTCCGTCCCAGGGTGGCCCCGGCGGGCCTCTCGGTCCCGGCGGTCCGTCCCAGGGCGGCCCCGGCGGTCCCTTCGGCCCGGGTGGTCCGGGCGGACCCGGCGGCGTACCGCCGCGGATGTCCGACGACACGGCGATCCTGACCCCGCAGTCCGCGGCCCCGGGTCCCGGATCCCCCGGCCATGTCTCCGGTGACACCCTCACCAGCGGCATCCCCGTCGTCCCGTCGGACTCCCGTCCGCCGTTCCCCGGGGGCCCGGGTGCCCCCGGCGGCCCCCGCACGGACCTGGGGTCCGACGGCCCCATGGGCGGCGGACCGGCGGGTCCGGGCCACCAGGCGCCCGCTCCGGCACCCCGGCCCGTCCCGAAGGCCGCACCTCCCGCGAAGAAGGGCCGTTCCAAGCTGGTCCTCCTGGGTGCGGGCGTCTTCGTGCTGCTCGGCATCGCCTACGGCGCCGGACTGCTGATGAACCACTCCGAGGTCCCCAAGGGCACCACCGTCCTCGGCGTCGACATCGGCGGCGGCACGAAGGAGGAGGCGGTCACCAAGCTCGAGACCGCCCTCGGCAAGCGCGCCGAGGCACCCCTCCAGCTCTCCGTGGACGGCAAGAAGCAGGAGCTCGCCCCGGACAAGGCCGGTCTCACCCTGGACAGCCAGGAGACCGTCCGCGGCGCCGCGGGCAGCGACTACAACCCGGTCTCGGTGATCGGTTCCCTGTTCGGCGGGGCACGCCCGGCCGACCCGGTGATCCCGGTCGACGAGGAGAAGCTCGGGGTCGCGCTGACCGACCTGGCGGGAGTCTCCGGCTCCGCCAACGACGGCACGATCAGGTTCGAGCCGAACAAGGCCGTGGCCGTCCCCGGCAAGGCCGGCAAGGCTCTGGACGTCAACCGGTCGATGATCTCCGTTCGCGATGCCTATCGTGCGCAGGTCCAGACCGGCAGGCCCGCCGTCGTCGAACTGCCCGTCGCCACCACCCAGCCCACGATCACCAAGGCCGAACTGGACCGGGCCATGAAGGAGTTCGCCGAGCCGGCGATGTCCGGGCTGGTCACCATCAAGGCCGGTCCCAAGCAGATCGACTTCGGTCCCGCGAGGTCCCTGCCGCAGATCCTGTCCATGAAGCCGGTCGACGGCAAACTGGTCGCGGTCTACGACAGGGAAGCGATCAACACCCTGCTCGACGGTGTCTTCGACGGCATCATGGTCACCAAGGGCGACGGGAAGCAGCACGAGGTCAGTGCCACCGACGTGGCCCAGGCCATGCAGACCGCGCTGCTCGGCAAGACCCCCGCCGAGCGCACCGTCGCGATCAACCTCGGCGGCGAGGGCTGACCGGACGCCACCCCCTGTGGCCGCCCCTGTCCGGACTCCGGGCAGGGGCGGTGCCGTGTTCCGGTCCGGCGGCTGTTGCCGCAGCGCTCACGGCCCGGCCAGGACGTGGGTCCGGGCGGCGGTGCCCGGGCGGAATCGCTGATCCTCGCCGCGCCCGGCGCCGCCGTCGGCTACTTTGCGAGCGGTGACGCGATTCGGCCGATCACCGCTGCCCACCCATGCGTACCGGAAGGACACCGTGCGGGCGTGAGTGACGACGACGAGACGTACGCGGTGACGGCGGGCCCGCCGCAGGGCAGGCACCAGTTCGTCATCAAGCTGCTGTGGATCGGTATCTGGCTCGCGTTCATGAACGCACCGGTGAAGGACCTCCTCGGCGGGGGCCACACCGGGTGGGCACGCGCGTCGGGCGCCCTGGGCCTCGTGGTCTTCGTCGGGGTCTACCTCGTGCTGGTCTTCCGGCAGACGTCGAAGGCCATGGGACGGCAGCGCGTCCTGTTCACGATCACCTTCCTCGGCGCCCTCGCCGTACTCCTCGCGCTGACGTTCGGGGTCCCGTGGCTCGTGCTGTTCGTGTACGTCTGCGTCTCGGCGGGCGCCACGCTGCCGATCCGGTACTCGCGCCTGCTGATCCCTCTGGTCGTCGCCGTGATGGTGGGGACCGGGCTCACCCTGCACGATGCCCGTGAAACCGTCACCGCGCTCGTCTTCCCCGCGCTTCTCGGCGGATTCGCGATGACCGGCGTACGGCAGCTGATCCGTACGACCATCCAGCTGCGGGAGGCCCGCGCGACCGTCGCCCAGCTCGCCGCCAACGAGGAACGCCTGCGGCTCGCCCGCGATCTGCACGACCTGCTCGGGCACTCGCTCTCCCTGATCACGCTCAAGAGCGAGCTGGCGGGCCGGCTGCTGCCCGAGCACCCCGACCGTGCGGCCGAGCAGGTCGCCGACATCGAACAGGTCAGCAGGCAGGCCCTCGTGGACGTGCGCAGCGCGGTCACCGGCTACCGGCGGCCGACCCTGCCCGGCGAACTGGCCGGAGCCCGTACCGCACTTGCCGCAGCGGGCATCACCGCGGACATACGGGCCGATGCCCCCGAGGGCGTGCCCGAGGAGCCGGAGGAGGTGCTCGCCTGGGGCATGCGGGAAGCGGTGACCAACGTCGTGCGCCACAGCGGTGCCCGACGCTGCACGATCACCCTCACCCGGCGCCAGACCCTCGACGGGCCCCTGCTCGAACTCGTCGTCGCCGACGACGGGCGCGGCGCCCCGGGCCCGAAGGCGGGCAACGGGCTCACCGGCATCGCCGAGCGCCTGGCCGCGGTCGAGGGGACGCTCGTCACGGGACCGGCCGGCGGCGGACCCGCCCCGGGCAAGGGCTTCGCACTGACCCTGCGCGTTCCCGTCGGTTCAGGCCTAGGATCCACCGAATGAGCATGATCAGACTCCTCCTCGCCGAGGACCAGTCCATGGTGCGCGAGGCGCTTGCCGCACTGCTGGGCCTGGAGCCGGACATCGAGGTGGTCGCGCAGGTGGCCCGCGGCGACGAGGTGCTGGACGCGGCACGCGAGCACCGCGTCGACGTCGCCCTCCTCGACATCGAGATGCCCGGCCGTACAGGAATCGAGGCGGCCGCCGAGCTCCACCGCGAGCTGCCCGGCGTCAAGATCGTCGTCGTCACCACCTTCGGACGTCCCGGCTACCTGCGCCGGGCCATGGAGGCGGGCGCGGACGCGTTCCTCGTCAAGGACGCCCCGGCGTCCCAGCTCGCCGCCGCCGTACGCAAGGTGCTCGCGGGCGAGCGGGTCATCGATCCCGCTCTCGCGGCAGCCGCGCTCGCCGATGGCGCGAGCCCGCTGACCGACCGCGAGCGCGATGTGCTGAGGGTGGCGGCGGACGGCTCCACCAACGCGGAGATCTCGGACGCGCTGCACCTCTCGCACGGGACCGTACGCAACTATCTGTCCACGGCGATCCAGAAGATGGCGGCCCGCAACCGCGCGGAGGCCGTCCGGATCGCCCGCGAGAAGGGCTGGCTCTAGGACCGGGCCGGCCGGAGGAAGGGAACCATGTCCACCAGGTGGAATCTGACGATCGACTGCGCGCGTCCCGCGGAACTGGCGCGGTTCTGGGCGCTGGCGCTCGGCTACGTGGAGAAGCCCCCGCCCGCCGGGTTCGCGAGCTGGGAGGAATGGTTCGCCCACCACGACATCCCGCAGGACGAATGGGACGACGGTGCCTATCTGGCCGACCCGGACGGTGTGGGCCCCGCCCTGTCGTTCCAGAAGGTCCCGGAGCCCAAGGCAGGCAAGAACCGGATGCACGTGGACGTACAGGCCGGCGGTGGCCGCGAGACCCCCTGGGAGGTGCGGTGGCCGCGGGTGGTCGAGGCCGTGGAGCGGTTGACGGCCGCCGGTGCGACGGTGGTCGCGGAGTACGACATGCAGGGCAGGCCCGACCACGTGATGTTGGCGGACCCGGAGGGCAACGAGTTCTGCCTGGTCTGACTCCCGGGCAGAAGGATCGGGGCCCGGCCGCAGCAGCGGCCGGGCCCCGTCCCTTGCGTTCGCGGCTACGGGAAGGAGACCACCTGTGACGGGACGGTGGTGTCACCGGAGGTGGGGGATCCGGTGTCGTTGATGACGTGTTCGTACTGTCCCTTGCCGCCCAGGGACACCACGAGCAGGTCGTGGAACTTCACACCGGGCTTCACCGGTGCCTGGAACCCGTGGTGCTGCTGGATGGTCGGGTCGACGTTGTAGTAGCAGTAACTGCCCATGCCCCAGCCCTCATGGGTGGTGACCGAGTCGTCGACCTTGTAGGCGGCGTACCCCTTGATGTCGCCGTTCTGGATGGCGGCCTGGTCGGGGGCGTCGTACGCCTTCTCGTTCTGGAAGAAGATCGTCCTGCCGTTCTCGCCGGACCACCGCACGTCGTACTTGTTGAAGTGCTCGACGAACAGGCCGGTGGCCAGCACGTCGTCGCCCTTCACATGGACGCCGTAGTCCGCCCGGTTGGTCTCCCAGCCGACACCCTCGCCGTGGTCGGCGCGCCACACCCAGGTGTGGTCGATGATCGTGTCGTCGCTGTTGACGACGATGCTGGTGGTCGCCTTGCCGGGGCCGGCGCCACCGATGCGCACGAACACGTCCTGGAGCGACGTCGGGTTGGCCGAGTGGTCGGCGGAGGCGCCGTCGGGGCCGACCTCGACGAGCGTCTCGGAGTTGACCGGACCCGCGTCGATCAGCAGGCCGGCCAGCTTCACACCGTCGACGTCACCGACCTTGATCGCGGTCACCCCGTTGTCCGGGATGATCGTGGCGAGCCCCAGGCCCAGGGCCACGGTGTCCGCCCGGTTGATGTTGATCGTCCGGTCGACGTGGTAGACACCTGGCGTGAACAGCAGGTGCAGCCCCTGCTCCACGGCCGCGTTGATGGTCTCGGCGGTCGCGCCGGGCTTGACGACGTAGAACTCGCTCAGCGGAATCGACTCGCCCTGCGGGGTGCCGTTGCCCCAGCTGGTGCCGCGCGCGTCGGTGCGCTTGGCGGGGACGAAGACCTTGTAGTCGGCGCCGTCGAGGTACAGGAACGGCTTCTCGCGGGAGACCGGGGTGTTGTTCAGGGTCGTGTACGGGGGTTCGGGGAAGCTCTGCGCGGGTGCGCCCTCGACTCCGGAGAACGTCATGTTCCAGACGCCGTTGCCCCAGCTGCCGATGGAGCTGTCGCGGGTGTACCACTGCTGCTGCGAGTAGGGGCCGACCTGGCCGTCGATCTTGCTGTCGGCGATGTAGCCGCCGCTGGCCCAGCCGTATCCGTCGGGCGCGAGGTTGAGTCCGCCCTTGACGTGCATGCGGCGGAAGGGGGCGGCCTGGGAGACGGCCCAGCGGTTGGTGCCACTGACCGGGTTGAGAGCGAGGTTCTCCGCCGAACGCCAGAAGTTCTGGGTGGCGTTGCCGTTGAACCAGCCCGCGTCCACGGTCACGTCACCGTTGAAGGTGGTGTCGTCGGGGTTGAGGCCGAGGCCGGCGATCGAGGTGTAGAAGCCGATCTGGGCGTTGATGTTGTCGTAAGTGCCCGGCTTGAACATCAGCGCATAGCGGTCGGTGCCGAACTGGGCCGACTCCTGCTTCTTGAAGATCTCGTCGACCTTGCCCTGGATGTCGGGTGTCGACGGGTCGAAGACCAGGACGTTGGGCCCGAGGTCACCGCCGCCGGGCACCTCCTGGATGCCCTCGCCGAAGGCCGTCTGGGTGGCGGGGACCGCCATGAGGAGCGACACGGCGAGCGCCGCGAAGCCGAGGGCCCGGAAGCGGCGGCGCCTGTGGGGGGCGGTCCGGCCGGTGGGGCTCGTGGGGGGAACGTGCATGAAGTACATCTCCTGAGTCGTGGTACGGGTGCACGACGTACGTCCGAGAGAAGCGAGAGAGCGCTCTCTCGTGTCGGCGATGTAACCGCCATTGGTCGGGACGCGTCAAGAGGTGTGCGTCAGAAGCCCCAGCTGTTTGCTGATGACGCCACAATTAACTGACGTGGAAGGGCAATTGACCCGCTATGGGATCAGTTCGCGGCGTCGGTGACTTCACAGGATGACGACGCAGGCCGGGCGTCCGGGGTGATCTGTGCGGCTTCTCGCTCCGACAGGCACGCCGTCACACGGCGTCCGTGTCCTGGGCGGTCCCGATCTCGCGGATCACGCGGGCCGGATTGCCCACTGCCACGACGTCGGCGGGCAGGTCCCTGGTGACCACCGCTCCCGCGCCGACCACCGTGTTCTCGCCGATCGTCACCCCGGGGCAGACGATCACCCCGCCGCCCAGCCAGACGTTGTCGCCGATCGTAATGGGCTGCGCCGCCTCCCACTTGGCCCGGCGGGCCTCCGGGTCCACCGGGTGGGTGGGCGTGAGGAGCTGGACGTTCGGGCCGATCTGGACGTCGGCGCCGATGGTGATGCGGGCGACGTCGAGGAACACGGCACCGAAGTTGACGAACGTGCGGGGGCCGATCGAGATTCCGTAGCCGTAGTCCACCCGGAGCGGGGCCCGGACCTCCACGCCCTCGCCCAGCTCGTCCAGCAGTTCGGCGAGGGCGGCCCGCCGGGCCTCGGGGTCGGCAGCCGGAGCGGAGTTGAACCGCTCGCTCAGCACGGCCGCGCGCAGTGCGTCGGCGGCGAGCTCGGGGTCGTCGGCGATGTACGGCTCGCCGGCGAGCATGGCTTCCTTCTGACTGGTCACGTCGTCAACCTCTCAGTCGTCCGCGTTCGGCCCCTCAGGACGAAGGGCACTAGTTCAGCAGCGCCCGGGCGGCCCGGGCGCGGTCGCGGATCGCCTGTGCCGCGGTGGGTTCGATCGCGTCGACGACCTGGGCGTACTCCTCCATCTCTGCCGCCCCGCGCAGGAACTCCCCGCGCTGCACGAGGAGCTGGGCCCGCTCGTAGCGGAGCCTGGCCGGATGCGACGGCAGCAGCAGCGAGAGTTCGAGCGCCCACAGCGCCACGTCCGTGCGCTCGGGGCGTGCCGCGGCCCAGGCCCTGATGTTGTTCAGGATCCGCAGCACGGTCTCCAGCGGCCCCGCGGGCGCCAGCATCGAGGCCTCGAGCGGTGCGCCGGTCGCCCCCGCCACCATCAGCTCGGCGTCCTCGCCGCTCAACGGCGCACCGCCGGCGAACGGATCGGCGAGTACCCGTTCCGACGGATCGCCGAACCCCACCACGAAGTGCCCCGGCAGGGCCACCCCGTACACGGGTGCCCCCGCCCTCCGCGCCACCTCGGTCCAGACCACGGAGAGCAGGATCGGCAGGCCCCGGCGGCGCAGCAGCACCTGCTGGAGAAGTGAGGACTCCAGTCGCTGGTAGTCGGCGGACGAGCCGGCGAAACCGCACTGCCCGCCGAGCAGATCTCCGAGCGCGGACGCCCATGCGGCCGCGCTGCGCGCACCGTACGGAAGGAGCCCCGCCAGCCGGTCCAGCTCGATCTGCGCGGCGTCGATGCCGTACGGATCGGCGGAGGGCCGGGGGCCGGCCGCCGTCGGGAATCCCGCCTCGGCCCCCACCAGCAGGCAGAGCAGCGCGAGGTCCGGCCTCTCCGCGCGGGCCTCGTCGGCGAACTGCCGCCGGCGTTCGGCCGCACCGGAATCCTGAGCGCTCATATGCGACTAATCCCCTGCTGTCCCCGCTAGGCGGACCGGAAGTGGTGGTACTGGTGGTGGGTGGCGAAGCCCATGCCGTCGTACAGGGCACGGGCACCGTCGTTGTCCGTCTCGACCTGGAGCCACGAAGCCGACGCCCCCTCGTCCAGCGCCCTGCGGGCCAGCGCCGTCATCACGGCCGTGGCCAGGCCCCGGCGCCGGTACTCGGCGCCCACCTCCACCGCCATGAATCCCGCCCAGCGGCCGTCCACGACACAGCGTCCGATGGCGGCGGGCGCCCCGTCGGCGCCCTCTCCGGGCACAGTGGCGAACCACACCGAGGGACCGCTGCCGAGCACCTTCAGCGCCTCGCTGCCGGGGGCGTGTCCGGGGGCGCCGAAGCGCTGGTACCGGGAGAGCCACGCGTCGTCCGCCCCACGGGCGAGCCGCACCGCCGAGATGTCCGCGTCAAGGTCGCCGATCGGCGCGAGCGCCCCGATCCGCATCTCGGCCGACACCTCGCGGCGCCATCCGTGCTCCTCCAGCGCCGCGCAGAGCTGCTCCTGCGTGCCCTGCGCACCTGTGGCGGTCTGGATGTACGCGGGCAGGCCGCGCTCCCGGTACCACCCCAAGATGTGCTCCAGCGCCGCGCCGAGCGGGAGTCCGGGATCGCCGAGCGGGAGTACGGAGTTGGCGCGGCGGGTGAATCCGGCGGCGGCGCGCAGCTGCCAGTCGCCCAGCGGCTCGCTCTCCACGGGCTGCCAGGCGCGCGCGGCGACGCGCGCGAGTTCGTCGAACGAGGCGGCGGGGCCGCGACGGCGGGCCGGCGCGGAGGGCACCACCTTGCCCGCCACCAGCGACGATTCCGCTATGTGGACACTCTCGCCGCTCCGGGGCGTGATGGAGAGCACCTCGTTGTCCCACGATGTGAGAACCCCGACCGTGTCCGTGAACTTCGGGGCCTCACCGGGGGCACTGATCAGTTGGCGGACGGACACACGTTTGCCCACGTCAGCAGCTGTCATGCGAACCTCAAGCCGTCCGCTGATGGTGAATTCCATAGCTCAGTACGCCCCTCCTGTTCGGATCGTGCCCCGGAACGGAGATACTAGGTGCGGGCATCGACGACGCCGCGCTCCCGCGCGAGAGCCAACGCCCTACCGAGGAGGAACGACAGCGTGACCTACGTCATCGCGCAGCCTTGTGTCGACGTAAAGGACAAGGCCTGCATCGAAGAGTGCCCCGTCGACTGCATCTACGAGGGCTCACGGTCCTTGTACATCCACCCGGACGAATGCGTCGACTGCGGAGCCTGTGAGCCGGTCTGCCCGGTGGAGGCCATCTTCTACGAGGATGACACTCCGGAGGAGTGGAAGGACTACTACAAGGCGAACGTCGAGTTCTTCGACGACCTCGGTTCGCCCGGTGGCGCCTCCAAGCTGGGTCTCATCGAGCGCGACCACGCCTTCATCGCCGCGCTGCCGCCGCAGAACCAGTAGCAGCGGCCGCACGAGCGCCGCCCGGTCCCGTACGGCTCGTCACCGTGCGGGACCGAGGCGTTTCCCGGCACGCACGTCCACGTACGAGAAAGCAGAGATCCGTGTCTGCAGCAGTCCCCGTCTCCTCCCGGCTCCCGGTCTTCCCCTGGGACAAGCTCACGCCCTACAAGTCGACGGCTGCTGCCCACCCGGACGGCATCGTCGACCTGTCCGTCGGCACGCCCGTCGACCCGGTGCCCGAGCTGATCCAGCAGGCGCTGATCGCCGCCGCCGACAGCCCCGGCTACCCGACGGTATGGGGGACCGGAGCCCTGCGTGACGCCCTGACCGGCTGGGTGGAGCGCCGGCTCGGCGCCGTCGGTGTGGAGCACGAGAACGTCCTGCCGGTCGTCGGCTCCAAGGAGCTGGTGGCCTGGCTGCCGACCCAGCTCGGCCTCGGCGCGGGGGACAAGGTGGCCTACCCGAGGCTCGCCTACCCGACGTACGAGGTGGGCGCGCGGCTCTGCGGCGCCGAGCCCGTCGTCTACGACGACCCCACCGAGCTGGACCCGGCCGGGCTCAGGCTGCTGTGGCTCAACTCGCCGTCCAACCCGACCGGCCGCGTCCTGCCCAAGGACGAGCTGGCCCGGATCGTCGCCTGGGCGCGTGAGCACGGCGTGCTGGTCTTCAGCGACGAGTGCTACCTGGAGCTCGGCTGGGAGGCCGAGCCCGTCTCCGTGCTCCACCCGGACATCAGCGGCGGCTCGTTCGAGGGAATCGTCGCCGTCCACTCGCTCTCCAAGCGCTCCAACCTCGCCGGCTACCGGGCGGCCTTCGTCGCGGGCGACGCGGCCGTCCTCGGCGAGCTGCTCCTGATCCGCAAGCACGGCGGGATGATGACCCCGGCGCCGGTCCAGGCGGCGACCGTCGCGGCGTTGGCCGACGACACGCACGTGACCGAGCAGCGGGCCCGGTACGCCCAGCGGCGCACGGTCCTGCGGGAGGCGCTGGAGGCCCACGGCTTCCGGATCGAGCACAGCGAGGCGAGCCTCTACCTGTGGGCCACGCGCGACGAGCCGTGCTGGGAGACCGTGGCGTACCTGGCCGGGCTCGGCATCCTGGTGGCGCCGGGCGACTTCTACGGGCCGGCCGGGGACCGCTTCGTACGGGTGGCGCTGACGGCCACGGACGAACGGGTGGCCGCGGCGGTCAAGCGGCTGTCCTGACGCGATGCGCCGATGGGCCTCGGGAGTGCGCACTCCCGAGGCCCATCGGCGCATCAGTGCCGTGTACGTGCGGGCCGGTCAGCCGATCGGCAGGCCGCCGGTGGGGAGACCATCGGTCGCCAGGGTGTCGTTCGCCAGTTCGCCGCCTGCCACGGTGCCGGCCTTCTCGAGGGTCTGGCCGGCGACCGGGAGGGTCGTGCCGACGACCTTGCCGCCGGTCTCGTTCGCCGCTCCGGCGCCCTGCTTCGAGGCGGAGTCGAGCGTGCTGCTCACGCCGGCACCGTCGAGCGTGGTCAGGCCGCCCAGGGCAGGGGTCTGCGGGAGCCCCGCGGCACCTGCGGCACCGGCCGCACCGACCACGGGTGCCGCGCCAGCGGCGATCAGCAGCGCGGCACGGGCGATCCGACGGGTCAGGGGGAGGGACATGATGCTCCTTCGACGGGACTACAACGGGTTCTCGGCAGATGTGGAATCTGCCTGTCCGGTGATCCGGACGCACTGACAACCGGTCGAAGGGCAGGGAAGGTTGCGGTCCCCGAAGGTAAAGACTGAGTAATGCGTCAGATAATCCGCAACGGAAGAACCCGGGCAAACAATGCATTCCGTCGACGTCGGACGATACGTCACTTCCCTGTGATCGCACGGAATTCCGGGGGTGGGCCGGGCTCGCGGGAAGGGTGGCGCAAGGGGGGTTGCGGGGAGGGTTGGACGGCCCGTACGGGCGACTCCTCGCGCTACTGTGCGAGCCGCATTCGGACCGCCGTGGTGCCCGATTCCTCGCGTTCCGACCGCCAGCCCGTGTCGGCGTCCCACACCCGGCCGGCGTACGAGACCTCGTCGATCCGCAGCGCGTCGGCCCGGGCGACCGCCCAGTGGGCCAGCTCCCAGCCGCGCCGGGGTGCCGTGTCCGCGGCGGTCTTCACGGAGGACCGCACGGGCACCGAGACCGTGCCCGCGGCCGAGGCCCCGGCCGCCCCGGCAGTCGGCAGGACGTCCTCGCCGAAGGCGCGTACCAGCTCGGTCCGCACCTCGGACGCGTCCCCGGGCGTGGCCGCCTTCGACAGCGTGCAGTTCAGCGAGGCGGGCGCGCGTCCGGTCAGCGCGGCGGCCAGCAGCGCGGCATCCGGCTCGTGCTTGGCGTACGCCTGCGGGAACCCGCTCTTCTGCACCCGCTGTGCGGCGACGGTCAGCGGCAGCCGCGAGTAGCCCGGAACCTTGGCGAGGTGCTCGTAGAACTCCCCGGACGAATAGACCGGATCCATGATCTGCGCAGGCGTTCCCCAGCCCTGCGAGGGACGCTGCTGGAAGAGCCCGAGCGAGTCCCGGTCACCGTGGTCGATGGTGCGCAGCGCGGACTCCTGCAGCGCGGTCGCGAGCGCGATGGTCACCGCGCGCTCCGGCAGACCGCGGGTGGTGCCCACCGCCGAGATCGTCGCGGCGTTGGCGGCCTGGTCGGGGCTCATCTCGTAGGTACGCCCCTCGGCGCCGTCCCCGTCCGCGGAGCGCACGGTGCAGCCGGGCGCGCCCTTGCTGCCGGAGATGTACTGCACGGCCAGATAGCCGGCCAGGGCCACGAGCACGGCGAAGGCCGCCGTGATGCGGAAGAAACGGCTGCGGCGGGTGGAAGTGGCGGTCCGGGGCACGGGGCCCACCGTACTGGAGGGTACGAGCGGGGCCGAGACCGAAGTCCCTTAGGGTCGTGACCATGGACGGACACACGCTTGACCTCGCGCTCGACGGACCCGAGCTCACAGCCCGGCTCGTCGACTTCCCGTCGGTCAGCGGCCAGGAGAAGGACCTGGCCGACGCGATCGAGGCAGCCCTGCGCCCGCTGCCTCACCTGACCGTCGAACGGCACGGCAACAACGTCGTGGCCAGGACACAGCTGGGCCGTGCCGAGCGCATCGTGCTGGCCGGCCACATCGACACCGTTCCGATCGCGGACAACGTCCCGTCCCGGCTCGACGAGAACGGTGTGCTGTGGGGGTGCGGGACCTCCGACATGAAGTCGGGTGTCGCCGTGCAGCTGCGGATCGCGGCGACGGTACCGGAGCCCAACCGCGACCTCACGTTCATCTTCTACGACAACGAAGAGGTCGCCGCCCACCTCAACGGCCTCGGACACGTGGCCGAGGCCCACCCCGACTGGCTCGACGCGGACTTCGCCGTCCTCCTGGAGCCGTCCGACGCCCAGGTCGAGGGCGGCTGCCAGGGCACGATCCGGGTCCATCTGCGGCTGGAGGGGGAGCGGGCCCACTCCGCGCGCAGCTGGATGGGGTCCAACGCGATCCACGCCGCCGCTCCGGTACTGGCGAAGCTCGCTTCGTACGAGCCGCGCCGGCCGGTCATCGACGGGCTCGAGTACCGCGAGGGGCTCAACGCCGTACGCATCGAGGGCGGCGTCGCCACCAATGTCATCCCCGACGCCTGCACGGTGGTGGTCAACTACCGGTACGCCCCCGACCGCACCGCCGAGGAGGCCGAGGCGCACGTCCGCGAGGTCTTCGAGGACTGCGGCGTCGCCGGCATCACGGTCGACGACCACTCCGGAGCCGCGATGCCCGGTCTCTCGCACCCGGCGGCCAAGGCGTTCATGGCAGCGGTCGGCGGCACGGCGCAGCCCAAGTTCGGCTGGACGGACGTGTCCCGGTTCGGCTCGCTCGGCATCCCCGCGGTGAACTACGGCCCCGGGGACGCGCTGTTCGCACACAAGCGGGACGAGCAGGTGGCGGTCGAGAGGATCACGCACTGCGAGGAGCGCCTCCGCTCCTGGCTCACCAGCTGACTCACCGCATTCCCCTGCTCGTAACCTCGGCCGATCTACGCTGAAGCGACACGCACATCGCAGGTCGGCGGAGGGAGCAGGTCATGGGCAACCCGGAGGACGCACGGATCCCCGAGGGCGCGCAGGTTCCTGAGGGCGCGGTGAAGCCCGAGGAACAGCGGCTGGGCCCGGTACTGCGCCGCAGGGACCAGGTACAGCCGGGCACGACGGATCAGCGGCTGCTGGATTCCGAGGGCGATTCCGAATGGGTGCACACGGACCCCTGGCGCGTGATGCGCATCCAGTCGGAGTTCGTGGAGGGCTTCGGAGCCCTCGCTGAGCTGCCGAGCGCCATCAGCGTCTTCGGATCCGCCCGCACACCGGCCGGCGGGCCGGACTACGAGGCGGGTGTCCGGATCGGCAGGGCGCTCGTCGAAGCGGGGTTCGCGGTCATCACGGGCGGTGGCCCCGGGGCGATGGAAGCGGCGAACAAGGGAGCCCGGGAGGCGAAGGGCGTCTCCGTCGGACTCGGCATCGAGCTGCCGTTCGAGTCCGGGCTGAATCCACATGTCGACATCGGCGTCAACTTCCGCTACTTCTTCGTCCGCAAGACGATGTTCGTCAAGTACGCGCAGGGCTTCGTCGTCCTGCCCGGGGGCCTCGGCACGCTGGACGAACTGTTCGAGGCGCTGACGCTCGTGCAGACGGGCAAGGTGACACGCTTCCCGATCGTGCTGTTCGGCTCGGCCTACTGGCGCGGGCTGGTGGACTGGCTGCGGGACACGGTGGTGGCCCAGGGCAAGGCGTCCGAGAAGGATCTGCTGCTGTTCCACGTCACGGACGACGTCGACGAGGCGGTCGCGCTGGTGACCAAGGAGGTCGGTCGGTAGGGGCCCGTCCCGGCGCCCCCGCCGGTCTCCTCGGCTACGCCAGTCCCCGGCGGGCCACCGCAGGTGCGCGGTGGCCCGCGATGGACGCCACCATGTCCAGGACCTGCCGCGTCTCCGCCACCTCGTGCACCCGGTACACCTGTGCACCCAGCCACGCCGACACGGCAGTCGTCGCGAGCGTGCCGATCACACGCTCCTTGACCGGCCTGTCGAGGGTCTCCCCGACGAAGTCCTTGTTGGACAGCGAGACCAGCACCGGCCAGCCCGTGGCCGTCATCTCGCCCAGCCTGCGCGTGGCCTCCAGCGAGTGCCGGGTGTTCTTCCCGAAGTCGTGACCGGGGTCGATCATGATTCCGTCCGGCCTGACCCCGAGTCCGACGGCCCGCTCGGCGAGGCCGACCGTCACCCGCAGGATGTCCGCCACCACATCGTCGTACGTGACCCGGTGCGGCCGGGTCCGAGGCTCGGCGCCACCCGCGTGCGTGCACACGAGCCCCGCCCCGTACCGTGCCGCGACCTCGGCGAGCTTCGGGTCGACGCCGCCCCACGCGTCGTTCAGGAGGTCCGCCCCGGCCTCGCAGACGGCCTCGCCCACGTCGTGGCGCCAGGTGTCCACGCTGATCACGACATCCGGGTGGCGGCGGCGCACCTCGGCGACGAAGCCGACCGTGCGGCGGGCCTCCTCCTGGGCCGTCACCTCCTCGCCGGGGCCGGCCTTCACCCCGCCGATGTCGATGATCGCGGCGCCCTCCGACACGGCCTGCTCGACCCGGGAGAGCGCGGGCTCGTCGTGGAACGTCGCACCCTGGTCGTAGAAGGAGTCGGGGGTCCGGTTCACGATCGCCATGATCACCGGCTCGTGCGGCCCGAATTCCCGCCGTCCAAGCCTGAGCGCACCGCTTCGCATCCCTGGTTCCTCCTCGGTAGGTCGCCTGCGACCCTAGGGCCTCTCGTTCGGATCATGCCGGGCCCGCGGGGTCCGGCCTGACCCAAACGAAAGACCCTAACTGTCGGTGCCGCATGGCACGATCTGACCCGGACAGGTTTCCGCTCCCGGGGAGATGCGCGTGTTCTGGTTCTTGCTGCTCACGATGGCCGTGGTGGTGGCCGCGGTCACCCTTGCGGTGGTCGGCGGAGGCGGAAGTGCGGTGCTGCAGGACGTGGAGCCCGAGCGGCTCACCGACCCGCTGCCGGCGAACCGCCCGGTCGGCCGCGCCGATATCGAGGTCCTGCGGTTGCCGCTGGCGGTGCGCGGCTACCGCATGGCGGAGGTGGACGAGGCGCTGGGCAGACTCGGTGCCGAGCTCGCCGAGCGGGACGCCCGCATCGCCGAGCTGGAGTCGGCGCTCGCCGGCGCGCAGGCGACCGCGGTGACCGGTCCCGACCTGTTCAAGCGGCCGGGCGAGCCGCTCGGCGGGGACAACAGCCGTGAGAACGGCCGCGACAACGGCAGGCCGCAGGGCGAGGAAGGTCCGCGATGAGCGACGCCCGGCCGGCCGCCGACGGCGGTCTGCGCTGCCCCTGGGGCCTGTCCACGGAGGACTACCTCGCCTACCACGACACGGAGTGGGGCCGCCCGGTACACGGCGACGACGCGCTGTTCGAGCGGCTCTGCCTGGAGGCGTTCCAGTCCGGGCTCTCCTGGCTGACGATCCTGCGCCGTCGCGAAGGGTTCCGCAGCGCCTTCGCCGGGTTCAAGATCTCCGCCGTGGCGGAGTTCACCGAAGCGGACAGGGAACGGCTCCTCGCCGACGCCGGCATCATCCGCAACCGCGCGAAGATCGACGCGACGCTGGCCAACGCCAAGGTGCTGGCCGGCTGGGGCGAGGGCGAGCTGGACGCACTCATCTGGTCGTACGCCCCCGATCCGGCCGGCCGCCCCGCCCCGCGTGCCCTCGGTGACATCCCGGCCGTCACCCCGGAATCCACCGCGCTGGCCAAGGACCTCAAGAAGCGGTCCATCCGCTTCGTCGGCCCCACGACGGCCTACGCCCTCATGCAGGCCTGCGGCCTCGTCAACGACCACCTGGCCGACTGCGTGGCCCGGGAGGCGCTCCAGGGCCCGTCCAGCGGATCCTGACCGGCTCCACGACGTCCGGCTTCGAACAGCCGAACAGCCCCGGCGTCACCCGCCGAGGCCGACGGCCCCCTGCGGTTACTTACCGAGGTACTTCGGCCGCTGCTTGGCGAGAAACGCCTCGACCGCGATGGTGTGGTCCTGCGACGCGCCCGCCCGGGTCTGGAGCTCGTCCTCCTTCTCCAGCGACTCGGCGAGCGTGTGGCCCGCGCCGTACGCCATCGACGCCTTCAGCGCCGCGTACGCCACCGTCGGCCCCTCCGCGAGGGCACGCGCCACCGCCAGGGCCTCCTTGGCCAGATCGGCGGCGGGTACCACCTTGTTGGCGATGCCCAGCTCGTACGCCTCCTGCGCGGAGATCGAACGCGGGAAGAACAGCAGGTCGGCGGCGCGACTCGCGCCGATCAGCCGGGGCAGCGTCCAGGAGACGCCCGAGTCCGCGGTCAGGGCCACGCCCGCGAAGGACGTGTTGAAGGCGGCCGTGTCGGCGACCACGCGATAGTCGGCCGCGAGCGCGAATCCGAAACCGGCGCCGGCGGCGACCCCGTTTACCCCGGCCACGACGGGCTTCTCCATCTCGGTGATGGCCCGCACGATCGGGTTGTAGTGCTCCTTCACGGTGCTCAGCGCGTTGCCGCCGCCCGACTCGTGGGCCTCGGCGAGCTTGGAGACGTGCTCCTTGAGGTCCTGGCCCACGCAGAAGGCGCGCCCGGTGGCGGTGAGCAGAACAGCTCGTACGGCGGTGTCCTCGGCGACGGCTCGAAGGGCGTCGCGGAGCGCGACCTTGGCCGCGGTGTTCATGGCGTTCATCGCGTCGGGTCGGTTGATCGTGATCGTCGCGAGCCCGTCGCTGACGTCCGTGAGTACGGCGTCAGCCGTGGTGTCGGCCATGTCGGCCATCGCTGGGTCTCCTTACGGCTCCGGCATTGTGCCTGTCCAGGCAAGCATGGCCGACTCCGGACGGGCCGGAGATGTGACCTGCGTCTAACAATTGGCTCTCGGCTGAGGGCCGGTGGCGGCGCAGTATCGCAGCCGGATCGCCGAAATAGGTGGTTTTGAGAGAGTGCGTTGCGCAAGCGATGCAGACCGATGTTGGTCATCGGGGTCTCCGATGCGGGATAATGCGAAGGAAGCAATGTGTTCGACGCCGGTGAGGCAGCGCCTGTCATGGGGCCGCCGGTTGGGATGAGCTGGTTTCAGGAAGGGGAACGAGCATGGCGGCCATGAAGCCGCGGACGGGCGACGGCCCGCTCGAGGTGACAAAGGAGGGGCGGGGCATTGTCATGCGCGTTCCGCTCGAAGGCGGCGGTCGGCTTGTCGTCGAGCTGACTCCGGACGAGGCCGATGCACTCGGCGATGCCCTGAAGAAGGTCGTCGGCTGACGTAGACGCGCCCACACTTCACCACTGCCCCGGCACCGATTCGGTGCCGGGGCAGTGGTGCGTCACGGATCAGGTGGCGCGGTCTCAGCCGCGCCGCACCGCGCACAGCAGGCCGTCGCCCACCGGCAGCAGGGTCGCCATCAGCTCCTGGCTCTCCCGCACCGCGCGCAGCAGCTCACGCAGGCGCAGCACCTCGGCCGGCTGGGCGGCGGAATCGATGGTGCGGCCGTCCGCGAAGACGCCTTCGAAGCAGACGACACCGCCGGGACGCAGCAGGCGCAACGATTCAGCGAGGCAGTCCAGGCTCTCCAGCCGGTCACCGTCGCAGAAAACAAGGTCGTAGCCGCCGTCGGCGAGTCGCGGCAGTACGTCGAGGGCGCGCCCGGGGATGAACCGCGCCCGGTTCGTGGCAAAACCCGCAGCCCGGAACGCCTCGCGCGCGAACTGCTGGCGCTCCGGTTCCGGATCGACGGTGGTCAGTACGCCGTCCGGACGCATCCCGTGC
Organism: Streptomyces sp. NPDC059499; assembly: GCF_042749285.1. NCBI lineage: Bacteria > Bacillati > Actinomycetota > Actinomycetes > Kitasatosporales > Streptomycetaceae > Streptomyces > Streptomyces sp. NPDC059499. The sequence continues at coordinate 96,396 of NZ_JBHYTT010000011.1, forward strand.
AGCAGATAGATGCCTGACACGCCCGTACCGGTGCCGATTTCGGCCACCGCCTTAGCATCCGCGGCGGCAGCGAGCAGGCGCAGCGCAGCTCCGGTGCCTGGGGACACCGAGCGGAGCCCTGCCTCGTGGGCCCGGTCACGGGCCCAGCGCAGAGCTGCGTCCTCGGCGACAAAGGCGTCGGCGAACGCCCAGCTTGCCTGCCGGTTGGCGGTAATGACCCTCTCCTGTCCCCGTAGTTGGCGCAACGGTGACTGTATCCGCTGGAGCCGGGAACCCGCAGATGGGACCGGGCGTTAGGTAGAGGCAGGGGAAAACGCACGGATCGGACCCGCCCGGCGGGCCCGGAACATGGCCCCTCTTCCCGGGGGAGGCCCGGGCGTCAGCAGGTAAAAAGGCTTATCCGGAGCTAACGGGCGAGGTGGCTATGGTAGGGGCTCCACTGGACACCACCAGAGCCGATAGGGGAGGTGCGGCTGCGCCTGTGGATCGGGGAGGAGTGCTGCGGCGCTTTCTCAGGTCGGCTGGTGAGCCGAAATCCGTGACCAACATTGCTGACCGTTCTTCCAACGATTCCGCACCGACCGCGACCTTCGCCTCAGATGCGGACTCTCAGGCGTGGACCCCGCCCTCATGGGAAGAGATCGTCAGCACGCACAGCGGTCGCGTGTACCGCCTTGCCTACCGGCTGACAGGAAACCAGCACGACGCCGAGGACCTCACCCAGGAGGTCTTCGTCCGTGTCTTCCGATCGCTGTCGACGTACACGCCCGGCACCTTCGAGGGCTGGCTGCACCGGATCACGACGAATCTCTTCCTGGACATGGTCCGCCGCAAGCAGCGGATCCGTTTCGACTCCCTGGGCGACGACGCCGCGGAGCGGCTGCCGAGCCGGGAGCCGTCCCCGCAGCAGGTCTTCAACGACACCCACTTCGACGCGGACGTCCAGCAGGCGCTGGACACCCTCGCGCCCGAGTTCCGTGCCGCGGTCGTGCTCTGCGACATCGAGGGCCTCTCGTACGAGGAGATCGCCGCCACGCTCGGCGTGAAGCTCGGCACCGTGCGCAGCCGTATCCACCGCGGCCGCTCGCACCTGCGCAAGGCCCTGCAGCACCGTTCGCCGGAAGCCCGTGCAGAGCAGCGTTCGCTGGCGGACGCGGTCCTGGCAGGGGAGGGCGGAACGGCGTGAGTGCCACAGGTCCCACCCCCGCGGAGCAGCATCTGGGGGACCGGCTCGCCGCGCTCGTCGACGGCGAGCTCAAACACGACGCCCGGGAGCGGGTCCTCGCCCACCTGGCGACCTGTTCCAGGTGCAAGGCCGAGGCCGACGCCCAGCGGCGGCTGAAGAGCGCCTTCGCGACCGCCACTCCTCCCTCGCCCTCCGAGGGGTTCCTGGCGCGCCTGCAGGGCCTTCCCGGGGGCCCCGGGAGTGACGACGACGGCCCGAGCCGCCCCTTCGGCGGTGGACGGCGCTTCGGGGAGGGACTCTTCCCCGAACTGCAGCACCCCGGCGGACGCCCGGGAACGACCTCCGGGTCCTCACCGCTGGACGGATTCGGCTACCTCCCCACCGCGCACGGCTCCACCGCCGTGCTGCCGGGCGGCCCGACCTTCCGCATCCATGACGTGGGCCGCGAGGCCGACCGTTCGCCGTGGCGTGCCCGGCGCTTCGCGTTCGCCGCGGCAAGTGCCGTCTCGCTCGCCGCCATTGCGCTCGGCGGCGCCCTGCCGCTGGACCAGGGTCCTGACGCGCCGCTCAGCGCGGAGGGCGCGGGAAGCAGCGTGACGCCGCTCGACGCCGACGTACGGACCGGCAGTGCCAGTGCTGCGGCGAGCCGCGGTGGCGGCGGTGCTCTCGCGGTCGGCGACGGCCGGGCCACCGTCACGCCCTCGCACCTCACCCCGTCCTCGTCCGCCAGGCCGGTGCTCGCCGCCGCGCCGTCCCTGCTCAGCACCACGATGCTGAGCGGGCACTCGTACGCGTACCCGGTGCTGAACGTGACCGTGCCGCCGCTGATACGCCCGACCGATGCCGGACCGCTGTTCTCGGCCACGCTCGGCGGGGGAGCGGACCCGAAGCCGGCGGCGCTCACGGCCACGGCCGCGCCTCAGCTCCGTGACCACGCGATGCCGCTTTCTCCCCTGCGCTGACCGGGACCCTGCGCACGGATTCGCAAACCTGGTTGAATTCCGGGAGGGACGCCCCCATGGGGCGTGCAGAGGCCAGTTGCGGGGAGAGCATGGACGACGGAAAGCCCAGCGGGCCGAAGGCGAAGTGGTGGAGCCGTCCCTCGACGGGACGTGCTGTCCCTGCCGGGCCGGAGGACTCCGCGTCCGTCGCGGACGCGGCCGAGGACACCTCGGTCCACGGGGCGGCACCGGCAGCGGAGCCGGCGGCCGAAGCGGTAACCCGGCCCGCCCCCGCGGCCGCCGAGCCGCCCGCGCCTCCGCTCGCCGAGCCGCCCGTGCCCGTCGAGCCGCCCGCCCCCCGTGCACAGCCCCTGCACGCGCCCGACGAGTACAGCACCCCGCCCTACGGAGGTCCGGGGCCGTGGGCGCCCGCACCGCCCGTGCAGCGCCCGGTGCCGACCCCGGCGCACGGCACTCCCGTACCCCCGCCCTACGCGGGGACGAACGGGCAAGGGACGGCCGTCCACGCAGCGGCACCGGTACCCGTCCACGCCCCGGCCCCTGCCGCCCAGGGCGCCGGTGGGGCGTACGCAGCCGCGCCCCAGCCGCATGCGGTGCCGCAGCAGCATCACCACGGCCCCACCCCGCCCCCGCAGCAACCCCACCCCGCTCAGCACGAGCTCCAGCCCCAGATCTCCCAGTGGCTGCGCTACGACCCATGGGGTGCGCCCCAGCAGCCACTCACCCACGCCGGCCCGCCCCTCGGGGCCGACCCGCAGCCCCGCAGGCGGCGCCGTGGATCCGCGCTGATCGGTGCCGCGCTGCTCGCTCTCGTCGCCGGCGGGATCGGCGGTGGCATCGGCGCCTATGCCGAGCGCAACGGAGGCCTGACCACGGTCGAGCTCCCGCAGGCCGGCCGGGACAGCGGAGGCAGGGCGCCCGACAGTGTCGCGGGCATCGCGTCCAGCGCCCTGCCCAGCGTGGTGACCCTGCACGTCAGCGGATCCGCCGAGTCCGGTACGGGCACCGGCTTCGTACTCGACAAAAAGGGCCACATCCTCACCAACAACCACGTGGTCGCCCCCGCGGGTTCCAACGGGGACATCACCGTCACCTTCAGCGGAGGAGAGACCGCGCCCGCCGAGATAGTCGGCAAGGACAGCGGCTACGACCTGGCGGTCGTCAAGGTGACCGGTGTCTCGGGCCTCAAGCCCCTGCCCCTCGGGAACTCCGACAACGTGCAGGTCGGCGATCCCGTGGTGGCCATCGGCGCCCCCTTCGACCTGTCCAACACGGTCACGTCCGGCATCATCAGCGCCAAGCAGCGGCCCATCACCGCGGGCGGCGAGAAGGGCGACGGCTCGGACGTCAGCTATGTCGACGCCCTGCAGACCGACGCCCCGATCAACCCCGGCAACTCGGGCGGCCCGCTCGTCGACTCCGAGGCCCACGTCATCGGCATCAACAGCGCCATCCGCGGCGCCGACAGCGGCTCCGGCCTCGACGGCGGGCAGTCCGGCTCCATCGGCCTCGGCTTCGCGATACCGATCAACCAGGGCAAGCGCGTCGCCGAGGAGCTGATCAACACGGGCAAGGCCACCCACCCGGTGATCGGCGTCACGCTGGACATGAAGTTCACCGGCGACGGAGCCAAGGTCGGAGGGAAGGGCGCCGACGGCGGGTCCGCGGTCACCGCGGACGGCCCCGCCGACAAGGCCGGCATCAAGCCGGGCGACATCATCACCGAGGTGGAGGGCGGGCGCGTGCACAGCGGCGAGGAACTGATCGTCAAGATCCGTGCCCACCGGCCGGGCGACCGGCTCGGCCTCCGGCTGACCCGGGATGGCAAAGAGCTGTCCATGACCTTGACGCTCGGCTCGGCGAGCGGCACCTGACAGCCACCGGCAGGTACCGCCCGGACAGCTTCGCCGGGTACCGTGGAGCCGGTCCGGGCCCCTGACGACCTGGTGGCGGAGAACCGCGGAGAACACGCAGAGAACACGAGGAGCAGCAAGGTGTTCAATGACATAGGCGCACTCGAGCTCCTGACGCTCGTGGTTCTTGCCGTGCTCGTATTCGGTCCGGAGAAACTGCCGAAGGTCATCCAGGACGTCACGCGGACCATCCGCAAGATCCGTGAGTTCTCGGACAGCGCCAAGGAAGACATCCGCTCGGAGCTCGGCCCGCAGTTCAAGGACTTCGAGTTCGAGGATCTCAACCCCAAGACCTTCGTCCGCAAGCAGCTCATGGACGGCAACGACGACCTGGGGCTCAAGGACATCCGCGAGAGCTTCGACCTGCGCAAGGAAATGGCCGACGTCACCGACGCGGTGAACGGCCGTGAGAGTGCGTCATCCGCATCCGGCGCCGGTGCTGCGGCAGCGTCCGCCGTCGGCGCGTCGGCCGGCGGCTCCGCGCCCGATCTGCTCAAGAAGCCCGCTCAGCCTGCCAAGGACGAGCGTCCGCCGTTCGACGCAGACGCCACCTGAGACCCGTCAATCCCGACTCGTCCGGACGGTATGGCTATTCTCCATCTGTCCGGTTGCGAGGTTGCCCATGCCCACGGGGGGAGGGCCGCTCCGGATCAGTGAAAGATCGAGGAGGCGGCCGGACAGATGGAGACGACGAGTCGGGTAGGGGCGGAAGACGCGCCCAGCGCAGTCACCGCAGAGGGGGTGCCGGCGACCCGGCGTACTGTCGACGGCTATCTCAAGGCGCCGTTCCCCTGGTACGGGCTGGACGGGGCCTTCACCGGTCCGCGCTGGCTGATGCAGGTCACCGCCTCGGCTGACGGCACCGTGCAGCACGGTTCCACCGGGCACGGCGAGGAGCCGGTGGTGCGGGCCGACGCGGGTGCCGAGAAGGCTCGCTTCGCGGTGGTCGTGACGGTGGCCAGCAGTCCGGTACGGCGCAGTGGTGACGGCACCGGGGTGCTGGACGCCACCACCGTATCCTCGGCGGCCTGGCTGGCGGGCTCCGGTCTGCTGGCCTACACATGGCCCCCGCAGATGGACCACACCCTGCGCAACGAATGGCTGAACCAGCAGACCGAGACCGCGTTCGAACTCGCCGACGACCTGGGCGAGGCGCCGTGGTCGACGCTCTCCCTGCCGGTGGACGGCGTGCCGGTGGAGTTCCACTACCGCGAGTCCGAGTTCGGCTGGGTGCTGGCGGGTTCGGCGCCGGACGGGGTCCACATCGGCGCGTACGGACGCGGGATGAGCGCCTACGGCCTGGGCTTCGCCGTGGTCGGCGACATCGCCGCGTACGACAACTGAGCGAGCGCGACGCGTCGAGCGGACGCGCGGCGTCGAGCGGACAGCCGTAGGGCGACAGCGGTAAGGGGCGGCACCTCCGAGGAGGTGCCGCCCCTTACCCGTGGAACGCTCAGAACTTGTTGCGCGGGGTGAGCCCCAGCGACATGCCGGACAGGCCGCGCTGACGGCCGCTCAGCTTCTCCGCGATGGACCGCAGCGCGGCGCCGGCCGCGGAGTCCGGGTCGGACAGCACGACGGGCTTGCCCTCGTCGCCGCCCTCGCGCAGGCGCACGTCGATCGGGATGGTGCCAAGGACCGGTACCTCGGCGCCCACCGTCTTCGTCAGCCCCTCGGCGACCCGCTGGCCGCCGCCCGAGCCGAACACGTCGACGATCTCGTCGCAGTGCGGGCACGGCATCCCCGACATGTTCTCGACGACGCCGACGATCTTCTGGTGGGTCTGCACGGCGATGGAGCCGGCCCGCTCGGCGACCTCGGCCGCGGCCTGCTGGGGGGTCGTGACGACGAGGATCTCGGCATTCGGCACGAGCTGTGCCACGGAGATCGCGATGTCACCGGTGCCCGGCGGCAGGTCGAGCAGCAGGACGTCCAGGTCACCCCAGTACACATCGGCGAGGAACTGCTGCAGGGCGCGGTGCAGCATGGGCCCGCGCCACACCACCGGGGCGTTGCCCGGGGTGAACATGCCGATGGAGATCACCTTCACGCCGTGCGCCGACGGCGGCATGATCATGTTCTCGACCTGGGTGGGCTTGCCGTCCACGCCGAGCATCCGGGGCACGCTGTGGCCGTAGATGTCCGCGTCCACGACGCCGACCTTGAGTCCGTCCGCCGCCATCGCCGCGGCGAGGTTCACCGTCACCGAGGACTTGCCGACGCCGCCCTTGCCGGACGCGACCGCGTAGACCCGGGTCAGCGACCCGGGCTTGGCGAACGGCACCTCACGCTCCGCCGTGCCGCCGCGCAGCGAGGAGGCGAGCTCCTTGCGCTGTTCGTCGCTCATCACGTCAAGAGTGACCTCGACCCGTGACACACCCTCGACACGGGCCACCGCGTCGGTCACGTTCTTGGTGATCGTCTCTCGCATCGGGCAGCCGGAGACCGTGAGGTACACGGTGACAGCGACCACACCGTCAGGATCGATTTCGACCGATTTCACCATGCCCAGCTCGGTGATCGGTCGGTGGATCTCCGGGTCGTTCACTGTCGCCAGTGCTTCACGCACCGCGTCTTCCGTAGCCATAGGACGATGGTACGGCGCCGGTGCCTACGCGCGGGTAGCCCCTCAGCGGTCGCCTTCGTCACTCTCGACCTGAAGGAGGACCCGGCGCTCCTCCATGTCCTTCACCATGGCCTCCAGCTCCGAGCGGATCCAGTCCCGGGTGGCGACCTCGCCGAGACCCATCCTGAGCGCCGCGATCTCGCGGGTGAGGTACTCGGTGTCCGCGATCGACCGCTCGTTCTGCTTGCGGTCCTGCTCGTGGGTCACCCGGTCGCGGTCGTCCTGGCGGTTCTGCGCGAGGAGGATCAGCGGGGCCGCGTACGAGGCCTGGAGGGACAGCATCAGGGTCAGGAAGATGAACGGGTACTGATCGAACCGGAACTTCTCCGGCGCGAAGATGTTCCACACCACCCACAGGATGATGATCAGCGTCATCCAGACGATGAACCGTCCCGTACCCAGGAACCGGGCGATGCGCTCGGAGAAGCGGCCGAACGCCTCGGGGTCGTACTCCGGCAGCAGCCGGCGCCGCTGGGCCTTGGGCTGGTCGAGCCGGGGCCGCGGGGGGCGCACGATGCCCGACGAGCCGGTCGATCCGGCTCTGGGACGGTCCTCACCGGTCACCGACGATCCCCTCCTCGCCCTGGAAGTCCGTCTCGCGCCAGTCCTCGGGCAGCAGGTGGTCGAGCACGTCGTCGACGGTCACCGCGCCCAGCAGCGACCCGGTCTCGTCCACCACGGGAACGGAGACCATGTTGTACGCGGCCAGGAAACTGGTCACGGCCGACAGCGGGGTGTCCGGCGTCAGCGGTACGAGATCGCTGTCGACGAGCGAGCTGACCAGTGTGAACGGCGGATCGCGCAGCAGCCGCTGGAAGTGCACGGTGCCCAGGTACTTGCCGGTCGGGGTCTCGTCCGGTGCCCTGCAGACGTACACCTGCGCGGCCAGCGCCGGGGAGAGGTCCTGCTGCCGGACCCTGGCCAGCGCGTCCGCGACCGTCGCGTCGGGCCGCAGGATGATCGGCTCGGTCGTCATCAGACCGCCCGCGGTCCGCTCCTCGTACGACATCAGGCGCCGTACGTCGGCGGCGTCGTCCGGCCGCATCAGCGCCAGCAGCCGTTCCTTGTCCGCCTCCGGCAGCTCCGAGAGCAGGTCGGCCGCGTCGTCCGGGTCCATCGCCTCCAGGACGTCCGCCGCGCGGTCCTCCTTGAGCTTGCCGAGGATCTCCACCTGGTCGTCCTCGGGGAGCTCCTCCAGGACGTCCGCGAGCCGGTCGTCGTCCAGGGCCGCGGCGACCTCGGCCCGGCGTTTGGGCGACAGGTGGTGCAGGGCGTTGGCGACATCCGTCGGACGCAGCCGTTCGAAGGTGGCGACCAGGCTCTCGGCACCCTGGCCGTCCTCGTCCAGCGAGAAGCCGCTGATCGCCGACCACTCCACGGTCAGCGTCTCGCCCTTGCGGCGCAGCGCGCCGCCGCGCCCCTTGCGTACGAAGAACTTGTCGATCTCCCAGTCGCGGCGGGCCGGCAGCTGCTGGATCGCGACATCGAGGACGGTGACCTCCTCGTCGGTTTCGACCAGGTGCACCCGCCGGTCAAGGATCTCGCCGAGAACGAGTCGCTCGGTCGGGCGCTGCTCGAAGCGCCGCATGTTGACCACTCCGGTGGTGATCACCTGGCCCGACTCGACGCCCGTCACCCGGATCATCGGCAGGAAGATCCGCCGCCGGCTCACCACTTCGACGACCATCCCGAGCAGCCGCGGCGGTTTGCCGCCGACGCGCAGCATGGCCACCAGATCGCGGACACGGCCGACCTGGTCGCCGTTGGGGTCGAAGACCGGCACACCGGAGAGGTGCGAGACGAAGACACGGGGAGCGCCTGCTGCCATCGTGTGCGCCTCCCTGAAGTCCCTCACGCCCTCCTTTGCGTGATCAGGCTAGCCCGTACCGCGACGGTGTGCGCCGGTGGACCCGTCCGTACGGCGCACTGCCGAATGGCGTACGCGGCACAGGTACGCTGCCGTCTGCCACCCCCCGACACACAGACGAGAGGCAGTGCGCCCGTGACCTCTTCCGCCCCGGCCGTCCGGGCCCATCGCCGGACCGCTCTCGCCGTGGTGCTCTGTGCGGGCCTGACGGCCGCGCTCACGGCCTGCGCCGGAGAGGACCCGGACAAGGGGACCAACGGCGTCGGCAAGCTGACCGCGGCCCGGATCGATCAGAAGGCACGGGCGGCGGCGGATGCCGCGGACGCGGTGCGGCTCGCCGGAAAGCTGGTCAGCAAAGGGGGCACGTACACCCTGAACATGCAGCTCAGCGCCGATGGCGGCACCGGATCTGTCACCTCGGAGCAGAGCAGGTTCGCGCTGCTGCGGATCGGTGACGAGCTCTTCCTCAAGGCAGACGCCGGCTTCTGGAACCACGAGGACACGGGCGACGGCGACAACGAGGGCGACCAGGCCGCCGCCGACAAGCTGCAGGGCAAGTACGTGAAGGTCCCGCAGGACGACCCGACGTACAAGCAACTGCGCGGCTTCACCGAGAAGAAGATCCTGCTCGACGGAGTGCTCGCACTGCACGGGAAGATCAACAAGGGCGACCGCGACACCATCGGCGGGGTACGCACCGTGCAGATCATGGGCGGAAAGGGTGAGGGCGGCGCACTCGACGTCTCCCTGGAGGGCACCCCGTACCCGCTGCGCGTGGCGCGTGGCGGGGGCGGCGGCATCGTCACCCTCGCCGACTGGGGCAAGGCCTTCACGCTGGAGGCGCCGCCGGAGAGCGCCACCGTCGACTACGGCGGCCAGCTCCCCAAGTCCTCCGGCTGAGCGCGGTCCGCGGGCCTGCCCGGCCCGGGGGCCGGCGGCCGGTCAGCTCTTCCTGCGGCGCTTGAGCAGGAGCCGGGGAAGCGCTGCGGGCGCGGGCCGTCGCGTGGTCGCCCCGGTGGGCAGCGGGGCAGCGGCCAGGGAGCCGTCCGGCAGCTCCGTACGGGAGGCGCCCGGCGTCAGCCGTACCACCCGGCACTCACGCGCCCACCGCTCGGTCATCTGTTCGGCGTCCGGTGCGTTCAGCCGCTTGCCCTTGAGCTCGGCGACCGCCGCCTCCCACTCCTCGGAGTGCGGTTCCAGCACGGCGACCGCCGCGGTCCAGGCGACGAGCCTGCCGCCCTTGTCCTTGCTGCGCACGGTCACTTCGGCGGCGCCGCCGTCCACCAGGCCCCCGGGGAGCGGCTGCTCCCCGGGCCCGTCGCCGACGAGCACGGCCGCGGCCTCGTGCCAGACGTGCCACAGGGCCCGGGCGGGGCCGGTGCCCCGCACCCAGATCAGGCCGGACTTCTTGGTGGCCTCTTCGACGAGAGCCCGGCCCAGCAACACGTCAGCAGCAGTCATGCCCGAACTCTATTAGAGCCAGCCGTTGCGCTTGAGGCTGCGGTGGATGGTGAAGCAGACGATTCCGATGACGCCCATCACCACCGGATAGCCGTACGTCCACTGCAACTCCGGCATGTGATCGAAGTTCATGCCGTACACGCCGCAGATCATCGTCGGTACGGCGATGATGGCGGCCCAGGACGTGATCTTGCGCATGTCCTCGTTCTGCGTCACCGTCGCCTGCGCCAGATTGGCCTGAAGGATCGAGTTGAGCAGCTCGTCGAAGCCGATGACCTCCTCGTGCACGCGGGCGAGGTGGTCGGCGACATCGCGGAAGTACTTCTGGATGTCGGGATCGATCAGCCGCATCGGACGCTCGCTCAGCAGCTGCATGGGCCGCAGCAGCGGCGACACGGCACGCTTGAACTCCAGCACCTCGCGCTTCAGCTGGTAGATCCGGCCCGCGTCCGAACCGCGCGGACCGCCCTTCGCCGGGGTGGAGAACACATCGATCTCGACCTCGTCGATGTCGTCCTGCACCGAAGAGGCCACCGCGATGTACCCGTCGACCACATGGTCGGCGATGGAGTGCAGCACGGCGGACGGGCCCTTGGCGAGCAGCTCCGGATCGTCCTGGAGCCGGTGGCGCAGGGCGCGCAGCGAGCCCTGTCCGCCGTGCCGGACGGTGATGACGAAGTCCCGCCCGGTGAAGCACATCACCTCACCGGTCTCGACGACCTCGCTGGTCGCGGTCAGTTCGGCGTGCTCGACGTAGTGGATGGTCTTGAAGACGGTGAACAGCGTGTCGTCGTACCGCTCCAGCTTGGGTCGCTGGTGGGCGTGGACGGCGTCCTCGACGGCGAGCGGGTGGAGACCGAACTCCCGCGCGATACCGGCGAATTCCTCCTCGGTCGGCTCGTGCAGGCCGATCCAGGCGAATCCGCCTTCCTCGCGCACGCGCAGCATCGCCTCGTGCGGGGTCTGGCAGGCGTCGGCCGCGAGCCGGCGTCCGCCCCGGTAGACCGCGCAGTCGACGACAGCGCTGGAGACGGTCGGGTCGCGGGTGGTGTCGTAGCTGTTGTACGGCGTGTTGCTCTTGCGCAGGGACGGGCGCACGGCGGCGCGCAGGTCGCGGATCATCGACAAGGCTGGCTCCTTCACGGAGGGCCGTCGGCGGGGGCGTGGAACAGCCCGGAATGGGGACGTGCGCTCACGTCCGCAAAGCGGGCGGCACCGCGCAGGCGCGATGACGGCGTTCGCTACAGACAGGCAAAAACGAGGGGCTCTTCCGTTGCGCGAACTGCCGCGAGGACGTCCTGGGAGGGCGTCAGATCACAGAAGGTAGGCGTCGTGCGGAAGAACGGTTGGTACTGCACGGTCGACTTGGATCCACCGCAGCCCCACCTCCTCCGGCCGGTCCCCCGTGGGGGATCACATGTACCGGGACTGAGAGCAACGCTTCTGCGTGCTGTCCCGGCCGACGGCCCAGGCTATCAGCCACCCCGGGGCCAATCCGTACCTTTGCCCGTTCGAAACGCGTTCTATGCTCGCGGCATGGGAGAAATTCTTGCTCTGGTCGAGGCCCGGCTCCGTACGGCCCTGGGCGAACCGGACGCACGCGCCGATGTGACGTTCCTCGGCACGGACCGTATCGAGGTGCTCCGCTTCATCGACGGCGACGTGGTGCGCTACGCCACGCTCGGCATGTCCGGACAGCCGATGGCCGACCCCACCTCGCCCCTCGCCGACCCTGTGAAGGGCCCGCGCGCGGAACTGGTCCTCTCGGTACGGGCCGGCCTCGCCGACACGGACCAGGTGCTGCGGCCGCTCGCCGTGCTGGCCGCCTCCCCGCAGGTCGAGGGACTGATCGTGACCCCGGGCGCGTCGCTGGACCTCGGTCAACCGCTGTGGTCCGGGGCGCCGTTCAGCTCCGTGCTCGTCGCCGAGCCGGGCGGCCTGGTCGAGGACCTGGAGCTGGACGAGCCGATGGACCCGGTGCGCTTCCTGCCGCTGCTGCCGATGACCCACAACGAGGCGGCCTGGAAGCGGGTCAGGGGGGCCCAGGAACTGCAGGAGCGCTGGCTGTCCCAGGGGACGGATCTGCGTGACCCGCTGCGTTCCTCGGTACCCCTGGACTGACCGGGTCCACCGGGTCGCCGCGCTGCGGACGGGTGATCGTCCTTGACGCGGCGACGACCGGGGAGGACCGTTGGGCCCTATGAGGGGCGAACCCAGTTGCCCGAAGTGCGGTGGCCGGGTCAGGGCGCCCGGTCTGTTCGCCGATTCCTGGCAGTGCCCTGTGCACGGCCAGGTGCACCCGATGCAGCCGGTGATCCCACCCAGTGTCGAGGCGTTGGGCGTGGTGGTGCACCGATCGCAGGTGCCGGTGTGGATGCCGTGGCCGCTCCCGGTCGGCTGGCTGTTCACGGGCGTGGCGTACGCCGGTGACGACCGCAGCGGCGGCCGGGCGACCGCGGTGGCCTGCTCCGGACCCGGTCCGCTCGGAGGCATGGGGGAGCTGCTGCTCGTCGCCGAGGAGCTCGGCGTCGGACTCGGCGCGCGCTACGCGGGCATCGACGGCCTGGACCCCGGAGCCGGATTCGGTGTCGAGGGTGCCCCGGACGCCAAGGTGCTCGCCGCAGGGCGTCCCACCCCGCTCTGGCACGTCAAGGACGCCCCGGACGACCGGGCGGTCTTCGCGGGCGAGGCACGCGGTCTGTGGCTCTGGGCGATCGTCTGGCCCGAACAGTCCGGCCTCATGATGTACGACGAACTGGTGCTGACCGATCTGCGCGACGCCGGCGCCGAGGTGGACCTCCTTCCGTGCGGGGCACTCACGCCCCGGCTGCTCACGCGGCCCTGACCGGGGCCGCGGCGACGGGGCCGGGCGCACCGTACCCGGCGGTTATCCTTGACCGTCCCCTGTCCGCAGCCCGCCCTGGAGTACGCGTCGTGCGCATCGATCTGCACACCCACTCCACCGCGTCGGACGGCACGGACACTCCCGCCGAACTGGTGCGCGGCGCCGCGGCGGCGGGCCTGGACGTCGTCGCCCTCACCGACCACGACACGGTGGGCGGCCACGCGGAAGCGGTCGCGGCCCTTCCCGAGGGCCTCACGCTCGTCACCGGCGCCGAACTCTCCTGCCGCGTCGACGGCATCGGCCTGCACATGCTGGCGTACCTCTTCGATCCCGCGGAGCCCGAACTGGCGCGCGAGCGCGAGCTCGTGCGGGACGACCGGGTGCCGCGCGCGCAGACGATGGTGGCCAAGCTCAGGGAACTCGGCGTACCGGTCACCTGGGAGCAGGTCGCGCGGATCGCCGGGGACGGCTCCGTCGGCCGTCCCCACATCGCCACCGCGCTGGTGGACCTCGGCGTCGTCGACACGGTCTCCGACGCCTTCACTCCGGCCTGGCTCGCCAACGGCGGACGTGCCTACGCGGAGAAGCACGAACTCGACCCGTTCGACGCGATCCGGCTGGTCAAGGCCGCGGGCGGCGTCACGGTCTTCGCGCACCCGCTCGCCGTCAAGCGTGGCGACGTGGTGCCCGAGGCGGCGATCGCCCGTCTGGCGGCCGCGGGGCTCGACGGCATCGAGGTGGACCACATGGACCACGACGAGCCCACCAGGGCCCGGCTGCGTGGCCTCGCGGGCGACCTGGGGCTGCTGCCCACCGGGTCCAGCGATTACCACGGCACCCGTAAGACCGTACGGCTCGGGGAGTACACCACCGATCCGGAGATCTACGGCGAGATCACCCGGCGCGCCACGGGAGCCTTCCCGGTGCCGGGAGCCGGTGGACCCCGCCGGGCGTAACGCTCCCGTTCCTCACTCCTGTTTCCGGCGGCACCCATACCGCCCCTCGCAGCGTCCGGCCGCCCTCGCGGCCCCGGACATGCGCACCTCTGTTCGGCCCGCTCTTCTCTCGCAAGGCTCACTGTGTTCGACGTCGCTGTCTTCGGATCCCTCTTTCTCACCCTTTTTGTGATCATGGATCCCCCCGGAATCACCCCGATCTTCCTGGCCCTCACCGCGGGCCGCCCCGCCAAGGTGCAGCGCAGGATGGCTCTGCAGGCGGTCGCGGTCGCCTTCGGGGTGATCGCCGTCTTCGGTCTGCTCGGTCAGCAGATCCTCGACTACCTGCACGTCTCCGTCCCTGCGCTGATGATCGCGGGCGGACTGCTCCTGCTGCTGATCGCGCTGGACCTGCTCACCGGCAAGACGGACGAGCCGACGCAGACCAAGGACGTCAACGTGGCTCTCGTCCCGCTGGGAATGCCGCTGCTCGCCGGGCCCGGCGCCATCGTGTCGGTGATCCTGGCGGTGCAGCACGCGGACGACGCGGCCGGCCAGCTCTCGGTCTGGTCGGCGATCATCGCCATGCACGTCGTGCTCTGGGTGACCATGCGCTACTCGCTGCTGATCATCCGTGTGATCAAGGACGGCGGAGTGGTCCTCGTGACCCGGCTCGCCGGAATGATGCTCTCGGCCATCGCCGTCCAGCAGATCATCAACGGGGTCACCCAGGTCATCCAGAACTCCTGACACCCCCGGACAGCACAGCGCCCCCGCACAGACCTTCCGTGCGGGGGCGCTTCTCTTCAACGGCGCAAAGCGATGTGAGGCGTTACGAAGCCGGGCTGTCGGCCGGCCGGATGTAGATGCGCTGGCCTATTGCCGCGGCCTGCTGCACGAACCGGTTGACGGAGGCGGCGTCCACGACGGTGCTGTCCACGGCGGTACCGTCGACATCGTCGAGTCGCATGATCTCGAAGCGCATATGGCTTCCCTTCGTCTGATCCTCCTGCTGGAGAACTACTGGGAGGACGGGCTGGCCGTCCGCAAGGATGAAGAGCGCAAGGCGTCTGCGTCTCGCGCTCCACAGGGGTACAACGGCTTGCCCTCTACAAACATTCCCTACGCTAAGGAAATTTTTTGGATGTCTAAGTACCCTTCAGTAACTGAACATGTGCAGACAATGAGGACCGCATGAACCACGCGGACACGCAGCCGGACGAAGGACCGGGCATCCGCGAGCAGCTGGACCGCACCAACGCGCTGCTCCAGCGCGTGCTCGCGGAGGTGTCCAAGACGCCCTCCACCCACGCGATCTTCGTGGACGCGGGCTATGTGTACGCCGCGGCCGGGCTGCTCGTCACCGGTACCGAGGACCGCCGCTCCTTCGACCTCGACGCGGAAGGGCTGATCGAGGCCTTCATCGACAAGGCCCGCACGATCTTCGCGGACAGCAGGCTGCTGCGCGTCTACTGGTACGACGGGGCCAGGCGCCGGATCCACACGGTCGAGCAGCAGTCCATCGCCGAGCTCCCCGACGTCAAGGTCAGGCTCGGCAACCTCAACGCCAACAACCAGCAGAAGGGCGTCGACTCCCTGATCCGGACCGACCTCGAGTCGCTGGCCAGGCACCGGGCCATCAGCGACGCGGCACTCGTCGGCGGCGACGAGGACCTGGTCTCGGCCGTCGAGGCGGCACAGGGCTACGGGGCGCGCGTCCACCTCTGGGGCATCGAGGCCGGCGAAGGACGCAACCAGGCCGAGCCGTTGCTCTGGGAGGTCGACAGCCAGCGCACCTTCGACCTCGACTTCTGCCGCCCGTACGTGACCCGGCGCCCCGTCACGATGTACGAGGACGACAGCCCGGCACCGGCCCGAGAGGACGTCCGCTTCGTCGGCGCGCAGATCGCCGCGACCTGGCTCTCCTCGCGCGGCCGGGAATCCCTCGCCGACCTGCTGCCGGGGCACCCCTACCTGCCGGGCTCCGTCGACCAGGACCTGCTCGTCGAGGCCGAGCGGCTGCTCCAGCACTCACTGCGCGGCCACGCACATCTGCGGCGAGCGCTGCGCGACGGCTTCTGGCAGCACCTGCAGGCGCAGTACTGACACCTGCCGGGGGCTGTTCCGGAGGATCAGAGGCTGTTCCAGAACGAGACGAGCGCCGCCGCCGTCATGTCCGGCCTGGCCGTGTTGGGGGAGTGCTCGGCTCCCTCGATCACGGTGCGCCGCGCACCCAGCCGCCGCGCCATGTCGTCCAGCAGCGGCACGGGCCAGACGTCGTCGGTCTCGCCCGACACCACGTGTACCGGCAGAGGCAGGGCGGCGAGCTCGGCCACCCGGTCCGGCTCGGCCGAGAGCTGGGCGCCCGTGGCGATCAGCTGCGCGGGGTGGTGGCGCATCCAGCGGCGGCGCAGGTCCTCGCCGTCGCCGGTGTCCGCGTCCTCGGGCGGATCGAGGGCGCGCATGGCCTGCCAGACGTCGGCCATGCTCCAGCGGGTCAGGGCGTCGCTGAGCAGCTGCGCCTTCTTCTGCTGGGCGGGGGCGATCTCGGCCGGTCCGGACGACATCAGGGTCAGCGAACGGAACGGCGAGGTGTCGAGCAGCACCGCGGCGCGGGCGATCTGGCCGCCCAGGGAGTGCCCGAGCAGATGGATCGCGCCGGTTGCGGTGGCGCCGTCCGGGCCGGTGAGCGCGGCGGCCTGGGCCAGCACGTCACGTGCCAACTCGGCTTGTGCGTAAGACTCCTGACGGTCCGTCCCCTCGGTCTCGTACTGGCCGCGGCCATCGACGGACACCACCCGGAACCCGGCATCCGCAAGAGGTTCGAGCAGGGCGATGAAGTCCTCCTTGCTTCCGGTGTACCCGGGCAGCAGAAGGGCGGTCGAGTGCGCTCCGGTACGCGGTGCGGCGTCCAGTACGGCGAAGTCCCCGCGCGCGGTACGCAGCATGCGGGCACGGGCACAGGGGGGCGGGGCGAAGGTGGGCGGCCGGCTCATGGGCCGAGGTTATCGCCGGTGGCGGCACCCTGCCCGGGAACGCCGACGGCCCCGGTCCCCGCGGGCGCGGGAACCGGGGCCGTACGGTACGGGCTCGGGTGATCAGCCCTCGGTCGTCGCCGCCTCGGCGGCAGCCGTTGTCGCGCGGGCACGACGACGGCGCGGCTTCACGGGCGCCTCGTCCTCGGACACGGCAGCGCTCGGCACGGTCTCGGGGACTCCGGCCTCAGCCTTCACGGCGGCACGCGGCCGGCGACGGCGCGGCTTCGTCTCCGCGGTGTCCTCGGAGGCGGCCGGAGCAGCGGCCACCGCCTCGGTCTTCGGCTTGGCGGCGGCACGGGGCCGACGGCGGGCCTTGGTGTCGGACACGGGCTCGGACGCCGGAGCGATCTGGAAGTCGACCTCGTCGACGACCGGCCTGACGACACGGGCGCGGCGGCGGGGCTTGGTGACGGGCTCCGCCACCGGCGCGGCAACGGCCACGGTCTGGAAGTCGACCACGGACTCGGCGGCCGGGGCCACCGTCACCGTCTCGGCGACCGCCTTCGCGGTGGTGGTCCGGGCGCGGCGGCGGCGCGGCTTCGCGTCGGCCTCCGGCTCGGCCTCGGCCACGGGTGCGGCCACGGCGGTCTCGACGACAGTGGGCGCGGCCGGAGCCTCGGCCACGGCCACCGCGGACTCCACGACGCCCTCGGGGGCGCCGACGCGGGCACGGCGACGGCGGCGCGGGGTACGCGCTTCCGTCTGCTCCTCGCCGGCCTCCGTGGACGGCGCGGGCACGGTGACGGCGCCTTCCTCGGAAGCGCTGCCGCCACGGGTGCGACGACGCTGACGCGGGGTGCGCGGCGCGCGCTCCTCACGAGGTGCGGGGGCGGTCGCGGCCGACTTGCGGCCGCGGCCGCCGGTCTCGCCGAGGTCCTCGAGCTCCTCGGCCCGCAGGCCCGCACGGGTCCGCTCGGTCCGAGGCAGAACACCCTTGGTGCCCGCGGGGATGTCGAGGTCCTCGTACAGGTGCGGCGAGGTGGAGTACGTCTCGACCGGGTCCGGGAACTTCAGGTCCAGGGCCTTGTTGATCAGCTGCCAGCGCGGGATGTCGTCCCAGTCGACCAGCGTGATCGCGATGCCCTTGGCGCCCGCGCGGCCGGTGCGGCCGATGCGGTGGAGGTACGTCTTCTCGTCCTCCGGCGACTGATAGTTGATGACATGGGTCACACCCTCGACATCGATACCGCGCGCGGCGACATCGGTGCAGACGAGGACGTCCACCTTGCCGTTGCGGAACGCGCGCAGCGCCTGCTCACGGGCGCCCTGGCCGAGGTCGCCGTGGACCGCGCCGGACGCGAAACCGCGCTTCTCCAGCTGGTCGGCGATGTCGGCGGCCGTGCGCTTCGTACGGCAGAAGACCATGGCCAGTCCGCGTCCGTTGGCCTGGAGGATGCGGGAGAGCATCTCCGGCTTGTCCATGTTGTGCGCGCGGTAGACGTGCTGCGCGGTGTTCTTGACGGTCGTGCCCTCGTCGTCGGGCGACGTGGCGTTGATGTGCGTCGGCTGCGACATGTAGCGGCGCGCGAGAGAGATCACTGCGCCCGGCATGGTGGCCGAGAACAGCATCGTCTGTCGCTTCGGCGGCAGCATCGTGATGATGCGCTCGACGTCGGGCAGGAAGCCCAGGTCGAGCATCTCGTCGGCCTCGTCGAGGACGAGGACGCGGATGTGCGAGAGGTCGAGCTTGCGCTGGCCGGCCAGGTCGAGCAGACGGCCCGGGGTGCCGACGATCACGTCGACGCCCTTCTTGAGGGCCTCGACCTGGGGCTCGTACGCCCGGCCGCCGTAGATCGCGAGAACGCGGACGTTACGGACCTTGCCGGCGGTGAGCAGGTCGTTGGTGACCTGCTGGCACAGCTCGCGGGTGGGGACGACGATGAGGGCCTGCGGCGCGTCGGTCAACTTCTCCGGCGCGGCGCGGCCCGACTCGACGTCGGCGGGGACGGTCACACGCTCCAGGAGCGGAAGACCGAAACCGAGCGTCTTGCCGGTGCCGGTCTTGGCCTGGCCGATGACGTCGGACCCGGAGAGCGCTACGGGGAGCGTCATCTCCTGGATCGGGAAGGGGGACGTGATGCCGACGGCCTCAAGGGCTTCGGCCGTCTCGGTAAGGATTCCGAGGTCGCGGAAGGTAGTCAGGGTGCTGCCTCTTCTGTGAGACGCGGTCCGAGGCGAACGCTGGGGGTCGTACCGTGCCGGGGTTGGTCATCCGGCCGTGGATGGGCCGGGTGGCGCGGGACCACTGCCGTCGCTCGAGCGCTCGTGCCGCTGAGGGGGCCCCTCAGCTGCGGTCGTACGTGTCGTACACACCGCGTGGAGGGCTGTCGGGTCGGAGCCGATCGGGCCACCGACCGGGCATCCTCATTCAAGGTCGCGCTTCTGGCACATGAAAATGCTCAGTAAGCGCAATACCACTGTACCCCGGATTCGCGCATGTGTGTTGGGCGAATTCATCGGAACGGTGTGATGTCTCCGGCTGACCAGGCCCTTCCGTCCTGGGACGGGCGGGCTATTCTGCGCTCCATGGAGACGCCTGACAACGCCACTGAAGCATCCGACGAAGCCCCCGCACCCACCGGGATCGCCGCCCAGGACTGGGCCACCGCGTCCACCGACCCGCAGTACCGTGCCGCAGTCGTGGATCTGCTGGGCGCGCTCGCCTACGGCGAACTGGCGGCCTTCGAGCGGCTCGCCGAGGATGCGAAACTCGCGCCGACACTCGGCGACAAGGCGGCACTGGCAAAGATGGCGTCCGCCGAATTCCATCATTTCGAGCAGCTGACGGACCGGCTGACCGCGATCGAGGAGGAGCCGACGGCGGCCATGGAGCCGTTCGCCAAGGCGCTGGACGACTTCCACCGGCAGACCGCCCCCTCGGACTGGCTCGAGGGCCTCGTCAAGGCGTACGTCGGCGACTCGATCGCCAGCGACTTCTACCGTGAGATCGCGGCGCGCCTCGACACCGACACCCGCTCCCTCGTGCTGTCCGTGCTCGACGACACGGGGCACGGGAACTTCGCGGTCGAGAAGGTACGGGCCGCCATCGAGGCGGAACCCCGTGTGGGCGGCCGGCTCGCGCTCTGGGCCCGACGGCTGATGGGGGAGGCGCTCTCCCAGGCCCAGCGGGTGGTCGCCGACCGCGATGCCCTCTCGACGATGCTCGTGGGCGGAGTCGCGGACGGCTTCGACCTGGCCGAGGTCGGCCGGATGTTCTCCAGGATCACCGAGGCCCACACCAAGCGGATGGCCGCACTCGGCCTGGCGGCCTGACCGACGCGCCTACTGGGCCGCCGCGGACCGGACCGGCCTGCTGCCGCGCGGGCGGATGAGCAGCGACAGGGTCACCGCCCCGACCAGCACCGCGCCGACCGGTGTCGCCAGGACATGACCGGAGCCCAGCGCCGAGTGCGTCAGATACGCCCCGAACAGGGCGCCGAGCGCTCCGGTGACGAGCACGGTGCGGTGGGACGGCAGCCGGCCGGGCAGCCTGCGGAGCGCGACCCAGGACAGTGCGAGTCCGAGCACGACGGAGCTGATGGATTCCCAGAGCACAGAGTGTCACCTCGCTCGATTGTGCGGCGGGCAGATCGGTTGTAGGCGGTATTACCCGGGGCCGCGGAATGCAACCCTCCCCTGCCCCCGGGAAACTCCTCCGGGGGAAAACCGGTGGTGAAACGGTTGGGACGGGAAAACGGGGACAGCGGAAGAGGCCCGGCGGATGTTGTCCGCCGGGCCTCTTCCGCTGTCTTTCGGGTCGCGCGACCTACAGCGCGCCGAACCCCACCCGCCGGGTGCTGGGCTCGCCGATCTCCACGTACGCGATCCGGTCGGCCGGCACCAGGACCTTGCGGCCCTTGTCGTCCGTGAGGCTGAGCAGCTGCGCCTTGCCGCTGAGCGCCTCGCCGACCGCGCTCTCGACCTCTTCGGCGGAAAGCCCGCTCTCCAGAATGATCTCCCGGGGCGTGTGCTGCACCCCGATCTTGACCTCCACGGCTATGTCCCTCCGACGGTCCGTCTCCGCGCGGTGAACCGCGCCGTACGCAGCACACATTAGCCCGGTGAACGGAGCGACCACGGGTCGACCGGCAACGCCCGCAGCGAACACCGGCGCCTGCCGCGCCGGGGACTCAGTGCTGATCGGTGCCGTACAGCGGGAATCCGGCGATGCCCCGCCATGCGAGCGAGGTCAACAGCTGTACCGCGGTGTCACGCGGAATGCCGGACCGGCTGGAGAGCCAGTACCGCGCCACCACCTGGGAGACACCGCCCAGGCCGACCGCGAGCAGCATCGACTCGTCCTTGGACAGACCCGTGTCGCCCGCGATGACGTCGGAGATCGCTTCGGCGCACTGCAGCGAGACGCGGTCGACCCGCTCGCGGACCGCCGGCTCGTTAGTCAGGTCGGACTCGAAGACGAGGCGGAAGGCGCCGCCCTCGTCCTCCACGTACGCGAAGTAGGCGTCCATCGTGGCCGCCACGCGCAGCTTGTTGTCCGTCGTCGAGGCAAGGGCCGTGCGGACCGACTGGAGCAGCGACTCGCAGTGCTGGTCGAGCAGGGCCAGATAGAGCTCCAGCTTGCCGGGGAAGTGCTGGTAGAGCACCGGCTTGCTGACACCGGCCCGCTCCGCGATGTCGTCCATGGCGGCGGAGTGGTAGCCCTGCGCGACGAAGACCTCCTGCGCAGCGCCCAGCAGCTGATTACGTCGGGCGCGGCGGGGCAGGCGAGTGCCCCGCGGGCGCGCTGCCTCTGTCTGCTCGATGGCTGTCACGCCGCCTCCCAAATTTGTGATCAAGCACAGCCGTTCAGTACACGCTGCGCCGTGCAGCCATCGTACTTTTGAGTAACCCGGGTGTGCGCGGCGCGGACGCAGAATTTCACGGACCGGACTGCTGCGGTAGCCACAGATGTGCCAGGTGATGCCGCAAAGCAGGTCGTATTACCGGTAATCGTCCTCATCTTGTGCGACAACGCGGGCCTGCTCCGCCGCATCCGCCTCGTTTGCCGCGTCCCGGTCGATGTCGGTGAGCGGTTCGTCGCGCTCCTGCCGGATGTCGGCGTGCTGTTCCGCGGCGTCGGCTTCGGGGGCTTCCTGGTCCGGTTCGTCGGGCTGAGCGTCCTCGAAGGTCTCCGGGTCGCTCGGGTCGACCGTCATGATGGCTCCCTTCCTTCCCTTGAAGCCTAGGAGCAACCCTTCGGGGGCGCTATGCGGCCTGTGACGGCGAACACATGAACCAGCGCGTGATCGTCTCGTAACATTGCCGCATGTCTTCGACCGAGCTGCCCGGTACCCGCGCCGCCGCCGCCGCGCTGGCTCCCACGGTCAGTGCTGTGAGGGTCGCGGAGGGTGAGAAGCTTCGCTCCGTCGCGCTGCCCGGCCTCACGCTGACCGTCCGTGCCCGCCCCGGGGCGACGGCGGGGCTCGCTCCCGCTCTCTACGTGCACGGGCTCGGCGGCTCGTCCCAGAACTGGTCGGCCCTCATGCCGATGCTCGCGGACGTGGTCGACGGGGAGGCGGTCGACCTTCCGGGCTTCGGGGACTCCCCGCCGCCGGACGACGGCAACTACTCGGTCACCGGACACGCCCGGGCCGTGATCCGGCTGCTGGACGCGGGGCGGCGCGGACCCGTTCACCTTTTCGGGAATTCTCTGGGCGGCGCCGTTGCCACCCGGGTCGCGGCAGTCCGCCCCGATCTGGTGCGCACCCTGACGCTGATCTCGCCCGCCCTGCCCGAGATCCGGGTGCAGCGGCCGGCCGTGCCGACCGGGCTGCTCGCACTCCCGGGCGTCGCTTCCCTGTTCTCCAGGCTCACCCGGGGGTGGACCGCGGAACAGCGCACCCGCAGTGTCATGGCACTCTGTTACGGCGATCCGGCACGTATCTCCGAGGAAGCCTTCCGTCACGCGGTGGCCGAGATGGAGAGACGGCTGGAGCTGCCGTACTTCTGGGACGTCATGACGCGCTCGGCACGTGGCATCGTCGATGCCTACACTCTGGGCGGACAGCACGGGCTGTGGCGCCAGGCCGAGCGGGTGCTCGCACCGACCCAGCTCGTGTACGGCGGACGGGACCAGCTCGTCTCGTACCGGATGGCACGCAGAGCGTCCGCGGCCTTCCGTGACTCGCGGCTGCTGACACTGCCCGACGCGGGGCACGTGGCGATGATGGAGTACCCGGAGGCGGTCGCCCAGGCGTTCCGGGAACTGCTCGACGAGTGCGGCGGGAGCTGATCCGGGGCGTGGGACGACACAGTCGAAAAGGCCCGGTGGCCAAAGGGCGCGATACCGGGGCCGCGGCCGGCGGCGAACGCGGCACGGCCCGCTCCGAATCCGGCACCGGGCGGCGCAGGCTGGACTCCGCCGCACCTTCCGCGGGGGGCGGTCACACGCCGTTCCACGAAGTCCCGCAGGCACGCGGCGGCCATCCCGAGCAGCGCGAGCCCGGCGGCGGCTGGGGCACCGGCACTCAGCAGCGGTACGGCGACTGGCAGGGGCTCGCCCCCGGTCAGCAGGCCTACGCCAGGCAGGCCGTGGCGCGGCAGCTGACGGCCCAGCAGGCGGCGCAGCGCGCGGCCGACCGGCGCCCGGCCGCAGGGCCGCAGACCGGTGGGACGCCGCTGATACCGGGCCCGCGCAGGGAGTTCGTCGACGCGTTCGACAGTACGGACGGGCCCACCGCGCCGTCGGCGGGGCAGCCCGACGAGGCCGAAGGGTCCGACGGATCCGGGGACGCCCCGGGCGCCGGTGCCCGGGAGGGCAGGGGAGGCAAGGGCCGCGCCTTCACCGGGATCGCGGCCGCCGCGGTGACCACGGTGCTCGCGGTCGTGGTGGCCGGACAGGTCGCACAGGACTCGGGGGGTGACTCCTCGGTCGCGTCGAAGGCCGCGGGCGTCGAGCGGCAGGGCCCCGAGGACACCTCACGCTCCGTGGAGCGGCAGACCCCCCAGGCGCAGCCTCAGCAGGTGGAGGCCAAGCCCCTGACGTACGCGGAGAAGATGGCCGAGCCCTTCCCGCTCACCCCGACGCTCAAGGGGTCCGGGAAGTTCGAAGCCGTCCCCGGGCTGGCGAAGGCACCCGGCAAGGGGCACAAGTACCGGTACCGGATCGATGTCGAGAAGGGTCTCGGTCTCGATGCGGCCCTTTTTGCCGAGGCCGTGCAGAAGACGCTCAACGACGACCGCAGCTGGGCGCACAACGGTGCCATGACCTTCGAGCGGATCTCCTCCGGCGAGCCCGATTTCGTGATCACGCTCGCCAGCCCGGGCACCACCGGGATCTGGTGCGAGAAATCGGGTCTGGACACCACGGAGGACAACGTCTCCTGCGATTCCGCCGCCACGGACCGCGTCATGATCAACGCGTACCGCTGGGCCCAGGGCGCCTCGACCTTCGGTCCGGACAGTCTTCTGGCCTACCGTCAGATGCTGATCAACCACGAGGTCGGGCACCGGCTCGGACACAATCATGTGAGCTGCCGAACTCCCGGCGCCTTGGCGCCCGTCATGCAGCAGCAGACCAAGACGCTGGAGCTGGACGGCATCAAGTGCAAGCCCAATCCGTGGGTGCATCCCGGCAGTTGAGCCGGCCGGACCTCCCTTCGCCTTTTTCCGGGGCTCCCCGGTCATGAATGCCGCGCCCGGGCGTATGCGTCCGCAGGCGCGGCATTCCGGTGCTCGGTCTCCTTCCCCGGTCCGGGGCGGAAGTTCACGGTCGACCAGGTGCGCCGATCCCCGCGGGACCTGCGCGCGAAGCAACTCCTGGCGGCTGTTCCGGCGCTCGATCCGGCACGTGCGGCCGTGGCTCGCGACACCCGCAAGGGACTGGCCGCAGCCTGACGCCCTGTAACCGAACGGCACCTTATCGCGACAGAACGCGACGGGGGCGGGAAAGTTACGGTGGTTCACCCCTTTCGGTGGTGCGACGGACAACCGTCCGTCGTGCCACCGGCGTATCCGCTTACGGTCGTCCCGCTGTGAGTCGCCGATCAACGGCGGCCGCCCACAAGGGAGATCGGGGGTGTGCTCGTGCGGATCGGACTCCTCACGGACGGTGGTTATCCGTATGCGACCGGTGAGTCCAGACTCTGGTGCGACCGCTTGGTCCGCGGTCTGCCCCAGCACGAGTTCGACCTCTTCGCGCTCAGCCGCTCCGCCCACCAGGAACAACAGGGCTGGGTGAGGCTCCCGGACCGGGTCGCGCGGGTGCGGACGGCGCCGCTGTGGACGCACGACGACGAAGCCCGGCACGGATTCCGTCCGAGAGGGCTGCCCGGCAGGCTCGCCACCGGTCTGGGGCGCTCGTACGGGCGGCGTGACCGGCGGCGCTTCACGTCGCACGTGACGGCGCTGGTCGACGCCGTCTGCGCGGGAGGCGACGCCGCCGCCGAGACCGGTGAGGACACCGGGCAGGCGGCCGCGTACGCCACATCGGCGGACCGCTTCACCGACGGCCTCTACGGCCTGGCCGAACTGGCCCGGGAGCGCGGTGGCCTGCACACCGCGCTGCGCTCCGAGGTGACCGCCGGGATCGTGGAGTCGGCGTGCCGCGCCCCGGGAACCGGACGGACCCTGCACGGCGCGACCGTTCCCGACTACCTCGCCTTCGCCGCCGAACTGGAGCGCGCCCTGCGCCCGCTCTCCCTCGACTGGTACGACGAGGAGAGCCTCGGGGCGGTCGACCTCTGCCACGCGGCCTCAGGTGGCGCCGCGGCCCTCCCCGGGCTGCTGGCCAAACGCTTCTTCGGAGTGCCGCTGCTGGTCACGGAACACGGTGTACCGCTGCGGACGCACTATCTGGCCGCGCCCGAGGCGCCGTTCGGTGCGCCGGTGCGCGCCCTGCTGGCCAACTTCCACGGGCAGATGGCCTCCGAGGTGTACCGGCAGGCCACGGTCATCACGCCCGGCAACACCCATGTCCGCCGCTGGCAGGAGCGGTGCGGGGCCGACCGCTCCAAGCTGCGCACCGTCTACCCGGGCATGGAGGCGGAGCGCTTCGGGGCCGTCGGGGAGGGGGACGACGACGGTGGTCCGGACACGCTCGTCTGGATCGGACGGATCGAACCCGCCAAGGACCTGATCGCCCTGCTGCACGCCTTCGCCGAGGTGCGCCGGGCCGAACCGGGCGCGCGGCTGCGCATCTTCGGGGCCCCGGCCCAGGGCTGCGAGGGGAACACCTACCTCGCGCACTGCCGGGCGCTCGCCGCCGAGCTCTTCCCCGACGAGGCGACGGACGCGCACACCGTGGGCGACTGCCCGATCACCTTCGAGGAGATCGGCGGTCCCGAGGTACCCGACCTCGCGAACGCCTACGCCGCGGGCGGTGTCGTCGTCCTGTCCAGCGTGGTCGAGGGCTTCCCCATCAGCCTGGTCGAGGCGATGTTCTGCGGCAGGGCCACCGTCTCGACGGATGTCGGCGCCGTCGTCGAAGTCATCGGCGGCACGGGACTCGTGGTGCCCCCGCGCAACCCCCGGGCACTCGCCGACGCCTGCGTCGCGCTGCTGCGCGACCCCGAGCGCCGCGCACGACTCGGAGCCGCGGCGCGCGCCCGGGCGCTCGAACTCTTCACCGTCGAGCAGAACCTCGCGGCATTTCGCGGCATTTACCTGGACCTCGTCATGCATTCCCCGGCCCCGTGGGCTGCGACAGCGGGTCCTGAGGACCCCGACAGCCCACCACGCCCCTTCGCCACACCCCCGGAGGCCCATGTGCTGGGTCAACTGCCTCCCGCCCCGGTGGCGTCGGGCGCCCCCCGGGTGCCGAGCTGGGCCGTCGGGGCCGAGGAGGGCGTGTGCGCGGGCGCACGCCGAGTGGGGGACCGCGATGCGTGACGACCTGACCGGCCATGACCACGGAGGACCCACGATGGGCAGACCGACCGACGTCCGGGACGGAACCGCCGCGCTGCCGGAACGCGCTCCGGAAGCCACCGCGACCGACTCGCTGTCCGCCACGGCCACCGACGACGCGGACGGCGGGACGACCGCGACGGCCGACGGCGATGCCCCGGAGCAGGCAGCCCCCGGCGTCCGCGCCCCGGAGATCGCCTACCACCCCGCCCGCAGGCCCGCCGTGCGGCGCGGCCCCGCCGACCCCGTGAAGCTGCTCATGCACCGGCACCGGGACCTCTGCGAGCGGGCCGTCGACCCCCTGGAGATCGCAGCCGGCCTGGAGGCCCACGGGCTCACCGACCGCACCGCCGCCCGCTACCGGCACCGTGACGTCTTCTCGCTCGCGGAGGAGCTCTACGCACGCGTACCGGGCACGGCGCGGCCCGCACCCTCCGACGTCCCGCAGCCGGGGCCCGACACCGAGACGCGCGCCGGCTGGACCCTGCTCGCGCTGCTGCCCGGCGCCGCGTGCCTCGCGACCGTCGGGGCGCTCAGGGCCACCGAAGGGGTGCTCGACGGGGAGACACGGTTCGCGGTGACCGCCGTCGGGGCGCTGCTCGTCGTCCTGGGGCTCCGGCTCTGCCTGCGGACCGGCCCCCTGCGCGCCCCGGGCGGCGTCGGCGGCGTCACGCTGTACGTCTGCTGGCTCCTGGGCTACGCGGTGTACGGCGACGACCTGCTCGGCCAGGTCATCAGCGGTGGTCCCGACGGACGCTGGACGGCGGCGCCCGCCCCTGTGCTCGGGCTGGCGCTGTCCGTGGCCCCCGCCGCCTGGTGCACGCACCTGTTCGCCGTACACGCCCGCCGACGACTCGCCGGCAGCCACGGACTGGCGGAGTTCGGCGCCGGTGTACGCCCGCTGCTCCTCGGCCTCGTCGCCGTCTTCCTGTGCGCGCTGGCCGCTCTGCTGTTCCTCGCCGGTCTCGGCCACGGGGGCGGCGGAGCCCCTCTCGCCCCAGCCGCGCTCGGAGCCCTGCTCTTCCTGGCCCGCCTGCTGGCCGTCCACGGCTTCCCCGAACCCGCCGCCACCGGACTCGCCGCGGCCTGTGCCGTCGAAGTGGCCGCTCCCTTCCTGATCCTGGCCGGGCGGCTGCCCGGTCTCGACCTCCTCGCCCGGCCCGTCGAGGCCCTCGTCATGGCGGCCGGCGCCGGAGGCGTACCCACCCTGGCCTGCGGCGTCGCCGCCCTCGGCCTGCTGATCCACGCCTCGGTCGCGCTCTCCCGGGCTTCCGCCCACGCCACGGCGTAACCAGAGACCGCCCATCCGCGGAGCCGACGCCGCGGACCTTCCTCCCGCACCACACCTTCCTCAAGGAGACACCGGACATGACCCCCCAATCCCTCGCACCGGCAGCCCGCCGTCGGCACTCAGGGGGCGCGCGATGAGGGTTCTGCTGCTCGGAGCCAACGGATTCCTCGGCCGCTTCGTCGCCGACCGCCTGCTCGCCGACCCCGCCGTGCACCTCACGGCGCTCGGCCGCGGCGACGACGCCGACGTACGGTTCGACCTCGCCGGCGGAAGTCCCGGAGCGCTCACCCGCTTCCTGGACGCGGTCCACCCCGGAGTCGTCGTCAACTGCGCGGGTGCCACCCGCGGCGGCGCACGCGACCTCACCCGCCACAACACCGTCGCCGTCGCCACCGTCTGCGAAGCCATGCGGCGCAGCGGCTGCAGCGCCCGGCTCGTCCAGGTCGGCTGCGCATCCGAGTACGGGCCCTCGCAGCCCGGCTCGTCGACCCCCGAGGACGCCGTGCCCCGTCCAGGGGGCCCGTACGGCGTCAGCAAGCTCGCCGCCACCGAACTCGTCCTCGGCTCCGGCCTGGACGCGGTCGTCCTACGGGTCTTCTCACCGGTCGGGCCCGGCACCCCGGCGGGCTCCCCGCTCGGCAGGCTCGCCGAGACGATGCGCCGAGCCATGCAGTCCGGCGACCCCGAGCTCAAGCTCAGCGGCCTCGGCGTACAGCGCGACTTCGTCGACGTACGGGACGTGGCGCGAGCCGTCCACGCCGCCTCGCTGTCCGCCGCCCAGGGCGTCGTCAACATCGGGACCGGCAGAGCCGTACGGCTGCGTGACGCCGCGGCGGTCCTCGCCAGGGTCGCCGGATACGCGGGCGCCCTCCACGAGCTCGACGCGCCGCCGGCCCGGCTTCCGATCGGCGCCCCCCGGACCTCCGCGGAGTCCGTCGTCGAACATCTCGGCGCGACCCCGTCCCCGTATCCGGACGGCTGCGGCGCATGGCAGCAGGCCGACGTGCGCACCGCCAGGGACAGGCTCGGCTGGCGCCCCCGGATCAATCTGGAGGAGTCCCTGGCCGACATCTGGATGGAGGCGGCATGCCGTATCTGACCAGCACCGACGTCACCCTGCGGACCAGCGGCGCCGAGGGGCTCGGCGTCGGCGTCCCCGGCTACGCCCATCCGCTGCTCGCCCGCACCGAGTGGGCCGAGCTCAATCGCCCCGGCACACCCCTGCACTGGGCGGTCCTCAACATCGACAACGGGCCGGGTGCCCGACCCGACCCGCACTGTCTGGAGGCGGCGGGGCGCCTCCGTAACGCCCGGGAACGGGCCCTGCACGGAGAGGCTCCCGACGACGCCGTCCGCGCGGCGGGCGGCCGGCTGCTCGGCCACCTCGACCTGGCCTTCGGCGGCCGCCCCTTCGGGGAACTGGTCGCCGACGCCCAGTCCTTCCTCGACTGGTACCGGGTCGGCGGCTTCTATCTCGACCGCTGCCCCGCCGAGCGCGCCGGCCTGCCGGCGGTCCGCAGGCTCACCAGCACCCTGGGCGCGCTCCTGGAGGACCGCGACGGCACGGGCGGGGGCGGCATGCTGGTCCTGGGGCACGGCACCCACCCGCATCCCGGCTACGCCGAGGCCGCCGACCAGCTGGTCACCTTCCGCGGACCGTGGACCGACTACCGCTGGTCACAGGTGGCCGAGTGGACCGCCGCGTACGAGCCGGGCCGCTTCGCCCACTTCGTCCACGGGGTTCCGCGCACCCACCTCGAGGAGGCCATGCGCGTCGCGCGCTGGCAGGGCGCGGGCACGATCTTCTTCACCGATCGTGACGGCAGGCGAGGACAAACCGACCCATTCGCGGCACTGCCCAGCTACTGGGACGAATTCGTCTCGCGGATCGGACCCGGTATCTCGGAATGAGGAGCGGCGTGGCAGTGTTACGGCAGAACAACCGTACGTAGATGAAGTACGTAGAAACCGACCACCTGCATTGTTGAGGTTCCTGTGTCGCTGCCACCCTTGGTCGAGCCAGCTGCTGAGCTCACCGTCGACGAGGTCCGCAGGTACTCCCGCCACCTGATCATCCCGGATGTCGGGATGGACGGACAGAAGCGGCTGAAGAACGCGAAGGTGCTCTGTGTCGGCGCCGGCGGGCTCGGCTCGCCGGCCCTGATGTACCTGGCCGCGGCCGGTGTCGGCACGCTCGGCATCGTGGAGTTCGACGAGGTCGACGAGTCGAACCTGCAGCGCCAGATCATCCACAGCCAGGCCGACATCGGCCGGTCCAAGGCCCAGTCGGCCAGGGACTCGGTGCTGGGGATCAACCCGCTGGTGAACGTCGTCCTTCACGAGGAGCGGCTCGAAGCCGAGAACGTGATGGACATCTTCGCCCAGTACGACCTGATCGTGGACGGCACGGACAACTTCGCCACCCGCTATCTCGTCAACGACGCCGCGGTCCTGCTGAACAAGCCGTACGTCTGGGGTTCGATCTACCGTTTCGACGGCCAGGCGTCCGTCTTCTGGTCCGAGCACGGTCCCTGCTACCGCTGCCTCTACCCGGAGCCGCCGCCCCCCGGCATGGTCCCGTCCTGCGCCGAGGGCGGTGTCCTGGGCGTGCTCTGCGCGTCCATCGGCTCCATCCAGGTCAACGAGGCCATCAAGCTGCTCGCCGGCATCGGTGACCCGCTGGTCGGCCGGCTGATGATCTACGACGCCCTGGAGATGCAGTACCGCCAGGTCAAGGTCCGCAAGGACCCGGACTGCGCGGTCTGCGGCGAGAACCCCACCGTCACCGAGCTCATCGACTACGAAGCCTTCTGCGGCGTCGTGTCCGAGGAGGCCCAGGAGGCGGCGGCCGGCTCCACGATCACTCCCAAGCAGCTCAAGGAGTGGATCGACGGGGACGAGAAGATCGAGATCATCGACGTCCGCGAGCCGAACGAGTACGAGATCGTCTCGATCCCGGGCGCCAAGCTGATCCCGAAGAACGAGTTCCTGATGGGCAACGCGCTCCAGGACCTTCCGCAGGACAAGCGCATCGTCCTGCACTGCAAGACGGGTGTCCGCAGCGCCGAGGTCCTCGCGGTCCTCAAGTCGGCGGGCTTCGCCGACGCGGTGCACGTCGGCGGCGGCGTGATCGGCTGGGTCCACCAGATCGAGCCCGAGAAGCCGGTCTACTAGGTCTTCCGCTGTACGAAAGGGGCCGGCTCCGTGAGGAGCCGGCCCCTTTCGCATGGGGCCGTCAGCCGCAGGTACGGCCGTCCGCCGGGACCTTCCCGTCCAGGAAGTAGGCGTCGACGAGCGAGGTCACGCACCTGCTCTCGTCGTACGAGCCGTGCCCCTCACCCTTGTTGGTCACCATGATGCCGACTCCCTCACCCAGCTCGTCGGCCATCTTCTGCGCACCCTCGTACGGTGTCGCCGGGTCGCCGGTCGTACCGATGACGAGCATCGGCGCGGCGCCCGGAGCGCTCGCCTCCGGCGTGTCGTGTTCCCCCTCGACCGGCCATCGGGCACACCATCCGGCCGTGTCCCACGCCAGGAACGGGCCGAAGACCGGCGACAGTTCGCGGAACTCGGGCAGCAGCGCCCGCGCCTCGGACGCCGTCGGCCTGGACTTGGTGTCGGCGCAGGAGATCGCCCGCTGCGCATGGCTCTGGGTGTCGTAGTGTCCGTTCTCGTCACGGCCGTTGTACGAGTCGGCCAGCCGGAGCAGCCCGTCGCCCGTGCCACTGTTCTGGGCCTCGTCGAGCGCGTCCGTCAGGGTCGGCCAGCCGCTCTTCGAATACAGAGGGGTCACGATGCCGGTGATGGCGAGCGTCTCGTTGAGCCTACGGCCCGAGGAGGTCGGCAGGGGGTCGGCGTCGATGCGCCGCAGCAGCGCCGCTATCCGCTCCGTGCCCGCCTCCGGGTCCTGGCCGCGGTCCTTGAGGTAGTTCTCCAGCGCCCGCTGGAATCCCGTCGCCTGGTTGCGCGCGTGGCCCACCGTGTCCGCCGTCGGGTCGACGACCGCGTCCAGCACGACCCGTCCCACGTTCTCCGGGAAGAGATGGGCGTACGTTCCGCCGAGCTCCGTCCCGTACGAGATGCCGAAGTAGGAGAGCTTCCCGTCGCCGAGCGTCCTGCGGATCACATCCATGTCCCTGGCCGCGTTCGTCGTGCCGACGTGGGGGAGCACCTTGCCGGAGCGACGTTCGCAGCCGGCGCCGAAGTCCGCACCGTCCTTGACGAACGCGGTTTCCTCCGCAGCCGTGTCCGGGGTCATGTCGATCGCGCGGTAGGCCTTTTCCTGCTCCTCGTCGCTGCGGCAGCGGACCCCGGCGCTGCCGGCGACGCCGCGGGGATCGAAGCCGACGAGGTCGTAGCGGGTGTTGAGTTTTCCGTACGAACCGGCGGCACGCGGCAGGATGTCGACGCCGGAGCCCCCGGGTCCGCCGAAGTTGAAGAGCATGGAGCCGATGCGCCGGCTCTTCTCCGTGGCCTGCTTGCGGATCAGAGCGATGCCGATCGTGTCGCCGTCCGGGCGTGCGTAGTCCAGCGGGACGTCGACGGTGGCGCACCGCCAGGCCGTACCGGGCGCTCTGCCGCCCTCCGGGGCTTCGCAGCGCTTCCAGTTCAGCTTCTGGGGCGCGGATGAGGAGGACGCCGGGGAGCCGGGCCGCGCGGACGCCGTGTCCGGGGACGGCGACTTCGAGGACGCCGGTTGGGGTGCGGGGCTGTCGCACCCTGCGAGCGCTCCTGCCGTCAGCAGGGCCGCCCCGGCCAGGGCAACGGTCCTGGCGGCCCGTCCGCGTACACGCATGTGCGTTCCCTCCCCCTTGCCCGAGGCCGATTCCGCGAAGGCGGCCGACGCACACGGGCGTTACGGATGCCCGGTCATGCTAAGGGCTGTCATTCGCAGACCGTGCCCGTGGCCGGTACCTTCCCGTTCAGCAGATAACCGTCCACCGCCCTCTGCACGCAGACGCTGCCGCCGTTGTACGCGCCGTGCCCCTCGCCCTTGTACGTGAGCGCGATCCCGACCCCCTTGCCGAGTTCGGCCGCCATCGCCTTGGCGCCCGCGTACGGCGTCGCCGGGTCCCCGGTGTTGCCGATGACCAGGATGGGTGCCGAACCCGGGGCGCTGACGTCGGGGGTGTCCCAGGCGCCCGCGACGGGCCAGCCGGTGCAGGCCATGAGTCCCCAGCCCAGGTAGTCGCCGAAGACGGGGGAGGCTTCGCGGAACTCGGGGAGTGCAGCCCTGGTCTGCTCCAGGGTGAAACGCTCCTTGGAGTCCGCGCAGTTGATGGCCGTGTTGGCGGCGTTCGAGTTGTCGTAGTGGCCGTCCTCGGTGCGGCCGTTCAGCGAGTCGGCGAGCGCGAGCAGCAGCCCACCGTTGTCACCGTCCGCCTCGTCGAGACCCTGTTCGAGCAGCGGCCACGTCTCCTGGGAGTAGAGGGCCGACGCGATGCCGGTGGTGGCCTGGGTCTGCGTCAGTTCGCGTTCGCCGAGCCCCGGGACGGGCTCCTTCTCCAGCTTGGCGAGGAGTGCGGCGATCCAGTCCTGGACCTCCTGCGAGGTGTTACCGGGGAGCCTGCAGTCGTCGCGCTCCGCGCAGTCGGCGGTGAAGTTGTCCAGGGCGAGCTGGAAGCCCTCGGCCTGGCCGAGCGAGGACTGCTTGGAGTTCTCCGTCGGGTCGACGACGGCGTCCAGGACCATGCGGCCGACCTTCTTCGGGAACTGGTGGGCGTAGACACCGCCCAGTTCCGTTCCGTACGAGATCCCGAAGTAGTACAGCTTGTCGTCGCCGAGCACTTCGCGGAGCAGGTCCATGTCCCTGGCGGCGTTCGTCGTACCGACGAAGGGCAGCACCTCGCCGGAGTTCTCCTCGCAGTCCGCGATGTAGGACTTCTGGTCCTTGATGAAGGCCTTCTCCTCGGCGGCGTCGTCCGGAGTGCCGTCCATCTCGTACCGCGCGTCGAGTTCCTCGTCGTCCGAACAGGCGACGCCCTCGCTGCGGCCCACCCCGCGCGGGTCGAAGCTCACCAGGTCGTAGCGGGTACGGAGCGTCTCGTACTCCGTTCCGAAGGACGGCAGGGTGGCGACCCCGGACGCGCCCGGTCCGCCGAAGTTGAAGATGAGGGAGCCGATCCTGCGGTCCTGGTTCCTGGCCCTGGCGCGGACGAGCGCCATTTCGATGGTCCTGCCGTCCGGCTCCGCGTAGTCGAGCGGTACGTCCATGAAGGAGCACTCCCATACCGTCCCGCCCGGCAGCGGGGAGGGAGAGGTCCCACTGCCCTGGGCCTCGTTCGGGGCCGGGCAGCGCTGCCAGTCGAGCTTCTGGGAGGACAGATTCTCCGCCGTCGCCGTGGGGGAGGCGGTCGATGCCGTGGAGGGCCTCGCCCGGTCCGTACTCCCGCTGTCGTCGTCGGAACAGGCGGCCAGCGGCAGCAGTACGACGGTGGTGGCGGCGAGGGCAGCGGCACGCAGGGCGGGAGAGGTCCTCATGAACCCATCGTGCGGCGGGGCACGGGGGAGCGCGCGGGGCACGGTCCATGCGGGTGGCACGCGCCCCGTGCGGTTTGTTCCGGAGCGTGGGCTGAGACGCGCTCTAGAGCTCGCCCTTCCGGGTCAGCTGGTTGAAACAGATCCAGCCGGGAAGCACCGGCAGCCACAGCGTCATCACGCGGTACAGGAGCACCGCCGGCGCCGCGACCTCCTTGGGCAGGCCCACCGCGATGAGACCCAGGGTCAGCGCGCCCTCGACCGCGCCCATACCGCCCGGGGTGGGCGCCGCGGATCCCAGGGCGTTGCCCGCGAGGAAGACCACCGCGATGCTCGCGTAGCTGAGCTGCGGTACGTCGGGACCGCTGAACGCGCGG
Organism: Streptomyces sp. NPDC059499; assembly: GCF_042749285.1. NCBI lineage: Bacteria > Bacillati > Actinomycetota > Actinomycetes > Kitasatosporales > Streptomycetaceae > Streptomyces > Streptomyces sp. NPDC059499. Next base: position 131,220 of record NZ_JBHYTT010000011.1, read on the forward strand.
ATCGACGCGTCCAGGCAGAGCACGAACAGGCCCGTCAGCAGCAGCATGCCGCCGATGCCGGTGACCAGCTTCTGCGGGCGCTGCACGACGTCGAGCATGCGGGGCACGACCCCGGCGAACAGCGACCGCACCCGGGTCACGATGAACTTCCGCATGAAGGGGATCGCGGTCACCACCAGGACGAGCACCGCGACGGTGAGAAGCCCCGCGATGACCGTTCTCGACGGGGTGAGCGAGTCCGGCGTCTTCTCCGTACCGGTCAGATAGCCGAACAGGGCGAGCAGCAGGATGTGGCAGCCGAGCCCGAACAGCTGGGAGGCGCCGACACTCGCGACGGCGAGCCCCGGACGTACTCCGGCGCGCTGCAGGAAGCGGGTGTTCAGGGCCACGCCCCCGACCGCCGCCGGTGCGACGATCTTCACGAACGACCCGGCCACCTGCGCCAGCACCGTCTTGCCGAACGGCACCCGCTCCGGCACGAAGCCCAGCAGGCTCATGGCCGCCGCGATGTAGCTGAGGGCGGAGAAGCCCAGCGCCGCCGCGACCCAGCCCCACTCCGCCTGCTCGACGACCGTCCCGAAGTCGGCCTCGGTGACCTGCGAGATCAGGAAGTACGCGGCGATCGAACCTGCGATGAAGCTGAACAGGGTGCGCGGCTTGATGCGTTCGAGCCGGACCGGCTCGACCGGCGCCTGCGGCCGGATCAGCAGCACCTGCCGGCGGATCTGGGCGAGCAGATCCTCCTCGCGTGCCTCGTCCAGGGCATCGTCGATCGCCCGCTTCTCGGCCTGCTTCTCGGTGCGCAGCGACTTGCGTGCCGTCTTGCGGTCGCCGGCCGCCGCTTCGTCCTGCCCGTCCGCCTTGGCCTGCTTGGCCGACTGGGAGGCCTCGAGCACCGCCTCGCGCTCGCGCTGCGAGCGCTCGCGGGCGATCCGGCGCAGCGTGGCCCGGGTGGAACGGCTGAGCGCGATCGGCTGGAGCAGCGGCAGGCTGTCGGCGACGGCGTCGGGACCGAGCACGGCGAGCGCCCCGGCCACCGCCCGTTCGGCGCCCACCCGGAGCCCCGTGGTGGTCAGCAGCTGGGCGACGTCCATGCGCAGGATCAGGTCGCCGGCGGCGATCTCACCGCCGCGGAGGTCCGTGACGAACACCGTGCCGGAACGATCCACCAGAATCGCGTCGCCGGTGAGCCTGCGGTGCGCGATCCGCCGCGACTGGAGCGCCTTGACCTGCCGCCAGGCGCCGCGCACCAGGTCGTCGGTGATCTCCTCGTCCTCCATCGAGTCCAGCGAGCGCCCGCCGATGTGCTCGTACACCAGCATCACGGCGTCGGGACCGAGCTCGGAGGTCGCGATCAGCTTGGGCGCGTTCGCCCCGGCGGCGATCGCCGCGTACGCGAGCAGCGCCTCCTGCTCCAGAGCCTGGCGCAGCGACTGGATGGAGCGGCGCTGGGTGATGCTGCGCAGGGTGAGCCGGCGCCACACCCGGTAGAAGAAGCCCTGTGCCTGCTGTTCTCGGTCGACGACCGTCACATCGAGCGGTGGACCGTCCTCCAGGGTGACCAGATAGCGGCGGCCGCGGTCGCTCTGGTCGGCGTTGTCGACTGCGTCCTCGGTGCGCATCGCGGCGACCGGGCGGAAGCCGACGTGGCGCAGACCGGCCATCAGGTGCTGGCCGGTCGGACGGACGTTCGGCGAGCCGACCGCGTACAGCGTGCCGTACGCCACGGTCCAGCCGATCAGCACGGTCAGGATGATCGAGAACGGTGTGGTGTAGCCCCCGACCAGCATCGCGAACGCGTCCAGGAGCAGCACCACCCAGAGCACGACCCGCCAGCGCGGTCTGCGCGCCATGCCCACCGCAGTCATGTAGGCGATGACGGGGGCGAGGTAACCGTGCACGGGATCGGTGAGCGCGTCACCGGGTTGAGGCTGGGTCAGCGCGTCCCGGATGGTCCCGGACGCCGATCTCGCGACCCAGAGGTCGGTGGCCAGCGTGACCCCGTGGGCCAGCACGGCGGCGAGCACGCCGTCCGCGATGCGCAGCCCGTCACGTTTGACCAGACGCTCGATCGCGAAGGCGACGGGTACGAGCAGCACAGCGATGCTGGACACCAGTCCGGCGATCTTGATCAGCAGGTCGGGCGCCTGGTCGGTGCCCTTGGAGATGTCGTCCTCGAGGCCGGTGGTGGTGCCCTGGGCGAAGGCGGCGATGGAGAAGAGGAGGACGATCGCGAGGACACCGACGAGGAGCCGCAGCAGATCGGAGGGGCGGTGCACACGGGCGGGCAGCAGCGGCTCGTCACCCGACACGCGGTCGGTCAGCCCCGCGTCGGCCGTGGCGAGGGTCGAGCCCGCGAGGTGCTCCCCCTCGGTTCCGGGAGTGTTCCCGGCGTCCGCGGCGGTCCGCTCGTCCGGGGCGTCGGCCCGCGCGTCCGCGGCGGCGGTCTGCTCATCCGGGGCGTCGGGCGCGTTCGGGCGCGGCTCCGCATCAGAGGCGTCGGCCGCCTTCGGTGGCTGCACGCCCTGCTCCTTCGTCGCCTCTGATTGGTCTTCGTGTTCTCGTATCACCGGTCACCGCCCGCATGATGGTGGCACGGCCTGCAGACAGAGGGGGGCATCAGGGTGCATTGCACGGGCGCGCGATGCGCAACATACGCTCCTTTGCCCCCACGTGCACGCTGTGTGATCAGGACGACACCGAACCGGCACGACTGTCGGTGGCGTACGGCAGGATGTGTCGGATGAGCAAAGACCGGACGAGCGGCGGCGCCGCCGGTGCGGCGCCGCAGGACCCCATGGACGCCGAGCTGCCCGAGTACGCGGAGCGGGTCCTGGACGTCGCCGACCTGATCCCGCCCGGCCGCGTCATGACGTACGGCGACGTGGCGGAGTGGCTCGGCGACGGCGGACCGAGACAGGTCGGCCGGGTGATGGCGCTGTACGGCTCCGCGGTGCCGTGGTGGCGTGTCGTGCGGTCCGACGGGGCACTGCTCCCGGGGCACGAGCTGCGGGCACTCGACCACTACCGCGAGGAGGGCACACCGCTGCGCGAAGCCTCGCGCAGCGCGGACGGGCATCTCCCGCGCCTCGACATGAAGCGCGCCAGGTGGGACGGAGTCACGGACGCGACGGGCCGTCCGGGCAGCGGTCCGGACCACGGTCCGGCCGGGGGCGAGGAAGCTCACATCTGACAGCTTCGGCCATCGCACGCCCCGGAGACATGCGCCGGGCCGGTACGGGACGCGAGCCGGTTCCGCGGGGTGCACACGTGACGAGGGACGCAGCCCGGTCGCTGCGCACAGGCCCGCCGCTGGCGTAGCGTCGTCCCCGCGCGGCACGCTCCGCTCCTTCGTTCCCAGCACATCCGAGCAGACCGAGTACACCCACCAGGACCGGCGATCCACGTGAGCTCCTCCTTCACCACCCGGAACAGTCCGCACCGTCAGGCACGGCGGCGGACCCCGGGCGCCTACCGGCTGGTGCGTACCCCTCCCGGATCCGTGGACCCCCCTCTCCTGGACGCGGGGCAACGCGCGGTGGTTGACCACAGGGCCGGCCCTCTGCTGGTCCTCGCCGGACCGGGCACGGGCAAGTCCACGACGCTCGTCGAGGCCGTCGCCGCCCGTGTGGCCGCCGGGACCGACCCGGCCCGCATCCTCGTTCTCACCTTCAGCCGCAAGGCGGCCGTCGAACTGCGCGACCGGATGGCGTCCAGGCTCGGTGGCCCCAGGGGCCCGCAGGCCACCACCTTCCACTCGTACTGCTACGCCCTGGTCCGCGCACACCAGGACGCCGACCTGTTCGCCGATCCGCTGCGTCTGCTCTCCGGACCCGAGCAGGACGTCACCGTCCGTGAGCTCCTGGCGGGCCAGCTCGGCCTGGAACAGGCAGGACTCGCCCATGTCCGCTGGCCCGACGAGTTGCGGGCCTGTCTGACCACGCGCGGTTTCGCCGACGAGGTGCGCGCGGTGCTGGCCCGCAGCCGTGAACTCGGTCTCGGCCCGGACGCCCTCGCCGCCTTCGCGCGCCGCACCGGCCGCCCGGACTGGAGCGCCGCCGCGCAGTTCCTCGCCGAATACCTGGACGTCCTCGACGCTCAGGGCGTCCTGGACTACGCGGAACTGGTCCACCGTGCCGTCCTGCTCGCCGAGCGTCCGGAGGTCGGCGCGCTGCTGGCCGGGAGTTACGACGCGGTCTTCGTCGACGAGTACCAGGACACGGACCCGGCCCAGGTGCGGCTGCTGCACGCGCTGGCGGGGAACTCCGGGAGCGCCCCGGGCACCGGCGGAGGCCGGACGCTGATCGCCTTCGGCGACCCGGACCAATCGATCTACGCCTTCCGGGGCGCCGACGTGAACGGCATCCTCGACTTCCCCGACGCCTTCCGCCGCGCCGACGGCGCTCCCGCCCCCGTCGGTGTCCTCACCACCTCGCGCCGCTCCGGTGCGCAGCTGCTCGCCGCCACCCGGCTGCTGACCCGCCGGATGCCGCTCACGCGTCTGCCGTCGGACAAGGTCCGGGCCCACCGCGAGCTGTCCGCCGTACGCGGAGGCGGCCGCGTGGAGACGTACACCTATCCGACCGCCTCCACCGAGCTGGAGAACATCGCCGACCTGCTGCGGCGTGCGCACCTGGAGGAGGGCGTGCCGTGGAAGGACATGGCGGTACTCGTGCGTGCCGGCGGCCATTCGATTCCCGCCGTGCGCAGGGCGCTGACGTCCGCCGGTGTGCCGCTGGAGGTGGACGGCGACGACCTTCCGCTGCGTCATGAGCCGGCGGTCGCGCCCCTGCTGACCGCGCTGCGGACGGTGGCGAAGGCGGCGGTGGGCCGTGCCGTGCCCGAGCCGCACGAGGATGCCGAGCCGTACGAGGACGCCGCGACGAGCAGCGACGCCGGGACGGGCAGCGAGGGTGGCGGGGACAGCAACGGCGACGGCGGCACCGGTAGTGACGGCGACACCGGTGGTGCCACGGATGCGGGCACTCTCGACACCGAGACCGCCCTCATGCTCCTCACCTCCCCGCTCGGCTCCATGGACGCCGCCGATCTGCGGCGCCTGGGCCGTGCCCTGCGCGACGAGGAGCGGGCCGCCGGCAACCGCGTGCCGCCGCCGTCCGGCGAGCTGCTGGCCCGGGCCCTCGCCGAGCCCGAACGCCTCGTCGCGCACGATCCGGCGTACGCCCGCGGCGCCCAGCGCCTCGGTGCGCTCCTGCGCAAGGCCCGCACACTCCTGGAGAGCGGCGGCACCGCCGAGGAGGCCCTGTGGGCCCTCTGGGACGGCACACCCTGGCCCGGCAGGCTCGAGCGGGCCGCACTGCGCGGCGGCGCGGGCGGCAGGAACGCCGACCGGGACCTCGACGCCGTGTGCGCCCTCTTCGAGACAGCGGCCCGCGCGGAGGAGCGCACCGGAGGACGAGGCGCGCTCAACTTCCTCGAAGAGGTCGACGCCCAGGACATCGCCGCCGACACGCTCTCCCGGCGTGCCGTGCGCCCCGACGCCGTACGGCTGATGACCGCGCACCGTTCCAAAGGCCTGGAGTGGCGGCTGGTCGTCGTCGCCGGAGTCCAGGAAGGGCTCTGGCCCGACCTGCGCCGCCGCGGGTCGCTCCTCGAGGCGGACCGGATCGGCCGTGACGGCCTGGCCGAACCCCTCACCCCGGGGGCGCTCCTGGCCGAGGAACGCCGCCTCTTCTACGTCGCCGCCACCCGCGCCCGGGAACGTCTCGTCGTCACGGCCGTCAAGGCCCCCGCCGACGACGGCGACCAGCCGTCGCGCTTCCTCACCGAACTCGGGGTTGAACCCCGCGACGTCACCGGCCGGCCCCGCCGTCCGCTCGCGGTCGCCTCGCTCGTCGCCGAACTCCGGGCGACGACCGTCGACCCAGCCGCCTCGGCCGCCCTGCGCGACGCCGCCGCGCACCGGCTCGCCCGGCTCGCCGCGCTGGCCGACGACGAGGGCCAGCCGCTCGTGCCCGCGGCCCACCCGTACCGCTGGTGGGGACTGAACGAGCCGACCCGTTCCGAGGTCCCGCTCCGCGACCGGGACCATCCCGTCGCGCTGTCCGGGAGCGCGCTCGACCAGCTGGCCAACACCTGCGCCCTGCAGTGGTTCCTGGGCCGTGAGGTGAAGGCCGACGCCCCGGCGACGGCCGCGCAGGGCTTCGGCAACGTGGTCCACGTACTCGCGGACGAAGTGGCATCCGGCCGTACCGCCGCCGACCTGGACGTCCTGATGGAGCGCCTGGACTCCGTCTGGAACGGCCTGGTCTTCGACGCTCCCTGGAAGTCCCAGCAGGAGAAGGACCAGGCGCGTGCCGCCCTGGAGCGCTTCCTGCGCTGGCACGTCATGGACCGCACCGGCCGTACCCCGGCCGCCAGCGAGCACGACTTCGACGTGACGCTGGAAGCGGGGGAGTACGCGGTGCGCATCCGGGGCTCCATGGACCGGGTCGAACAGGACACCGAGGGCCGGGCCTACGTCGTCGACTTCAAGACCGGCAAGGGGGCACCGACCAAGGACGAGGTAGCCGCGCACCCCCAGCTCGCCGTGTACCAGCTGGCGGTCAGGGAAGGCGCCGTCGACGACGTCTTCGACGGCCGACGCCCCGACTCCGGCGGTGCCGAACTCGTACAGCTGCGCCAGCCGGCCCCGAAGAAGGAGGGCGGCGACGCCCTTCCCAAGGTGCAGGCCCAGGAACCCCTGTCCGGGGAGTGGGTCTCCGACCTGCTGGCCACGGCCGCCGGCCGCGTCCTGGACGAACGCTTCACGCCCACGGCCGGCCAGCACTGCACCCACTGCACCTTCCGGGCCTCGTGCAGCGCACAGCCCGAAGGCCGTCAGATCATCGAGTGAGGTTCCGGGCACCCCGCCCGGTGACGTCCAGGGTGCCGGACGGGGCGTCGGACCGGGCGCCGGACCGGGCGCTGTCCGGGCGCTGTCCGGGCAGGACGGCTTTGTCGGTGTCTCCGGTTAGCCTCTGTGGAGTGTCCTCGCGTATCACCGACCCCGAGCAGCTCAAGGAGCTCCTCGGGATCCCCTTCACCCCGGAGCAGACGGCCTGCATCACAGCGCCGCCCGCCCCGCAGGTGATCGTGGCCGGAGCCGGCTCGGGGAAGACCACGGTGATGGCGGCCCGCGTGGTGTGGCTCGTCGGGACCGGACAGGTCGCCCCGGAGCAGGTCCTCGGCCTGACCTTCACGAACAAGGCCGCCGGCGAGCTCGCCGAGAGGGTCCGCAAGGCCCTGGTCGCAGCCGGGGTCACCGACCCGGACGTCATCGACCCGGACAACCCCCCGGGCGAGCCCAGCATCTCCACGTACCACGCCTTCGCCGGCCGGCTGCTCACCGATCACGGTCTGCGGATCGGGCTCGAACCCACCACCCGCCTCCTCGCCGACGCCACCCGCTACCAGCTCGCCGCCCGGGTGCTGCGCGAGGCCCCCGGCCCCTTCCCGGCGCTGACCAGGTCCTTCCCCACGCTGGTCAGCGACCTGCTCGCCCTGGACGCCGAGCTCGCCGAACACCTCGTACGCCCCGAACAGCTCGCGGAGTACGACACCGAGCTGCTCCACATGCTCGAAACGGCCAGGCTCACCAACGCCGAGCTGCGCAAGATCCCCGAGGCGGCCGAGGCCCGCCGCGAGCTCCTGGAGCTGACCCGGCGCTACCGTGCGGCCAAACGCAGCCGCGACCTCCTCGACTTCGGCGACCAGATCGCACTCTCCGCCGAGCTGGCCATGACCCGTCCCGAGGTCGGCGCCATCCTGCGCGACGAGTTCCGGGTCGTCCTGCTCGACGAGTACCAGGACACCTCCGTGGCCCAGCGCCTCCTGCTCGCCGGCCTCTTCGGCGGCCCGGGCGAAGCCGCGGCGGGGCACGCCGTCACCGCCGTCGGGGACCCGTGCCAGGCGATCTACGGCTGGCGCGGCGCCTCCGTCGCCAACCTCGACGATTTCCCGCACCACTTCCCCCACGCCGACGGCACCCCCGCCACCCGCTACTCCCTCAGCGAGAACCGCCGCAGCGGCGGCCGCCTCCTCCACCTCGCCAACGGCCTCGCCGACCCCCTGCGCGCCATGCACGAGGGCGTGGAGGCCCTGCGGCCCGCGCCCGGAGCCGAGCGGGACGGCATGGTGCGATGCGCCCTGCTCCGCACCCACGCCGAAGAGATCGACTGGCTCGGCGACTCCCTCGCCCACCTCGTACGGACCGGCACCGCACCCGGGGAGATCGCCGTCCTGTGCCGGACCGCCGGAGACTTCCCCCTGATCCAGGCCGCCCTCGTCGCCCGGGACATCCCGGTCGAGGTCGTCGGCCTGTCCGGGCTCCTGCACCTCCCCGAGGTCGCGGACCTCGTCGCCGTCTGCGAGGTCCTCCAGGACCCCGGGGCCAACGCCTCGCTGGTCCGGCTGCTCATCGGGCCGCGCTGGCGGATCGGCGCCCGGGACCTCGCACTGCTCGGCCGCCGCGCCCGACTCCTCGTCCACCGCGCCTCCCACGGCGAGGACGACGACTTCGACCCCGACCGCCGTCTCACCGAAGCGGTCGAAGGCATCGACCCCGCCGAGGTGATCTCGCTCGCCGACGCCCTGGACACCTTCCTGGAGTCCGGAGGGGCCGAGGACGACGGCCTGCCGTTCTCGGCCGAGGCACGCGTCCGTTTCGCCCGCCTCGCCACCGAGCTGCGCGACCTGCGCCGCTCACTGGCCGACCCCCTCATGGACGTACTGCACCGCGTCCTCGGCACCACCGGGCTCGAAGTGGAACTCTCCGCGTCGCCGCACGCCCTCGCCGCCCGCCGCCGTGAGACCCTCGCCAACTTCCTGGACGTCGCCGCGGGCTTCGCCGCAGTCGACGGGGAGGCATCCCTGCTCGCCTTCCTCGGGTTCCTGCGCACCGCCGCGCAGTACGAGAAGGGCCTGGACAACGCCCTGCCCGGCGGGGAGAACACCGTCAAGGTCCTCACCGCGCACAAGTCCAAGGGCCTGGAGTGGGACGTCGTCGCCGTGCCGGGTCTGGTCACCGGTCAGTTCCCCAGCGGACAGTCCCGGGACGCCTGGACCTCGCAGTCCAAGGTGCTGCCGCACGCCCTGCGCGGCGACGCGGCCACCCTCCCGGTCATCCACTCCTGGGACGCCAAGGGCCTCAAGGCGTTCAAGGAGGAGATGAAGGAGCACCAGCACACCGAGGAGCTCCGCCTCGGCTACGTCACCTTCACCCGCCCCCGCAGCCTGCTCCTGGGCTCCGGCCACTGGTGGGGCCCGTCGCAGAAGAAGACACGCGGCCCGTCCGCCTTCCTCGATGCGCTGTACGAGCACTGCGCCGCCGGGTACGGCGAGATCGAGGCCTGGGCCGACGAGCCCGGGGAGGACGAGGAGAACCCGGCACTCCAGGAGAAGGGCACCGACCAGGCCTGGCCGCTCCCCCTGGACGACGCGTCCATGGCCCGCCGTCGCGCCGCCAGGGACACGGTGCTGGCCCACCTGGAGGCCCTGGCCGCCACCCCCGTACCGGACGTGTACGAGGAAGGTCCCGGGCCGTCCTACGAGGAGCCCCCGTACGACGAGGATCCGAAACCCCCGTACGACGACGGGGAGGAGCTGTACGACGAGACCGACGCACCGTACGACGACCCGTTCCCCGACAGTGCTCCCTCCCACGGGGCCCCGTCGCGGGACCCGGCCCCGGCCGTCCCCCAGGTTCCCGCCGCCCGCACCCCCGCGGACGCGGAGCTCACCCCGGAGGAATCGCGCACCCTTGCCTCCTGGGACCGCGACCTCGACGCCCTCGCCGGTGAACTCCGGCGTGCCCGCGCATCCGTGCGGGACGTCCTCGTACCCGCCTCGCTCTCCGCCACCCAGCTCCTTCACCTGGCCGACGACCCCGACAGCTTCGCGCGGGAACTGGCCCGCCCCATGCCCAGGCCCCCACAGCCCGCCGCCCGACGGGGGACCCGCTTCCACGCCTGGGTGGAGTCCAGATTCGAGGAACTGCCGCTGCCCATGCTCGGGCCCGACGAGCTCCCCGGGGGCGAGGACAACGACACGGAGATCGCCGACGAACGCGACCTCGCCGCCCTCAAGGAAGCCTTCGAGCGCAGCGCGTACGCCCGGCGCACCCCGTACCGCGTCGAGACCCCGTTCCAGATCACCCTCGCCGGCCGCGTGATCCGGGGCCGGATCGACGCGGTCTACCGCACGGGCGACACGTACGAGATCGTCGACTGGAAGACCGGCCACCACCGCACGGCCGACCCCCTCCAGCTCGCCGTCTACCGCCTGGCCTGGGCCGAACTGCACGGTCTTCCGCCGGAGGCCGTCGCCGCGACGTTCCTGTACGTGCGCACCGGGGAGACCGTCAGCCCCGCCCGGCTGCCGGGCAGAGCAGAGCTGGAGCAGCTCCTGCTGGACGAGTCACCTCCGCAGGGCCGTTAGGCTCAGGACCATGAGCGACACCCCGGACAGTGCCGTCCGTACGTACACCCAGCAGCACCGCACAGCCTTCCTCGACGACCTCGCCGAGTGGCTGCGCATCCCGTCCGTATCCGCACAGCCGGAGCACGACGGAGACGTACGGCGCAGTGCCGAGTGGCTCAGGGACAAGCTCACGCAGACCGGGTTCCCCGTCACCGAGATCTGGGAGACGCCGGGCGCCCCGGCCGTCTTCGCCGAGTGGCCCTCCGACGACCCGGACGCCCCGGTCGTCCTCGTCTACGGCCACCACGACGTGCAGCCCGCGGCCCGCGAGGACGGCTGGCACACCGACCCGTTCGAACCGGTGATCCGCGACGGCAGGATGTACGGACGTGGCGCGGCCGACGACAAGGGCCAGGTGTTCTTCCACACACTCGGCGTCAGGGCGCACCTCGCGGCAACCGGCCGCACCACCCCCGCCGTACACCTCAAACTCCTCGTCGAGGGCGAGGAGGAGTCCGGCTCCCCGCACTTCCGCGCCCTGGCCGAACAGCGTGCCGGCCGCCTCGCCGCCGACATCGTGATCATCTCCGACACCGGCATGTGGGACGAGAACACCCCGACCGTCTGCACCGGAATGCGCGGTCTCGCCGAGTGCGAGATCGAACTGCACGGCCCGGGCCAGGACATCCATTCCGGATCGTTCGGCGGCGCCGTACCCAACCCCGCGACCGCCGTGGCCCGCCTCGTCGCCGCGCTCCACGACACACAGGGACGGGTCGCGGTCCCCGGGTTCTACGACGGCGTCGCCGAACTCACCGACACCGAGCGGGCCCTCTTCGCCGCGCTCCCCTTCGACGAGGCCACCTGGCTGCGCACCGCCGCTTCGCAGGCCACCGCGGGCGAGGCCGGGTACACCACCCTGGAACGCATCTGGGCCCGCCCCACCGCCGAGGTCAACGGCATCGGCGGCGGCTACCAAGGAGCGGGCAGCAAGACAGTCATCCCCTCGTCCGCCCTGGTGAAGCTGAGCTTCCGCCTCGTCGCCGGCCAGGATCCGGAGCGCGTCCAGAAGATGGTCCGCACGTGGGCCGAGGAACAGATCCCGGCCGGCATCCGCCACCGCATCACCTTCGCCCCCGCCACCCGCCCCTGCCTCACCCCGCTGGACCACCCCGCACTCCAGGCAGTGGCCCGTGCCATGGGACGGGCCTTCGGGAAGAAGATCCTCTTCACCCGCGAAGGAGGCTCGGGCCCCGCCGCCGACCTGCAGGACGTCCTCGGCGCCCCCGTCCTCTTCCTGGGCATCTCCGTACCGTCCGACGGCTGGCACGGCCCCGACGAGAAGGTCGAGATCGACCTCCTCCTCAAGGGCGTGGAGACCGCCGCCCACCTGTGGGGCGAACTGGCCGCGGCACCGCGCTGAATCTCTGATCACCCGATCCACCCCCGGGGGAGTAGGAAGCACCTGTGAGCACCTTCGACAACGCCACCGCTGACCGTCCGATCGGCCTCACCGCGCCCAGCGGCATCGACCGCTCCGCGCACCACCGTCTCGACGAGGCCTGGCTCGCCGCAGCCTGGAGCCACCCGACGACCAGAGTCTTCGTCGTATCGGGCGGACAGGCGCTGATCGACGACACCCCGGACGGCGGCACCGAGCTCGTCATGACCCCGTCCTTCGAGGCCCCGCTCACCGAGACCCACCGCTACTTCCTCGGCACCGACGAGGAGGGCGTGCGCTACTTCGCCCTCCAGAAGGACTCCCTGCCGGGTCGCATGGACCAGTCCGCGCGCCCTGCGGGCCTGCGCGAGGCGGGGCTGCTCCTCGGCGCGCGGGACGCCGGGCTCATGGTGCACGCCGTGGCCCTGGAGAACTGGCAGCGCCTGCACCGCTTCTGCTCACGCTGCGGCGAGCGCACCGTCATCGCGGCGGCCGGCCACATCCGCCGCTGCCAGGCCTGCGGCGCCGAGCACTACCCGCGCACCGATCCCGCGGTGATCATGCTGGTCACCGACGACCAGGACCGCGCCCTGCTGGGCCGCCAGGTGCACTGGCCGGAGGGACGCTTCTCCACGCTCGCGGGCTTCGTCGAGCCGGGCGAGTCGATCGAGCAGTCCGTGGCCCGCGAGGTGTTCGAGGAGGCAGGCATCACCGTCGGCGAGGTCGAGTACATCGCCAGTCAGCCCTGGCCGTTCCCGTCCAGCCTGATGCTCGGGTTCATGGCACGCGCCACCACCTCGGAGATCAACGTGGACGGCGAGGAGATCGAGGAGGCCCGCTGGTTCTCCCGCGAGGACCTGACAGCGGCCTTCGAATCGGGCGAGGTCCTGCCCCCGTTCGGCATCTCGATCGCGGCGCGCCTGATCGAGCTCTGGTACGGCAAGCCGCTCCCGAGGCCGGGCAGCGCCGGCTGACGGCGGGTGAGCGGGCGGGTGCGGCGGCATGGTGCGACACCCCGTGTGACGTGCGAGGGGACGCTCTCGGTAGAGTCCCCGGCCATGTCCGAATCGAACGTTCACCACGCGACCGTCAATGCCATCACGGCCAACGTCGGCCGCTCGACTCTGGCGTTCAAGGAAGCGAACGCGGACCGGCACCACGGAACGGCCTTCTGGTTCAACGACCTCATCGACACCACGGCCGACTCCGAGGTCATCAGGCAGTACCTCGTGACGGCTGCGGAGCTGACGCGGTACGACCTGGGCGAGCTGACTCTGCGACCCGAACTGTGCGAACCCGCGATGAGCGCGGAGAAGCTCCTCATGACGGACTTCGCCGACGGGTGGGTCGTCCTCGGTGACCTGGGTGTCGCCGTGCTGCCCACGGCCGGGCTGCACGCCCACGGCACTCGCAAGGGCTGGAGCTGGGCGACCGACGAGATCACGGACGGTCTCGCCGCGAACGACGAGGACATCGCCCGGATCGGTGCCGAGCCGCAGCCCGCCTACATCCTGGGCCACGACATGGGCGAGGCACGGGGAGAGAGGCTGCTGGCCGTCGTCGTGGGCGAGGTGGCACGCGGGACCGACGGCGACGTCCACTGGGGTTCCACCGTGCCCGAGGGGTGCGCCGGTGCTCCGGTCTTCGTCGGGACCGAGCTCGGAGGCGGCAGACTCAAGCTGGTCTGTGTCGGAGTCGTCCTGCCCGGTGAGAAGCAGAACCGGATAGCGACCTTCGACCGCATCAGGACCGCCGTGCGGGAGCTGGCAGCGGAGCCGGGCGCGGAGCCGGACCGGGAGCCGGGCCGTTACCGGGAAGCGGGACGACGGCCGAGCTGGTGGCGCAGGCGCCTCCGTCGTCAGTGATCCGCGCGCAGCTCGGCCACAGGCATGCGGGCAGCGCGGCCGACAGGCACGCGAGCAGGCCGCGCGGCATGCAGGCAGGTGGCACGCGGGCAGGAAGGCGGCACGCGGGCGAGCAGCACGCGGACATGGCGACGGCCCCGGAGCTTCCGCTCGGGGCCGTCGCCATGCCTACCTGCGTCAGGCGCCGATCTTCTGCTTGACCTGGGCCAGCGAGGGGTTCGTCAGCGTCGAACCGTCGGGGAAGAGCACGGTCGGAACCGTCTGGTTTCCGCCATTCGCCTTCTCGACAAATGCTGCCGAATCCGGGTCCTGCTCGATGTTGACCTCGGTGTACGCGATGCCTTCGCGGTCCATCTGGCCCTTGAGCCGGCGGCAGTAGCCGCACCACGTGGTGCTGTACATCGTCACAGTGCCCGGCATGTCGCTGGTGCTCCCTTGTCTTGTCCGTCTCGCTGGAAGGCGGAAAGAACACGTTCCCGTACCTTCCCGCATGCAGGGAACGTACGGGACCCGGCCGCCATTCCCGCGAGCGCACCCGTATCAGTACGACAAACGGCACCCCCTGTGGACAACTTCCGCACCCGCCCCCTGCGACCTGGCAGCATGGCGGGGTGACAGCAGCAACGCATTCCACCCTTTTCCCGCAGGTTCCCGAGTCCGCGGACGCCGTCCTCGACGGGCTCGACCCGGAGCAGCGCGAGGTCGCGCTGGCCCTCGCCGGACCCGTGTGCGTGCTGGCCGGAGCCGGTACGGGCAAGACGCGAGCCATCACGCATCGCATTGCCTACGGGGTGCGGGCCGGGATTCTCCAGCCGACGACCGTGCTCGCTGTCACCTTCACCAACCGCGCCGCCGGCGAGATGCGGGGCAGGCTCCGCCAGCTCGGCGCGACCGGTGTGCAGGCGCGGACGTTCCACTCCGCCGCCCTGCGCCAGCTCCAGTACTTCTGGCCGAAAGCAGTCGGTGGTGCGCTGCCGCGCCTGGTGGAGCGCAAGGTCCAGCTGGTCGCCGAGGCGGCGGCGCGCTGCGGCGTCCGGCTCGACCGCAATGAGCTGCGGGACGCCACGAGCGAGATCGAGTGGGCCAAGGTCACCCAGACCGTGCCCGCCGACTACCCGGCCGCGGTCGCCAAGACCCAGCGGGACGCCCCGCGCGATCCTGCCGAGCTGTCACAGATCTACGCGATGTACGAGCAGCTCAAGCGCGACCGGTCGGTGATCGACTTCGAGGATGTGCTGCTTCTCACCGTCGGCATCCTTCAGGACCGGCACGACATCGCCGAGCACGTGCGCACCCAGTACCAGCACTTCGTCGTCGACGAGTACCAGGACGTCAGCCCGCTCCAGCAGCGGCTCCTCGACCTCTGGCTCGGCGACCGGGACAACCTGTGCGTCGTCGGTGACGCCAGCCAGACGATCTACTCCTTCACCGGCGCGACCCCCGACCACCTGCTGAACTTCCGCACCCGCCACCCGAACGCGACGGTGGTCAAGCTGGTGCGGGACTACCGCTCCACGCCCCAGGTCGTTCATCTGGCCAACGGCCTGCTGAGCCAGGCCAGCGGCAGGGCGGCAGAGCACCGGCTGGAGCTGGTGTCGCAGCGCGAGAAGGGCCCCGAGCCCTCCTACACGGAGTACACGGACGAGCCCGCGGAGGCAGAGGGCACCGCCCGGCGGATCCGTGACCTGATCGCCGCAGGTGTTCCGGCCGGCGAGATCGCCGTGCTGTACCGGGTCAATTCCCAGTCCGAGGTCTACGAGCAGGCCCTCGCCGACGCCGGTGTGCCCTACCAGCTGCGTGGCGCGGAGCGCTTCTTCGACCGTGCGGAGGTGCGGGAGGCCGGCGTCGCCCTGCGCGGCGCCGCCCGCGCCGGGGGCAACGACTCCTTGCTCGACGGAGCCGAGGGGCTGCCCTCCGAGGTGCGGGCGGTGCTCTCCACCAAGGGGTGGACCTCCAAGCCGCCCAACGGTTCGGGTGCGGTCCGGGACCGCTGGGAGTCGCTGGCCGCCCTGGTGCGTCTGGCCGAGGACTTCCAACAGGCCAAGCCGGGAGCGACGCTCTCCGACCTCGTGGCGGAGCTCGACGAACGGGCCGCCGCCCAGCACGCCCCCACGGTCCAGGGCGTCACGCTGGCTTCGCTGCACTCGGCGAAGGGGCTGGAGTGGGACGCGGCCTTCCTGGTCGGTCTCACCGAGGGCATGATGCCGATCGCCTACGCCAAGACCGATGAACAGGTCGAGGAGGAACGCCGGCTGCTGTACGTCGGTGTCACCCGGGCCCGCTTCCACCTCTCGCTGTCCTGGGCCCTCTCCCGCTCGCCCGGTGGTCGCGGCGGCCGCCGGCCGACGCGCTTCCTGAACGGCCTGCGGCCCGGCTCGACCGCCTTCGGCGCACGGGGCGGCGCAGGGGGAGGCGGAGGCATCGACCGAGGTACGGGTACGGCCACGGGCAGCGGCGGTTCCGTGGCGGCCCGGCCCAGGCGCCGCGGGCCGGTGCTGTGCCGGGTCTGCGGCAAGACCCTCACCGAAGCCGGCGAGATGAAGCTGATGCGCTGCGAGGACTGCCCGTCCGACATGGACGAGGGGCTGTACGAGCGGCTGAGGCAGTGGCGTGCCGACCGGGCGAAGGAGATCGGCCAGCCCGCGTACTGCGTGTTCACCGACAAGACGTTGATGGCGATCGCCGAGGCGGTGCCGGACACCGAGGGCGAGCTCGTCGTCATCGCTGGTGTCGGCAACCGGAAGCTGACCCGCTTCGGAGCCGATGTGCTCGACATCTGTGCAGGTCGGACGCTGGAACCGGAGTCAGGAGCGGGCGACGACGACATGTGAGAAAAACTCGTCGAAAAAATAGTTTGCGCCCGCAGCAGTCATCACCATAGGTTCTTAACCACGGGAACAGCGACTTCTCTGAAGCCCTGATTCCGTGCTGTACTTATCCGAATACGCAGGACCGGCCCCGGCCGGTCCCCTGAGACGCCGAGAGGAGGCGATTCCTGTGATCAGCATCATCAACACCATCAAAATGACCGATCCGTCGGTCGCCTCCGCCTGCTCGCTCGGCCTCGCCTGCTCTTCGGAACTTTCGCTTCGTGTCACCGGTGTGTCCGGCATCTCCGTCGGCAACCCGCTGTCTCTGGCGAGCCTGCCCGTTCGGGAGCGCAATGAGCGACCGACCGAGGCACCGGCAGCAGCAGTAGCGAAGGGACAGGCTCGCGCCTATGCCTTTGCGGCCGTCGGTGCCGGAGCCAAGAAGCAGACGACACAGCACCACACGATGTGGGCCTTCCGTGGGCCTGAACCCTGGAGTGATCCAGCCTGATCCAGCATCAGGCCGGCGCCTTCAGGGCCGCGGAACCCCACTCGGGATCCGCGGCCCTTTTGTTTTGTCCGAACGGATGAGACGAGACGAAGGAGCCTCGGGACAAGCAGTACCTGGTACCAGCCGCCAACCGGCCAACAGGCCGGCATGACCAGACGAGGACAACACCACCGTGCAAACCGAGACGCACGCCCCGTCCGTACCGCCTTCCGACACGATCTCCCCGCCCGGCCTCACGGAGGACTCCACCTTGATCCCGCTCACCGCGCTCACCGCGCTCGACGACGCCATCGAGAACCTCGGCGTACCCGTCCCTTGCCGTTCGTACGACCCGGAGGTCTTCTTCGCCGAGACTCCGGCCGACGTCGAGTACGCCAAGTCCCTCTGCCGGACCTGTCCGCTCGTCGAGGCCTGTCTCGCCGGCGCCAAGGAGCGTCGCGAGCCGTGGGGCGTCTGGGGTGGCGAGCTCTTCGTCCAGGGCGTCGTCGTCGCCCGCAAGCGTCCGCGTGGCCGTCCGCGCAAGAACCCGGTCGCGGCGTGACCGCCGGCCTGGGGGTCATGTCCCCCACACGAACAAAGCGCATCGGAACCATCGACCGTCCCCAGACCCATGACCCCCGAAACCAGGCACCAATGATCACCCCCACGAAGGAGCCCGTCGGCTCCGCGACCCCGGACGTCACCATCATCGGCGCGAACGACTCGCGTCAGAACAGGACCCGCGAAATGCAACTCATCCCAGAAGCCCTGGCACGTGCGCATATGCACGACCGCCTGAGGGAAGCCGAGGTGGATCGCCAGGCAGTGCGCCTGGTGGCCGCCCGGCGGATGCAGCGCCGGGCGGAGCGTGCTTCGATGCGCGCCCGCCGTGCGCTCGCCATGGCGGTCATGCACTAACAGCGCCGCCGACAGCACGATGTGTCCGTCGCTCGACGGCGGCACGGCTGCGGGGCAACCGCTCTGCCCCTCACGCAGCCACCCACCCCTTCCGCGGGGCCGGTCCGAACAGGCCGGCCCCGCGGTGCGTTTGTGCCGAGCCCGCCGGACCGACGGGGATATCGTCGCGAGGTGGACGAGGAGACTGATCGCCCGGCGCGGCCGGGTGAGGGGCAGGTGTCATGTGCCCGGTGCGGCGTTGTCGCCGATGGTGAATCGGCACCCGTGACCTGGATCTGCTCCGTGGAGAACGGCAGACGCCAGTACTTCTGCGAGGACTGTTCCCGCGCCCATATCCGCGCGATCGAGGGCCGACTGGGCTCCGCCTGGTGGTGACGGGGGAGGCCGCAACTGTCAGGAAAGGCTCCGGGCCTCGACCGTTGCGCCCTCCTGGTCGTCAACGCCGGCCTGGTCGTCAACGCCGGCCTGGTCGTCAACGCCGGCCTGGTCGTCCATGCCCATCTGGTCGTCCTCGCCCTCCTGATCCGGCTCGTACTCCAGGAGGAACCCCGGCAGCCACGACTCCAGTTCGTCCCGCAGACGCACCGTGGCACCGAGTTGGCACAACACGCCGATGGTGCTCAGTGTGACGCGGTGTATCAACAGATAGGACGGCGGAAGGTTCAGCTGCTTGCCCAGCTGGTGGGCGGGGGAGCGCAGGTCGGCGATGCGGGCGGCCTGACTCCGCAGCCAGGAGCGGGTGAAGGTGAACTCGTCCACCAGCGCCGGTTCGATGATCGGCAGGAGATAGTCGAGTACGGCATCCGGCGCGAGTTCGATCGAGTCCTTGACGAACCCCTCCTCACGGAGCAGCTGGTACACGGCCTCGGCATCACCGTCCAGTGTCATCCGCAGTGAGTCGCCGATGGTCCGCGGCAGTCCGCCGGGCAGCCGGTCCACCGTTCCGAAGTCCAGGACCCCCAGCCTCCACCGGTTGCCGTCTCCGTCGGCGCTGTCCGCCTCGGCAGCCTCGTTCTCCTCCGCCCCGTCCTCCGCGTCCGCGCCAAGCGGAGGCAGCAGCCGGAAGTTGCCCGGGTGGGGGTCGGCGTGGAGCAGGCCGGTGCGTGCCGGTCCCGAGAAGAGGAAGCGCGCGAGCAGCTGACCTGCCCGGTCCCTCTGTTCCTGCGTGCCGTCGGCGATCACTTCCGACAGGGGGATTCCGCCCATCCACTCGGTCACGAGCACCTGCTCGGACTGGTGCACCACTCCGGGGATCGTCACATCGGGGTCGTCCTCGAACTCCGCCGCGTGTTCCTGCTGGGCCTGAGCCTCCAGCGCGTAGTCCAGCTCCTCCGAGACCCGGTCCCGCAGTTCCGTGATGAGCGGCTTGATGTCCATCCCGGGAATCAGCGGACCGAGCAGCCTCGCGAAGCGGCTGAGCTGGGTCAGATCCGAGAGCAGTGCCTCACCCGCGCCCGGATACTGCACCTTCACGGCAACGTCGCGTCCGTCGTGCCACACAGCGCGGTGGACCTGCCCGATCGACGCGGCGGCGGACGGCCGGTCCTCGAATTCGAGGAACAGCTCCCGCCAGTCCTCACCGAGACGCTCGGCCAGCACCCCGTGGACGGTGCGGGTCGGCATGGGCGGAGCGGCCTCCTGAAGCTTGGTCAGTGCCGCTCTGTACGGGCCCGCGACATCTTCGGGCAGCGCCGACTCGAAAACGGACAGCGCCTGCCCGAGCTTCATCGCACCGCCCTTCAACTCGCCGAGAACCTTGAAGAGTTGATCCGCGGTGCGCTGCTGGACCTCACGGGCGACGATCTCGGCGGACCTACCGCCTATCCGCTTGCCCAGGCCCCACGTGGCACGCCCGGCGAAGCCGAGCGGCAGCGCGGCCAGCTTCGCGGTACGGGTGACCGCCTTCCGGGGAAGATCAGACATGTGCCCCTCCAAGTCCCAGACTGCCGTGCCGCGTGAGTGTTCGGCCCTGCTCCGTCGGCGGCGGTCACCCCGCCATTGTGTCCTGTGCCGGGCAGGTCGCGGAGGTGAGCTCCCCCTCAGTCTGCCCGGCGGCACCACAGGAGCAGTCGAGGTGCGCGCCCAGCCGTTCGGTCCGCCACTCCAGCAGAGGCAGCGCGGCCTCCCAGCGGGCACCGGTGACAGCGGGCAGTTCCCCGTCGAGAAAGGACAGCGCATGGGTTGCCGCGAGACCGGCCACCGCCGTCGCCAGCCCCAGATCGCAGGCCGGCACCGTGCTACGCCGCCCTGACCTCCACTGCGCCAGCATCCGCGGCCACTGCGGGTCCTGGTCCGCACGGTGCAGTGCCAGACAGCCCGCACAGCCGGTGCCGCCCGGGAGCACCAGAGGACCGACCACCCCGGTGGCTTCGATCACTCCCGCGTAGAGGTGCGGCGTACCTGAGGCGATCCATGGTGCGGCGGTATCCGGATCGGGCGCGTAGACCGAGAGGCCGTCCCGCGGAGCCACCACGATCAGGGAGAGTGCGGGCTCGCCGCTCGCCGGAGGGCCCGCCGCCTCCGCCGACCGGGGAGGTCCGCCGGCCGCGGACCGGCGGACCAGCTGCCGGGCCGCCGAATCCCGCCGCTCCCCGACGGCTGCCGCCGGAAGACCGCCGGGCGCGATGTCCCACGGTTCGGTGCGGCCACCGTCGAGCACCTCGACCCGGCCCACTCCCGCCCCGGACAGCACCGCGGCGATCGTGGCGCCGACCCTGCCCGCGCCCCGTACCTGAACCCGCATCGCGCGCCGGGCCGCGAGCCTGCGCAGCCCGCTCCCGGGTTCCGGATGGACGACGGAAAGTGACGCGGCGTCAGGGCGCTGCCGCTCCAGGGTCTCGGCCCGCCGGCGTAATGCGTCGGCCTCCGGGCCGCCCGCACTCAAGTCGTCGAGCAGCCCCGCCTCCGTCAGGCGTGATACCAGGATGTCCACATGACGGTCCGACAGGTCCAGTGCTCCGGCCTCTTCGCGCAGCAGCGGGAGTCCGCGTGTTCCGTCGAGCAGTTCGAGGAAACTCCCGGTCGCGATATCCATCGGACCCAGCGTCACAGCATGCGCGGGCGTCACACCGAATTGCACGGTGTTCCGTCCGCGCCAGGCCCGGCGCAGCGCAGGTTTCAACATCGGATGCATGGCTTCTCCCCGGTCGGTGTCGGGCCGCGCCGTTCGGTATAGGCCGGCGCCTGGATCCGTTGTCAGAATGCAACGCGGTGGCGAAACGTGCGGAAAGTTATCCACAGGCCGGGGTATTAGTCGTTCAAATGGTGCACGCCGAGAAGTGGATCAACGCCGAACCGTACGGGAGGCAGGACTTCCCCCGCCGACAGCGGGTAACGTCATGGCGTGTCCGCCGACTCTTCACCCGGCCTCGCCGGGGAGACCTCCGTGCGCAGCGCCGGACGCCACCAGCGCAGCGCGGCCGCCCACCAGTCCCGCGCATCGGTGACGAGTGCGGTCGAGGTCCGCAGAAGCGCCCGGCGCAGCAGAACGGTCTCCGCGTACCGCGAGGGTGACCGCACGATCGTTCTCATCCCCGCCCGGATGTCGGAGGCGGAGGAGCAGCGCTGGGTCGGCGTGATGCTCGACAAGCTCGCCGCCCAGGAGAGCAAGCGGGTGATCGGCGACAGCGAGCTCGCCGAACGTGCCGAAGGGCTTTCCGCCCAGTACTTCGAGGGCCGGGCGCGCCCCGCCTCGGTGCGATGGGTGACCAATCAGAACACCCGCTGGGGCTCATGTACCCCAGCTGAGGGCAGCATCCGTCTCTCGCACCGGTTGCAGGGCATGCCGGAGTACGTCGTCGACTACGTCCTCCTCCACGAACTGGCCCATCTGCTGGTTCCCGGACACGGCCCTCGCTTCTGGCGCCTGCTGGAGGCGTATCCGCGTACCGAGCGGGCGCGTGGCTATCTCGAAGGAGTCGTCGCGGCCGAGCGGCTGCCGCATCTGCCCACCGCACGTGAAGAGTGACGTTCGGTGATTCTGTACCGGGTCTGTACCGACTTAGCTCAATGTCGTGGTTTGCGGTTAGCCTGACGCGACGCATTTACATTCGGGATGGGGGACGGTCGTTACGCATGGCCAGGGAATTCCAACGCGGCCACAAGGCCAAGATCAGTGATCTCACGCCAGGGACGGATCTGTACGTAGGTGTGCAGATCGCCGGCCCGGGCCTGACGTTCGACATCAGTTGCTTCGGTCTCGATGCCAATGAGCAGCTCTCGGACGACCGGTATTTCATCTTCTTCAACCAGCCGAAATCACCCGAGGAGTCCATTCAGCTGCTCGGCGCCCAGGCCGGCGACACCGAGTCCTTCCGCGTCACCCTCGACCGCATTCCGGCGAACATCCACAAGCTTTCGTTCACCGCGACTCTCGACGGTGCGGGGCAGATGTCGCAGGTCGGCCCCGGGTACATCCGGATCGTCGCCGGCGGCGAGGAAGTGGTGAAGTACGCCTTCACCGGTTCGGAGTTCACCACCGAGCGCGCGGTCATGCTGGGCGACTTCTACCTCAAGGACGTCTGGCGGTTCGCCGCGGTGGGCCAGGGCTTCGACGGCGGCCTGGACGCGCTGCTCAAGAACTTCGGCGGCGAGGTCGCCGAGGAAGCTCCGGCAGCACCGCAGCCACAGGGGGCAGCGCCGTCGTTCGCCCCGCCGGCCCAGTCCACCGCGCCCCCCGCTTTCGGCGCCCCGGCAGCGCCCCAGGCCCCGCAGCCCGCACCGTCGTTCGGAGTGCCCGCCGCACCGCAGCAGCCGGTGCACGCCGCGCCGACGATCGCGGCGCCCCTGGCACCCCAGGCGCCGGCCCCTTACGGGCAGCCGCCCCAGCAGCCGCAGTTCGGCCAGGTCCCGGGTCAGGCCGCGCCGCCGTACGGTCAGCAGCCCCCGCCGGCCGCCCCGTTCGGTCAGCAGCCGCCCGCCGTGCCGTTCGGTCAGCAGCCTCCGGCCTACGGGCAGCAGCCTCCGGGCATGCCTCCCGGTGCGCCCCAGGGAATGGTGCCCCAGGGTGTTCCGCAGGCCGGCGCAGGGCTGCAGGCAGCCCTGCAGCCGTACAAGGAGACGGCCACCGGGCAGCGCTGGACCTCGCAGAACCAGCAGCTCATGCGCGTGGACCTGACCATGGGAGGAACACCCGTGCTCGCCCGTCAGGGCAGCATGGTGATGTACCAGGGGAAGGTCGACTTCGGCTACAAGGGCGCCGGTTTCGCGGGCCGCATGGTCGGTAACGCCACCGGCCAGGAGATGCAGCTGATGCGCTGCACGGGTCGCGGGCAGGTCTTCCTCGCCGAGGAGGGATCGCACCTGCACCCCATCGAGCTGCAGGGTGACGGCATTTGCGTCTCTGCGGAGAGCGTCCTCGCGTTCGACGAGTCGCTGCAGTACGAGGTGCGCAGGATCGAAGGGCACGGGATTCCCGGCGGTGCCCTGTTCACCATGCAGTTCCAGGGCACGGGCACCGTCGTCGTCAAGACCCACGGTGTTCCGGTCGTCCTGCCGGTCACCCCGACCACGTTCGCCGACTGCAACGCGGTCGTGGCCTGGTCGGCGGCGTCCCAGGTGATCATCTCCAGCCAGGTCCGACTGCGCCGCAACGCGTACCCGGGCCACAGCGGGGAGACCGTGAACCTCCAGTTCCGGGGAGCCCCCGGGAACTTCATCGTCGTCCAGCCCTACGAGGTCTGAGGGAGCCCGTCATGAATCAGCAACTCGCGGGCTTCGCCCCGACCCCCGTCACGGCCCGGATGGAGAACCACGGCCGCACGATGCTCAAGGTCGCCATGGCCTCCGGGCAGGACCTCTACGCACGTACCGGCTCGATGGTGGCCTACGAGGGCTTCATCCAGTACGAGCCCAACCCGCCCGCCGTCCGCCAGATCGCCTCGCAGTGGATCACCGGCGAGGGCGCGCCCCTGATGAAGTGCGCCGGTGACGGGCTGCTCTACCTCGCCGACTACGGCGCCGATGTGGTCGTCATCAACCTCAACAACGACTCGCTGTCGGTCAACGGCACCAATCTCCTCGCCTTCGACGGCCACCTCACCTGGGGTGTTGAGCGGGTCAAGGGCCTGGCCAAGTTCGCCGGCCAGGGCCTGTGGAACGTCTGCGTCCAAGGCACCGGATGGGTCGCGATCACCTCGCGCGGCACGCCGATCGTCGTCGACTGCGGCCGTGGCGAGGACGAGACGTACGTCGACCCCGACGCGCTCGTCGCGTGGTCCCCGAACCTGAAGGTCAAGGGCAAGCGCAGCTTCAAGGCGAGCTCGCTCATCGGTCGGGGCAGCGGAGAGGCCTACCAGATGGCCTTCTCCGGTCAGGGCATCGTCGTCGTCCAGCCGAGCGAGGACAGTACCGACCGCCTGCGGATCCGGAACTGAGCGGGGGGAGAACACATCATGCAGAGTCCGCTTTTCAGCCACACCGAACAGCAGTCGCAGGACCGGTACACCGTCCAGAACCCGCAGCTCCTGCGGGTCTCGCTGACCGGTCATGACGACGTCCTCGCCCGTAAGGGAGCCATGGTCGCCTATCAGGGGCTCATGGAATTCGACGGCGAGTACCAGTCGCAGGGACAGCGCAACGCCCGCCGGAGGACGGGCGAGGGTCTCGACCTGATGCGCTGCTCGGGCCAGGGAACGGTCTATCTGGCCAACCTGGCCCAGTACATCCACGTGGTCGACGTCGACCGCGAGGGCATGACGGTCGACAGCGCGTACGTCCTCGCCCTCGACTCCTCGCTGCACACCGAGGTCATCGCGGTGGACAGCCAGTACGGGATCTCGGGCACGGGCAAGTACCAGCTCAACATCTCGGGCAGTGGCAAGGTCGCGCTGATGACCTCGGGCCAGCCGCTGATGATGCAGGTCACGCCCGACAAGTACGTGAACGCCGATGCCGACGCGATCGTTGCCTGGTCGAGTGGGCTGAGGGTGCAGATGCAGGCGCAGACGCACTCCTCCGGCGTTTTCCGGCGCCGCGGCAACACGGGCGAGGGCTGGGAGCTCAGCTTCCTGGGCCAGGGCTTCGCGCTCGTCCAGCCGAGTGAGGTGCTGCCTCCGCAGCACGCGCAGATCGGCCAGGGCGCGGCAGCGCAGTTCGGCGTGGGTCAGCACGGCGCCCACAGCCAGAACCAGAACAACGCCTGGAACTGAGTCACCCGGATCGGACACGGGTAAGGGGCGGCATCTTCGGAGGCCGCCCCTTACCCGTGCCCGCGCACGGGCTAGTTGCCGTGCTCCAGCCGTGCCCGGGTCCGTTCCACCAGCCGCACGACCGAGGCGTCCGCGACTCCGGCCACCTCTTCGTACGGGAACCAGCGCAGATCGAGGGACTCCTCGCTGATCCGTTCCGTCGCGCCCGCGGGAGGCGTAGCCGCGTACTGGACGTCGAGGTGCCAGTGACAGGGCGCCGGGATGGGGTGCCGGTCCAACCGGACCGGCCCGCCGGGCAGCAGGGTCAGCCCGGTGATGCCGGACTCCTCCGTGGCCTCACGCAGAGCCGCGGAAGGCAGGGTCGAGTCCTGCGGCTCGCAGTGGCCGCCCATCTGGAGCCACATCTGCAGCTTCCTGTGCAGCGTCAGCAGGACCCGGCCCCGCTCCGGATCGATCACCAGTGCGCTGGCCGTCAGATGCCCGGCCCCGCAGGCCTTCCACATGCCGTCCGGGTGCCCGGCCAGATGGTCCAGGTACGTCTGGCGCAGCTCGCTCTGGTCCTCCTGCTCCGAGTCGTAGCCCTTGAGTACGAGAACGGCGTCGTCATGCAGGCTCACTTGTCGGTGTCGTCCTTGCCGTCGTTCTTCGAGTCGTCGCTGTCCGAGTCGTCCGAGTCCTCGGACGCGGGCTTGTGCGGGCCTTTCGCGGCCTCGCCGAGCATCTTGTCGAGCTCGGAGAAGTCCAACTGCTCGTGGTGCACGAACCCGTCCGGGTCGTCCAGGTCATGGGCCGTCGGCAGCATGTCAGGGTGCTCCCACAGGCCGTCACGGCCGTCGACGCCCCGGGCGTCCGTGAGCGAGGCCCACAGCCTCGAAGCGTCCCGCAGGCGGCGCGGACGCAGCTGGAGGCCGATGAGGGTGGCGAAGGTCTGCTCGGCGGGACCGCCGGACGCACGGCGCCTGCGCATCGTCTCGCGCAACGCGTCCGCCGAGGTCAGCCGGGGCTTCGCGGCCTCGTGCACGACGGCGTCCACCCAGCCCTCGACGAGGGCGAGCGCTGTCTCCAGGCGGGCGAGCGAGGCCTTCTGCTCGGGTGTGTCCTCGGGCTGGAACATGCCCTGCTGAAGCGCGTCCTGCAGCTGCTCGGGCTGCGTCGGGTCGAACTGGCCGACGACGTCCTCGAGCTTGCTGGTGTCGACCTTGATGCCGCGCGCGTACGCCTCGACCGCACCGAACAGGTGCGAGCGCAGCCACGGAACGTGGGCGAAGAGCCGCTGGTGGGCGGCCTCACGCAGTGCGAGATACAGCCGCACCTCGTCCTGCGCGACGCTCAGGTCCTTACCGAACCGCTCGACGTTCAGCGGAAGCAGCGCGGCCTTGCCGGCCGGGCCCAGGGGGAGGCCGATGTCCGTGGAGCCGACGACTTCGCCGGCGAGCACGCCGACTGCCTGCCCGATCTGCTGACCGAACATGGCACCGCCCATCGAGCGCATCATCCCGATCAGCGGGCCCGCCATGGCCTGCATCTCCTCGGGCAGGACGTCGCCCATGGCCAGCCCGACCCGCTCGGCCACCGGGTCCACCAGCTGCTGCCAGGCAGGAAGGGACGCCTCGACCCACTCCGCACGGCTCCACGCCACGGTCGAGACGGAACCGGAGGGCAGCGACGTCACCCCGTCCAGCCAGAGATCCGCCAGACGGAGCGCCTCGTCGACCGCCGACCGGTCCGACGGGCCGACGCTCGCGTCCTTGCTGCCGTCCGGCGTGCCCTGCGACACCGTCTGGCGGGCGATCTGCTTGGCCATGTCCCAGTTGACGGGGCCGCCCTCGTAGCTCAGCATCTGGCCGAGCTGCTGGAAGGCCGCTCCCAGGTCGTTCGGGTTCATCGTGCCGAACATCGCGGCGAACGGGTTGTCCCCGCCCGCGCCCGGCCCGATGCCGAACGGGTTCGCCGGCCCGCCCGAACCCTGCCCACCTCCGGTGGGGTCCTTCTTCTTGCCTTCGTCGCCGTTCTCCGGCTCCTCCGGCGGAAGGCCGAATCCGAATGGGGTGTCACTCACGGGTTTCCTCGGCTCGTAGGGCCGCCGGCTCGAACCGACGGCGACTGCCCGACATCACCATCCAGCGTAGACACCAAAGCCCGCTTAGGGGCTCAGTGCTCCGCCGGCTCCCGGCCTGCGGCAGGATGGACGCCACCTGGTACGTACGCGTCATTCGGGTACGTACTGAAGACAACCGCTGGAGACGCCCGGTGAGTTCCCCAGATCCACAGGTTCGCGCAGCGCGAAACCTGGCCGACCCCTCGCCCGAGAGCAAGCCGACGAAGAATCCTTCCAGAAGCCGGGGCCCCGTCGTCGCGGTCACCGGTGCCGCGACCGGCGTCGGTGAGCTTCTCACCGCGCACCTCGCCGCATCCGACGAGATCAAGCAGGTCATCGCCATCGATGAGCGCCGGGGGGAGGTGTCCGAGGCCACCTGGCACATCCTGGACGTACGGGACCCCGCCATCGCGGAGAAGCTGCGTGGTGCGGACGTCGTCGTGCACCTGGCGCTCGATCTCGACCTGGAGACCGACCCCGCGGCCCGTACCGCGTACAACGTACGCGGCACCCAGACCGTGCTGACGGCCGCGGCGGCCGTCGGGGTCCACCGGGTCGTGCTGTGCACCTCGGCGATGGTCTACGGCGCGCTTCCCGACAACGACATCCCGCTGTCCGAGGACGCCGAACTGCGTGCCACGGCGGAGGCCACCGGTGTCGGCGACCTGCTGGAGATCGAACGGCTCGGGCGCCGGGCACCCCGTGCCCACCCCGGACTCAACGTGACGGTGGTACGCCCGACCGTCCTGGTCGGCGGCACGGACACCGCGCTGACCCGCTATTTCGAGTCGCCGAGGCTCCTGGTCGTCGCCGGATCGCGGCCTGCCTGGCAGTTCTGCCACGTCGAGGACCTGGTGAGCGCCCTGGAGTACGCGGCCCTGGAGAAGATCGACGGGGAGTTCGCGGTCGGCTGCGACGGCTGGCTGGAGCAGGAGGAGGTGGAGGAGCTCTCCGGCGTGCGCCGCATGGAGCTGCCGTCCGCCGTCGCCCTCGGGGCAGCGGCCCGGCTGCACCGGATCGGCCTCACCCCCTCCCCGGCGGGCGACCTCGCCTACACCATGCACCCCTGGGTGGTCAGCGTGAGCCGGCTCCACGACGTCGGCTGGCGGCCGCGGTGGACCAATGAGGAGGTTCTCGGAGCGCTCCTGGAAGAGGTGGAGGGGCGCCACACGGTCGCCGGCCGCCGCCTCGGCCGCAAGGACGCCACCGCGGCAGGCGCCGCGGGAGCCACGGTCGCGCTGCTGGGCACGGCGGCGCTGGTACGCCGCGCCCGCAAAGCGCGCCGACGCTTCTAGAGGGGCCCGGGCCCCTCGTCTCCCCAGGCGCGCGCCGGGCGCTCCCGGGGGGACCTGTAGGAGGCTCCAAGCAGGCCGGCCGGGCTGCTGGTCGAAAGCGCTATTCCGCGATGTCGGCGCCGTGCGGCACGATGGGTCCCATGGCACGCACCCACGACCACCCCGGCGAGCAGGCAGCTCAGGACCCGATCCGGCTGCTGGAGATCAGGGAGACGCCGCTCTCCGTCGACGAGATCTTCCGTGCGGTCGGCGACGACGCCGCCGGCGGCATCGCGCTCTTCGTCGGCACGGTGCGCAATCACGACGACGGACAGGACGTCGGCACGCTCGGCTACTCCTGCCATCCGAGCGCCCAGGACGAGCTGCGCAGAGTCGCGGAGAAGGTCGTCGCGCAGTACCCGGTGAGGGCGCTGGCCGCCGTCCACCGGGTGGGTGAGCTGGGTGTGGGCGATCTGGCGGTGGTCGTCGCCGTCTCCTGCGCCCATCGGGGTGAGGCCTTCGATGCCTGCCGCAAGCTGATCGACGACCTCAAGCACGAGGTCCCCATCTGGAAGCACCAGCGTTTCTCGGACGGCACGGAGGAGTGGGTCGGCGCTTGCTGAGCGCAAACCGCCTCAGGGGTGTTCAGCCCCGATTTGCGTAACCGCACCCCTGCCATGAGCGTTGGTCCTGCAGGTGGTTAATCTTCTGATCGTCAGTTGCGGTCGCTCATGGGGTAGGGAGGTCGTGATGGCAGCACTCGCTTGGCTTCTGATTCCACTTTTCGCCGCCCTCGGCGCGGCGATATGGGGAGGGTGGGCAGCCCGCAATCGAACGACCGGCGATGTCAC
Source organism: Streptomyces sp. NPDC059499 (assembly GCF_042749285.1). Lineage (NCBI taxonomy): Bacteria > Bacillati > Actinomycetota > Actinomycetes > Kitasatosporales > Streptomycetaceae > Streptomyces > Streptomyces sp. NPDC059499. The sequence continues at coordinate 160,534 of NZ_JBHYTT010000011.1, forward strand.
CGAACTCGCCGGCTACGCCAGGTTCCGTGAAGCGATGGAGAAGTCGGACTCCGGTTCCGAGGCGGTCTGAGACAGCGGCAGCTGTACGCAGTTGCCAATCCCGCATCGCGTCAACGCTCTCCCTTCGCGCGTTCTCCGCGCAGCGAGCTGACCGGCGGTCCCTTCAGCCATCCCCGTGCCATGCGGCCCCGCGCCCGTACGGACCGGCCCCGACGGTGCACTGACAAGCCCTTCCCGTACTGTCGTTCCATGCCACGCCGCACCGCGACGATGCTCGCCTCCACGCTCATTCTGATCGCGCTGCTCTGCGTGGGCGTGCTGATCCCCGTGCCGTATTCGGAGATGTCTCCCGGCCCGACCGTGAACACCCTCGGCGACGCACGTGGCGAACCCGTTCTGCACATCACCGGCCGCAAGACCTACCCGACATCCGGGAACCTCAACATGACGACGGTCCGCGTCACCGGCGCGGACTACGACATGAACATCGTCGAGGCCGTCTACGGCTGGCTGGCCCACGACAGCGTGATCGTGCCGCACGACACCCTCTACCCGGACGGCAAGACGGAGGAGGAGTCGACGCAGGAGAACGCGGAGGAGTTCAGCCAGTCCCAGGAGAGCGCCAAGGTCGCGGCCCTCGAGGAACTGAAGATCCCCGTCACCTCACGCGTCGTGGTCTCCACCGTCGTCAAGGACAGCCCCGCCCAGGGCAAGCTCCACGCGGGCGACGTGATCAAGGCCGTCGACGGTACGGCGGTCGAGCAGCCCGAGGACGTCGCGAAGCTCGTCACCGAGCACAAGCCCGGTGAGGACGTCGTGTTCACGATCATCCCCGCCAAGGCAGCGGCCGCGGCAGAGAAGGCCGGCAAGGAGCCCCAGGGCACGCGTGAGATCACCCTCACCACGCGGAAGGCCCCGACGGAGGACCGCGCGATCGTCGGCATCCAGGCCGGGACGGACCACACCTTCCCGTTCGAGATCGACATCAAGCTCGCCGACGTCGGAGGCCCGAGCGCCGGGCTGATGTTCTCGCTGGGCATCATCGACAAGCTCACGCCCGGCCAGCTGACGGGCGGGAAGTTCATCGCCGGCACCGGCACCATCGACGACAGCGGCAAGGTCGGGCCGATCGGCGGCATCAACATGAAGCTGGTCGGTGCGCGTGATGCCGGCGCCCGGTACTTCCTCACCCCCGACGACAACTGTGCCGCCGCGGCAGCCGACACCCCGGGCGGTCTCACCCTGGTGAGGGTCAAGACCCTCGACGACGCGAAGAAGTCCCTGGAGAAGATCCGCGCAGGCGACCCGGCCGGCCTGCCGAGCTGCTCGACAGGCTGAGTCGGCCCGCACGCGACCACAGGCTGAGACCGGCCCCCGCGCGACGGCAGGGGCCGGGACAGGTTCCGCGGCACGGGACCAGCCGGGTTCCGCGGGACGGGCCGAGCAGGCTCCGCGGGACGGGAAGCCCCGCGGAACCGCAGGAATCAGGCTTCGAAGGTGGCCGCGAGCGCCTCGGCCAGCCCCGGGACCAGGCCCGCGCCGGTCAGGACCTCGGTCGGGGAGTCCTTCTCCCGCAGCCGCACGGCGGAGTCCCGCGCCCCGTCCCGCAGAACAGCCACGGTCATCCGGACCTCCTGCCGGTCCGGGTGCTTGGCGACCCACTTGGTCAGCTGGCTGTCGCTCAGGCCTTCCGGCACGGAGGCCTCGGCGGACGGCGGCAGCATCAGCCGCTCCACCGTCATGGCGCAGCCGACCACGGCGTCGGGCCAGGCGATCGTGGCGAGGAACTCGTCCAGGGCGGTGCCCGCGGGAAGCTCCTCCTGTTCGATAGGGGTGAAGGCGGCGGTGGTCGACGAGGCGTCGTCGAGACCGAGCTGGGCCGCGAGGCCCGGCTCGCTGGCGCGCAGCCTGGCGGTGTCGACGAGTGCGAACAGCCGGGCGGGCTGATCCCAGCCGAGGCCCGCCGCGTAGGCGTCGATTTCGAGTACGGCGACGGTGAGGGGGCTCGCGGCCATCGGAGGGCCTGAAGGGGAAACGTTGGGCATGGTCAATATCCTGCCTCCTTCCGCCCCGGGAACGGGAACTAGGTAAAGCCTCAGTAAGTTGCATAGGTGGGCTCTACGATCGCTGGGCCTGCTTCACACGACCGCGAACTTCGAGGTGCGCACGTTGGCTTTCCAGATGCCGGACCGCGGCGGAGGCCCGACCGGGCCACGGATCAGAGTCGGCCGCCCGTCCCGGCGCGTCCGTACCCTGCTCATGACACTGGGTGTCCTGGCGGTTCTCGCCATGGCCTTTGTCATGTTCGCCGGGTTCTGGACGGACTGGCTCTGGTACCGGTCGGTCGCGTATTCATCCGTCTTCACCACCACCCTGTGGACCAAGATCGGGCTGTTCCTCGTCTTCGGACTGCTGATGGCCGTCGCCGTCGGCGTGAACATCTGGCTCGCGCACCGGCTGAGGCCGCCGCTGAGCGCGATGTCGCTGGAGCAGCAGAGCCTGGACCGCTACCGGATGAGCGTCGCCCCGTACAAGAAGTGGGTGCTGCTCGCGATCACCGCCCTCGTCGGGCTGATCGCCGGAGCGTCCGCGTCGGGCCAGTGGCGTACGTGGCTGATGTACGTCAACGGTGTGCCGTTCGGGCAGAAGGACCCCCAGTTCAAGCTGGACGTGGCCTTCTACGCCTTCGACCTGCCGTGGTACCGCTTCATGCTCGGCTTCGGCTTCGCCGCTGCCGTGCTGTCGCTGATCGCCGCAGCGCTCACGCACTACCTGTACGGCGGGCTGCGGATCACCAGCCCCGGCGCACGGGCCACGGGTGCGGCCACCGGCCATCTCTCCGTGCTGCTCGGCATCTTCGTCTCGCTGAAGGCCGTGGCGTACTGGCTCGACCGGTACGGCCTGGCCGTGAAGTCGAGTGACTTCAAGGCCACGGACAACTGGACGGGCCTGCGGTACGTCGACGCCAACGCCTACCTCCCGGCGAAGACGATCCTGTTCTGCATCGCCGTCATCTGCGCCCTGCTGTTCTTCGCGACGCTCTGGCGGCGCACGTGGCAGCTGCCGGTGATCGGCTTCGGCCTGATGGTGCTCTCCGCGATCCTGATCGGCGGGCTCTACCCGGCGATCGTGCAGAAGTTCCAGGTCCAGCCGAACGAGCAGGCCAAGGAAGCACCGTTCATCCGGAAGAACATCGACGCGACCCGCGATGCCTATGACATCGACGACGCGAAGGTGGACGACTACTCGGGCAAGAGCACGACCACGGACGGCGCCAAGCTCCGGGCCGGTGCGGACGCCGCGGCCAGCTACCGCGTGATGGATCCGAACGTCGTCTCGCCGGCTTTCCAGCAGCTCCAGCAGAAGAGGAACTACTACCAGTTCCCCAAGACCCTGGACGTCGACCGCTACAAGGGAACCGACGGCAAGGAGCAGGACACCGTCATCGGCCTGCGCGAGCTCAACCTCGACGGCCTCCCCAAGCGGAACTGGATCAACGACCACTTCACGTACACGCACGGCTACGGCGCCATCGCGGCCCGGGGCACCACGACGGGCACCAACCCGGCGGGCTCCCCGGACTTCACGGAGTCGGGCCTGCCGACCACCGGTGAGCTGCCGAAGTACGAGCAGCGGATCTACTACGGCGAGAAGACCGAGCAGTACTCCATCGTCGGAGGGCCCCAGAAGGAGCTCGACTACGAGGAGGACGGCGAGAAGACCACCAGCTACAAGGGCAACAGCGGGGTCAGCCTCGGCAACGCCTTCAACCGCGCTGCCTACGCCGTGTCCTTCAGCGAGCCGCAGATACTCTATTCCGGAGCCATCGGCGAGGGTTCGCGGATCCTGTACAACCGCACCCCCAAGGAGCGCGTCGAAGCGGTCGCCCCCTGGCTGACCATCGACGGAGACGCTTATCCGGCGGTCGTGGGCGGCCGGATCCAGTGGGTCGTCGACGCCTACACGACGACCAACGGCTATCCCTACGCGTCGCGTACGACGCTCGGTGACACCACGGCGGACTCGCTGACCACCAACCAGCGCGCCGTCGTCGCCCAGCAGAACCAGGTCAACTACATCCGCAACTCGGTGAAGGCCACCGTCGACGCGTACGACGGCAAGGTCAAGCTCTACGAGTGGGACACCGAGGACCCGGTGCTCAAGACCTGGCGCAAGGCGTTCCCCGGAACCGTGAAGTCGCGTGGGGACATCCCGCAGGACCTGATGGACCACCTGCGCTACCCGCAGGACCTGTTCAAGGTTCAGCGGGAACTGCTCACGCGCTACCACGTCCAGGATCCCGCGCAGTTCTACAGCGGCAGTGACGCCTGGCAGGTTCCGGACGACCCCACCAACAAGGAGCCCGGGGCCGTCCCGCCGTACTACCTGAGCATGAAGATGCCGGGTCAGGATGCGCAGCGGTTCTCTCTGACCACGACGTTCACACCGAAGGGACGGCCCGACCTCGGGGCGTTCATGGCGGTGGACGCGGACGCGGCCAGCAAGGACTACGGCACCATAAGGCTGTTGAGAGTCACCACCACGGTGAAGGGCCCGGGCCAGGTACAGAGTGAGCTCAACGGCAACGACGACGTCGCCGAGTTCGTGAGGAACCTCAAGGGCACCGACTCGGACATCGAGTACGGCAATCTGCTGACCGTGCCGCTGGACGGGGGCTTCCTCTACATCGAGCCGGTGTACACGCGCGGTGGCACCCAGAACTATCCGCTGCTGCGCAAGGTTGCCGCCTCGTACGGGTCGAAGATCGTCTTTGAGAACAGCCTCGGGGAGGCGCTCAACGCGGTCTTCGGGGTGGATGAACCCGATACGACCACCCCGCCGACGGAGCCCACCGAGCCACCGGGTGACACCACCGAGCCGCCTGCCACCGGGGAGGCCGCTCTGAAGAAGGCCATCGCGGATGCGCAGAAGGCGTACACCGCGGGTGAGGCGGCCCTCAAGGACAACGACTGGGCTGCCTACGGCAAGGCGCAGGCGGACCTGGAGGACGCCCTCAGGCGAGCGGCGGCCGCCCAGCCCAAGGCCGCCGGCGGTGCCGACGCGGCAGATACGGCGGCAAAGCCCGACACGGCCGACAAGGCCGATGAGAAGGGCGAGGACCAGGGCACCTGAGAAAGTTCCACCCCGCGTCGTGGTACGGTTTGAACACAACGACGCGGGGTGGAGCAGCTCGGTAGCTCGCTGGGCTCATAACCCAGAGGTCGCAGGTTCAAATCCTGTCCCCGCTACTGAAGACTGAGGCCCGGATCCTGAAAAGGATCCGGGCCTCAGTCATGCCGTCGATTGTCGCCTCGGCCACTTTTTCAAGTTGTCGGTGTGAAGTGCGGTTCGCAGAGCACGAGTTGAGCTTGAACGTGTTTGACTTGTCTCTCTGTGGGCATGTCGACAAAACGCTGAAGTGACCTCACTGGCCGCGGTATACCAGGTGTACGCGGGTTGCAGGTGGTGCGACGATGGTATTTATGGGGGACAGGGCAACTCTGTTGGAGACAGGGCGGTTTGTGCAGCGACACGTTCGGAAGACGGAAAACGTGGCGGATGCGGTATTTGCCGCTGCCCTCGCCGAGGCCGCCGACACCGCTGACGACACCTCCGCCGAGGACGCCGCCTACGCCACGGACACCACAGATACCACGGACCATGCCGAGACCGAGGCACGACACCGTCGTGCGGCGGAGGCCGGCGACGCCGCGTCGATGAGCGTCCTCGGCGCGCTCCTGCTGCGCCGCGGCGACCTCGACGGCGCCGAGTCCTATCTGCGTGCCGCCACCGCCGAGGGCGACCGGGCCGCAGCCAACAACCTGGGTGTCCTCCTCCACCAGCGCGGGTACGCGGACGAGGCCGCCGGGTGGTGGCGCATCGCCGCCGTCGCCGGGTCCGCCGCCGCCGCGCACGCCCTCGGGCGCCACTTCCGGGAGTGCGGCGACGAGCCCGGGGCCGAGTACTGGCTGCGCCAGTCCGCCGAACAGGGGCACGCACTGGGCGCCTACGCCCTGGCCGACCTGCTCGAGCACCGCAGCGACGTGGGAGCCGAGCGCTGGCTGCGGGCTGCCGCCGAACAGGGCCACCGGGAGGCCGCGTACCGCCTGGCACGCACCCTGGAACGCAACGCCGTCGAGGAGCCGCAGGACGCCTTCGGCATGGGGCGGAACGCCGGAGCGGGCGCGCCGAGCGTCCTGGACGGCCGTGCGGCGACCGGGAAGGGCGACGGCCCCGTCGCGGGTCCGGCGACCGGCCGGGTGGGCGAGGCCGAGCAGTGGTACCGGCAGGCTGCCGCGCGCGGTCACCGCCGTGCCGCCCTGCACCTCGGAGCCATCCTGGAGCAGCGCGGTGAGCTCAAGGAGGCGGGCCGCTGGTACCTCACCGCGGCCAAGGACGGTGAGCCCCGCGCTGCCTGCGCCCTCGGTTTCCTGCTGCGCGACGCGGGCGACGAGGAGAGCGCGGCCGTGTGGTGGCTGCGCGCCGCCCAGGACGGCGACGGCAACGCCGCCAACGCCCTGGGAGCACTCCACGCGGCCCGCGGCGAGCAGCAGACCGCCGAGCGCTGGTACCGCGCCGCGATGGACGCGGGCGACGTCAACGGCGCGTACAACCTCGGTCTGCTCTGCGCGGCCCAGGACCGTACTCCCCAGGCCGAGCAGTGGTACCGCCGTGCCGCCTACGCGGGACACCGCGAGGCCGCCAACGCGCTGGCCGTGCTGCTGCTCCAGGCGGGCGACGGCACCGGCGCCGAGCCGTGGTTCTCCAAGGCGGCCGAGGCGGGCAGTGTGGACGCGGCGTTCAACCTCGGCATCCTGCACGCCGGACGCGACGAGGACCGCACGGCGCTGAGCTGGTACCAGCGGGCGGCCGCGGCGGGGCACACCGATGCCGCGCTGCAGGTCGGCATGGCGCTGCTGCGCGACGGTGAGGAGCGGGAGGCGGAGCGCCATCTTCGCTGCGCCGCCGGTGGCGGCAGCGCCGAGGCGGCGTTCCGGCTGGCCGGCGTGCTCGATCTGCGCCAGCCGCCGCCCGGACCGCCCGGACTGGGCGAGCCGATGCCGGAGAAGACCGAGTGCGAGGAGTGGTACGAGCGCGCGGCCGAGCAGGGGCACCGCCGTGCCCAGGTCAGGGCCGGGATGCTCGCCGCGGCCCGCGGCGACATGGAGAGTGCCGCTCGCTGGTACCGCGAGGCGGCCGAGTCGGGCAGCCGCAACGGGGCCTTCAACCTCGGCCTGCTCCTCGCCCGTGAGGGCAGCGAGCGCGAAGCGGCCCTGTGGTGGGGTCGCGCCGCGAACGACGGTCATGGCCGGGCCGCCCTGCGCCTCGCGCTGCTCGCCGCCCGCCGCGGTGAGCTCACGGAGGGGCAGCGCTGGTGTGCCCGTGCCGTCGAGCTCGGACCGGCGGAGGTGGCCGAGCGGGCCGCCCGGTTGCTGGAAGCGCTCCACCAGGAGCTCACCGCGTAACCATGTGCTCCCGGGGGCGCAGGGGCCCGCGGAAGGGATTTGCGCTGGTCGGCGGGGTACCGTAATGTTGCACTCACAACGACGCGGGGTGGAGCAGCTCGGTAGCTCGCTGGGCTCATAACCCAGAGGTCGCAGGTTCAAATCCTGTCCCCGCTACTGAAGACTGAGGCCCGGATCCTGAAAAGGATCCGGGCCTCAGTCGTATGTCCGGTCGAGCGCAGGGCAGGGCAGGGCAAGGTCCTGTGCCGGGCGGGACCGCGTGCGCGGCAAGGTCCTGTGCCGGGCGGGACCGCGTGCGCGGCAAGGTCCCGCACCCAGGGGGCGGGACCGGTCCCGGCTCAGGCCGTGGCGGCGCAGTTCGGGCAGATGCCCCGGTAGGTCACCTCGACGTCGGAGACGGTGAATCCGAAGCGCTCGGCGGCCGGCAGGTCGGCCAGCGGATCTCCCGACGGGTGCACGTCCCGGATGGCTCCGCACCGGGCGCACACCAGGTGGTGGTGGGGGCGATGGGCATTCGGGTCGTACCGCTTGGCCCGGTGGTCGGTCGACACCTCGAGGACCTCCCCGAGGGACACCATCTCGCCCAGCGTGTTGTACACGGTGGCGCGGGAGATCTCCGGCAGCCGGCCGACAGCCCTCGCGTGCACCTCGTCCGCCGTCAGGTGTACGTGGTCCCCGTCAAGGACCTCGGCCACGACACGCCGCTGCGCCGTCATGCGCCAGCCGCGTCCACGAAGTCGTTCCAGGAGGTCACTCATGGGGTCCAGCCTAACAGTGGGTGAACTGAGTCCCGAATGGGTGTGACTTTGGATGCTTGTTTGACTTAGACAGTGTCCATTGTAGGATCGGGAGCGGCATTGGCCAAGGGACAGGCTGTGCAGGAATGACGACTGTGCAGGACATGACGCAGGAGGCGCACGTGACGCAGGGACCGCTCACCACGGAGGCCGGCGCGCCGGTTGCCGACAACCAGAACAGCGAGACGGCCGGCCCGGGCGGACCCGTGCTCGTGCAGGACCAGGCGCTGCTGGAGAAGCTCGCCCACTTCAACCGTGAGCGCATCCCGGAGCGCATAGTGCACGCCCGTGGCGCAGGTGCGTACGGCACGTTCACGCTGACCCGTGATGTCTCGCAGTGGACGCGGGCGAAGTTCCTCTCCGAGGTCGGCAAGCAGACCGAGACGTTCCTGCGCTTCTCCACCGTCGCGGGCAACCTCGGTTCCGCCGACGCGGTGCGTGACCCCCGCGGCTTCGCGCTGAAGTTCTACACCGAGGAGGGCAATTACGACCTCGTCGGCAACAACACCCCGGTGTTCTTCATCAAGGACGCCATCAAGTTCCCCGACTTCATCCACACCCAGAAGCGCGACCCGTACACCGGCTCGCAGGAGGCGGACAACGTCTGGGACTTCTGGGGTCTTTCGCCGGAGTCCACGCACCAGGTGACCTGGCTGTTCGGCGACCGCGGCATCCCGGCCACGCTGCGCCACATGAACGGGTACGGATCGCACACGTACCAGTGGAACAACGAGGCCGGCGAGGTCTTCTGGGTCAAGTACCACTTCAAGACCGACCAGGGCATCAAGAACCTCACCACCGACGAGGCCAACCGCCTCTCGGGAGTTGACCCGGACAGTCACCAGCGCGACCTGCGCGAGTCCATCGAGCGCGGCGAATTCCCGTCCTGGACGGTGCAGGTGCAGATCATGCCGGCGGCCGAGGCGGCGAACTACCGCTTCAACCCCTTCGACCTGACCAAGGTGTGGCCGCACGAGGACTACCCGCCGGTCGAGATCGGCAAGCTCGAGCTCAACCGCAATCCGGAGAACATCTTCGCCGAGGTCGAGCAGTCCATCTTCAGCCCCGCGCACTTCGTGCCCGGCATCGGACCGTCCCCGGACAAGATGCTCCAGGGCCGCCTCTTCGCGTACGGCGACGCCCACCGCTACCGCGTCGGCATCAATGCCGACCACCTGCCGGTGAACCGCCCGCACGCCACCGAGGCGCGTACCAACAGCCGTGACGGCTATCTGTACGACGGCCGCCACAAGGGCACCAAGAACTACGAGCCGAACAGCTTCGGCGGCCCGGTCCAGACCGGCAGGCCGCTGTGGGAGCCCGTTCCCGTCACCGGCGGCACAGGCAGCCACGAGGCCCCGGGCCACGCCGAGGACAACGACTTCGTCCAGGCCGGAAACCTCTACCGGCTCTTCTCCGAGGACGAGAAGGACCGGCTGATCGAGAACCTCGCCGGGTTCATCTCGAAGGTCTCGCGCGACGACATCGCCGAGCGCGCGATCAACAACTTCCGCCAGGCCGACGGTGACTTCGGCAAGCGGCTGGAAGCTGCGGTCCAGGCACTGCGGGGCTGAGCCGACGGAAACGAGTGCGGGGTGGGGCAGCGGATCCGCCGCCCCACCCCGCACCTCCGTATGTGCGGGTCATGACGCCGCGAGAGCCACCGGGCGACGGCCGCGCCGCGCGACCGGACGTACCCCGTGCGCGGGCCGGCCGGTCGTCGCCGATCGCTCAGCCGACCAGCTCCACCGGAGGACGCCCGGCCGGCGCCCAGCAGCGGATGATGTCGCGCACCGACACGATGCCGACCGGTCCGTCGCCGTCCAGCACGATCAGATGCCGGAAGCCGCCGTGCGTCATGGCCTCGGCCGCCTCCTCCAGGGTCCAGACAGGGGCGGCGAAGACCACATCGGTGGTGGTGTGGCTCGAGGCGGTCTCGACATCGGGGTTCTGGCCCGATCCGACCGCGTTGAGGATGTCGCGTTCGGTGAGGATGCCGAATCCGCAGGTGTCCGGGTCATGGACGACGGCTGCTCCGACGCGGCGTACCGACATCAGCCGGGCGGCCTGGCGGAGGGTGTGGGTCGGGCCGATGGTGAGAACCACCGTGCTCATGGCGTCACGGACGAGCATGAAAGGAGCCACCTCCTTCGTGAAGCGACTACGTGAGCCGATTCACAAGTTCACAAGTAGGGGGACTTTCAGAGTCGCACTGATGGGGGGCGGCAACAAGGGGTGGCGAAGACCCTTCGAGGGGCGTGCGGTGGTGCGGCACGCCCCTCGTCGTTCCGGTGCGCCCGCTCGGGCTCCCGGTATGGCTGCTCAGGCGGTGGACCGGCCTCGGGAGGCCGGTCCCGCCCGGTCAGTAGCGCTGGTTCAGATAACCCAGAAGTTCGTGGTGGAGCGTCCCGTTCGAGGCCGCCGCGTTGCCGCCGCCCGGACCGGGGACCCCGTCCAGGCTGGTGAACTGCCCGCCCGCCTCCTGGACGATGATCGCGTTCGCCGCCATGTCCCAGAGCGAGAGCTCCGGCTCCGCGCAGATGTCGACCGAGCCCTCGGCGACCATCATGTAGGGCCAGAAGTCCCCGTACCCGCGGGTGCGCCAGCAGGCCCGGGTCAGATCCAGGAAGCCGTCGAGCCGGCCCTGCTCCTCCCACCCGGTCAGCGAGGAGTAGGCGAGCGACGCGTCCGCGATGCGCTCCACCTTCGACACGTGCAGCCGCGTCGCGGAGGTCAGACTGCGGCCGGAGAACGCTCCGGCGCCCTTCGCCGCCCACCAGCGCCGGTTCAGCGCGGGCGCGGACACCACGCCGACCACCGGCTGGAAGCCGTCCTCACCCGCTTCCATCAGCGAGATCAGCGTCGCCCAGACCGGCACCCCGCGTACGTAGTTCTTCGTGCCGTCGATCGGGTCGATCACCCAGCGGCGCGGACCGGTTCCCTCGATGCCGTACTCCTCGCCCAGAATCGCGTCGCGTGGGCGGGCCCGATGGAGGTGGCCGCGGATCAGCTCTTCGGCGGCCTTGTCGGCCTCGCTCACCGGCGTCATGTCCGGCTTCGTCTCGACCTTGAGGTCCAGAGCCTTGAACCGGTCCATCGTCGTCGCGTCGGCGGCATCCGCCAGCACGTGGGCGAGGCGCAGATCATCGTGGTAGTCGGGCATGCCGTCACAGTATCCACAGGCACCCGTGCGGGCTACACGGCCCCGTGCGCGAGAGGGCCGACGGGAAGCCGGTGCGCGGCCCCTTGACAGTGCGGGGGAGCGCGTCAACCCTGAATCGCAGATCCCCGGGCGTGGGAGGCAACGATGCCCGCAGCGCGAGAAGCCCTGCTGGACGCGGCACTGTCGGCACTCTCCAGGCTGCCGTGGACGGCGGTGCGCATGATCGACGTGGCATCCGCCGCCGGGGTTTCCCGGCAGACCCTCTACAACGAGTTCGGCAGCAAGGACGGTCTGGCCCGCGCCCTGATCCGGCGCGCGGCCGACGGCTATCTGGCCGGGGCGGAACGGGCCCTGCGCGCGCACGGGACCGCAGGAGCGGGACCGGCGGAGCTCGCCCTCTGGACGGTGCGCGCCGCCCGGGCGAACGACCTGGTCAAGGCCCTGCTCACGGGATTCTGGGGGGACCGGTTACCCCGGCCCGTGGCTACCGGGCCGTCGTCGTCGGTCGTGCCCGCGCAACGCCGGGCCGATGCCGCACTGCCGACGCCCACGGAGCTGCTCGCGCTCGTCCGGGACCGGGCCGTGGCCGCGCTCCAGAACTCTCCGCAGGACGCCGCGGAACTGGCGCTGACCTGCGAGATCGCGCTCCGCCTTGCCCTCTCCTACGCGATGGTCCCGGCGGTCCCCGAACCGTCCCCGGTCGGGGCGGACGCGGTGACGCTGGTGCGCGAGGCCCTGGCGCGGCAACCGGCACACTGAAACCCGCGGGGCGGCGTAGAGGGTGTGCGGAAGGTCAGGTCGAGGAGCCCGACAGCTGCAGGCCGATCACACCGACGATCACCAGCGAGATCGAGATGAGCTTGAGCGTGGAGACCACGTCGTCGAGGAAGACCATCCCGTAGATCGCGGTGCCTGCCGCGCCGATGCCCGTCCACACCGCGTAGGCGGGGCCGACGTCGAGCTTCTTGAGGGACAGCGTCAGCAGACCGAAGCTTCCGAGCGCGAACACGCAGAACGCGACCGTCGGCCACAGCCGGGTGAAGCCGTGCGAGAGCTTCAGACACACGGCGAAGCCGGTCTCCAGCAGTCCTGCGACCACGACCAGCAACCACGCCATCGTCAGGTGCCTCCCACGTAGGTGACTGCTTCGTCTCGCTTGACGCGATTATGCACTTACCAGTTGTGGGAGCTCGCAAACGTGCGCGAGTCGTGCGGGCCGCCGTCCCTCAGTCCCCCTCGCGCCGCTCCCGGGTCGAGAGCAGCCGCCGCAGGGAGTCGAGCCGTGCGGGATCCGCGTGCCCCTCCGAGACCCAGGCGTCCAGGGCGCATTCGGGCTCCCGGTCGTCGTGGGTGCAGCCGCGCGGGCAGTTCTCCGTACCCGGCTGCAGATCGGGGAACGCGTTGATGACCCGGGACGGGTCGACGTGGTGCAGCCCGAACGAACGGACCCCCGGGGTGTCGACCACCCAGCCGCGGTCGTCCGGCAGCGGCAGCGCGAGCGCCGACGTGGTGGTGTGCCTGCCGCGGCCCGTGACGGCGTTGACCACACCGGTCGTACGCCGCCGGTCCTTCGGCACCAGGGCGTTGACCAGGGTCGTCTTGCCGACTCCGGAGTGCCCGACGAAAGCGGTCACCCGGTCGTCGAGCAGCTCCCGCACCCGCTCGGCCGCGTCACCGTTCTCCAGTTCCTCGCGGCTGGTCACGATGTACGGGACACCCAGCGGGGTGTACGCCTCCAGGAGCTTGTCCGGTGACGCCAGGTCGGACTTCGTCAGGACGAGGAGCGGGGTGAGCCCCCCGTCGTACGCCGCCACCAGACAGCGGTCGATCATGCGCGGGCGGGGTTCCGGGTCGGCGAGCGCGGTGACGATGGCCAGTTGATCGGCGTTGGCGACGACAACCCGTTCGTACGGATCGTCGTCGTCCGCCGTACGGCGCAGAACCGAGCGGCGCTCGCCGATGCGGACGATGCGGGCCAGGGTGTCCTTGTCGCCGGAGAGATCGCCGACGATGGAGACCATGTCCCCCACGACGGCGGCCTTGCGGCCCAGCTCGCGGGCCTTCATCGCCATCACGGTGCGGCCGTCGACGAGGCAGGTGAGCCGGCCGCGGTCGACGGTGAGGACCATGCCGTCCTGGGCGTCCTCGTGCTTCGGACGGGTGTGTGTGCGAGGCCGGTTGCCCTTGCGGTTGGGGCGGACGCGGATGTCGTCCTCGTCCGGGTTCTTCCCGTAGCGGCGCATGTCCTCAGACCCCGCGCCTTCCCGGGGATACCCCGAGTGCTCCCGGCGAGACGCCGACCGTTCCGGAGGGGTCACCGAGCATGCCGGCCCACATCTCGGGGAAGTCCGGCAGCGTCTTCGCCGTCGTGCCGACGTTCTCGACCTCCACCCCCGCGACAGCGAGGCCGATGACCGCGCCCGCCGTCGCCATCCGGTGGTCGTCGTACGTGTGGAAGGTGCCGCCGTGCAGCGGGCGCGGCCGGATCCGCAGTCCGTCCGCGGTCTCGGTGACGTCACCGCCCAGGCCGTTGATCTCCTTCGTCAGAGCGGCCAGCCGGTCCGTCTCGTGCAGCCGCAGATGGGCGACGCCGCTCAGCGTGGAGGGGGAGTCGGCGAGGGCGGCGAGGGCGGCGATGCCCGGGGTGAGTTCGCCGACCTCGCTCAGGTCGATGTCGATGCCGTGGACGCGGCCCGATCCTGTGAAGGTGAGACCGCGCTCCGTCAGTTCGCAGCTGCCGCCCATCGCGGTGAAGATCTCGCGCAGCGCGTCACCCGGCTGGGTGGTGCGCCGCGGCCAGTCGGGGACCGTGACCCGGCCGCCGGTGACCAGAGCGGCCGCGAGGAACGGCTGTGCGTTGGACAGGTCCGGCTCGACGGTCAGGTCGCGGCCCAGCAGCGCGGAGGGGGAGACCCGCCAGACGTCGGGTTCGCCCCCCGTCTCCGGCTCGTCGACCTGGGCGCCGACCGCTCGCAGCATGTCGACGGTCATCCGGATGTGCGGCATGGAGGGCAGGGTCGAACCCGTGTGGCGCACTTCCACCCCCTGGTTGAAGCGGGGCGCCGACAGCAGCAGGGCGGAGACGAACTGGGAGGACGCGGAGGCGTCGATGGCCACCGGGCCGCCGTCCAGCGCGCCCGCGCCGTGGACGGTCAGCGGCAGTGCCCCGCGCCCGTCGTCGTCGATCCGGGCGCCCAGCACCCGCAGGGCGTCGATCACGCCGTTCAGGGGACGCTCGTAGGAACGGGGGTCGCCGTCGAAGTGGACCGGGCCGTCCGCCAGGCAGGCCACGGGCGGCAGGAAGCGCATGACCGTTCCCGCGTTGCCGACGTCGACCGTGGCCGGGCCGTGCAGGCCTGCCGGAATGACCCGCCACGCCTCACCCGAACCGTCCGGGCCGACGCCCTCCTCGATGCCGACGCCCATCACACGGAGCGCCTGTGCCATCAGAAGGGTGTCCCGGGAGCGGAGTGGGCGGCGCAGCCAGCCCGGCTCGGAGGAGAGGGAGGCGAGGACGAGGGCGCGGTTGGTGACCGATTTCGATCCCGGCACGGTGACGGTCGCGTCGACGGCTCCGCCGGCAAGCGGGGCGGGCCAGAGGGCGGGGTGCACGGAACTTTCGGTCATGGCTCTCACTTTAGTGGCACATCGCAAACCCAGATCCAGATCAAATGGGACGAAATAGTGATGTAACGCAAGGGTGGTACACACGGCGGGGCGCTCCGTGCCGTCACAGTCCGAGCAGCCAGCGTCCGCCGCCGATCAGTGAGCAGAGCGAGACCGCGTGGAAGAGGAGGAGCCACATCGCGGCCGGTGCGTGCGTCAGCCTGGAGAGCTGGTCGGCGTCGGAGTCCGGCGCACCGCCGTGCCGCCGCTTGGACTGCAGCTCGAACGCCGGGCGCACTCCGCCGAGCAGGAGGAACCAGACCACGGTGTACGCGAACGCCGACTGGACGGCGGCCGACGTCAGCCAGGACACCAGCAGGAAGGCCGCACCCGTGAGGATGACGGTGAGCGCCCCGTACAGATTGCGGATCATCACCAGCATCACCGCGAGCAGCGCGGTCGCGAGCCACAGGAGCAGGGTGATCCGGCCGTTGGTGAGCAGCCAGGCACCGCCCAGCCCCAGCAGCGGAGGTGCGGTGTACCCGGCCGCCGCCGTGAGGATCATGCCGGCGCCGGTCGGCTTGCCGCGGCTGACGGTCAGCCCGCTGGTGTCGGAGTGCAGCCGGATTCCGGAGAGCTGCCGGCCGGTGAGCAGCGCCACCAGTCCGTGGCCGCCCTCGTGCGCGATGGTGATCGCGTTCCGGGAGAGCCGCCATATGAGGTTCGGCACGACGGCGATGAGCGCCACCGTGGCCGTCACGACCACGAGCCACTGCTCGGGCGCGGGCTGGGTGCCGAAGACGCGATCCCACAGATCGCCCAGTTCGGTGCTGTCCATGGTGCGGGCGGCTCCTTGAGGTATTGGCGTCCACTCGACATGACGGTCGTGGCAGTCTGGCACCTATGTGCGGACGGTATGCAGCGAGTCGGCGGCCCGAGGACCTGACCGGGCTCTTCGGGGTCGAGAAGTGGGAACCCACCGAAACCCTGGAGCCGGACTGGAACGTCGCGCCGACCAAAGAGGTCTACGCGGTTCTGGAGCGCCCTGTGAAGGACGCAGAGGACCAGCGTCCGGTTCGCCAGCTGCGCACCCTGAAGTGGGGCCTCGTACCGTCCTGGTCGAAGTCGCCCGAAGGCGGCGCCCGCATGATCAACGCCCGCGCGGAGACCGTCCACGAGAAGCCCTCCTTCCGCCGCCCCTTCGTGTCGAGGCGCTGCATCCTTCCCGCGGACGGCTACTACGAGTGGGTCACCGGCGCCGACGAGCGGCAGCTGGAGGAGACGGGGAAGCGGAAGCGCCCCCGTAAGCAGCCCTACTTCGTCACACCGGCGGACGGCGCGGTCTTCGCGATGGCGGGTCTGTACGAGTTCTGGCGGGACCGGACCCTGCCCGACGACCATCCGCAGTCCTGGTGGGTGACCTGCTCCGTGATCACGACGGAGGCGGAGACGTCCCCGCTGGCCGTGGCCCCCGCCGAGGGGCCCGCCGCGCTCGCCGACATCCACCCCCGGATGCCCCTGATGCTCACCCCCGACCGCTGGGACGACTGGCTCGACCCGGCGCGCACCGGCATCGAGGAGCTGAAGGCCCTGCTGGCACCGCCGCCCGGAGGTCTCATGCGTGCCTACCCGGTGGCCACCGCGGTCAGCAACGTCCGCAACAACGGCCCGGAACTGCTGGAGGAGCTGGCCGCGCCGGAGGTGAGCACGCTCTTCTGACCCGTCAGGATGGGGCCCGTGACCCGTGCAGAGACAGCGCAGTGGACCCAGACGGTCGATACGGAAGCCGGAGTGGCCAGGATCACCTGGCGGCCCGCCGAGAAGGCCCGGCTGGTGCTCGCCGTGAGCCACGGAGCGGGCGGCGGCATCGAGGCCCGCGACCTCCAGGCACTCGCCGCCGTGCTCCCGGCCCACCGGGTGAGCGTCGCCCTGGTGGAGCAGCCCTGGCGGGTGGCGGGGAAGAAGCTCGCGCCCGCTCCCCGGACCCTGGACACGGGCTGGCGCGGACTGTGGCCCGCGCTGACCACCCCGGGGCTGCCCGTCGTCGCCGGGGGGCGCAGCGCGGGGGCCCGGGTGGCCTGCCGTACGGCGACGGAGCTCGGTGCCCACGCGGTGCTCGCGCTGAGCTTTCCGCTGCACCCGCCGGGCAGACCGGAGAAGTCCCGCAAGGACGAGCTGCTGGGGACGGGCGTGCCCGTCCTGGTCGTGCAGGGCGGGCGCGACCCGTTCGGACGACCCGAGGAGTTCCCTCCGGGGGCGCACGCGATCGTCGAGGTGCCGTACGGGGACCACGGATTCGCCGTACCCAAGAAGGCCCCCCTGACCCAGGATCAGGCCATGGAGCTCCTCACCGGCGCGGCGGCCGAGTGGCTGGACGGACTTCCCTAGCCATCTGTCTCCGACCGCCTCCCCGCACCGGCGGGGCCCCGGGAATGCGGCGTGCGAGGCCGCTGTTGTTCGGGACGTCGGTACAAGAAAGTCCTACGTGGAGAGGGAGTCCGTCGCATGGGTTCGACCATCTGCCCGCGCCGCTCGAACACAGCTGATCTGGAGTGGACGGTCCTGCACGCGGCCAAGACCACTCCCGAGCGCGCCGTGAGCGGACCGGATCGACAGCCCGCGTCGAAGCAAGGTCGACTATTCTCCGATGCGAGCGGGTCCGGTTTCGGTTCCGCCACATCGTTGGAGGAGGTGGGTCCGGTCACTGGGACCGACACAGGGACCGACGACGGCCGTGCGGAGGAGACGACCGCCGAGCGCAACGCGCGCTTCGAGCGGGACGCCCTCGGATTTCTCGACCAGATGTACTCGGCCGCGCTGCGCATGACGCGCAACCCCGCCGATGCCGAGGACCTGGTCCAGGAGACGTACGCCAAGGCGTACGGCTCCTTCCACCAGTTCCGTGAGGGCACGAACCTCAAGGCGTGGATGTACCGCATCCTCACGAACACATTCATCAACTCGTACCGCAAGAAGCAGCGCGAACCCCAGCGGAGTGCCGCCGAGGAGATCGAGGACTGGCAGCTGGCACGTGCCGAGTCGCACATGTCGACCGGTCTGCGCTCGGCGGAGTCCCAGGCGCTGGACCACCTGCCGGACTCCGATGTGAAGTCCGCGCTGCAGTCGATCCCCGAAGAGTTCCGCATCGCCGTGTATCTCGCCGACGTAGAGGGCTTTGCGTACAAGGAGATCGCGGACATCATGGGGACCCCCATCGGTACGGTGATGTCCCGCCTGCACCGGGGACGCCGTCAGCTGCGCGGCATGCTGGAGGACTACGCGCGTGAGCGCGGGCTCGTCCCGGCCGGTGCCGGGGAGTCGGACGACAGGAAAGGCTCGACCTCATGAGCTGCGGAGAGCCGCACGAGACGGATTGCTCAGAGGTTCTCGATCATCTCTATGAGTTCCTCGACCATGAGATGCCCGAGGGCGACTGCACCAAGTTCGAGGTGCACTTCGAGGAGTGCTCCCCGTGCCTCGAGAAGTACGGCCTGGAGCAGGCCGTGAAGAAGCTGGTGAAGCGCTGCTGCGGTCAGGACGACGTCCCGACCGATCTGCGCTCGAAGGTGATGGGACGGATCGACCTGATCCGTTCGGGACAGGCCGTCCCGGAGCAGGATGTCGCGATGGGCGGCGTGGAACGGCCCGCCACCGCCGAGTGACGGCTGCCGTCCGGCTCCGCCGTCACGCACCCCTTGCCGAGCGCCCGAACCCCGGCAGTGTCACCCGAATGTGCTAATCGCCCCCATCGGGGCACCTGCGTACGCCCAACTCGCTAGCCTGGCGCATTCATTGACCAGGCTGGGGGCGGGCGGTACGGGTGAGGAGCACACCGGGGGCGGCGCGCGCGTACATTCTGGCCGCGCTGATCTGCTCCGTCATCTGCGCCCTGCCGGCGCTGTCCCCCGGGGCGGCCACCCCCTGGGGCACTCTCGCCCTCCTCACGGCGCTCTACCTGGGCTGTGAGCTGCCCGGGCGCTGCCCCTTCTTCGGCAGTTCCGTCCCGGTCACCGCCGGGTCGTTCTTCCCCCTGCTGTTCGCCGCCGCCTTCCTGCTGCCTCCCGCCGCCGCCGTCATGGTCGCGATACCCGGGGCGCTGGCAGGCCGGGTCGAACAGCCGCCGGCGACCGCCCGCCGCGTCTGGCGGGCCGCACAGCTCTCCCTCGCCGTGTGGGCGGCCTCGTCGGTCCACACCGCGCTCGGGGGGCCGGTCACGCTCGGTGGCCCCGGCGGCGGTGCGGTGCCGGACCTCCCGCACGCCCTGTTTCCCGCCTGTGCCTCGGCGCTCGTCTTCAGCCTCGTCCTGGCCGCCCTGGACGGGGGCATCCTCGCCGCGGCCGAGCGCGTGCCGCTGCGGCACGCCTGGCGCGGGCTGCCGGCGCGCTCACTGGGGCCGCATCTGGTGCACGCGCCGGCCGGGCTGATGATGGCCGTCCTCTGGCGCAGCTCGTACGGGCCGGTGTCCGCGCTCGTCGTCCTGCTGCCGATGTACATCTCCTGTTGGGTGTTCGCCCAGTACCACCGCCAGCACGCCGCCCACCGCGCCACCATCCGCGCGCTGGTCCAGGCCGTCGACATCAAGGACACGTACACCCGCGGGCACAGTGAGCGGGTGGGGCGGGCCTCCGAGCTGATCGCCCGTGAGCTCGGCATGGAGGAGGAGCGCATGGAGGCGCTCCGCTTCGCCGGGATCCTGCACGATGTCGGCAAGCTGGGCGTTCCGACACGGGTGCTGCGCAAGGACGGTCCGCTGACTCCCGAGGAGCGCCGGGTCATCGAGCTGCATCCGGAGTACGGGCACGAGATCGTCCGGGGCATCGGCTTCCTCGACGAGGCGCGTGCCGCGATCCTCCACCACCACGAACGGCTCGACGGCAGCGGCTATCCGTACGGCCTCACCGGTGACAAGATCCCCGAGTTCGCCCGGGTCGTGGCCGTCGCCGACGCCTTCGACGCGATGACCTCGACCCGCTCCTACCGGCGTGGACGCCCCGTCCCGGCGGCCGTGGAGGAGCTGGAGCGCTGCGCGGGCAGCCAGTTCGACCCGCGGATGGTGCGGGCGCTCGCGAAGGCCCTGGACCGGCACGGCTGGGCCTCGGCGGCCGACGCGGTCACCTCGGACGAGGAGACGTTCGGTGTGCCCCGCCAGCGTTCGGGGAAGCCGTCGTCCGCCGCGGGCACCGCGGACCGGCACGGACGGCTCCGGTGAGTCCGATCGGCCGACCTTCTCCGCCCCCCGCCGTCCTCGCCGTCCGCGGCGCCGCGCTCGCCCTCGCCGTCGTCGCGCTCGGCCACACCCTGTGGAACGGTGTCGTCGAACCCGGGCACGCGCTCGCCTTCGGAGTCCTCGTCACCGTGGGCGAGCTGGCCCGCTGGGGCGCCCTGCCGGGCGAGCGGGAGCCCGCGCCGCTCGGGGCGGCCGGAGCGCTCGCGTACGCGCTGCTCGGGCGGAGTGCCGGGGAACCCAGCGCGCACGGCGCCCTCCAGGTGATCACCGTCGTCGCCGCGGCGCAGCTGCTCGCCTCGGTGCCCCAGCTGGCGCGGGGCAGTGGACCGGGACCCGACCGGGTGGCCCGCCGCATCCTGGCCGTCGCCTTCGCCGCGGTGTGTTTCCAGCCGCTCTTCAACTCGGGGCGCACCTCGCTCTGGTTCGGTGAAGGACCGTACTTCGCGCTCTTCCTGCTTCTGCTGCTGGTCCTCACCGCCCTGTGCGACGCCGTCCTCGCCGCCCTGCTGCTGCACTCCCGCACCCGGTACCCGTTCGGCCCCCTTCTCCGTGAGGAGCTCCGAGCCCTCAGCGGCATCGGCTCGGCCGTCTGCGCGACCGGTGCCGTCATGGCGCTCGGCGTCGCCGTCGGCGGGCTCTGGGCGCTGCCAGTCCTGTGCGTCCCGCTGCTGCTCACCCAGGTGTCCTTCCGCCGGTACGCCGCCGTCCGCACGACCTACCTCCAGACGATCACCTCGCTGGCCAGGTCCACGGAGATCGCCGGCTACACCCAGCACGGCCATGCCCGCAGGGTCGCCGAGCTCTCCACCGCCGTCGGGAGGGAGCTCGGCCTGGCCGGCCCCGGGCTGACCGTCCTGGAGTACGCGGCGCTGATGCACGACATCGGCCAGCTCTCGCTCGTCGATCCGGTGCCCGACGGCGCGACCGCCGGGCTGCCGCCCGCCGAGCAGCGCCGGATCGCGCTGCTCGGCGGCGCCGTGGTCAGGCAGACCGGGGTGGACACCGAGGTGGCGGTGGTCGTGGAGCAGCAGGCCGATCCGTACCGGGATCAGCCGATCGCGGCCAGGATCGTCCGTACGGTCAATGCGTACGACGACCTGTGCGGGGAAGGCGTCAGTGG
The DNA here is from genome assembly GCF_042749285.1 of Streptomyces sp. NPDC059499. NCBI lineage: Bacteria > Bacillati > Actinomycetota > Actinomycetes > Kitasatosporales > Streptomycetaceae > Streptomyces > Streptomyces sp. NPDC059499. The sequence goes on from NZ_JBHYTT010000011.1 coordinate 181,913, forward strand.
TCCCCTGGGGGCGCTGGAGCAGCTCAGGCTCGGCACCGGCCGTGACTACCAGCCGCAGGTGGTCGAAGCGCTGGCCAGAGTCCTGGCACGAGGCGGTCTGACCCCGCTCCGGTCTGGGTAACCCATGGGTAATGAGCGAGCGTCCGGCCGGGCATGGTTGGATGCGAAGGAGAGCGGAAAACGAGGGTGCCCAGTCGGGACAGGCGGGAATCGTGAGGATCTTCGGGAAGGTACGGCATCGGCCATCCGCCTCTTGGCGGCAGGCCACGGACCGCGCGTTCACGCTGATCGGCGACGGCCGGTACGAGGACGCGGGGGCGCTGCTGACGCGCGCGGCGGATCTGGAGCCCTGGCTCTCGGAGTCCTGGTTCAATCTGGCGCTGCTGCACAAGTTCCGGCACGACTGGGAACAGGCCAGGGCGGCGGGCCTGCGTGCCGTGGCCCTGCTCGACAGGGAGTCCGGCGCTCCCGACTGGTGGAACGTCGGGATCGCGGCCACCGCGCTGCAGGACTGGCCCCTGGCACGCCGGGCGTGGCAGGCGTACGGCCTCAAGGTGCCGGGCAGCGGCCAGTACAACGCGGCGGCCAACAGTGAGCCGACGGGCATGGAGCTGGGCAGTGCGGCGGTACGGCTGTCGCCCGAGGGCGAGGCCGAGGTCGTCTGGGGCCGCAGGCTCGACCCCGCGCGGATGGAAGTGCTGTCGATCCCGCTGCCGTCCTCCGGCCGGCGCTGGGGCGAGGTCGTCCTGCACGACGGGGTGCCGAACGGCGAGCGGATCACGGCGGCAGGCCCGTCCTACCCCGTGTTCGACGAGATCGAGCTGTGGGCGCCCTCTCCCGTACCCACGTGGGTGGTGCTCCTGGAAGCCGCCGAGGAGGCCGACCGGGACGCGCTGGAGCAGCTCGCCTCCGATGCCGGTTTCGCGGCGGAGGACTGGTCGTCCTCCGTACGGCTCCTGTGCCGGGCCTGTTCCGAGAGCCCGATGGAGAGCGACGAGGGCGACGGGGAGCACCTGGACCCGCACGACCACAGCGAACCGGGCCACCCGGGCCCGCTGGGCCACCGCACGGCGGGCGACCTCTGGGTTCCGGAGCGTGAATGCGGCATAGCGGCGCCGGCCGGGCTCGTGCGCGGGCTGCTGGACAGCTGGGTCGCGGACAGTCCGGACAGCCGTGAGTGGCGCGATCTGGAAGAAGTCTGCTGACCGGTGCCCGTAGGCTGTACGGGCACCGATTCCGGTGCGGTTCTCACTGGTTTCAGGTTTGCAGGAAGGCGTACGGCGGACATGTCGCAGCAGGAGACGGACGAGCAGGTCGGCGTGGACGACGAGGGATTCCTCGTGGACACCGAGGACTGTGAGGCGCGCGAGGCGGCGTACCGCGAGCGCGGCACCTCCCGCCCGATCACGGTCGTGGGCAATCCGGTGCTGCACAAGGAGTGCAGAGACGTCACGGAGTTCGGCGACGAGCTCGCACAGCTGATCGACGACATGTTCGCCAGCCAGCGGACGGCCGAGGGCGTGGGCCTGGCCGCCAACCAGATCGGTGTGGACCTCAAGGTCTTCGTCTACGACTGCCCCGACGACGACGGTGTGCGGCACGTCGGCGCGATCTGCAACCCGGTGCTCGAGGAGCTCGCGCCGGAGGAGCGCATCCTCGACGACTCCAACGAGGGCTGCCTCTCGGTCCCGACGGCGTACGCCGCACTGGCCCGCCCGGACTACGCGGTGGTGCGCGGCCAGGACGCCGAGGGCAACGCGGTGAAGGTGCGGGGCAGCGGGTACTTCGCGCGCTGCCTCCAGCACGAGACGGACCACCTGTACGGGTACCTGTACATCGACCGGCTCTCGAAGCGGGACCGCAAGGACGCGCTTCGACAGATGGACGAGGGCACGCCGCGCTACGAGGTCGTCGCGAACGGCTGAGCCGTCCCCCGGGGCCATGGCCCTGCTGCCGGTGAGCCGGCGGCAGGGCCTGTTTGTTGCCCGGCAGGTGGTGTTCAACTGCCAACCGGTGTTTCCCGAGGGGTAGTTGACGCGCGTCGACTCGTCCGACAGGCTCACCCCTACACCTCACCGTGGTTGGGAGAACCCATGCTCAGACGTACCGCACACCTGCTGCTCGGTCTTGTCATGACCATGGCCTTTGCTGTGGGCGGAGCCATCGTCACCGCAGGCCCCGCGCAGGCCGACGGCTGCTACACCTGGACCCGCACGCTGTCCTCCGGAGCCTCCGGAGCCGACGTCACCCAGCTCCAGATCCGGGTGTCCGGCTACCCGGGGTACAACTCCGTACTCGCCATCGACGGCTCGTACGGCCCCGCGACCACGGCCGCCGTCAAGCGCTTCCAGTCGGCCTACGGCCTCGCCGCGGACGGCATCGCCGGACCGGCCACGCAGTCCAAGCTCTACGCGCTCCAGGACGACGACTGCACCCCGATCCACTTCACCTACCCCGAGCTCAACAAGTGCAACAGCACCTGGGCCGGCGGAGCGGTGGCCGCAGGCACCGCCAAGGCCAACGCGCTGAGCTCCATGTGGAAGCTGGAGGCGCTGCGGCACGCACTCGGTGACCAGTCCATTCGTGTCACCAGCGGTTTCCGGTCGACCTCCTGCAACTCCGCGGTCGGCGGGGCGACGAACAGCCGTCATCTGTACGGTGACGCGGTCGACCTCGGTTCCGGGCCGCACTCGCTGTGCACCATCGCCCAGCAGGCCCGCAACCACGGGTTCAACGGGATCCTCGGCCCGGGCTACGCCGGGCACAGCGACCACATCCATGTGAACCAGGGGCCGAGCCACTTCTGGTCGGCCTCCCAGTGCGGCATCTGATCGCACACGCACCGCTGCCCTGCCCCGTCCGGGACCGTGTCATCTCCCGGGCGGGGCAACGCCGTTCGCGGCTCAGGCCGCGTCGGTCACGGCGACGGGCCCCCGGAACGTGCGGCGGTAGGCGTTCGGCGTCGTTCCCAGCGAGCGCACGAACTGATGACGCAGCGCCGCAGCGTTCCCGAAACCGGTCCGCCCGGCGATCGTGTCCATGGTCTCGTCCGAGGTCTCCAGCAGGTGCTGCGCCAGCAGCACGCGCTGCCGCAGCAGCCAGCGGTACGGGGTGGTGCCCGTCTCCTGCTGGAAGCGGCGCGCGAACGTGCGCGGCGACATGTGCGACTGCGCGGCCAGCTGCTCGACGGTCATCTCCCGGTCGAGGTGGGCCTCCATCCAGGCGAGCGTGTCCCCGACCGTGTCGCACCGGGTGCGGGGCAGCGGGCGCTTGATGTACTGGGCCTGGCCGCCGTCCCGGTGCGGCGGCACCACCATGCGGCGGGCGATGGCATTGGCGACGGCCGGCCCGTGCGCCTGGCGGACCAGATGCAGACAGGCGTCGATCCCCGCCGCCGTGCCCGCGGACGAGATGACCGGCCCCTCGTCCACATAGAGCACGTCCGGCTCCACGATCGCCTTCGGGAAGCGACGGGCCAACTCGGCCGCGTGGCGCCAGTGGGTGGTGCAGCGGCGGCCGTCCAGCAGCCCGGCCGCGCCGAGGACGTACGCGCCGGAGCAGACGCTCAGCACCCGTGCTCCCCGCTCCACGGCCCGGCGCAGGGCGTCCAGGACCTCCTCGGGGTACTCCCGCTCCATGAAGTGGCTGCCCGCCGGTACGGCGATGAGGTCGGCCTCCTCCAGCCGGTCCAGCCCGTACGGCGTGCTGATGGTGAACCCGGCGTGCGTCCGCAGCACCGGGCCCTCGGCGGAGACGACCGCGAAGTCGTGGACCGGCAGCCCCTCGTCGGAGCGGTCGAGTCCGAACACCTCGCACAGCACGCCGAGTTCGAAGGGGTGGACCTCGTCGAGCAGCAGAGCGGCGACATTCTTCAGCATGGCGACAGTGTGGCAGTAATTCGATGCTCTATGACAGTCCTGCCACTGACCGATTCCGCTCGCACGGACGACAGTGGAGCCATGAACACATTCCTGAGCTACCTGGCCACAGCCGCACTCTTCGCCTTCGTCCTGCTGCCCGCGCTCGCCGGGCTCGCACGGGAGCGCCGGATCGACCGCGAACTGCGGGACGCGGAACGGCAGCGGACCGCGCAGCCCCCGGAAACGGCAGGCGCCGCGCAGCCGGTCACGGCCACGCGGCGCCCGTACCTCAGGTCCTGGGCGAGGATCTAGAAGTCGTCGTCGAAGCCGACCGACCCCTCCACCGCCACCTGGTACGCGGAGGGCCGGCGTTCGAAGAAGTTCGTCAGCTCCTGGACGCCCTGCAGCTCCATGAACGAGAACGGGTTCTCGGAGCCGTAGAGCGGCGGGAAGCCGAGCCGGGTGAGCCGCTGGTCGGCGACACACTCCAGGTACTGGCGCATCGACTCCGTGTTCATTCCGGGCAGGCCCTCGCCGCACAGATCACGGCCGAACTGCAGCTCCGCCTCGACGGCCTCCTTCAGCATGTCGGTGACCTGCTGCTGGAGCGCGTCGTCGAAGAGCTCGGGCTCCTCCTTGCGGACGGTGTCCACGACCTCGAACGCGAAGTTCATGTGCATGGTCTCGTCACGGAAGACCCAGTTGGTGCCCGTGGCCAGGCCGTGCAGCAGGCCGCGCGAGCGGAACCAGTACACGTACGCGAAGGCGCCGTAGAAGAACAGTCCCTCGATGCACGCCGCGAAGCAGATCAGGTTCAGCAGGAAGCGGCGGCGGTCGGCCTGCGTCTCCAGGCGGTCGAGCTTCTCGACCTCGTTGATCCACTTGAAGCAGAACTGCGCCTTCTCGCGGATGGAGGGGATCTCCTCGACCGCGTCGAACGCCGCCGCACGGTCCTCCGGATCGGGCAGATAGGTGTCGAGCAGCGTCAGATAGAACTGGACGTGCACCGCCTCCTCGAACAGCTGGCGCGACAGGTACAGCCGCGCCTCCGGGGAGTTGATGTGCTTGTACAGCGTCAGCACCAGGTTGTTGGAGACGATCGAGTCACCGGTCGCGAAGAACGCGACGAGCCGGCCGATCATGTGCTGCTCGCCGGGGGAGAGCTTGGCCAGATCGGAGACGTCGGAGTGGAGGTCGACCTCCTCCACCGTCCAGGTGTTCTTGATCGCGTCCCGGTAGCGCTCGTAGAAGTCCGGGTAGCGCATGGGGCGCAGGGTCAGCTCGAAGCCCGGGTCGAGCAGGTTCTTGGTGGTGGAGCTCATTACTGGCAGGCCTCGCAGGACTCGGGGTTTTCGAGCGAGCAGGCGAGGGCGTCCGCGTCGGGCGCCGAAGCCTGCTGTACGGGAATGGGCACGGCGGCGGCTGCCGTCCCGGATGCCGCACGGGCGATCCGGGTCGCCGGACGCGAGCGCAGGTAGTACGTCGTCTTCAGCCCCTGCTTCCAGGCGTACGCGTACATCGAGGAGAGCTTGCCGATCGTCGGCGTCTCCAGGAACAGGTTCAGCGACTGGCTCTGGTCGAGGAACGGCGTACGGGCCGCCGCCATGTCGATCAGGCCGCGCTGCGGGATCTCCCACGCCGTGCGGTACAGCGCACGCACCTCCTCGGGGATCCAGGCGAAGCCCTGCACCGAGCCGCTCGCCTCACGCAGCGCCTCCCGGGTCCGCGCGTCCCACACACCGAGCTTCTTCAGCTCGTCCACCAGGTACGCGTTGACCTGGAGGAACTCACCGCTGAGCGTCTCGCGCTTGAAGAGGTTGGAGACCTGCGGCTCGATGCACTCGTACACACCGGCGATCGAGGCGATCGTCGCCGTCGGCGCGATGGCGAGCAGCAGCGAGTTGCGCATCCCGGTCCTCGCGACCCGGGCACGCAGCGCGTCCCAGCGCTCCGGCCAGTTCAGCTCGGTGTCGTAGTGGTCGGGGTGCAGCACACCGCGGGCGGCGCGCGTCTCGGACCAGGCAGGCAGCGGGCCCGAACGCTCCGCGAGGTCGCACGACGCCTCGTACGCGGCCAGCATGATCCGCTCGGAGATCCGCGTCGAGAGCGCGCGGGCCTCGGGCGAGTCGAAGGGCAGCCGCAACTGGAAGAAGACGTCCTGCAGGCCCATCGCACCCAGGCCCACCGGACGCCAGCGGGCGTTGGAGCGGCCTGCCTGCTCGGTCGGGTAGAAGTTGATGTCCACCACGCGGTCGAGGAAGGTCACGGCGGTACGGACCGTGGCGTCCAGCCGCTCCCAGTCCATCTCCCCGCCGACGACGAACGCGCCGAGGTTGACCGAACCCAGGTTGCAGACGGCCGTCTCGCCGTCGTCGGTGACCTCGAGGATCTCCGTGCACAGGTTCGACGAGTGCACGACCCTGCCCGGTTCGGCGGTCTGGTTCGCGGTGCGGTTGGAGGCGTCCTTGAACGTCATCCAGCCCTGACCGGTCTGGGCGAGCGTCCGCATCATCCGGCCGTACAGCTCACGGGCGGGCATCGTCCTGCGGGCCAGGCCCTTGGCCTCCGCCGCACGGTAGGCGGCATCGAACTCGTCGCCCCACAGGTCGACCAGCTCGGGGGTGTCGGCCGGGGAGAACAGCGACCACTCGGTGTCCGCGTCGACGCGGCGCATGAACTCGTCGGGGATCCAGTGCGCCAGATTCAGGTTGTGCGTGCGGCGCTGGTCCTCACCCGTGTTGTCGCGCAGCTCAAGGAACTCCTCGATGTCCGCGTGCCAGGTCTCCAGGTAGACGGCGGCGGCGCCCTTGCGGCGGCCCCCCTGGTTGACCGCGGCGACCGAGGCGTCGAGCGTCTTCAGGAACGGCACGATGCCGTTGGAGTGCCCGTTGGTGCCACGGATCAGCGAACCCCGGGCGCGGATACGGGAGTACGAGAGGCCGATTCCCCCGGCGTGCTTGGACAGCCGCGCCACCTGGTGGTAGCGGTCGTAGATCGAGTCGAGCTCGTCCAGCGGGGAGTCCAGCAGATAGCAGGAGGACATCTGCGGGTGCCGGGTACCGGAGTTGAACAGGGTGGGCGAGGAGGGCAGGTAGTCGAGCCGGCTCATCAGCCCGTACAGCGAGGCGACTTCGTCCAGGGCACGCTCGGAGGTGTCCTCGGCGAGGCCGGCGGCCACCCGGAGCATGAAGTGCTGCGGGGTCTCGATGACCTGGCGGGTGAGCGGATGGCGCAGCAGGTAGCGGCTGAACAGCGTCCGCAGCCCGAAGTAGCCGAAACGGTCGTCGGCGCCGTCGGCGAGAGCCTGCCCGACCAGCGCGTCGAGGGCGTCCGCGTGCAGCGTGACGAACTCCGCCGTACGGTCCGCGATCAGGCCCTCACGGTGGCCGACGGCGACCGAGGCGGAGAAGGAGACGGCGCCCTGGCCGGCGGCCTCGTCCGCGATGGTGCGGGTGAGGAGCCGTGCGGCGAGCCGGGAGTAGGCGGGGTCCTCGGAAATCAGGCCCGCGGCGGCCTCGGTGGCCAGCGAGCGCAGCTCGGCCTCGTCCGACCGGGCGTTGCGGCCGCGCAGCGCGGCGGCGGCGACCCGTCCGGGGTCGGTGTCGGGCAGATCGACGGTGAGGTCGGTCAGGGTCCGCAGCAGTGCGGTCCCGGGCCCGTCGGGCATGGCATGCGCGGACTCGGCTGAATCGACCGCTGAAACCGGATCGGCTGGCGCGATGGTCACTGGGACTACCCCTCGCTCGGCTCGGGGCCGGCGGGAGCGGGGGCAGCCGGGCAGGGCGGTACCCGGGAAAGGGGCAGCACTGCGCACGGCGTCCACCGGCCCTCCGCGAGGCCCGGACGTCAGGCGTCCGGTTCGGTCGAGCCGGACGCGCTGTCAGCAGGTCTTCGGACTTCCGGGTGCGCAGAAGCGCACCAATCACACCGTTGCGGGACAGTTCCGGATTCGCACCGGATTCCCCTGCGGAGACAGCGAGCATGAGCATACATGTGGGGGGCGTCGGACATGGCAGCCCCCACATGTTGTGTCGCGCTCGGTCAGAGCTCCAGGCGGAATGTCATCAGCGAGATGTGCTCGACGGGCTTCCAGTCCCGTTCCGGGGTCCGTACGAAGCCGAGGCGCCGGTAGATCCGATGGGCGCCCAGCATGGCCTGCTGCGTCGACAGCACGAGACCGGAGACGCCCTCCGTGGCCCGTGCCCGGTCGATACAGGCGCGTACGAGCGCCTCGCCCGCCCCGCGTCCACGGGCTTCGCGGGAGACGGCCAGCATCCGGAACTCGGCCTCGTCCACCCCGGCGATGTCCGCCCACGCGCTGCCGGGCGCCGCGTAGGTCACACCGCCGAGCAGCGTGCCCTCACCGTCCACCGCGACAAGTACCTCCGCCTCGGCGGCCCGGCGGCCGACCGCGCGCAGTTCCGCCAGATAGGGGTCGTCGGCGCCGAAGTCCAGCAACTCGTCGGCGAGGTACGCCTCGGCGGTGATGCCGGCCAGTGCCTCGTGTTCCTGGAGGCCGACGGGCCTGATAACGATGTCCATGGGCGGGAGTCTGCCGCAGGCGGAGGCGAGGGTCGAACTCCTTTGCACCGGCCCGGAACGCAGTGGGCCGCCGCGCCCCTTGGGGACGCGGCGGCCCGCTCCGGAACCTGCTCCCGAAAGGCGGGGTCAGTGACTGCCGTCCGCGGCCTCCACGGTGGGAGCGCCGCCCTGGGCACCCACGGTGGGAGCGCCGCCCGGGGCACCCACCGTGGCCGGCGGGAGCACCTTCTGGACGCCCGGGTCGCCCGCGTCCGCCGTGTAGTCGGACGGGGAGGTCTCGTCGATCCCGGCCGGTGCCTTCAGCGCGTTCAGGACGAAGGTCAGGACGACCACCACGACGACGTTCAGTACGAACGCGGTCAGACCGATGTAGCCGATCTCGCCGATGCCGGGAATCTCCTTCGAGGACCCGCCGAAGTGCTTCTGGGTCGGGCTGGCGACGCCGTACGCGGCGACCGTGCCGTAGATCATGCCGACCGCCCAGCCCGCGATCAGGGCCCAGCGGTGGAACCACCGGGTGAACAGGCCGCCCACCAGGGCCGGCATCGTCTGGAGGATCCAGATCCCGCCGAGCAGCTGGAAGTTGATCGCGACCGTCTTGTCCATGGTGAGGACGAAGGCGAGCGCACCGACCTTCACCAGGAGCGAGACCAGCTTGGAGACCTTGGTCTCCTGGGCCGGGGTCGCATCGGGTTTGATGAAGTCCTTGTAGATGTTGCGGGTGAAGAGGTTCGCCGCGGCGATCGACATGATCGCCGCGGGCACCAGCGCACCGATGCCGATCGCGGCGAAGGCCACACCGGCGAACCAGTCGGGGAACATGTTCTCGAACAGCTGCGGAATGGCCAGCTGGCCGTTGTCCACCTTCACTCCGGCGGCGATCGCCATGAAACCGAGCAGGGCCAGCAGGCCGAGCATCAGCGAATACAGCGGCAGGATCGTGGTGTTGCGCCGGATCACGTCACGGCTGCGGCTGGAGAGCGTCGCCGTGATGGAGTGCGGGTACATGAAGAGCGCCAGCGCCGAGCCCAGGGCCAGCGTGGCATAACCCCATTGACCCATCTCGCCGGGCACGAGAGCACCGCGTGGCTTGCCCGTTGCCTCGTTCGTCTGCGAGAAGGCTTCGCCCGCCTTGGCGAAGATGTCGTCGAATCCGCCGAGTTTGATGGGGATGTAGATGATGGCGACCGCGATGACCAGATAGATCAGGCCGTCCTTGACGAACGCGATCAGTGCGGGCGCGCGCAGTCCCGAGGAGTAGGTGTACGCGGCGAGTACGGCGAACGCGATCAGCAGCGGCAGGTCCTTGATGAACCAGTGCGTGGTCTCGCCGCCGCCGACGCCCATGACGTCCAGCACGGCCTGGATGCCGACGAGCTGGAGGGCGATGTACGGCATCGTGGCGAGGATGCCGGTGACGGCGACCGCCAGCGACAGCCCCTTCGAGCCGAAGCGTCCGCGGACGAAGTCCGAGGTGGTCACGTAGCCGTGCTTGTGCGAGACGGACCAGAGCCGCGGCAGGAACGTGAAGATCAGTGGGTAGACGAGGATGGTGTACGGGACGGCGAAGAAGCCGGCCGCGCCCGCCGCGTAGATCGCCGCAGGGACCGCGACGAAGGTGTACGCCGTGTAGAGGTCACCGCCGAGCAGGAACCAGGTGACCCAGGTGCCGAACGACCGTCCGCCCAGGCCCCATTCGTCGAGACTCGCCTCGTTCTCGGCCTTGCGCCAGCGCGAGGCCATGAATCCGATGACCGTGACGGCCAGGAAGAAGAAAATGAATACGGCGAGTGCGACGCCGTTCACGCCGTCCTTCATGCTGACGCACCTCCCTTGCGGGAGCGCTGGTCACGCTGCCACAGCTTGTACGCGACCATCGTGAGAGCGGTCGAGACGAACACCCAGAGCATCTGATACCAGTAGAAGAACGGGATGCCGATAAAGGTCGGATCGACCTTCGCATATGAGCCCACCCAGAGCATCGCCACGAACGGCGCGATAAGACAAAGGGCGATAATCACCCTTGTGGGTGTCACTGTTGGTCGTTTCGCGTCTGTATCTTCCGGCATGTGGCGACTCCGTCCCCTCGCTGATCACCGATTGCAATGCGCACGAAATCTAGGCGAGGGTTCCGGCCACCGTCACCCCCCGTCCGCATTGCGGTCCTGCAACGGTCCGGCGTCGCCCGAAATGACTGATCCCCCTGCGCCTGCAGGGGGATCAGTCATATTTTCCGCATTACGGGCTGTTCTCAGTCGGTGGGCCGCTTCAGACGGGCCACGAACTTGTAGCGGTCGCCGCGGTACACCGAGCGGACCCACTCCACCGGCTCGCCGTGTCCGTCGATCGAATGCCGGGACAGCATGAGCATCGGCAGGCCGACGTCCGTACCGAGCAGCCCTGCCTCGCGCGGGGTGGCGAGCGAGGTCTCGATCGTCTCCTCGGCCTCCGCGAGCCGGACGTCGTACACCTCCGCCAGTGCGGTGTAGAGAGAGGTGTACTTCACCAGTGAACGGCGCAGCGCGGGAAAGCGCTTGGCCGAGAGGTGGGTGGTCTCGATGGCCATGGGCTCGCCGCTCGCGAGCCGGAGCCGTTCGATGCGCAGCACCCGTCCGCCCGCCGTGATGTCGAGCAGCCCGGCGAGCGTGTCGTCCGCTGTGACGTAACCGATGTCCAGCAGTTGGGACGTGGGCTCCAGGCCCTGGGCGCGCATGTCCTCGGTGTACGAGGTGAGCTGCAGCGCCTGGGACACCTTCGGCTTCGCGACGAACGTGCCCTTGCCCTGGATGCGTTCCAGCCGGCCCTCCACGACCAGTTCCTGGAGGGCCTGGCGCACGGTGGTGCGCGAGGTGTCGAACTCGGCCGCCAGGGTCCGTTCGGGCGGCACCGGCGTGCCCGGCGGCAAGGTGTCGGTCATGTCGAGGAGATGGCGCTTGAGCCGGTAGTACTTCGGGACGCGCGCCGTTCGCGCACCCGCGCCGGTCTCGCTCGTACTGCTGCCCCCGTCGGCACCCATGGCCCGCCTTCCCGCCTGCTGCGTTGCTGCCGTCACCGGCTCCTCCGTCTGTCGCGGCTCACATGGTGGCACGGTCCGGTCACGGGTCGTCGCCCTCCCTTAGATGTCGGTCCTATAACGGACGCGAGTGCACTTCTTATACACCCTTGACACCCCTAAAGGTCTAGGCCAAGCTCCCGGTACTGGTCTAAACCATTAAAGACCAGGTCCCAGACCCACAGGCAGTACTGGTCGTACATTTCCGCGGTGGGCGGGGGGTTGCTGGTATCCCTGAGGAGGGTGTGGCATGAAGCGCAAGCTCATAGCGGCAGTAGGCGTCGCAGCGATGATGACCGGTATCGCGGCGTGTGGTGGGGACAGTGGCGACAACGCTTCGAAGGAACCCAAGGACCGTACCGAGAGCCTGACGGTCTGGCTCATGGTCGACGCGCAGAGCACCTGGCCGGAGCTGGTCAAGGATGTCAACGCGCAGTTCAAGGCGAAGTATCCCAAGGTCAAGGTCAACGTCCAGTACCAGCAGTGGGCCGACAAGGCCAAGAAGCTCGACACCGCTCTCGGTGGCGACAAGTTCCCGGATGTCGTCGAGCTCGGCAACACCGAGACGATGCAGTACATCCTGAACGGCGCACTGGCCGAGATCGACCCCAAGAAGTACGACAACTCGGACACCTGGATCAAGGGTCTGAAGGACACCTGCACCTTTGAGGGCAAGCAGTTCTGCGTGCCTTACTACGCCGGTGCCCGTGTCGCCATTTACAACAAGGACATGTTCAAGAAGGGCACCGGCAGCGACGTGCTGCCGCAGACCGAGGACGAGCTGTTCACGGCCCTTGACAAGGTGCAGGCCGAGTACGGCAAGAAGGACAAGCGTTTCTCGTCCCTCTACCTGCCGGGCCGTTACTGGTACGCGGCCGCCTCCTACGTCGCGGCGTACGGCGGCTCCATCGCCGAGTACGACGAGGGTGCCAAGGAGTGGAAGGGCAACCTTTCCTCCGCCGAGTCCCAGAAGGGCCTCGAGCACTTCATCAACCTGGTCAAGAAGTACAACAAGGCCGACCAGACGAAGGACGAGCAGGACCACGCCAACGTCATGGCCAACGAGAAGGCGGCCCTGCTGTACGGCAACGGCTGGGAGGCCGGATCCGTCGTCGACGGCGCGAACAACGGCAACCCGAAGCTCAAGGACAAGATCGTGACGGCCGGCATGCCCGGCCCGAACGGCAAGGCGCTCCCGTCCTTCATCGGCGGTTCCGACCTCGCGGTGACCTCGAAGTCGAAGGTCACGGACCTGGGCCAGGAGTGGATCTCCCTCTTCACCAGTGAGAAGTCGCAGGAGGTGCTCGCCTCCAAGAACATCCTCCCGAACAACGAGAAGCAGCTCGAGCCGCTGAAGTCGAAGCCGGAGACCGCCGCCGTCGCCAACGCGGTGCCGGACGCCTGGTTCACGCCGATCGCGCCGGGCTGGACCTCGATCGAGAAGGAGGAGGTCCTGGAGAACATGCTCCTGGAGATCCTCAAGGGAGCCTCGGTCGCCGACGCCGCCAAGAAGGCCGACGGCAAGATCAACGAGCTGATCAACAAGTAGTCCCTGAGCCTTCGGCTCTCCAGGCGGGGGCCCGCGACACCGGGTCCCCGCCCCCTTTCTTTCTTAGGTAGAGAACGCCGTGATTTCCGGGTGCGCACCCCCGGAATCCCGATGGAAGGTCAGCCACGTGACTGCTGCCGACACCCAGGCCGCCGGTCCACCGGTATCCGTACCGAGTGCCCCGGAGGAGATCGGGACCTCACCCGCCAAGCAGGATGCCGCCGGGCCGCGCCCGAAGAAGCGGCGGAAGAAGGGCGAGCTCCTCCCCTACTTCCTGATCCTGCCGGCGATCCTGGCGATCGCCGCCGTCTACGTCTACCCGCTGATCAAGACCGTGATCATGTCCTTCCAGGACCTGGGGCGCGCGGCTCTGTGGGGCAACGGCGAGGCGCCGTGGGTCGGCTTCGAGCAGTTCACCAACATCCTCGGGGACCCCGAGTTCTGGTCGGTCACCGGCCGGACCGTCGTCTTCATGACCATCTGTGTCGTCCTGACCATGGGCATCGGCCTGCTGATCGCCCTGATGATGCTGCGCGTGTCCACCTGGGTGCGGCTCGTCCTGACGGTGGCACTGATCGCCGCATGGTCCATGCCGCTGATGGTCGCCGCGTCCGTCTTCCGCTGGCTCGCCGACTCGGACTACGGCCTCATCAACACGCTGCTCGCCGACCTCACCGGCGACGAGGGATGGCTCGGCCACAACTGGTTCCTCGACCCCTGGCAGGGCTTCGGCATCATCACGCTGCTGGTCGTCTGGGGCGCCATCCCGTTCGTCGTCATCACGATGTACGCGGCCCTCACCCAGGTCCCCAAGGAACTGGAGGAAGCGGCATCCCTCGACGGGGCCTCCGCGTTCGGTGTCTACCGCTTCGTGACGTGGCCGGTCATCAGGCCGGTCTTCACGATGGTCGCCACCCTGTCGGTCATCTGGGACTTCAACGTCTTCGGCCAGATCTGGCTGCTGCGCGGCAACAAGCCGGAGCCGGACTACGAGACCCTCGGCCTCTACTCCTTCTCCAAGGCGTTCGAGTCCACCTCCTTCAGCCAGGGCAGTGCGATCGCTCTGATCACCGTCCTGATGCTCTCCGGTGTCGCCGTGTACTACCTGCGCCAGCTGATCAAGACGGGAGAGGTCGAATGAGCACCTCCGCACCCTCGAACGCTCCTGCCCAGGTCCTGCGGCCCGACCGCAAGAGGAACCGCCTCGGCTACAACATCCTGGCGCTGGTCACGGCCGGCCTCATGGCCTTCCCGGTCTACTGGCTGATCGTCAGCTCCCTGCGCCCCAACCACGAGATCCGGTCGTACGACCAGACCCTGTGGCCCTCGTCCCTCACCTTCGACAACTTCGCGCGCGCGGTGAAGCAGGACAACTTCGCCACCGCGATCCAGTCGAGCCTGATCGTCTCGGTCACCGCCGTGCTCGGCGGCATGATCATCGCGACGCTTGCCGCGCTCGCCATCGGACGCTTCCGCTTCTTCGGGCGGAAGGCGCTGATGATGATCATGATCCTGGTCCAGATGCTCCCGCCGACCGCGATGCTGATCCCGATCTACCTCCAGCTCAACGCGCTGGGCGGCATCGACGAGTACTGGGGACTCATCGTCGTCTACCTGGTGTCCACGCTGCCCTTCGCGACCATCATGATCCGCGGCTTCGTGATCAACATCCCGGTGGAGCTCGAGGAGTCGGCGATGGTGGACGGCTGTACCCGCATGGGGGCCTTCCGCCGGGTCATCTTCCCGCTGCTGGCCCCGGGGCTCGCGGCCGCGTCCATCTTCGCGCTGGTCAACGCGTGGAACGAGTACCTCTTCGCGTACATCCTGATCAACGACAACTCCAAGTACACGCTCAACGTGTGGCTGATGACCTTCACCACCGAACGGGGCACGGACTACGGCGCGCTGATGGCTGCCTCCACGCTCATCTCCATCCCGGTGGTCATCTTCTTCATGATCATTCAGGGGAAGATGGCCACGGGGCTCACGTCCGGCGCAGTGAAGGGATAACGCGCGCGATGACCACCCTCGTATCCATTACGGACACTGTCACGCGCGACGCCCTCGCCGTGCTGCAGCCCGGGTTCACCGGCACCACCGCCCCCGACTGGCTGCGTCGGAGGGTCGGCGAAGGCCTCGCCTCCGTCGGCCTGTTCGGCCGGAACATCGAATCCCCCGAACAACTTGCCGCGCTCACCGCGCAGCTGCGGGCCGAGCGGGACGACGTCCTCGTCGCGATCGACGAGGAGGGCGGCGACGTCACCCGCCTGGAGGTCCGCAACGGCTCGTCGTTCCCCGGCAACAACGCCCTCGGCTTCGTCGACGACATCGACCTGACCCGGGCGGTGGCCCGGGAGCTCGGCCGCCGGCTGGCCGAGTGCGGCGTCAACCTCAACTGGGCGCCGTCCGCGGACGTCAACTCCAATCCCGGCAATCCGGTCATCGGCGTCCGGTCCTTCGGCGCCGACACCGCCCTGGTCGCCCGGCACACCGCCGCGTATGTCGAGGGCCTCCAGGCCGCCGGCGTGGCCGCCTGCACCAAGCACTTCCCCGGACACGGCGACACGGCGGTCGACTCGCACCACGCGATGCCCCGCATCGATGTGGATCTGGACACGCTGCACGCCCGTGAGCTGGTGCCTTTCAGGGCGGCCATCGCAGCGGGTTCCAAATCAGTGATGAGTGCACATATCCTGCTTCCCGCACTCGACCCGAACCGCCCGGCGACGCTGAGCCCCCAGATCCTCACGGGGCTGCTGCGCCAGGAGCTGGGTTACGACGGGCTGATCGTCACCGACGGCATGGAGATGGACGCCATCGCCGGTACGTACGGCATCGAGCGCGGCTCCGTCCTCGCCATCGCCGCCGGCGCCGACGCCATCTGTGTCGGAGGCGGACTGGCGGACGAGGAGACCGTGCTGCGGCTGCGCGACGCCTTGGTGGCGGCGGTACGGAGCGGTGAACTCCCGGAGGAGCGGCTGGCCGACGCCGCCGCACGGGTACGGGCCCTCGCGTCCTGGACGCAGCGGGCCAGGGGGGCTGCCTCGGGGCCGGGCGCGGACATGCAGGAGGGGACCGCGCCCGGCGCCGGAGCCGACAGCGGCATCGGGCTCGTCGCGGCCCGCCGTGCCGTGAAGGTCACCGGCAGCGCCGGACCGCTGACCGGGCCCGCGTACGTTGCCGCGTTCACCCCGGTCGCCAACATCGCGGTCGGCGACGAGACCCCGTGGGGCGTCGCGGAGGAGCTGGCCCGGTTGGTGCCCGGCACCGGGACGGACACGTACGGCGAGGGGACGCAGGCGGCCACGGACCAGGTGCTCAAGGCGGCGGGGGACCGGCGGATCGTCGCTGTCGTCCGTGACGCGCACCGCCATGCCTGGATGGGGGAGGCGCTCGACGCCCTGGTGGCGGCGCGTCCCGACACCGTCGTGGTCGAGATGGGCCTGCCGAAGGCGCCGACGAGGGGGGCACTGCACATCGCCACCCATGGGGCGGCGCGGGTGTGCGGGATCGCGGCGGCCGAGGCGATCACGGGCGTCCGGGACGTGTGAGTGCGGGCCCGGCCGACGGGCGGAGCGTTCGTCGGCCGAGGGCACGGCAAGTCGGAACGGGAGAGGGCCGGACACCCACTGGGTGTCCGGCCCTCTCCCGTCGGGGTGTCTCAGATCCCCTGCCACGCGGGCTTCGCCGCGTACGTGGCCCGGAAGTAGTCGGCGAGCTTCAGCTTCGACGCCGCCGCCTCGTCGACGACCACCGTGGCGCGCGGATGCAGCTGCAGCGCGGACGCCGGCACGATCGAGGCGACCGGCCCCTCCACGGTCTGGGCCACCGCGTCGGCCTTGCCCTCGCCCGTGGCCAGGAGGATGGGGTGGCGGGACTCCAGGATCGTGCCGATGCCCTGGGTGATGACGTGGCGCGGCACCTGTGCGATGTCGTTGTCGAAGAAGCGTGCGTTGTCGACGCGGGTCTGCTCGGTCAGGGTCTTGATCCGGGTACGGGAGGCGAGCGAGGAGCACGGCTCGTTGAAGCCGATGTGCCCGTCGGTGCCGATGCCGAGCAGCTGGAGGTCGACTCCGCCGGCCTCGGCGAGCGCCTTGTCGTACGCCTCGCAGGCGGCCTGGACGTCCTCGGCGGAGCCGTCCGGGCCCATGAAGGAAGCCTCGGACAGGCCGAGCGGTTCGACGACCTCGCGCAGCACCACGGAACGGTAGGACTCGGGGTGGCCGACAGGCAGCCCCACGTACTCGTCGAGCTGGCAGACGCGGGCGCGCGAGGCGTCCACCGCGCCGGAGCGGACCTTGGCCACCAGGGCCTGGTAAATGGGCAGCGGGGTCGAGCCGGTGGCAACGCCGAGCAGGGCGTCGGGCTTGCGGCGCAGCAGGGCGCCGATGGCCTCCGCGATGAGTTCGCCGCCTGCCGTGGCGTCCGGGACGATGACAACTTCCACGCTGTGCCTGCCGATCTGGAGAGTGGCGTCATGTGGTATAGACCAATCGAAGTCCAATCTAGCAGAAACGGGTAGTGCGGAGGTGAACTGTCCGCACGCGGAAAGCCCTGCGCCGCCCCGCTGGCGGAGGTCCGGTTTGTCGTGTTCGACTCGTGCGAGCCAGCACCGACCGGGAGGTACCGTCATGTCCGATCGTCCGGGTGTGATCATGTCCGCTGAGATGGCCGAGCAGCCCGAGGTGCTCAGGCGCATCCTCCGTCGGGGGGCCGGTCCGATCGGCGCCGTGGCAGCCGAGATCGCGGCGAGGAAGCCGCGCTTCGTCCTGCTCACCGCGCGCGGTACGTCGGACAACGCGGCGCTCTACGCGAAGTACCTCCTGGAGATCCGGCTCGGCCTGCCGTGCGGGCTCGCCTCGATGTCCACCACGACGGCGTACGGCGCGAAGCCGGATCTGACGGACGTCCTGGTGATCACCATCAGCCAGTCGGGGGGATCGCCGGACCTGGTCGCCTCCACGAAGGCCGCGAGGGAGGCCGGTGCGGTCACCCTCGCGGTGACGAACAATCCGGACTCGGGGCTGGCCGCGGTCTCCGAGCACCACATCGACATCCTGGCGGGCCCGGAGCGGGCCCTGCCCGCCACGAAGACCTACACCGCGTCCCTGCTGGCGCTGTACCTCTTCGTGGAGGCCCTGGGCGGTGGCGACGGGGCTGCCGCGGCCGGGGTGCTGCCGGACCTGGCCGACGGGATCCTGGCCCGCCGGGCGGAGGTGGCGGCGCTGGCCTCGCGCTACCGCTTCGCCGAGCGCATGGTCATCACCTCGCGCGGTTACGGCTATCCCACGGCCAAGGAGGCCGCCCTCAAGCTGATGGAGACCAGCTACATCCCCGCGCTGTCCTACTCGGGCGCGGATCTGCTGCACGGTCCGCTGGCCATGGTCGACAACATCTCCCCGGTGATCGCCGTGGTCACGGACGGCCGGGGCGGAAAGGCCCTGCAGCCCGTCCTGGACCGGCTCCGCGGCCGCGGGGCCGACCTCTTCGTCGTCGGCCCCCAGGCGCAGGTGGAGGCCGCGTCGGCGGGCTTCGCGCTGCCGACGGCCGGGGTGGCGGAGGAGCTGCAGCCGGTTCTGGAGATCCTGCCGCTGCAGATGCTGGCGTACGAGGTGACCATCGCCCGGGGACAGGATCCGGACGCGCCGCGCGCCCTTGCCAAGGTCACCGAGACGAGGTGACCTCCGGGGCGGATCCCGGGCGGCGGTTTCCCGGCGGTTTCCCGGCGGTCCGGGCCCGGTCCGCCGGGCCCCGGAAACACCCGCGGGCCGCGGCGCCGGGACGGGACCCTCAGCCCGTCCGGCACCGCAGCCCGGAGCTACCTGGCCGGCGGTGTGCGGTGCCTCCGGCCACTGGAGACACCGGCGCAGTCAGGGCAGAGAGCGCCGGGTGTCTCGATCCGCTCTCCTGTGCGGGGAGAGCGGAGGTCTGTCTTGTACATGATGCTCTTATTCCACCATGTACATTCCTGGTGCATTGTGGACTAGACCAATAGTCCGTGTCCATCCGTGGGCGCGGACGTTTTCCGTGCGCGACCGCACTGCACAGTGTCACGCATCGGCGGGCGGATCGGTTCGGAACCTGTCGGTATCCACAGGTACGCTCGCCCTGTGCCCTCCATGAACGACCTTGTCCGCCAGCACACAGCCCTGAGTGACACCGACCTCGAGTGGCTCCATCTGCTGGTCTCGGAGTGGCAACTGCTCTCCGATCTGTCCTTCGCCGACCTCGTCCTGTGGGTGCCCACCCGCGACGGGACCCGCTATGTGTCCGTGGCGCAGATGCGGCCCAACACCGGCCCCACCTCCTACCAGGACGACATGGTCGGCCATCTGGTGCCGCGGGGCCGCCGACCCCTGCTGGACGCGGCCCTGGACGAGGGGCGGATCGTGCGCGAGGGCGACCCGGAGTGGCGCGAGGAGGTTCCCGTACGGGTCGAGTCGATCCCCGTACGCCGTGAGGGCAGGGTCCTCGGGGTCATCGCCCGCAACACGAACCTGCTCACCGTGCGTACGCCGTCCCGGCTGGAGCTCACCTACCTCCAGTCCGCCTCCGACCTGGCCCAGATGATCGCCGCCGGGTCCTTCCCGTTCCCGGGCCAGCAGGTCGACATGGATGCTTCGCCGCGCGTGGGCGACGGGCTGATCAGGCTCGATGCCGACGGCGTCGTCCAGTACGCCAGCCCCAACGGCCTCTCCGCCTACCACCGTCTCGGCCTCGCCTCCGATCTCGTCGGCCACCACCTCGGAGCGACGACGGCCGAGCTCGCTCCCTCGCGGGGCCCGGTCGACGAGGCCCTGGTCAAGGTGGCGAGCGGATACGCGCCCAGGGAGTTCGAGGTCGAGGGCGAAGGCGGCGTCATCCAGCTGCGAGCGATTCCGCTCAAGCCCAAGGGTGTCCGCATCGGTTCGCTGGTCCTGCTCCGCGACGTCACGGAACTGCGGCGTCGTGAGCGGGAGTTGATCACCAAGGACGCCACCATCCGGGAGATCCACCACCGGGTGAAGAACAACCTCCAGACGGTGGCCGCCCTGTTGCGCCTCCAGGCCCGCCGCATGGACTCCGAACAGGGCCGCGAGGCACTGAACGAGGCGGTGCGACGCGTCGGTTCGATCGCGATCGTGCATGAGACGCTGTCCCAGAATCTGGACGAGCGGGTCGAGTTCGACGAGATCGCCGACCGGGTCATCGCGATGGTCTCCGAGATCTCGCCCGGCAAGGTCACCTGCCGGCGCACGGGCCGCTTCGGCGTTCTCGATGCGGAAGTGGCCACTCCGCTCTCGATGGTGCTCACCGAGGTGCTGCAGAACGCACTGGAGCACGCCTTCACCCTTGCCGAGTCCGGCACGGTGGAGGTGTCCGCGGTACGGGGCGGCTCACCCTCCGAGGGGCGGCTGCTGATCACGGTGGCGGACGACGGGTGCGGCCTGCCCGAGGGGTTCGACCCTCAGCGGGCCGGCAATCTCGGTCTGCAGATCGTGCGCACGCTGGTGGAGGGCGAGTTGGGCGGCACCTTCGGCATGGTCCCGGCACCCGGGCGCGGCACGCAGGTCGTCCTCGACATCCCGGTCACCAACGACAAATAGAACGGCACCGCACAGAGCAGTGGGCCCGGACCGTGGTAACGGTCCGGGCCCACTGCGTGGTGCTCACGGTGCGATGCGCTTCGGGGGTACTGCGCGCTGCGACTCGAAGGCGGGGCTGTGCGTACGCTCTGTACGCGCCGCCTGGCTGAGGCTCGTCGTGCGGGGGGCGTCGGTCAGGCGCTGGCGTTACGCGCCCGGTTGCGAGCGGCGCGGCGCTTCATTGCGCGGCGCTCGTCCTCGCTGAGGCCACCCCAGACGCCGGAGTCCTGGCCGGACTCGAGCGCCCACTGCAGGCACTGCTCCATGACGGGGCAGCGACGGCAGACGGCCTTGGCTTCCTCGATCTGCAGCAGCGCAGGACCGGTGTTGCCGATGGGGAAGAACAGCTCCGGGTCTTCCTCACGACAAACGGCGTTGTGACGCCAGTCCATGGCTGCTACCTCTCCTTGGTATTACTTGCGGATGCTTGTGAATGTGAACGCTTTCACGAATCCCCCCGCAGACGAAGGTCCGACTCCCAGATGAACTGGTTGTGGTCCTGTTGTGGTGAGGAGGGGTTCTGGCTCTCAGTGGAGGCCGATGTTGCGGGCCGTCCCGATCGCCATGTAGAGATTCGCAAACCTCGGCGACGGATACAACCCCTTCTGGAAAGTTTTTTTTGATTCCTCGGTGTCGACTAGGTCACAGCCGTACTTCTAAGGGGTGGGGGCCAGCCCAAACGTTCGAGTTAAAGGACTTTGAGCCCTTCCACTCACACAATCACACGCAGTGCACGGCGTACGCCTGTGAACGTCACGCTCGTACGCAGTCCCAGGTGGTCACCGTCCATCTGGAAGGGCAGTGGAGCCTTTGAATGCAAGGTGAAGTCGGTGAGGTCATGGAGGGAGACTGCGTGCTTGCCGTGTGGGCCCTTCTCGGGGCTCGAAGTAAGCAGCTGGGTGGCGTACCTCGCCACCGCGGGGGTGGTGAGGCGCTTCAGGCCGAGGATGTCCAGGCCGGTGTCGAAGGATGCCTTCGGAGCGGCGTACATCGGACGATTCCCCAGGTAGGTCCAGGGTGCGGTGTTGCAGATTATGGACAGCGCGAGCTCCGTGACCGGGTCCCGGCCGGGTACGTCCAAGGTGATCAGACCCTTGCGCCGGTGCGGTTCCTCGAGGAACTGCCGGATCACCTGGCGCACGTACAGCGGATGGGTCGAACGCTTGCCACGCTCGCGCTTCTGTTCGACCCGGCCGAGGACGCCCGCGTCGAATCCGAGTCCGGCACAGAAAGTGAACCAGCGTTCCGGAACGGCTTCGTCCGCCGTACCCGGGGTGCCGGCCGCCAGGCCGAGACCCACCGTGCGTTCGCTGCGGTCGGCAAGGGCGTCCAGGATGGCGCCGGTCGCTTCCACGGCGTCGTTGGGAATGCCCAGGGCGCGTGCGAACACGTTGGTGGAGCCGCCCGGAACCACGGCGAGGGCAGGCAGGCTGTCCACGTCGGGCCCCTTGTGCAGCAGGCCGTTCACGACCTCGTTGACCGTGCCGTCACCGCCGAGGGCGACCACGAGGTCGATGTCGTCGGCGTCGGCGGCCCGTCGTCCCAGGTCCCGGGCGTGGCCGCGGTACTCCGTGGTCACGGCCTCGAGTTTCATCTCGCTCGCGAGGGCGTGGATGAGGACATCACGGGTCCGCGCACTGGTAGTGGTGGCAGCTGGGTTGACCACGAGAAGTGCGCGCATGCCCGCCAGAGTACCTACCGCGCGGTACCGGCCTGAAGTCCTGATCCGCTCGGTCCGCCGCCCGTGACGGAGAGTGATGACGCTCCGGGGGCCCGGCCTCCGCCCCGGCTCGACCCCGACTTCGCGTTCGGCGGGCCGGGATGCCAACCTGACTGACGTGAGTACTCAGCAGAACGCGCCCTCCCCGTCGCCCTCGGCCGGCCCGGAGAGGCAGGGCCGGATCGCCGTCGTGGCCGCACTCAGTGCCCTGGAAGGGGCGGCGCTCGCCATCGGCGGGGTCTACATGCTGGTCATGGGGCTGCTCGGACGGCCCGAGAGCCCCCAGCAGGCCGAGATGGGCGGGCTCACGCTGCTGGCACTCGGGCTGATCCCGCTGTTCGCCGCCCGCGGGCTGCTGCTGCGGCGCAGCTGGAGCCGTGGCCCCGCGCTGATCACCCAGCTCATGGCGCTGCCGGTCGCCTGGACGCTGCTGCGTGCGCAGGGCGCCCTGATCCCGGCCGGGATCGCCCTCGCCGCCGTCGCCGTGACGGCGCTCGTGCTGCTGCTCAACCCGGCGACCACGAGGGCGCTGGGCATCCGGGGGCCGCGGACGACCCCCGAGGCCTGAGTCCTCGTACACCCTCGGGGCATTCGGTGCCCCTGGGGCCTTCTCCTGCCTGCTCCTACTCCTCGACAAGCAGCCGCTCGCGCAGCTGTGCGAGCGTGCGCGCCAGTAGTCGGGAGACGTGCATCTGGGAGATGCCGACCTCCTGGGCGATCTGCGACTGGGTCATGTTGCCGAAGAAGCGGAGCAGCAGAATCCGCTTCTCCCGCGGCGGGAGGTCCTCGAGCAGCGGCTTGAGCGACTCCCGGTACTCGACGCCCTCCAGCGCCTCGTCCTCGGAACCGAGCGTGTCCGCCACGGCGGGGGACTCGTCGTCCGTGTCCGGGACGTCCAGTGAGAGCGTGCTGTAGGCATTGGCCGATTCCAGGCCCTCCAGGACCTCCTCCTCGGAGATGCCCAGGCGCTCCGCGAGCTCGTGCACCGTCGGGGAGCGGCCGTGCTGCTGGGAGAGCTCCGCGGTTGCCGTGGTCAGCGACAGCCGCAGCTCCTGGAGGCGGCGGGGCACCCGCACCGCCCAGCCCTTGTCGCGGAAGTGCCGCTTGATCTCGCCGACGACCGTAGGAGTCGCGTACGTCGAGAACTCGACACCCCGGTCCGGGTCGAACCGGTCCACGGACTTGATCAGTCCGATCGTCGCGACCTGGGTCAGGTCGTCCAGCGGCTCGCCCCGGTTGCGGAATCTGCGGGCCAGGTGCTCGACGAGCGGGAGGTGCATGCGCACCAGCCGGTTACGCAGCTCCGCCTTCTCCGGCGAACCGTCGGCAAGCTCGCGCAGCTCGATGAAGAGTGCCCGCGCCCCGCTGCGGTCATGTGGATCGTGGTGCCCGTGCTCGCTCATCTGGCCCGCCCGCTCTGCCTGCGACTGCTTCACCGCGACCGTGCGGCCTTGGGTCCCGTCCGCACCGTCCACCGGATGCGGCCGGGCCTGTTGCTCCGGGACGGCTGCTGGGCGCGCCACCCCGGGTCGGATCGTCTCGTCCCGCACAGGACCGTCCCCGTTCCCGTTGCTCACGCCGGCCCGGGTCCCGCGCCGCGCTGTTTGTAGAGGCTGATGCTGACCGTGCGGTCGTCGGCGACCGTGGAGTCGACCTTGCCGGCCAGTGCGGAGAGCACCGTCCAGGCGAAGGTGTCGCGCTCGGGAGCGCGGCCGTCCGTGGTCGGAGCCGACACCGTCACCTCGAGGGAGTCGTCGACGAGGCGGAAGACGCAGCTGAGGACGGAACCCGGCACGGCCTGCTGGAGCAGGATCGCGCAGGCCTCGTCGACCGCGATGCGAAGATCCTCGATCTCGTCGAGAGTGAAGTCCAAGCGCGCTGCGAGACCGGCCGTGGCCGTACGCAGCACCGACAGGTAGGCACCCGCAGCGGGCAGCCGGACCTCTACGAAGTCCTGATTCCCGGGCTCGCCTGCGATCTGGGACACCCTCACCTCCAAGGTGGCACAAACTCATTCGAGGCTCCGGGACGAGTGCCCGGAGCCATGCGGTCTTCGTCGGTTCTGTGGTTCGGCGACGCTATCGCGATCCATGATGCCGTGTCGCCGAGACCCCATCCCCTGACCGTCACTCATGGTAAGCCCATGAGTACGCACAGTGGCTAGGGGTCTGCGGTGGTCAATTGCGAAGAACCGGCGCCGGTTTGACGTACCCAGACGTCAGACGATCGAACCGTCCTCGAAGCACCAGCGCCAGTTGTCGCCGCATTCGTAACTTCGCATGACCGGATGAGCTGTCTCCTGGAAGTGCGCCGTGGCGTGCTTCAGGGGCGACGAGTCGCAGCAGCCGACATGGCCGCAGGTGAGACAGAGCCGCAACTGCACGGGATGGCTGCCCGCGGCCAGACACTCGACACAGGTTTCGCTGAGCGGGGCGGGCTCGGGGCGCGGCATTTCGAGAACATGCAGGCACTCACTCATGATGGCCACGTTACGACGGATGCGAGGACGGTGAGATGGACGCGTTGCCGCTGGTGGCACTCGTAGCGGCCAGCGCGGCGGTCGCGGGGGCCGCGCGGCGGACCCCGGTGCCGGCCCCGCTGGTCTTGGTGGCCGTGGGACTGCTGGCGGCGTATCTGCCGGGCGTACCGGATTACACGCTGGACGCCCACGTCGTGCTGCCGCTTCTGCTGCCTCCGCTGCTGTACACGGCCGCGGTCGACAGTTCGTACCTCGATCTGCGGGCCAATCTGCGGCCGGTCGCCCTTCTCTCCGTGGGGTACGTACTCTTCGCCACCGTCGCGGTGGGCTGGCTGGCGTACCTGGTCGTGCCCGAGCTGCCGCTGACCGCCGCGCTCGTGCTCGGAGCGGTGGTCGCCCCGCCGGACGCCGTCACGGCCGCCGCGATCGCGCGCCGGGTCGGGCTGCCCGCCCGGGTCACGACGATCCTCCAGGGCGAGTCCCTGGTGAACGACGCCACCGCGATCACCGCCTTCAGGGTGGCCCTCGCCGCCGCGGTCGGGGAGGGCGTGACCTGGGCCGAGGGAATCGGCGAGTTCCTGCTGGCGGCGGTCGGCGGAGTCGGTGTCGGTCTGGTCCTGATGGTGCCGCTGCACTGGCTGCGCACGCACCTCAAGGAGGCGCTGCTGCAGAACACCCTGTCGCTGCTGATCCCCTTCGTGGCGTACGCGGCCGCGGAGCGGGTGCACGCCTCCGGGGTGCTGGCCGTGGTCGTCGTCGCGCTCTACCTGGGACACCGCTCCTGGCAGGTCGACTTCGCCACACGGCTCCAGGAGGCGGCGGTCTGGAAGATGGTCGCGTTCATCCTGGAGTCCGCGGTCTTCGCGCTCATCGGGCTCCAGCTGCCCTTCGTCCTGAGAGGGCTCGGCACCTACGGCGTCATCGAGGCCCTCTGGTACGCGGCCGCCGTGTTCATCGCAGTGGTCGTGGTGCGCTTCGTCTGGGTCTACCCGGCGAGCTATCTCCCCCTGTGGCTCTCCCGGCGCATCAAGGAACGCGAACCCGACCTGCCGTGGTCCTCGCCGCTCATCGTGAGCTGGGCGGGGATGCGGGGCGTCGTCTCGCTCGCCATCGCGTTCTCCATCCCGCTGGTCACGCACGACGGGGAGGACTTCCCGGCCCGCAACCTGGTGCTCTTCCTGACCTTCACGACCGTCATCGGGACCCTGGTCATCCAGGGACTCACCCTGCCGCTCCTCGTGAGGGTGCTGAAGCTCCCGGGACGCGACGTGCGGACCGAGACGCTGGCCGAGGCCCAGGCGCAGAGCGAAGCGTCCACGGCCGCGGAGGCGCGCCTGGAGGAGTTGCTGTCCGATCCGGGCAACGCGCTGCCCGAACCGCTCACCGAACGACTGCGGACCGTCATGGAACGGCGCCGCAACGCGGTGTGGG
This sequence comes from Streptomyces sp. NPDC059499, assembly GCF_042749285.1. Classification (NCBI taxonomy): domain Bacteria; kingdom Bacillati; phylum Actinomycetota; class Actinomycetes; order Kitasatosporales; family Streptomycetaceae; genus Streptomyces; species Streptomyces sp. NPDC059499. The sequence goes on from NZ_JBHYTT010000011.1 coordinate 208,171, forward strand.
AGCGGCTCGGCGCGGCCAATCCGGTCACCGGGGAATCGGCGGACGATACCTACCGGCGGCTCGCGCGGGAGATGATCGGAGCCGAGCGTGAGGTGTTCGTACAGCTCAGGGACGAGCGGCGGATCGACGACGAGATGCTGCGCGCCCTGCTGCGCCGGCTCGACCTCGAAGAGGCGGCGGCCTACCGGGAGTCGGACGGAAGCTGAGGGCCGGAGCCCTGGGGGCCCGGCGGTAGACGTGCCCGGTCAGTCCGGCCGTCCGGTGATCACGGCGGTCACCGTGGACCCCGGGGCGAAGGCGCCCTCGGCGGCCAGTGCGGTCAGGGCGTACAGCAACTTGGCCACGTAGAGCCGCTCGACCGGCAGCCCGTGGCGGTCCTCGAAGTCGTCGGCGAAAGCGTGCAGCTCCGGGGTCGTACGGGCGTAGCCGCCGAAGTAGAAGCGCTCGTCCAGGGACCACTGCCCGGCCCTGGCGCCGAACGCCTCTTGCTGCAGGTTCAGCACCACGTCCTCCAGGAAGCCGCCGCGCAGCACAGGAATGCCCAGGGCGTGCTGTCCCGGACCGAGTCCGGCGGCCAGCCCGGCCAGGGTGCCGCCGGTCCCGCAGGCCACCGCGACCGTGTCGCCCTGCCCGCGCAGCTCGTGGCCGAGCGCTGTGCAGCCCTGTGCGGCGAGAGCGTTGCTGCCGCCCTCCGGGAGGACGGTGCACGCCCCGAAGAGGCTCAGCAGCCCGTCCAGGACCTCGGGAGCGGTCTTCGAGCGGTACGTGGCCCGGTCCACGAAGTGCAGACGCATGCCGTCGGCCGCGCACCGGGCGAGGGAGGGGTTGAGGGGGCGGCCGGCCAGTTCGTCGCCGCGTACGACCCCGACCGTGGGGAAGCCGAGCAGGCGTCCGGCGGCGGCCGTGGCGCGCAGGTGATTGGAGTAGGCCCCGCCGAAGGTCAGAACGGTGTGTCCGGCGGCCGCCCGCAGATTGGGGGCGAGCTTCCGCCACTTGTTGCCGGGCAGGTCGGGGTGGATCAGATCGTCGCGCTTGAGGAGCAGGGTCACGCCGTGACGGGCGAAGCGCTCGTCCTCGGCCGGCTGCAGGGGTGAGGGGAGAACCGGCTGCAGCCGGGAGAGGTCGAGCGCTTCGTGGTGCATGCACTCATTGTGCCGCCGGTGCGGCGCGCGCGGACCGCCCGCCGCTACTTGAGCCGGTCGTGGATCCGGGTGCGCATGCCCGTCATCGAGAAGCCGCGCGGGTCGACCTTGCCCGGCTGCCACTCCAGGTGACCGATGACGGAGGGTGCGTCCCAGCCGTGGAAGCGGCAGACCGCCGCGGCGGCCTTCTCGACGGCTTCGAGCTGGACGGCGGGCCAGGGGTCCTCGCCGTCGCCGAGGTTCTCGCACTCGAACCCGTAGAAGTGCCGGTTTCCGTCGGTGTTGGCCTCGTTGTCGGTCGGCAGTGCCTTCTCCGCGATGACGGCGCGCAGGACGTCGTCGTCGCCGAGGCCGGCGTGGTTGGCGCGGCCGTAGCCGACCAGATGGACCCGGCCGTCCTTGGCGATCACGCCGTGACAGAGCGGGCCCGGCAAGGCCGAGTAGCCGTCACGGCAGATCTCGACGGTGCGGGCGGTGCCCTTGGTGACGGTGTGATGGATCATCACGCCGTGCACCGGTCCCCAGGGGCCTTGCTGGTTGCGGTTGTGCGTACGCCAGTCGCCGACCTGGACGACGGTGAGCCCTTCGTCCTTCAGTGCCTTGAGGAAGTTGCTCGCGGACATGGGTGAGGACATGGCCGACTCCTTTGGTGCGTGGGGAGTGTGTCCGTACAGCGCTTGTACCGGAACGCGGGCCTCCGGGCCACCTGTTCGGGCAATGTGCGAGTGGTTCCGGACAGTTCCGCGAGCCGTGGGCACCGCCTCCGGCGTCGGTCAGCCCCGGGCGAGCCAGAGGTCGGGGCCGAACACCTCGTAGTGGATGTCGGCCGCGCGCACACCCTCGGCGAGCAGCTGGGAGCGTACGGCGCGCATGAAGGGCAGCGGGCCGCAGAGGTAGGCGCGGGTTCCGGAAGCGATCGGAAGGGCGGTCAGGTCGACCGTACCGGTGCGCTCCCGGGGGTGGCCCGGCTCCGGGTTCTCGTACCAGAAGTGCGCGGTGGCGTCGTGGAGCTTGCCGGTGAGCAGGGTGTGGTCGGCGCGCAGGGCGTGATCGGCGGCCGAACGGTCGCCGTGCACCACGGTGACGGGGGAGCGGTGGTCCTTCGCCACGAGGTGTTCCAGCATCGACAGCATGGGGGTGCAGCCGATGCCCGCCGAGGCGAGGAGCAGCGGGGCGCCGCTGTCGTCGAGCACCAGATCGCCGTACGGGGCCGAGACGCGCAGCCGGTCGCCCTCCCGCACGTGGGCGTGCAGGTACTGCGAGACCTCGCCGTCAGGAGTGCCTCCGCCCCGTACCCGCTTGACCGTGAGGGAACGCAGGGCGGAACCCGGCGCGCAGGAGAGGCTGTACTGGCGTATCTGGTGAGCGCCGTCGGGGAGCCCGACCTGCACGGAGACGTACTGGCCAGGGTTGAAATCGGGAGCCGGGGCACCGTCGGAGGGGGTGATCCGGAACGTGGCGACGTCCTGCGTCTCATCGGTCCGTGAGGTCACTGTCCATTCCCGCCACACATCACCTGCGACGACGCCCTGCTGGGCGTACAGGCGGCTCTCGATGGTGATCAGGGCGTTGGCCATCAGCCAGTAGACCTCGTCCCAGGCGGCGGCGACTTCCGGCGTGACCGCGTCACCGAGTACCTCGGCGATGGCCGCGAAGAGATGGGTGTGCACGACCTCGTACTGCGGGGGTGTGATGCCGAGCGACGCGTGCTTGTTGGCGATGCGGATCAGCATCGCGTCGGGGCGGGTCTCCGGGTGTTCGACCAGCTGGGCCGCGAAGGCGGCGATGGAGCCCGCGAGAGCCTGGCGCTGTGTGCCGGACGCCTGGTTGCCGCGGTTGAACAGGTCGCGGAGCAACTCGGGTCGGGCGTCGAACAGCTTTCGGTAGAAGAGGTCCGCGATGTCGCCGATGCCTGCCCCGACGGCGGGCAGGGTGGCACGGACGGTGGCGGTCGACGTCTCGGAGAGCATCGGGTGACTCCTCAGGGGGTGGAGTGGGTCAGGGCAACGGGGCCAATGAACTGGTATTTAAGATGCATATTTTAGGGCGGCGAAATCGACGCCCGGTGGAGCGTGCGCCGGTCAGTCCGGCGCGGGTCGGGTGCCGCTGATGCCGATCAGCAGGGGGCCGGTGGGGGAGGAGACGAGATCGGTGACGGCGATGGGGTCGAGCGAGGCGTAGAAGGCCTCCTCCGCGGCCCGGAGGGCGGAGCGCAGCCGGCAGGCGGAGCGCAGGGGGCAGGGGGTGGCGCCCTCGCACTCGACCACCTCGCCCGGCCCTTCCAGTTGGCGCACGAGAGCGCCGACCGATGCCGACCGGCCGGCTCCGGTGAGGGTGAGGCCGCCGCCGCGGCCGCGGCGTGCGTCGACGAGGCCGAGGTGCTGGAGTCGGGCGACGACCTTCGCGGCGTGGGTGTAGGGCACCTGCATGGTGGCCGCCACCTCCCGTGTGGTCGGCGGGTCCTCGTCCCCCGTCGCGACGGCCAGGCGCATGAGTACGCGCAGTGCCACGTCGGTGAATCTCGTCAGGCGCATGGGCTCAGGGTAGGTATGTTGCATGACGGATGCAAATTAAAGAGGACGCGTCGCGACGCAGGGCAACGTGCCCCGACGTGAGCCCGATTAGTCACACTCTTTTGTGTAATAGCGCGCCCTGTCCTCCTGCTGAAAGGCTTCTTCTCGCAGGTCAGTCCATGATCGAGAGGATGTCGGATGTCCGTTGGTGAAGAGGTTCGCGACACGCAGCCGCCGCCGCAGCAGAGTCTCGGCACAGCGGCTGCGCGGAACCTCGCGACAACGACCAAGTCCGCCCCGCAGATGCAGGAGATCACCTCGCGGTGGCTGCTGCGCATGCTGCCGTGGGTGCAGGTGCAGGGCGGGACGTACAGGGTGAACCGCCGGCTCAGCTATTCGGTCGGGGACGGCCGGTTGACCTTCGTCCAGACCGGCGACCGGGTCGCGGTCATCCCTGCCGAGCTCGGCGAACTGCCCGCCCTGCGGGACTTCGGGGACGAAGAGGTGCTGGGGGAGCTGGCGCGCAGGTGCGAGCAGCGTGACGTGGCGGCCGGCGAGGTGCTCGCCGCTTCGGGGGACGCGGCGGACCGCGTCTTTCTGCTGGCCCACGGAAAGGTCGAGAAGGTCGGCACCGGCCCGTACGGCGACGAGACGGTGCTCGGAGTCCTCGCCGACGGCGCCTACTTCGGTGACCAGGCGCTGATCGACGGCGACGCCGCATGGGAGTACACGGCCCGGGCCGTCACCGCCTGCACGCTGCTGACCCTGCGCCGCTCCGACGTGCTCAACCTCGCGGCCCGCGCCGACTCGCTGCGCGACCACCTCGCCGGACTGCTCTCCATCCCGCACCAGCGAACCAACCGCTACGGCGAGGCGGAGATCGATCTGTCCGCCGGCCATGTGGGGGAGAGCGTCGTCCCGCACACGTTCGTCGACTACGAGTCGGCTCCACGTGAATACGAACTCAGCGTCGCCCAGACCGTGCTGAAGGTCCACAGCAGGGTCGCCGATCTCTACAACCAGCCGATGAACCAGACCGAGCAGCAGTTGCGGCTCACCGTCGAGGCGCTGAGGGAGCGCCAGGAGCACGAGCTCATCAACAACCGCGAGTTCGGGCTGCTCAACAACTGCGACTACGGGCAGCGGCTCCAGCCCCACGACGGGGCCCCCGGCCCCGACGACATGGACGAACTGCTGTCGCGCCGACGCGGGTCGAATCTGTTCCTCGCCCATCCGCGGGCCATCGCCGCCTTCGGCCGCGAGTGCAACAAGCGCGGGCTGCTGCCGGAGAGCGTGGAGGTCGGAGGGCACCATGTGCCCGCCTGGCGCGGGGTTCCGATCTTCCCTTGCAACAAGATCCCGGTCACCGACGCCCGCACCACATCGATCATCTGCATGAGGACCGGTGAAGCGGACCAGGGCGTCGTCGGACTTCAGCAGAGCGGCATCCCGGACGAGATCGAGCCGAGCCTGTCGGTCCGCTTCATGGGCATCGACGAGCAGGCGATCATCTCGTACCTGGTAACGGCCTACTACTCCGCCGCCATCCTGGTGCCGGATGCCCTCGGTGTCCTGGAGAACGTCGAGGTCAGCCGCTGGCGGTGATCCGCCCGGGCCCGGGCGACGCCCGCCCGGGCCCGTACGCGCAGGGCCGCGACAGAGGTGCTCCGAAGCACCCGGAAGGAGTGACCGTGACCATGACGAGTACGGACGCCGCGACGGAAGGGCACGAGGCCGCCGCGCTCCTGGAGCGCACCCGCGGCGTGGTCGACCCGCATCTGCGAGCTGCCGTGGAATCGCTGCCCGGAGGCATACGCCGGGTCGCGATGTACCACTTCGGCTGGCAGAACGCGGACGGAAGCCCCGCCTCGGGGCTGGCCGGCAAGGCCATCAGGCCCGCACTGGTCCTGGCCGCCGCACGCGCGCTGGGCGGCGATCCGGACCACGCGGTACGGGCCGCCGTCGCGGTGGAGCTGGCGCACAACTTCACCCTGCTCCACGACGACGTGATCGACGAGGACGCCACCCGCAGGCACCGGCCCACGGCATGGGCCGTGTTCGGAGTGCCGGACGCCGTCATCACCGGGGACGCCATGCTCGCCCTCGCACAGCGACTCCTGTCCGACGACCCGCACCCGGCGTCCGCACGTGCTTCGACCCGGCTGTCCACCTGCATCATCGAACTCTGTGCAGGGCAACAGGCCGACTGCGCCCTGGAGAAGCGCAGCCCCGACGACGTCACGCTGGACGAGGTCCTCACCATGGCCACGGCCAAGACGGGTGCGCTGCTCGGCTGCGCCTGTGCCCTCGGCGCCCTGTACGCGGGGGCCGGGGAGCGGGCGGTGGGGGCCATGGACGGCTTCGGGAGGGAGGCGGGTCTGGCCTTCCAGCTCATCGACGACCTGATCGGAATCTGGGGGGACACGGACCGCACGGGCAAGCCGGTCGGGGCGGATCTGTCGGCCCACAAGAAGTCCCTGCCGGTGGTGGCCGCTCTCACCTCGGGCACGCCCGCTGCCGCCGAGCTGGCCGCGCTCTACCGGGGAGCCATGAACACTCCGGACGAGGTGAGCAGGGCAGCCGGCGCAGTGGACCGGGCGGGCGGCCGGGACTGGGCGCAGATGTGCGCGGCGGACCGGATGGCCCGGGCGGTCCACCATCTGTCCCGTGCGGTGCCCGACCCGGCCGCTGCCGGCGACCTGCTCGCCCTGGCCGAGTTCGTCACCCGCAGGACGCACTGAGCCGAGGCCTCCGTGACCGGCACCCCGATACAACTCTAGGATCCCGAAGGTCGGTTGGGACCATCACATCGGGGACGAAGGGGCGGGGCCGGTCATGGGTGTACGCATACGGCAGGCGGACGAGCGGGACAGGGACCAGGTCGTACGGATCCTGGACGAGGCGTTCCACGACGACCCGGTGAGCAGCTGGGTCTTTCCGGACGAGGAGCACCGGCGCGCGGTGCACGGGAAGTTCCTCGGCGTCTTCGCCGACATCACGCTCGCGGGCGGCCGGATCGACATCCTGGAGGACGGCACGGCCGTGGCCCTCTGGCTCCCGGTACCGGCGGGAGCACCCGAGGGGGACGACGACACCCCCGCACTCATGCGGGAGACCGCGGATCCCGACAACGAACGGGCCGAACTGATCGGGAGGCTGACGGGCGCCGTCCACCCGCACGACCGCGCCCACGAGTATCTGCTGATGATCGGCGTCTCGCCGGAGCGCCAGGGGGAGGGGATCGGGGAAGCGCTCATCACCGAGGTGCTGGAGCGGTGCGACCGCGAGGGCGTGCCGGCCTATCTGGAGGCGAGCAGCGAGCGCAGCCGAGGCCTCTACGAGCGGCTCGGGTTCACCTTCATGGGCAAGACCGTGGACCTCCCGGACGGGCCCTCCATGTGGCCCATGTGGCGTGAACCGTACGCAGTCTGAACAGAGGTCAGGCAGCGGCGAGGGAGAAGGGGAGGGTGCCACCGTGGCGGCACCGGACACGGACTACAGTCCCTGCACATGACAGATGAGTCGTGGGCAGGCTGGTACCGGGACCGTCACGGTTCCGAGCCGGTCATCCTCACCACGGACGGGCAGCAACTCCGGATCCGCGTCAGGGGTGCGGAATTCGGGGGCGAGAGCTTCGACAGCCTGAGCCCCGTGGCCGCGGTGCCGCCCGAAAGCGGGGCGTTCGACCTGGTGGACGGTTCGCTCAGCGACTGCGTCCTCGAGTGGGACCTGCCGCTTCCGGTCCTCGTCTCGGGCACGGTCCGCCAGGTCACGCTCAGTTGCCTGCTGTCGCTGCGCCGCGCAGACCCGGATCTGTACCTCGCCCTCCATCTGGACGGTGCGGCGTACGAATCGAACCGGGCAGAGAGCGACTTCGCGTCCGCCCTGGCGACGATCCAGCGCATCCTGCCGCCCGGTATCCGTCTCCAGACGTGCATCGCCTGCGCCTTCTCGGACTACTTCCCCGTACCGGTCCGCGGGCTTTCCGGCGGGCTCGCCTGCTTCCGCGGGGCGAAGGACGCCTACCGCGACGCGGCAGGCGGCGGAGATGTCGCCGACCTGTGGGACAGGCGGACGGGACTGGTCCAGGAGATCTGGAGCTGCCCGGAGTTCGAGGCGCGTCCGGCCGAAGGGGCGGGGACCGGCCACCGTGGTGCCTTCCCGCTGGAGCTTGCCTGACGACGACGTCCGGCATGCGCGTAGGGGCCGCTCCGGAGCGGCCCCTACGGCACTGGTACGGCGGTGTCAGGAAGCGGTACGGGCGAGGGCCGCGGCGAGGCCGTTCTGCCACAGGGTGTTCACCCGCGAGCGCTCGGTCGCGTTCGGGTAGGCGTTCGTGCAGGACGTTCCGGGGCCACCACCGGACATGAGCTCGCTGCACGGGCCGGTGTAGTGGTCCGGCAGCCCGAGCACGTGCCCGGTCTCGTGGGCGGTGACGCGGGTCGAGTTGTACTGCTGGTTCTGGGCGTAGTCGAGGAAGATGTAGCCGCTGCCGTGCCCGTCGGTGCTCGCGTACGAGCCCCGTGAGTCATTGCCCTCGTAGTAGCTGAAGTCGGCGTTGGAACCCTCCTGCAGCCTGACGTTGGCGACCGAGCTGTTCCAGATGCTCGTGCTGCTCGCTATCTGGCTGCGGAAGCTCGGGGCGTTGGCGGCGTTGTAGATCACGGTGACAGCCTGCGCGCCCGGCTTGGCGGCGCGCTTCTCGGCGACCGACTTCATGACGGCGTCGAAGAAGGCCTTGTTCGCTGCGGCGTTCTCGCTGGATCCGGCGTACGCGGCGTAGCCGGCCTGAGCGGCCGTCACGGAGGTGGAGGGAGCGACAGGAGCCGGCGTGGCGACCGCGGGCGTGGCGCCCAGGGCGGCGGCGAGGGTGAGGCCGAGACCGGCCACGGCCGACATGATGACTGTCCTGGGGTGTCTCATGGGGGGTTCTCCTACCTGTCCGATGAACCCTGTCCGGCGGACCGGACAGGGAACGGGTGGGGGGTACGGAGAGAGTGTGTTGCGCGGCCGGGCGGCAGCGGATGATGTCAACCGGCGATAACGCCGCCCTATCGCCCCCACAGCACCAGCACAGCAACCGCACATTCACGGCGCCCCAACACTCCCTGAATTGAGGCTGTTTAGTGGGGTTGAGCAGTCTGGTGCGGCCCGTGCGGACCGCCATACGCTCCTCGCCATGGAGCTCGAGGTGAGACACCTCAAGGCGCTCTGCGCCATCGCCGACACGGGCAGCCTGCACCAAGCGGCCCGCCGGCTCGGCGTGAGCCAGCCCTCCCTGACGACCCAGCTGCAGCGGATCGAGAAGTCGCTGGGGGCGGAGCTCTTCCGGCGTGAACGGACCGGCTGCCGGCCGACCTTGCTCGGACGCGCCGTCCTCAGCAGGGCACGCCCCCTGGTCGACGGAATGACATCGCTGGTCGGAGCCGCCCTGGCGGAGGCCGAGGCGGCCCGCGCGGAAGGCCCCCGGCTCCGCATCGGATCCACCGCGAGCAGGGTCATCGGCGGCTGGCTGCGCAGACTGCGGGTGCGGCTGCCCGGCACGGACATCTCGCTGCGCGTCGACGTCTCCGCCCGGACGCTGCTGCGCACGGTCGCGGCGGGCCGGCTCGACGTCGCGTTCGTGCACGAGGTGGAGGGCTTCCCGCTGGACGTTCCGGAGGGCCTGGACCGGCGTGTACTCCTGGACCGGGAACCACAGTTCATCTCGCTGTCGCGCGACCATCCCGCGGCGGGCAGCCCCGTGGTGGACCTCGGCGATCTGGCAGCCGACCGCTGGATGGTCGACCCGTCGGTGGACGGCGAGTGGGACGGCGTACGCAGGGTGCTCGGTGCCGCCGGCCTCGACCCGCCCGTCCTGCACGGGGACTACCTCACGGCGGCCTCCCTGGTCGTACTCGGCGAAGCGGTCGCTCCCTGCCAGCCCACCTCGGGCCCGCGCGACGACATGGCGATCCGCCCCCTGCGCGGCGACCCGCTCGCGGTGCGGCTGATGCTGGTCTCCCGGACGGGTGCCGACACGGACGTGGTGTACGGGGAGCTGGAAGCGGCGTACCGCGAAGCGGCCCGGCGGGCGGCGGGCTACCACCAGTGGCTGCTGCGCAACCGCAGCCCTCTCGCGCATACGCCCTGAACCGCGGAGAGTTCCCCGTTCTGCCGACAGCGAGGCACCGTTTCCCGCAGAGGCCACGACGGGCAAGGTCATCCCATGAAGATCCTGATGCTGGGCGGCACCGAATTCGTCGGCCGTGCCGTCACCGACGCGGCGCTCACCCGCGGCTGGCAGGTCACGGTGTTCCACCGCGGCCACCACGCGGCACCGCCGGGTGTGCGGGTACTGACCGGTGACCGTACGGCGGGCGGGGACGGCCTCGCCTCACTGGCCGAAGGAACGTGGGACCTGACCGTCGACACCTGGAGCGGCGCCCCTTCCGCCGTACGGGACGCGGCCCGTCTGCTGGCCGGCCGGACCGGGCACTACACCTACGTCTCCAGCCGTTCCGTGTACGCATACCCCACCCCGGCCGGGCTGCCCGAGGACGGCCCGCTGGTCGCCGGCGCCTCTCCCGATGCGGGCGCGGACGTCCCGTACGCCCTGGCCAAGCGCGGCGGTGAACTGGCGGCGCTCGACGTCTTCGGTGACCGGGCGCTGCTGGCCCGGGCCGGCCTGATCCTCGGGCCCGGCGAGAACGTGGGCCGGCTGCCGTGGTGGCTCGAGCGGACGGCCCGCGGCGGCCCCGTCGTCACCCCGGGGCCACGGGACGCCGCACTCCAGTACATCGACGCCCGCGACCTGGCGAGCTGGATCCTGGACGCCGCGGCGGCCGGTCTGGGCGGCGCGTACAACACGGTCAGCCACCCCGGTCACACCACCATGGGCGAGCTGCTCGACACCTGTGTCCGGGTCACCGGCTCGCGAGCCGACCTGCGCTGGACCGACCCGGAGGTGCTCCTCGCGGCAGGAGTCGAACCCTGGAGCGACTTGCCGGTCTGGCTGCCCGCCGGCGAGCTCTACGACTCCTTGCACCGGGGCGACGTCGCCAAGGCCCATGCCGCCGGGCTGCGGTGCAGACCCGTGGGCGACACGGTGGCCGACACCTGGCAGTGGATGCGCGAGCGGGGCGGCAAGGCCCCGCAGCGGCCGGACAGGCCTCCTGTCGGCCTCGACGCGCGGACCGAGGCGAAGCTTCTGGAGGCAACCGACACCCCTTAGCGTGGCCCGATGACCGAACACTTGCTGCACCTCGCCGAAGAGCCCCTGTGGCAAGCGGCACGAGGGACCGGGACGTACGAGATGTCCACCCGCGGCCGCACCCTGCGCGAAGAGGGTTTCATCCACTGCTCGCTGCCGCACCAGCTCCCCGGTGTCGCCCGGATGCTGTACGGCTCCGGCGACCGGGACCTGGTGGTGCTGGTCATCGACCCGGACCGGCTCCAAGTCCCCGTGCGCTACGAGGCCATGAAGCCCGGCGGCGAGGAGTTCCCGCACATCTACGGCCCGCTCCCGGTGAACGCGGTCGTGGAGGTGCGCCCGTGGACCCATGAGACGGCGCAGAAGGAGGGTGAGGCGCTGTGATCGGCCCCCTCGTGGCGGTGACCGGGGCGAGCGGGGCGGTGGGCGGCCGGGTCGCCGGACGGCTCGCCCGTACCGGCGGCCCCGTACGGCTCCTCGGACGCGATCCGGCACGGCTGCCCCGGCTGCCCGGAGCGGACCTCGCGCCGCCCGCCCCCTACGGTGACGGGGAGGCCATGCGCCGCGCGCTCGACGGTGCGCACACTCTGTTCCTCGTCTCCGCCCACGAGAGCCCCGACCGGGTGGGCCAGCACATCACCGCCGTCGACGCGGCCGTGGCCGTGGGGGTCGAGCGCATCGTGTACGTGTCCTTCCTCGCCGCCGCACCTGACGCGACGTTCACCTTCGGGCGCGACCACTGGCACACCGAGGCGCACATCCGGATGACCGGAGTGCGGTACACCTTCCTGCGCGACAGCTGGTACCTGGCGGGGCTCCCCGCGATGACGGGCGCCGACGGGATCCTGCGCGGTCCGGCCGGAGAGGGCCGGGTGTCGGCCGTGGCGCACGAGGACATCGCGGACGCGGCGTCAGCCGTCCTGCTGGACGAGGGCGTCGGCCACGACGGCGCGACGTACGACCTCACAGGTCCGGAGGCATTCACCCTCGCCGAGGCGGCCCACGAGCTGAGCCGCTGCACGGGACGGACGATCCGCTACGTCCCCGAGACCAGGGAGGAGGCCTACGCCTCCCGTGCGCACTACGGGGCCGAGGACTGGGAAGTGGCCGGCTGGGTCACCTCGTACGAGGCCATCGCGGCCGGTGAGATGGCCGCGCTCTCGGATGCCGTCCCCACCCTCACGGGGCACCCGGCGAAGAACCTGGCCACCTACCTCCGGGAGAACCCGGACAGTTACCGCCACCTCCTCCCGGGAGCCTGACGCGGACAGGTAGGAAGGCGGACAGGCAGGAAGGCGGACAGGACGGGACGCAGCGGGACGGGACGCAGCGGGACGGGTCCAGCTTCTGTGCACCGCCGAGGACTACGCGGGTCAAGGGCTCACCGACGGCAGCCCCGACGCGTCGCGGAAACGCCCGCACCCGGTACGCAGGGCCTCCCGTCGGGAAGCCGCGCGTACCGGGTGCGGACAGATCGGCCCTGCGGATCCGAAGACCGCAGATCAAGCCTTCTTGGTCTCCCAGAAGATCTTGTCGTTCCATAGGGCTCCCATGCTGGCGACCGCTCCACCTGCATGTATGTCGCTGACCTGCAAGGTAGCGCTGATGGTATCTCGCGCTATCTAGCAGTATCTCGCAGCGTGATGCAACGACGCTGCATGATCATCTCCCATCCTGTCTCCCACGTCTCCCAGCCGATTGGGCGCGGACGCAGAAAGACCGCCCGCCCGCCGGGGGTGCTCGGCGAACGGACGGCCGTAAGGGGGGTGTCTCAAAAAGCGTCACGGCTGACGCTGACACGAGATCATGCAGGTCAGAGTTTTGTCGAGTGCCCCGAGACCTCCCGGAACGGATCTACGAACGACGTCGGGACCTGGGGGAACGCATCCGGGTCCTGCGCACAGGCCTGCCCGCCACACAGGAAGCTTTCGCGGAGATGACCGGTATCGACCGGCGCACACTGCAGCGCATCGAGCGCGGCACCAGCGACCCGCGGTACAGCGATCTGCTCCTGATGGCGGAGGCGCTCGGCATCACGCTCGCCGACCTCGTCCGGGAGTAGGCCCGCCTGCGGCCGATCGGCGGCGGGGCAGCCGCAGGCGGGTGTCAGGTGGCGATGAGGGACGGCGCCTTGGCGCCACCATCGCTGAGCTCTGCCAGGTCGACGACGCTGTAGTCCCGTAACTGCCGCACCAGCTGCGAGGCCAGCAGGACTTGCAGGTCTGGGCTGCCGTACGGCACCGGCGTGTCGTCACCGTCCAGCACACGCCACCCTGAGGCACCCCACTGGTACGGCGTGCCGATGACGCCGTATATGGGTGCCCGCCGGACGAGCAGCGCCCGGTGCCCGTGCCTGGACAGGTGCGCGCAGTGCTGGGTGGCCTCGAGCGCGTGAGCCAGACAGACGGGGGGCTGGGCGCTGAGCACCGGCTCGCCTGCCGCAGACGGCTGGCCTGCCCTGCTCTCGAGGAACAGATAGCCCCCGGCAATCTTGGTGGGGCCCACGCAGACCTGGCACCGGAACATCGCCATGCACTCACGCTGGCGAGACGGGTGGACGAGGCTCCACACAGGCTGCCCCGTGGGTCTGCCGTCACGTCCGATCTGCTGGGAGCACCGTCCCCACAACTCGCCGCCGGGGCCTGAGTCGTCGTCGGTCTGGTCCCAATAACCGATGCGGTGCCGGCCGTCGGGCCTGAACGTTGCCCGGAGGGAGTCGACGCTGCAGGGCTCCTCTCCCTCGCGAAGCGTGATGTAGGGAATGGAGATAGCCATCAGCGCCTCGCCTCCCACACCTTGTACAGGCGCGCACGCTCCGGACAGGCCGACTCGTTTGCACATGCTGCACATCCGCTATGCGGGTGCGTGTGCTCGAGCAGCTCTATGTACGCGGCCTGCCCGCTGTCCGGTGGTGCGGGGGCTGGTGTGCCTGCCATCGTGACCTCTCTCCGACCCGACTCGGCTGGGAGCACCATCGTCCGGAGGACATCCGCCCGATCCGATACACAGGCTGTATCAGGCGGGCGTATCGTCCCGGCATGAGTAGTCGGGGACTCTGGGCAGACGTCGCCCTGCGCGCAGCATGGGCGAGACAAGACTGGGCTGCCATCCTGCGCGAATACCGCCGGGCCGCGGGCTTATCGCAGCGCGACCTCGAGCCGTACGTGGGCATGCCGCAGCCTCACATTTCCGCGATCGAGTCGGGCCGCAGGCAGGTGACATCAGCCGAGGTGCGCGCCCGCATCACCGAAGGATTACGCGTGCCCCCAGAGCTCACCATGGCTGCTCGCCGCCCGGACCTTGACGACTGGGCACCGCCCGTAGAGCTACGGGAGCGGATCGCGCACGGGCACGTCACTGGGCGCACCGACCTGCGAACGGCTGACTGGATCGGCGAGGTCCTCGCGCAGCACCGGCGGGCCGAGGACGAGATCGGCGGCCTTGACCTGTGGCCGGTGGTCCGCTCGCAGCTCGATGCCGTCACCCTGCTCATTCCCGGGACGACCGGACCGGCCGCCGATCGGCTGATGCTCCTCGCCGCAGAGCACGCGCACTGGTTGTCGTGGGTGGCCTGGCAGGAGCAGCGCACGGGGCCGGCGCTCGCATGGATCGATGTGGCGCACGGGTGGGCTGTCGACGGCGGCCACACTGACATGGCGTCGTGGGTGCACCGCATCCGCTCGTACTACTCCCTACGGCACGGTGACCCGGTGCGGGCGCTGCGTACCGCTGAGGCTGCACGGCTGACGGTCGGCCTGTCCCCGGCGGCCGCGTCGGTGGCCGCGCACCAGGCGGCCGCCGCGGCGGCCGCGCTGAGCGAGCGGGAGCGGGCGCGGCGCCTGGCGGACGAGGCCCTGGAACTTGCGCTGCAGGTACCCGAGGAGTCGGACCGGCCGGGCTGGCTGTACTGGCTCAACCCGACCCGGGCGATGCTGCAGTCGGCGGACGCGGCGTACGCGTGCCGGGACTGGCAGGCCGCAGCGGACGGGATGCGTGCGGCACTGCCAGGGTTGACCGGCTACCCACGTGACCACGCGTACTACCAGGCGCGGTTGGAGGACGCTCAGCGCAGGGTCTAGTCCTCGTCCCCGGGGCGCCGGATCTTCAGGATCGCCACCCCGGAGCCGGTGGCAAGCCGTGCTTTGAGCGTGGCGTGGATGGTCTCGAGGGTGGGTTCCTCGCCGGGGATGGTCACTACCTCGTCGCGCTGCTCGAGGTCCGCCGACTCGTAATCGTCCGGGCCGACACCGGGCGGAATGATGCTGTATCGGATCTTCAACTCGCTCATGGCGCCCGATCGTAGCGGCGGGCGCAGACATGGGGCGGCCCTCCGGGGAGTCGGGTCCGCGGAGGGCGCTTCGGCCACAGTAGCGGGCGCGCCTGCAGCGCGGACCCCGGACGCACGAAAAGCGCCCCCTGCCCACCCCGGTGAGGGGTGGGCAGGGGGCACGGTTCATGGACGGCGCCGCTCGGGTATGAGGGCGGCCGTAGAGGGGCCGGGAGTTACGGGGTCGGGGGACGTGGGTGGCGGTGCGTTGGTCCGCCGGCACATGAGGCCGTCCGGATCTCCCGGCGGCGGCTGCAGGCTGTACCCGTCGGGGCACTCCGGTCCTGCAGGTCCTCGAGGGCCGGTGGCCCCGTCCGCCCCGTCCTTGCCGTCGGCCCCGTCCTTCCCGTCGGCTCCTGCAGGTCCGGTCACCGCGGGCCCGGCCGGGCCGGTCGCCCCGGGCTCACCGGTAACCGCAGGCCCGGGCGGCCCGGTCTCGCCCGCCTGGCCGGTGGCACCTCGAGGACCTGGCGGACCTGGTATCGGTACGGGCACCTCCACCCGGTCCGGCAAATCCTCGATCGCTGCCGCCGGGTCAGGCGCCGCCGGCGTCCCGCCCCGCGCCTGAATTTGGGCGCGCAGGACCCGTACGTCACCTGCCAGGGTCGATACCGCGTCGCCGCGGCGGTCGGCCTCGGCCGCGACCTGCAGCGTGCGGTCCGCCTCGGCCTCGATCCGCAGCCAGACCAGGACGATAGCCCCCGCGAGGATCGCAAGAACTGCTGTCACAGCCAGAGAGCGCCAGCGCCTGGCCAGGATCCCCTGGGCGCCGTGGCGGGGCTGGGTGCGGGTCGTCACTGTGTCGGCCCTCCCAGGGCGGCGATCTGTCGGTCACGTTCGGCGATGTCTACCTGCAGCTGCGCGACTCGCGCCTGCAGCTCGGCCTTGTTCGCGCGCTCCCCTGCGAGCTCGGCATACGCCGCAGTGAGCTCTGCCCGCAGGGCGTCGCGCTCCGTCCGCAGGGTGTCTCGTTCCTCCTGCAGGTTGTCGACCAGCCCGCCGTAGCCGGTCATCACCGCACCCTGATGCGATGCCCGCGCATTGCTGCGCTGTCCGATCAGCGCGGCCGCGGCCGCGGCGAGCCCGACGACGATGGTTCCGACGGCGGCGAGCGTCGCAGCGTCCACGTGCTGTACCTCCTGTGCATGGGGCAGTCACGCCCCGGCCGAGCTCCCCGAGGGCTAAGGCGGTCAGGTGCCCACCGGTCCGCGGTACGTCGTCGCCATCGGGTCGTCGGCCACGTACGCCGGCGGCCGCGCCCAGCCGAGGGCGAATCCCGCCAGCCTCTGCAGGAGGTCGCCGCGGGCGCGCTGGCCGAGGAGCTCGAGGACTCGGAACAGGGCGTAGTAGGCGACGGCCAGGAGCACCGTCACGGCTGTCACGACCTGCTGCGAGTCGACGTCGATCCCTGCCCATAGGGCGAGGCTGATCACCCATCCGGCGACCAGGGGCACGAGGGTGCGCATTATGGAGATGAACAGTCCAGTCATGATCACTTCTTTCTGAGGCCGTGGGCGACCTCGTATGCGTACTTCCAGGTGAGTGGGCCGACGTCGCCGTCGGCGGGGCCGAGCTTGGACAGGTAGTGCCGCTGCAGGGCGCGCACCTTCTCGAGGTCCTTGGCCGTCATGAGCATCGACGGGCCGACGGTGTACCGCGGTCCCCACCGGCCTGCCTGCAGCCACTCCTGCAGCTGCAGCGCGTGCTTGTTCCGGGCGCCCAGGCGGAAGGCGGCGCGGCCGGGAAAGGCCGGCGCCTGCGGCTTGGGCTTGGCCGGGGTGACCGGCGTCTTGGGCGGGACCGGCGTGGGCTCGGTGTCGTCCAGGCGCTCGAGGCGCTCGTCGACCCGGGCCCGCATCGAGGCCATGGTGAAACCGCGCGGGTCGACTTTGCCGGGCTGCCACTCGAGGTGGCCGACCACCGATGCGCCGTCCCAGCCGTGCATCCGGCAGACAGCGGCCGCGGCTTTCTCGATCGCCTCGAGCTGCACGGCGGGCCATGGGTCCTCGCCGTCGCCGAGGTTCTCGCACTCGAACCCGTAGAAGGCGCGGTTGCCGTCGGTGTTGGCCTCGTTGTCGGGCGGCAGGTCCTGCTCGTCGATGACGGCCTGGAGGACGTCGTCGTCGCCGAGGCCGGCATGGTTGGTGCGGCCGTAGCCGACCAGGTGCACCCGGCCGTCCTTGGCGATGACGCCGTGGCACAGCGGGCCGGGCAGGTCGCTGTGCCCAGTACGGCACAGGGCCACCGTGGCGGCGGTGCCCTTGGTCACGGTGTGGTGGATCATCACCCCGTGGACCGGTCCCCACGGGCCCTTGTGGTTGCGGTTGTGCGTGGCCCAGTCGCCGACCTGGACGACGATGAGCCCCTCGTCCTGCAGGGCCTTGAGGAATGCGGCAGCAGACGGTGGTGTGGCCATGTCGGCCTCCAGACATGCGAAAGGCCCCGGCGGGCGCGGGGCAGGGGCGGTTCAGTAGAGGGTCAGACGGTGGTGTATCGGCGGGCGGTGAGGCGGCCGACCTGGTCCACGGTCAGGCTGTGGTTCGGCTTCCACGCGGTGCTGTGCGCGTCGGCGCGGAGCGCGATCGTGATCCGGTGCCCGTCCGGCCAGTCGTCTGGCACCTGGTACGGGAGGGCCACCGGCAGAGTCAGGTGGTGCATGTCCGGAGTGACGTTCATACCGACGCTGCCCGCGTCGGGGTCGAGACGCCACCATGACTCTGCGGGCCGGGGGACCGGGGCCCCGTCGTCCACGTCGTAGGCCCAGAGATGGGCGCCGACGCCAACGTTGTACCCCAGATCGTTGGTGACCTTGAACCAGGCGGACACGTCGAGGAGATCGCCCGCCGCGACGGGGACGACGACGCGCATGATCGTGGACCACGTCGCCGTCGAGAGATCGACCTTCAAGGTCGTGGGCACGAGCTCGTTCGTCGAGTAGAACCCGGACAGGGACAGGGCGGGCAGGTTGAGCAGGGTCATCAGACCACCTCGTAGACGGTCGCGATGATGCGAGTGAACGCGCCGAGAACTTGAATCCCCGTGCCCGAGGACATCACGCCGCGGAGTTTCAGGGTGTGCGACCCGGCCGAGGCGAGGATCCCGGACCACTGTTGTGCCGCCGTGCCGAAGTCGGTGGTGACCTCGCCGGACCACCGCGCGTTGCCGGAGGCCTGAACTCCGTCGACGTGCAGGATGCCCTCGGCGAGAGCGGTGGTGGCTGATGTGATGTCGAAAACGAAGGTGCCAGTGACCACGTACCGGGCGTTCGCGGTGGTGGTGGTCAGGGTGATTGTCGCCCCGGCGACGTCGGCTTCCGTGGTCGTCAGCGCGAGGTTGCTGGACCCGGTCGCCTCGTTGACGACTGGCTGCATCCGGGCGAGCTGCCCGGCGGTAACAATCCCGCCTGCGGGAATGGGCATGCGTCCTCCTACAGTGCGGCGCGCATCGGATGAGTGAGGGACAGCGAGGTGCCGGCCGTCTGGGGTTTCGCGATTCCGTTCACGGACCGGGTCACGGTGAACGTCTGCGGCGAGCTCGCCCCACTGATCGCGGTGACGGTGACCTCCTCGCCCCCGCACGTGACGGAGAACGGGAACTCTGCAGGCCTGGTGGCCGTGGTGATCCACAACGGGCCAGCCGTCACTGCGACAGACCACGAGGTGGCCGTGCTCGTCGCCGACGATGCGAGCTGCGACCCGTCCGTGTCCGCCCGGCCGAGCACGGGATCCTCCAGCACGCCCACTGTCCAAGGGCCGGCGGGTACGCAGTTCATGGACAGCGTCCAGTCGTACAGGCCGAGGACCTCGGTGTAGCCGCGCATCTGCTGGTCGATGAGCCCCGGGGGCAGCTGCGGCGGGGTGTTGTCGATGGTGACCCGGTCCCCGATGTCGAGGCCGAGGACGTCGCCGATGAGGTGTGGGGCGGCGTGCAGCCACACGGTGATCGTGGGGTAGCGCTCTTCGTCCCAGGTGCCCAGGTGCATGCGCCACTGGGCGATCAGCGCGGGCTGTGTGTCCGTGTACAGAGACAGGGTGAGGGCCTCGTCGTACGGGCCGATCCCGGCTGGTGGTGGCTGTACGGACAGGGGACCGGACTCGAGGACCGCACGCCCCGAGGAGCCGCCGGAGCGGGTCACGGTGACGTCGTTCCGTACTGCCTGGTCGTCCGGTGCGGGCTCCAGCGGGGGCGGCACTTCCCCTTGGACGGTGTAGTCGAGGGCCAGGCCGACGGCCTGGTTGTACAGGGACTGGCGGTCTCGGTACACCAGGGCGGTGCGGTCCAGGTGCTCGTACAGGATGCCGCCGTCGGTCTCCGCGCACTCCTCGAGCAGATCGAGGAGCGTCCCCGGCCGCTGTGGTCCCATCCGCTCGGACGGGGTGAGGTAGTCCACGCCACGCACAGAGATGTCGAGCTGGGCGGACTCCTCGGCACCGAGCCGGACCAGCCGGGCCAGGGCCGTCTCGCCGAGGAATCCATCGTCGGCGCCCTCAAAGATCGTCGTTGTTGGCGGGGCGTCGAGGACGCCGGTACCGGGCGTGGAGAAAACCGCCAGGTGCCCGATCGCCGTGCCCTCCAGGGCCGCCCCCCATGCGGCGGACACGCTGTCGATTCGGCCCTGGCCTGTGGTCGGGGCGGTGGCAATGAAGTACCTGAAATTCGTGGTGACGTCACGCCAGGTCGCCGTGACCAGGGTGGCGCCGCCCCCGTAGTCGCCGGTGTAGATCGCCAGCCGGTTCCATTTCCCGACGAACGCGCTCAGGGCTCCTGCGTCGCTGTAGGTGAATGCGCCGATCACCGTGCCGTCGGAGCTCTGCACCTCCAGGCGGATCGCAGCGGCAGAGGCGTAGAGGATGACCGTGCGCATGGTGGCCCCGGTGACCGACAGCCGCATCATCTCCGTCTGCACAGCCGGCAGGGCGGGCAGGTTGTAGACCCACTCGACCTGCCAGCCGGCCGTGGCGGAGCGCGGCACGGTCGCACGCAGGGTGGCGGGGTTCTTCGCCTTCGGCAGGGCGGCCGCGCCGCCGAGGGTGTCGTCCGCTGCGAAGTCGAATCCGGTCAACGTCATCGGCCGCACATCCGGCAGCGGCGAGTACGCGGAGGCCGCGTCCTGCCCGTCCTCCATCGGCCAGTACGCAAGCAGCCCCGAGGCGGACGGGATCCTGCGCCGCAGCGTCGAGTCGAGGGCCTTCTTGCCCTGGCCTGTCCGCCGCGTGATACCAGCTGCCTCGATCGGCACGTAGACGTCGGCACCCGATACATCCCAGCGGGACGGCCAGGCGCTGACCTCCCCGTGGAACCGGTACTGCCGGTCGCTGATCGATGCGCCTGCGCCCAGCGTCCACACCCGGCCGGCACTGTCCGTCCATCCTGTGGCGCCCTCGGCCAGGGCCCGGACGTCCGGGGATGCGACGACGGTGCCGCCGATACCGGACCGCACCTCGGCGCGGTGGATGCGGCCCTGCATGAGCACTGCCCCCGCCAGGTTGGGCGGGGCCAGTTCCAGCGGCGCGGTGCTCACGTAGATGCTCGTGGCCGGAGTCGTGGTGTACGAGGCACCTACCGCCGTCCACGGCCCGTCCAGGGACTCAGCCCAGTACAGGTTGACGGTGTATCCGCCCGACCCGTTGTTCACGTCCAGCGTGCCCCGCAGTGCCGCGCGCCGCGGCAGGTCCGGCAGAGTCCGGGAGACAGACACGCCTGCCGTCCCGGCCGTCGACCACCAGATGGAGAGCGTCCCGGAATCCACACTCAGCGCGTAGGACCGCTGGTTGGTAGCCGAGATCCATTTCCCGACCAGGGGATGAATGCCGGGCTCATTCCAGTCCATGGTGACCTCGGCACGCAGGTCGATGTCCCCCACGATGTCGAGCGCTGCCGCGTCCGGTGTGCGGGCGTAGGACGTGGCGATGCCCTCCACCGCCAGGTAGGACTCCAGGCCCTTGACGCTGACCCTGAGGGGCGTGTTCCTGCCGATCAGCCCGTAGTACGGGGAGAGCGGGTTGCGGGGGGAGTACTTGCCGTGCCGGTTGTTCAGGGTGAGCGTGCACTTTGAGGGGTCGCTGGACGTGGCCTCGTCGGCCGCGCCCCGATCGATCGTGATCGGGGCGCTCTCCCGCACGTCGGTCGTGACGTTGGTCCAGGTTCCGCCGATCTGCAGCTCCGTCCGACGCTCCGGCACGTTCTACGCCTCCTTCTTTCCGTATCCGAATGCGCGCTGGACGTCGCCTCGGCCGTCCTTGCGGACGATGCCGCGGATGAGCGTCTTGAACTCCGGTGCCCCGGCGAGCTCGATGATGAGGCGCTCCTGTGCGGTGCCTGCGCCTTGCCCCGTAGCGGGCTGCAGCTGGCGCATGCCGGGGACGTCGACGAGGTGGCGCATCGTCTGGTCCAGGCCGCTGCGGTTGCCTTCGGCGCCGGCCTCGACACCCGTGGGAATGTGGCGGCCGACCTCTCGGGCCATGACCTTGGAGGGCGAGTTGATGCCGAGTGCCTTCTTGATCGCCTTGGTCATGCCCTTGGCGATCGTCACCATCTGCTTCTCGATGGCTTTCTGCTGGCTCGCCAGGCCCTTGATGAGGCCCTGTGCTGCCTGGATGCCGCTGCCGTACATGGCGTTCCCGGCGACGGCTCCGGCGGACGTCGCGGCCTTGCCGAGGGCGGCCTGCTGGGCGTTGATCTGCTTGATCTGGGCGGACGATGCCTGGGCGAGCGCGGCCGCCGAGGCGGAGCCCTGGTCGACGCCGGCGGACGCGATCTGTGCGATCAGGTCGCCGGACACGCCCTTCTTGCGCAGCCTCGCCAGGTTGGCGGCGAACTGTGTGGCCTGGGCGACCTTGGCGCTGAGCCCGGACAGGAGGGACGAGGCGGTGACGGGGACGTCCTGGACCAGCTGTGTGATGTTCGCGCTGTCCATGACGCCCTTACGGATGTCCGCGGACAGCTTGTCGCGCGCCTTGACCTGGTCGGCGAGCTTCTTGCGGGCGTCCTTGAGCCGGGTCGCGATCGACGCGTCCCGGTTGGCGAGCCGGAGCAGCGCCTTGCTGTCGCCGCTGATCTTGCCGAGGGCTCCGGAGCGGCGCCTGCCGGGGGCGAGGCTGGTGCGGACGATCCCGGCGAGCTTCTCGGCCGCGGACTTGACCTGCTTGGCGGTGCCGAGGAGGCCGACGCCGAGGCCCTTGCCGATCCACCGGCCCTGTGCGGTGGTGACCTTGGACGGGGACGAGATACCGAGGGCTTTGGCGATGGGCCCGGGGATCGCGCTCTTCGCGAATCCGATGAGCTGGCTCTTGAGCCAGCCGCCCATGCCCTGGATGCCCCGCCACAGGCCCTGGACGACGGCCCGGCCCTTTTCGACGAGGAGCGATCCGAGGCTGCCCAGTGCGGACTGGATCCGCCCGGGCAGGCCGCGTACGTAGGCGATGAGGCCGACGACCTTGGCGACGGTCCCGGCCTTGATCTTGTCCCAGTGGTTCAGGAAGAACTTGACGATCATCCATCCGGTGATGAACGAAAGGATCATCAGTCCCACGGACTTGATCTTTGCCCACAGCCAGGTCCACACCTTGCCCGTAACGGACTTGATCTTGTCCCAGTTGGCGATGATCAGGATGACGAGGCCGACGACCAGGGCGATGACCCAGCCGACGGGCCCCATGGCGATCAGCCACTGTGCGGCCATGACGACGGCCCACGCGATCGCGCGTGCGGCCATGAGCCCGAACTGCACCACGGCGGTGAGGGACGCGCGCAGGACTGCGGCGATCCACGTGCCGATGGATACCAGGGCGCTGCCGACCCAGGCGGCCGCGGTGCGCGCGGCGGAGGCCACGGCGGCGGCGCCCAGGCGCAGGTAGGCCATGAGGCCGACGGCCATCATCCGCGTCCATCCCGCAATGGCGGTGTACGTGGTCGAGGCCATGAGCCGGTTGGCGATAGCGACCCCGGCCGCACCGACCTTGTAGAGGATCATGCCGATCTTGACGGCGGCCAGGACCGCGGCAAGTGCGGTGAGGACGGGGGCGGGCGTGTTGTTGATGAGGTCGGCGAGCTTGGTGGCCAGGAGCGCGGTGACGCCGATCAGAGGCGCTACGGCAACCAGCAGTTTCAGTGCGGCCCCCGCGAGGGTCGCCAGGGTTTGGCCGCCCTCGCGTGCGAGCTCGAGGAAGTCGGCCATGCCCTCGCTGCCCTTGAGGCCGGTGCCCCAGGTGGCGAACGCCCCGGTCATGGCGACGAGGCCGCCGGTCATCTTCCCGGACGCCGGCAGGAACGCCTGCAGGAGGCCGCCGAATCCCACGGCCAGGTTCTTGATCACGGTCAGGAAGTTGCGCAGGGCGGGGCCTGCGGCGGTGGACATGTCGCTCGCCCACTGCTTGAACTTCGCGGACTTGACGCCCTTGGCGACGTCGTCCAGGAAGCCGCTGAGCGCGGCCGCGGCCGCCTTCACGAACGGGGTCAGCATCGGCAGGAGCTTGCGCAGCAGCTCGATGCCCTTGGTGAACACGGGCATCGTCGTGCCGGACAGGCCGTCCGACCAGGCCTTGTGGTCCTTCTTCAGGCCGATGAACGCCTTGGCTGTGGCCCGGGTTGCCGGGGGCAGATCACCGAGGGCCTGCGTGTAGGCCTTCTGTGCTGCGGCGGCCTTCTCTCCGCCCTCCGCGGCGGCCTCCTCGGCTGCCGCGGCGAGCTCGGAGACCTTTTTGACCCCCTCCATCTGTGGTCCGGCCGCCAGCTGGAACGCCTTGTAGGCGAGGCCGGCGGCGGCGGCCGCGGCCGCGATGCCCATGACTGCGGTGGCGACGGCGGCGGCCGCCGGGACGCCGACGCCGAGGGCCACGACGGTCTTGCCGAGACCGGCCAGGACCTTCTTGGCCCGTTCGGCGCCTGCGCGCAGCTGGTCGGTGTCGATGCCCAGCCGCACCGTCATCGAAGCGAGCGTGGCCATGGATCGGACCCCCTCTCGCTCGATATTCAGGTGTCAGTGCGTACCGAGCCGCCCAGCGCGGTGTTGGCCTGCATGGCCTTGGCGAAGAGTTCTTCCGGGGTGAGCTTGCGCTTGCCCTCCCAGGCCGGCAGGAAGTCGGCGGGGGTGAGCATGCGGCCTTTGGCGCGCTGGGAGTTGGCGACCACCGCGGCGAGGATGGCCATCTGGACGTCGCCGCGGTGACCGCCGAGCGGGCCGGTGAGGCGCTCTACTGCTTGCCACTCCGTGAGCTCGCGCGAGGAGATCCGCTCGAGGAGCTCGGCGACGGTGTATCCGAGGTGCCCGGCGAGGCGGAAGTAGAACTGTCGCTCTGGCCGGGCTCGGAGTTTCCCGTCAGCTCCTCGACGTCGTCCTCGGTGAGGCCGGAGAGGCGGTTGGCGACGTCGACGACGCGCTGCAGGGCCTCGGCAGACTTGTCGGACAGGCGCTTGATCTCGCCGACGCTGCGGAACATCTTGTTCCCGGCCTGGTCGACGAGGCAGGCCGCGGCGACCCGCGCCCGGTAGTACTCCAGGGCCTTGTCCTTGGGGAGCTGCTTCATGTCGTTGCCGACGAAACCGGCCTCGAACCGGTCGCGTTCGGTGCCGGACATTCCCTTCACACGGACGGTGCCGCCCCACTCGGGCACGTGGACGTCCTCGATCGACAGGTCGGCGGCGTCGAGGATCTGTTCTGCGGACAGGTATGTGGTCATGGTCAGATTCCCGGGTTCAGTACGGGCTTCCCGGACACCTTGAAGGTGCAGGAGGCGGCCAGCTTGTCGTCGTGCGGTGCCTCGGGCTCGAAGCCGGTGAGGATCGCCTTGAACGCCCAGTCTCCGAGCGTCCCCGGCCAGACGACCTTGTAGTTACGGGGGTCGGGGTCCTCGAAGTCGTCGACCAGGGTGTCGTGTTCGCGCGGGTCGTAGTTGATGTCGATGGACACCTCCCCGCCGTCCTTGAGGCCGCCGATGAACTCGCGCCACCCGTCCGGGGAGCCGTGCGAGGTGACGTCGAGGGTTTCCCGCTCGATGCCCGGGGGCGTGATGTCGGTGACGTTGGCGATGGCCGTGAACACCTCCGGCCCCGCCCCGTCACCCCGCTGCAGCTGCGTGCCGAACGCGTCCAGACCAGCCATGATCGTTCTCCTATTCCTTGGTCAGCCAGACCCGGTAGGCGACGTTGATGTGCCTGATGTCGGGGTCCGGATCACGTAGTTGTTGGTGCTGCTGATGGGCGATGGACACGTCCCGGTATCCGGCGACGGCCAGCGGCTTGCGGTCCAGGACGAGGTCCAGGGCGGCGAGGATCTCCGCCGCTTCGCTGAATCCGCGGTATTTGGACCAGATGTGCAGGACGAGGTTGACGGCCAGGCCCCGTTGGTTGTGCGCGTCGTCCACGACCTCGGTGGTCGTGCCGAACGTGACGTAGGGGTGGGCCACCGGCTCGGGCACCTCGTCGAACAGGCCGGTGACCAGGGCCATGAACGGCCCGTCGGCGGTGACCTTGGCGTAGACGGCCTCCTGCACCGGCCACAGAGCCGACGTCATGGGCCGCTCGCCTGCGCCTGCGCGTGGCTCGCCTGCGCCTCCTCGTAGTGGGTGGCGACCTCGCGCAGGAACGCGGCGATGTCGGGTGCAGCGGGGCTGACCACCCCTGCCGCATCGACGCAGGCGGTCACGCAGATCGAGCCGACGTTGCACTCCTCGCCCTGGCCCACGCGCAGGAACACCGGGAGCTCGACATCAACAAGGGCGGCCATGGCTACCCCTTCCGTTTCTCGGCGGCGGTGATCTTCCGCTGCAGCCTGGTGATTTCGGCGGTGGCGTCGTCGCGCTTCTTGAGCTCGCGCACCAGCTGCCGGCGCCAGGTGTCCAGGAGACTCATCCGGCCCCCTCTCCCATGCGCCGGCGGAACGCGGCTCGGTAGGTGCGCGGGACCCCTGCCCGGTGCTGGTCGAACGCGGGCACCAGGAACGGCTGGTCGGCCATGCTGCTGGTGCCCTTCTCCACGTACAGGGAGTACTCGAGTTCCTCCGGGTCCCAGACGCCGACCTCGGCCCGTCCGAAGTGCTCGTTGACCCGTTGGTCCAAGGCCTGCCACAGGTTGCCTGTGCGGCGTGGTGTGCGTTCCTCGGCGGTGTTCTGGACGTCGTCCGCCCAGTCGTTCAGGGTGTCGCTGCGCGCCTGGCGCATCGCCTCCGGTACGCGGGCGACCGCAGTGAGGGCGCCTGCCAGGCCGTCCAGACGGATCCGGCGTGCCATCGGCCTACCTCCTGTCAGGGGAGCCGCAGGACGGCGGCGGTGACGCTGGTGACGCCGCTGTAGGTGATCGCGGCCCGGCCGGTGACGGAGTTGCGGTAGACGGAGCGCAGTGGCACGAACGCGGACGCTCCGGCGGCCACGGCAACGGCGGCGTCGGCGATGGCCAGGCCGCCGGAGGTGCCCGGCGTCACCAGGGTCACCGTGACCGAGGAGCCTCCGCCGTTGATGACGTGCAGCAGGAGGTTCGAGCCGACGGGGGCGGTGTCGCCGCCGCCGGCCGCCGCAGCGTAGGTGGGTACGGATCCGGCGAGGGCCACGGATTGCGCGGCAAGTGCAGCCATGGGGTGTCCTTACGTCTGGTGGGCTTGGCGGGTGGTGCAGTCAGCCCGCAGGTAGGTGCCGTCCACGGACGGCTCGAAGGTCGCGAACACCTCGTGCACGGCCCCGGCCGACTCGCGCAGTTCGTCGCCGCGGCGTACGTCAGCCGTCGGGCTGAAGTACCAGGTGAAGTCCAGGCGCGCCTCGGACTGGTCGGCGGCCTGGCGCTCGCGGGCGGTGGGCTGGGAGCGGCGGCCGCGCGGTGTGGACGCGAGGGCCCACGCGTGGCTCTGCCCGCCCCCGCCGTCGGGTGTCGTCGTCATCCGCCACACCTCGACGGTGCGGTTCAGGTGGCGGCGTACGCGGCTCACCTGGACCTCACCAGGGCGGCCCCGCCACCGAAGCGGGCGGCCAGGCGCTCGCGCAGGTAGTCGGGGAGCTCCATTTCGGTGATGAGGCCGTCGTCCCCGTAGGTGACGGAGTAGTCCCCGATCCGCTCGGCGCGGATGTCGCCGGCGGCGATGCCCGTGCCGTCGTCCTCGGAGCGGTGCGCGACCAGGGCCGCGGCGGCGATCCGGCACACGAGGTCGACGATGTCCGCGGGCACCGTGGGCAGGCCGTGGGTGTAGGTGACCTCCACCTCGGTCGGACCGCTCGGGGAGCTCCATCCGGCGGCCCGCCACAGCCGATCCGAGCGCAGCCGCCAGTTGGTCACTTCCGTGCCGTCCAGGAGGACCTCGGCCACCTCGGTGACCGGGGGTCCGGGAAGGCGTAGCCGGGTGTCGTCCTCGCCCTCGAGGGTGATCGTGGACGTGGTCTGGGAGATGGGGCACCCGGCCGCTTCCCGTACGGCCGCCGAGGCGACGTCCAGGAAGGTGCCTGTGATCGTCTCCTCGGCGGGTTCTACGGTCAGGCCGCGGGCGGCCAGGTCGGCCACCGTCGCCAGTGCTGTCAGTGCCACGGTGGCCTCCCCTTCACTTCACCAGGTCGATGAGGTCGGCCTTGGTGAACGTGGCCGCGTCGTCGGCGGACAGGTGGCCCTGGGCGACGACGTAGGCGATCCAGGCCGACTTGGGGTCGTCCTCGGACGGCTTGCCGCCAGCCCCTGCAGCGGGGGCGCTGGTGCCGGGGTCCGGGGCGGGGGTGTCGGGGAGCTCGGCCAGGTCGGCCTTGGTCATGCCCTCGGCCGCGTCCGGCTCGAGGCCGTGGGCGTTCACCGCCCACCCGACCCATTCCGCCTTGGTCGCGTTCTTGCCGGGCCTGGGCGGCACGCCGTTGGTCAGGGCGCTGTTGCCCGTGTCCGGGGCGCTGGGCGTCGGCGTGGGGGAGCTGCCGGAGTAGGGGCTGCCGTCGGCGTTGACGCGCCGCAGGTAGCCCTTGGTGAGGCGCTCGGCGATCGGGTCGGGCAGGGGCAGGTCCATCTTGATGACCTGCCCGCCCTCCCCGCGTACGTGGATGCTCTGGGTCATGTCAGGTGTTCCTCGGGATTCGGAAGGCGGTGATGGTGCCCGCGACGAACCCGGTGGCGATGTCCACCAGGAGGCTGCCGTCGTTCTGGATGAACCTGCCGGACTCGAACGGGCCGAGCCATCGCGTCGCGGAGTTGGCGACGGCGACGACCAGGTCGCCCTGCCCGGCCGCGATCGCGGGCGGGTTCGCGCCGGCCTTGATGGTGACGTTGCCTCCGGTGGCCCCGGCCACTACCCGCAGGACGGTGAGCTCGGGGACGGCCTTGGCGATGGTGTGCCCGTTGCCGACACCCGCGTTGGTGGCGGTACCGGCCGGGTCGGCCAGGTCGGCGTTGGGAAGCAGGGCGCTGTACGGGACTGTGGTGCGTGCCATGAGAGGGCCTCTCCGATCAGGCGGACGGGTCGATGTAGGCGACGGCGATTCCGTCGGGGCGCACGAGCTTCGCGCCGTACAGCGCCAGGCCCTTGACCGCGTCCGAGAACGAGCTCTCGGGGCGGTAGGCCTCGGTCTTGTTGATCTGCTCGGCGAACGAGATCGCGGACTGCACTCCGGCCTGGACGACGGACACGCCGGCGGTCGGCTCGGGGGTGTTGTTCGACTCGTAGATCTCGAACCCGGCGGCCCTGCCGACGGCCCCGTTGCGCAGGGTGTCGGTGCTGCCGGACTTGCTGTAGTCGGTGAAGCGGTCGTCCAGCAGGAGGCTGGCGTAGCCCTCCGGCGGAACGATGCAGTACCGGCCGTTGGTGGGGACGTTGGCCCGCTTGAGCCTGGTCCGCAGTGGCACCAGGACCTTGGAGTAGAAGTCCGTGGGGGCGGTGTACGTGTTGATCGGGGCGCCGGTGGAGCCGATCACGTTCGCCGCGACGACCCCGGTGTAGAGGCTGGCGACGTAGGTGTCGGTCTGGTCAGCGAGCGCGTAGGCCGCCTCGGACATGGCCTGGGGCATGACGTTGCCCTTGGCCTGACGCTTGTTGACGTCGTCGACCTTGAACGCCCAGTACTTCGACTGGTCGATGACCAGGGTGCGCTGGGCGTCGGTGAGCTCCTCCGGCACGATCACCGTGGTGTTCGGCACGTAGTTGCCGATGGTGGGCCGGGAGATCGACGTGATGCGGACGGTGTCGCCGGACTCGGCGATCTCGCCCTCGTAGTCGCGGTTGACGACGAGCGGAGCGGCGTAGACCAGCTCCTTGCGCCAGGCGACGAGCAGACGCGCCGCCCAGATCTCCGGCACGAAACGGGTAATGGCCATGGTGGTGTTGCCCTTCTGGGTCAGCCCGTGCCGAGCAGGTCATCCAGGTGGCCCGAATCCTGGGCCTTGGTGATCTGCTCGGGGGACATGTTCTTGAGGTCGGATTTGCTGAGCTGCTTCGGCCGGCCCGCCTTGCGCGCTGCCCCGCCGTCACCCGTGCCCTGGAACCTGCGTGCCGGTGCGGCTGCCAGGTAGGGCTTGGCCTTGACGAGCTCCTCGATCGCGTCGGCGATCTCGTCGCTGTCGATGTTTCCGTCGTCGTCGACCTCGAACTGATCGAGGTCGAGGAACTTGTACGCGTCGCCCGGGTCGGCCATGACGCCCTTTGCGGCCGCCTTCACCTCCGAGCGCACGATGCGTGCGTTGGCCTTGGACAGGGCGGCCTGCTCCACCTCGCGGCGGGCCTGGGCGGCCTCGTCCCCGGCGTCCTTCTGCGCCAGGGCCTGCTCGAGCTCCTTGCGCTTGTCGCGCTCGCTGCGCCACTTCCCTTTCATGGACGCGAGCGCACGCTTGCCCTTGTCGCCGAGGTCGGCGGCGCCCTCGAGGTCCTCGCCGTCGCCGTCACCGTCACCCTCCTGGCCGTCGGCGTCACCGTCGTCGGTGTCGTCGTCCTGGCCGTCGGCGTCACCGTCGGTGTCATCGCCCTCCTGGTCCTCGTCGGCGTCGCCGTCCGCGTAGAACACGAACGGGTCGATGCCGTAGGGGTGGGACCATCCGGGCTCGGCGTTGCGGCGGGCACGGCGGGGCAGGGTGCTGCGGTTCATCAGGACTCCCGTTGCGGGTGCGTGGCCCGGGCGTTGCGCGCGGGCAAGAAGGTGGTCAGACGATGTAGGCGTGACGGCGCAGCAGCCGGATGGCGTGCTCACGGTCTCCGTCGGCCTGGCGGTAGATCTCGGCGGGCATCAGCCGCGGTGACTTCGCGGTGGAGTACCGGTTGCCGGCGATCCGCTCGAACTTCTTGGAGCGGCTGCCGGCGATGCCGCGGCGGGTGATGCCCTCGGTGGTGATCTGGATGGTGCGCCGGTAGTAGGTGGCGGTCTGCATCCCGCGGCGGGCGTTCACCACCTGCTCGATGTCCGCCCCGTCGCCGATCGCCTGTACGGCGGCCGCCCCGAACGCCTTGTGCCGCTGGGCGGCGGTCATCTGCGCGAACACCGTTTTGGCGCTGGTGGGCACGGGCCGGAAGGAGCGGGTGACCGGGGCCATGGAGCAGTCGCACTGCGGGTGCCGGGCGAACCCGTCGGACAGGGTGTACTCGCGGCCGGCCAGGACGATGCACCGCGCGCACGCGGGGAGCTCAACTACCCGTACGTACGAGGTGACCGCCGGGCGCACGATCATGGCGACGAGGTCGGCGGCCCGCCCGGTGTCCGCGATGACGGTGCGCACCAGGAGGTCCAGGACGGCCGCGCCGCTCGCCCACGCGAACGCGAGGGTGGCACCGCGGGCGAGCGCGGCGAGGGTGGCCCACAGCGGGTACATCAGCAGCGTGGCGAGCGGCCTGCCGTCCGGGGCGATCCCGGCCAGGGACTGCGGGTCCAGCTGATCGGACTCGGCCCGGTCCGGGTCGTCGCCGAGCAGCCGCTGCAGGTACGGGTCGGCGGAGGTGGCGGCCGCGGACTGCGCCCCGGTCACGATCAGCAGGAGCTCGGGCAGCAGCTGCTGCCACGAGGTCCGCATGTCGTCCCGGTTCAGGCGCCGCCACACCTGCCCGGCCGCCCGCGCGGCCGACATCGCCAGGCGCGCTCGCTCCTCCTGGTGGCGCTTGGCCAGGGGCGGGATGCTCACGCTGCGGCCTCGTCGTCCTGGTCCTCGCCCCCGTCACTGTTCGGCCCGGCCCCGGGTGCGCCCGGGGCCATCATGCGGCCCACGGCGGCCATGGGGTCCATCTCGGCCTCCTTCTCCCGCAGCGCCACGACGTCGGCGATCTCCGTGGGTGTCAGGCCGTAGCGCAGGGCCAGCCATTGGAACGGGAACCCGATGTCCTTCAACTTCAGGAGGGCGTCGGCCATCTGGGCATGCGAGCGGGATTCGGCATCCGCCCACAGCACCCGGCCGGAGCGCAGTGCCCGCGCCTTGGCGGTCTCGCCCTTGGCCAGGGCGATCAGGCGGGCGCCCTCGCGCAGGCCCTGCCCGGACCACAGATGCTTCTCCTGCACCCGCTTGACCAGACCGGTCTCAGCGGCCAGCAGAGCGCCCTCGGCGAGGTTGGCCATCTTTCCCACCAGGTAGTGCTGGGGGGTCCTCGTCTGCGCGGCGAGGTGGCCCACGGCGACCTCGATGATCTGCGTGTACATCGTCAGGTTGGCGGCCTGCCACTCGGCGATGTGGGCGTCCTTGCCGGTGATCCACGCGACCCGGTCGACCTGGAATTTGTCGAGGTCGACGGCCTGCGTGCCCACGATCTCCCCTGCGCTGTTGAGCTTGGGGATGACCGGCCTCTCGGCGCCGAGGATGACCCGCTGCGGGAACGACGCGTAGTCGGAGGCGGTGAACAATTGCGCCCACAGGAGGTTGATGGCGTCCTGCATGGCCGTCACCCCGGACACGTCCGAGATGGGTTCCTCCACCAGCATGGGCTTGTTGGGGAGCTCCACCATCGGAACCACGCCCATGGGGTTGGGCTGTGGGTTCGGCTCCTTTCCCATCTCGCGCGGCTCCCACGTCCGCCGGCGCCGCTGCTCACCGGGCGGCAGCCACAACCCGATCGCCTCGTCGACGTCAGCCAACTGCGGAGACTTCGACTGCTGGGACAGGGGGCGGGCGAACTTCCACACCTCGTCGGCCAGGTACAGGGTGGCGAACTCCTGGTTACCGTCCTGCCAGGACTTGAGCGCGGCACGGCGGTTGCGGCGTGACCCTGGCTCGTAGGCCACGATGCACTGGCTGGCGTCCTCGAAAGTCACCACAGGCATGTCCGGGTCATCCGGGTCGCCCCAGACCAGGAGGAAGGACCGGGCCGAGTTGATCGACCCGAGGAACCCCATCTGGCTGTCAGCGTCCAGCCCGTTGATCTGCCAGCACTCCCAGAGCTCCTTGTCCGCGGTCTCCTCGCCGGAGGCCTGGAACCCTGTGACGGTCATCCGCTCCACCGGACTGTCCGCCACCACCTGCACCCAGTTGTCGCTGAAATCCTTGTACCGGTCGCCGTGGAACTTCGCGAACTGATCAGAGGCGAACTTGAGGCGCTGTTTGCCCTGGTAGTAGTCGGAGTTCCGGTCGATCTCAGTGCGCCGCCGAATCAGCTCCGACGTCAGCAGATCAACCAGCTCGAGGGCCTGTTCGTACGTAGCCATGCAGCCCCCTTACGCCGAGTAGAAGTAGGACTGGGC
This sequence comes from Streptomyces sp. NPDC059499, assembly GCF_042749285.1. Lineage (NCBI taxonomy): Bacteria > Bacillati > Actinomycetota > Actinomycetes > Kitasatosporales > Streptomycetaceae > Streptomyces > Streptomyces sp. NPDC059499. The sequence continues at coordinate 240,942 of NZ_JBHYTT010000011.1, forward strand.
CTTCACGGCCAGGCCTGCGGCGATGACGTCGCCGAGCGCCTCGTGCGCCAAGATGCTGGGGATCGTGGCGTCGATCTTCTGGGACGGACTGGCCTTGCGCAGGACGTACTTGTCGCTCGGCCGCGCGGCCATCCGGGTGTTGCCGATGTGGGTGTACGTGATCGGGCACCCGTCGTGCGTGAACGCAGCCCCGTCGGAGTTGCGCTTGAGGACGTCGGTGCGCAGCCGCTCGGCCGCGGAGTACATCTGGATGATGCGGCGGGTGTGCCAGCGGATCACCCGCTCCTCTCCGTACAGGTCCACCCACTCGTCCACCTCCGTGTCCCAGTAGGGCGGGTCCGCGTAGAGGCGGACGACGTCGTAGCGGCGCATCAGCTGGTCCATGGCCGCGCGCACCTCGGCGCGCGGGACCTGGCCGCCGTAGTCCGCGGGGTTCCAGATCGTCGGCTCGTCCTCGTCCCCGTACAGGGGGGTGAACTGGTAGCCGTCCATCGTCTCGGCCCGGATCGCGGTCCAGTCATCGGAGTCGGATCCGTCGAACCCGAGCACGATGCGGGTCATCGGCCGTACGCGCCGCGGCTTGGCCTTGGCCGCCCACTTCGCGAGGTCCAGCCACGACGCCGTACCGGCCACGCACCGGTTCCCGAAGAACCTTTCCGCCTGCGCCGGGTCCTTCTCCATGATCTCGGCGGTCTCGGCCTCGATCGCGTCCAGGTCGACGTGCATGGACCCGGCGTAGACGAACGTGTGGATCCGGCGTCGCTGCCGTTTGTCCCCGTACGACAGGGACCGTGGCGCCTCCGGGTGGTACCGAAAGATGTCCTTGCGCTTGGTCTCCGAGGTCCGCTGTGCCACGGAGTCCTCGGACGGGTCCCACGCATTCGTGGTCTCCATGACCCGGCCGCCCATGCCGGCCGCGCCACGGCGCTGGGTCTCGGCGACCTTCCGCAGCTTGTTCGCCGTGGTGTACAGCCCGGTCTCATCCTGCAGCGCGGCCGTGATCGGGTTGCCCAGTCGGGACAGCGCGCTCGAGGTGACGGTCTCGACCTTGCCCTCGTCGCGTACGCGCGTGAACTCCTCGCCCACGCGCATGAAGTCGGCGAGCCATCCCTGCTTCACCATCGACTGGAACGGGCTGTAGACGTTGGTGACCTGGTCCTCGGACGTCGCGACCAGCTGAATCAGCGGGGTCGCCCACGGGCGGCCCATCGGCTCGCCCGCCTCGTACCGGTACCACCATCCGCACCTGCAGCCGTGATCCGCGCACCGGTAGCGCTCCCCACCGTTCGCCCACCCGGCGAACACGACCGGCCCGCCGGCCTCCGCACACGTGATCGTCGCCGACCAGGGACCCTTGCCGGTCTTCTGCGGGGCCACGATCTGCGACCGCCGGTAGTGGAACGCGGGCGCGAGCTGGCCCATGCGGGCCGTGGGCTTGATCCGGTAGTGGTTGACCGTGCACCACAGCTGCCACGGGTACAGCTCGAGGTCCTCGCCGCGGCGGAATCCATCCGGGATCGGACAGTGCGCTTCGATCCAGTCCGGCACCACCCACAGCGTGGGGAAGTCGACAACGAACTCAGCTGCGGCGGGACTACGCCCGGCCACTGAACGGAACGACCTTCATGCGGTCGCGAGCCGAACGGCGCGGCGGCGCCTCGAGCTCCTCCTCGTCGTCCTCCTCCCGCTGCTGCTCGGTGGCAACCACGATCTTCCACCGGTTGCGGAGCATGCCCTGCACAGTCAGACCCAGGCTCTCCATGTACTGCCGGGCCAGCTTGCGGGCCTCCACCTTGGAATCGGGCTGCTCGGTCTCGGCGAGCGTGCGCACGAACAGAGCGACCTCGAGGACCTGGCCGAGCTGCTCCCACATCACAGCCTGCGGCCGCGACCACAGGTCGTCCCACAGCATCTGCTCACGGGACGTGACCTCAGTCAGCGGCCACCAGGGCGGCCGGCCCGGACGTCCCTCTGCCGGCAGCATCGTCCAACTCGACTGATCGGACGGACGATTCCGGCGCAGCGCGTTGGGATCCGGGGGCGGACCGGATACCGCGCGAGCTCCTCCACGGGCCATGGTGATCACTCCTCCTGCTGCAGTGCGCAGCGAGCGGCGGCCGTCACGTTGCGTGATGGCCTTGGACCCTTTGAACCTGACTGGCCCCTCGGAGCCCTCCCCGGCGTTCCGGCGCCCCTACCCCGGAGGGGGTACCCCCCTGGGTCCGGTCACCCTCGGTGAGCTCAGGGATGAGGTCACGTCGTCTCGGCTGACGTAGCGTCGGGAGGCGTCCAGCCGATGGCGATCAGTGCCTGCGCTGTCTCCTCGGGGATGAGGATCTCTGTGTCCTCTGAGCTGAGCGTTGTGACATCGAAGACACGTAGCTCGAGCTCCATGGACGGATACTCATCGAGCGATGACCGCCACGTGATGGCACTTACGCCCTTGCTGATGTCCGTGCCTCCGACAGTGATGCTCCCCATGGATGAGGAGTCCACCTTGATGTCCACGTCATGGCGTTGCGTCATGGGCTACCTCTCTCTGTCGTTCCATCCGCCTGGTTGCTCGCGCGCGGTATGACGTGAGTGGTGTGCCTTGGTCATGGCCTGCAGGTTGGTCCAGTCGTGTCCACGTGGCCCGTTGGGGCCTAGGCCGTCGATGTGGTTGACCTCTGTAGCGACCGGGCGCAGGAGTGCCGGCCTGGCCATGCAGTCGTCGCAGGCGCAGTACGGGTTCGTACGTAGGTAGGCCTCGCGGGTGCGTTCCCATCGGCTGTCGTAGCCCTTCGCGCGGGCGCTGCCCCTTGTGACGCTCGCCTTGGCCTGGCACGGCCCACAACGGCCGCTCGCGGTAAGGGTCGGGCAGCCTGGCGTAGGACAGACCTGCAGGGCCTTACGCGTGGGCACTGATGTGCAGGCGCGCCATGAGCGGGGCCAGCCTGGTGACCATCGGTCCGTCCGTATGGCCGCAGCTGCATTCGAGCAGCGCGGTGCCTGTCAGCTCCCAGCAGGCCCAACCCTCTACTGGGGGTTTCTCGCGCTTCTCCGCGATGATGCGGACGTCGTGCGTGGCGAACGCCAGCATGGCTACCTCCTTGCATGCCGAGGCCCTGCGGTGCGGTGTGCACGGCAGGGCCTGGGTGGTCCCGCTGTCCGGTCGCTGCTAGCGCACCGGGGTCTCAGCCCGGGAAGACCTCTTCGATCCCATCGCCGGACAGCGGGGGTTCTGGGGCGGGGAAGCTGATCGGCGCCCCGTTGCCTAGGGCGGGGCGCCGGCACGGTCCTCTCGGATACCGCATCCCGCGGTCTGTGCCGGGTCACCTGATGCGGGAGAACGGCAGCTCCGTACGGGACATCTGCGTGGGCTACTGGTTGCGTCTCCGGAAGAGGCAGACGAGGGCCGTGCGTTCGCCGGTGAGCGCTTTGCCCTCGGCGGCCGCCATGTTCTGCAGCATCCAGCCTTGTGACTCAACAGCCTGGATCTGATCGGCAATGCCGGTCATCGGCGCAGTGGCCCGGCTGTTGGTGTTGGCCTCGATGAACTTGTAGACGAGGACGTAGTCACCCCTGGCGTACGCCTCGTGGGCCTGTTTGCCGGCCTGCTGCGCCTTGGCGTCGTTCATGAATCCCATGCTGTCCCCCAAGGACGTTGCGGTGAGGGGGACATCATCGGACATCTGTGGGTGGCTGTCAGGCGGTTCGGGTGACCCGGAGCCACGACCCGGCCTTGAGGGTCGTGGGGGTGGCGGAACTGGCGGCTTGCGCCCACTGAACCGTGAGGGTTCCGGTGGCGCCTGCGGTGAGAGTGGCGAGCGGTGCGACCACGAGTCCTCCGGCGATGATGCCGACGCCGATGGGTGTGCCGAGGTCGTAGCGGGTCAGTCGGATGCTGCCGGTGCCGTCGGCGACGCCGAGGGTGATGGCGCCGGGGGTCCAGTGGCCGGTGGAGCCGGGTGGGGCGGCCAGGGTCAGGTTCAGGTCGCCCGCGGGGTCGCCGGTGGCGATGAGGCAGGCGTCGATGGCGTACCGGCCGCCCGCGGTGACGCTGAGGGTGAGGTGGTCGTCGGCTTGGAGGACTGTCGACGCGGTGATGGCCTCGTCGGTGGGCTTGTCGACAGTCCGGGTGACGCCGACGGTGTCCCCGGTGGGGGCGGTCCCGGGTGGGCCCTGGATGCCCTGGGCGCCTGGTGCTCCGTCGGTGCCGTCCTCGCCGTCTGCACCGTCTGCTCCGGGCGGGCCCGGCGGCCCGGGTACGAGGACGTGTTCACCGTCGTAGGTCTCGGCGGGTGCGAGGGCTCCGAGCTTGACCGTGTCGCCGAGGTCGGTGGTGAGGAGGACGGGGTAGTCGCGCCTGGGCGCGTCCTCGGGGTGCTCCACCACGGTGTGGGTGTAGCCGGTCGGTGTGTACCCGGGGGCGTCAGCGACGATCACCGTGATCGAGAGAAGACCATCGACCCACTGCCCCTCGGCCGCGCCCTGGATGGTGTGCCCGGTCTCCGCGTTGGTGACGATCCCGGGCAGGGGGCGGATGACGACGCGGCCGCGCATGGGGCCGCCGTCGGGGTGGGTCCTGTTGTCGGTCACCGTGATGGTGGGAACGCCCTCAGGGAGTGCCATGGGTCCTCCGGGATGCTGGGGCCCACCTGGTCTCGGTGATGCCGACCATGCGGAGGGCGCGGGCGCGGGTGGCGAGCTCGGCACTGGCGACGTCGGCGACGGAGTAGAGGCGGGTGCGGCCATCGTCGGCAATGCCGGAGGCGCTGAGGTGGCCGCGGCTGGCCCAGTCTCGGATCGTGGTGGGGCGGATGTGGGCGGCGCCGGCGCTGAGCAGTTGGCGGGCGCGGTCGGCATGGGCGGCTGCCTCGCGGGTCGTGAGCAGGTCGTGGTCCATGGGCCTCCGTCCGGGCATACGAAAGCCCCTGACCGCCGGTCAGGGGCTCTGTGGGCACACGTGTGCTGCTGGCAGCAGTGTCGCGCTAAACGACGATCTTGTCCAGCGAGACGTGGTGCGCCCCGCGCCAGCAGGTGCCGGGGCGGGGCGCTCGGGCCTTCCTCAGTGGCTGTGAGCGGCGTAGTGGCCGCCGCACTGGGCGCAGTACGGGAGCTCCGGGAAGTCGTAGCCGAGGGCGGCGGCGAGGCGGCGGATGAGTGCCATGATCGTGGTCCTGTCTCAGGGATGGGGCCCGGGGCCGGCCGATGTCTTGGCGGATGGCGGCCGGCCTCGGGGGTCAGTTGTCGGGCGTCTCGGTGACGACGAGGTCCGGGCGGTACTTGCGGATGCGGTCGATGCGCTCGCGGGCGAAGTCCTCCGAGTTGGTGGTGAACTCGTCGAGGAACGTGCCGTCGGCGGCGGTCACGCGGTAGCGGATGAAGACCATTACGCAACCTCTCGGGTGGGCTCTTCGACCGAAGAGAGGGCGCTCTCCGGCCGGTCTTCGGGGGTAGAGCAGGTGGTCTCACCTGCGTCTTCACCGCTGGAGAGCGGCGGGTCTCCCAGAGCGGGGAGGGGAGCGGTGAGGTCGGCCAGGCGGACCCCGGAGCGGCCCCTGATGTCGCCGATGGTGAACGCCCGGGTGATGGGGATGTCCAGGGCCACGAGGGCCTCCCGGAGGGCGGTGTCGTCGTGCCCCTCCATGCCGGGCAGGGCGCGCATCCGGGGGTACAGCTCGTAGAGGTGGATGCCGGGCCGGTCACCGATGGCGGTGGCGAGCCATCCGGTGATGGCGTCGCGAGGGCTGCGCGGATGCTCGGGGGCCGAGCCAGTCGACACGTCGGCGGGGGTCTCCGGAGTGCTGACCATGTAGGCCGCGACGACCCAGCCGATGGAGGCTGCTGCGGCGGCGTACGTGGTGTAGTCGGTGGAGGTCACGACGTACGTCCCACCGAGGAGCAGCCCGACCCGTTTCAGCGGGGCGCGCCTATCGAGCTCCGGCTCTGGCGGCTCGGTAGGCTCCTCGCTCCCCTTCCTGCCTTTGGGCTTCTTGCCGGCCTTGGCTGGCTCCGGGGCGGGGGCCTCCCTGTACTTCGGGGCGGTGACCCAGCTGATGATCCGGTCGTACAGGACCATCGAGCCGTCACCGAGGGGCCTGATCAGGGGCTTGAGGCTCACCGGCCGGTCCCGACGGTGGTGACGCTGTTGCCGACCTGGTCGCCGACTCCCTGAACGCTGCTGAAGATGTCGGCGATGATCCCGCCGGCGGATCCGGCCAGGAGGATGCACGCGATCGCGGTGATCACGATGGCCTTGCGCTCGCCCTCCTTGTAGACGTTGTTCTTCCACTTCACGGCGATGACCGTGACCATGATCAGGCCGATGAGCAGGGCGCCGAACGCCCCGCCGTTGACCTCCAATTCGGAGGGCTGGGCGGGCGGGGCGGCCATCGTGTGCTGGCTGGCTGTGTCGATGGCTGCGATGAGGCTGGTCTTCACTGTGTGCCTTTCAGGTGGCCGAGGAGCTTGGCGATCGTGGTGGCGGAAGCGGCGTAGATCGCCCAGGTGGCGAGCCGGTCGCTGTGGATCAGGGCGGCGGGGACGCGTACGAGGACGTAGGCGATGAGGCCCCAGCCGAGGGCGTAGGCGAGCACGGTGGTCCTCAGTGCGGGATGGCCGCGGCGATCGCGGCGAGGGCGGTGATGAGGGCGAGCGTGGCGGTGACTGCGCGGACGTCGCGGAGTGCGACGCTGCAGAGTCCGGCCAGGCCGAAGCAAGTGGCGGCCAGGAACAGGAAGATCACGCGTAGCCGCCTTCCATGCGGTCGGGCTGCGACGGTGTTGCAGGCGGTGCGTCGAGTGCTGCGACGGCTGCAGGGTCAAAGGTGTGGGGGGCGTTGCGGGCGTTGCGGCCGGTGCGTGGCAGGGGGGTGAGCTTGCCGCGGCTGACCCAGGAGCGGACCGTGCCGCGGGTGACACCGAGCTGGGCTGCAACGTCTGCGACGGTCATGGGTGCGGCGGTGTTGCACCCTGCTGCCGCGGTGGCCGTTGCACGTGCGGCGGCGCCCTCGATCGCTGCTACGACTGGTGTTGCGGGGTGTTGCACCGCAGGTCGGGATGGTGCTGCGGGTGTTGCAGCGGGAGGCGGTGTCGCGGTGTGGCGGGTGTGGCGTTGCGGCCTGCAGATCACCGGCAGCTGCGCCACGCCGGGCGGAACGGTGTTGGTCGGTACCGGGGGCGTCGCGGGTGTTGCAGGTGCAGCAGCGGGTGTGATGGCCGGTGTTGCAGCCTGTTGCGGACTCGGCTGCAGGGGGGCCGCCTCGAGCGCTGCAACGGCTGTCGGTGGTGCGAGTGCAACGGCCTGCGCCGCGGCCAGTTCGAACCCGTCGTCCGTGGCCGGCACCGCTGCAACGAGCTGCGCAACAGGGGCGTCCAGAGGGCGGCCGTACCGGGCAAGGCGCAGCTGCAGCCGCAGCCGCACCGGCGCCTTCCTGCGCCATCCACGCCCGTAGCGGGCCTGCAGCTGCGCCTGGTAGATGAGGCGGTCCTGCTCGAGTTCGATGACCCGGGTGTAGCTGCGGAGCTCCCAGAGCTTCATCCGGCGCCACAGCCGGAACGTGGGGATGGGTGAGAGCAGCCAGCGGGAGAGGCGGACGGTGTCCATGTCCCGGTCGGCGGTGATGTCCGCGATACGCCCCACCGCGTGGCGGCCGGCCTCGACGCTGATCACGAACAGGATCGGGAGTACAGCGTGCATGCCGGTGCCCACTGGATCCGGCCACGCCACGGACGCGTTGAACCAGATCGTTCCTGCGGTGAGGAGCCATGCCGTCTGGCGCAGCAGCGGGAACGGCATACGGCACCAGGCGAGCAGGAGATCCAGGGCGAGCAGAACGACGATCCCGGCGTCCAGGCCGATCGGGAAAACCAGGGCGAAGCGGCCGAATTTCTGCTCGACCGCGAGCGCCCGTACGGCAGTGTAGGAGCCGGCGAATCCGATCCCGGCGAGTCCGATGGTCAGGGTGATGACGACACCGATGAGGCGGCGCTGCAGGCGGGTCAGGTCTGGGCGGGACGACACGGTGGGTTCTCCCGGGTTGTACGGCCCGGGCCTGGTGGCAGGCCCGGGCCGTAGGGGTGTCAGGTGCGGCGGGCGTGGGCGTCCTTGGCCGCGCGGGCCATGGCGGCGCGGCCGTCGGCTCCGGCGGCGTAGTCGCGGGCGCAGGCCTCGACCGTGGCGGGGGCGCCGATGATGCTGTCCGGCTGCCGCTCGGGCGTGACGGGCGGTGTGGTCCGGCGGGCCATCAGACGGTCCTCGCGGTGGCGTGCAGGATGACGGCCCACTCGTCACGGGTGCGGGCGGTGGTCCACAGGTCGGCGGACAGGGCTGCCATCGCGCGGCAGCTGGCGTTCTCGGCGACGGTCTGCGGGTAGCCGCTCAGGACCCGGGCGTCGGCCAGGGCCAGGGCGCGGCCCCATCCGGCGAGGGTGAGGGGCTCGCACGCCTTGTGCTTGGCGAGGTGGTCGGCGGCCGCGGTGAGGAGCTGGGCGGCCAGGCTCGGCCCGGGGACGATGTCCTGCAGGCGAATGTGGGGCTCGGTGCGGGGTGCTGGTACGACGGGGCCGCGGTTACGATCGCGCATACGTCATCTCTCCTGGTGGTTCAGGCGGATGGCTGGCCCCGACCAGAGCTGTCACTCCGGCCGGGGCCGTTCCATTGGTGCGAGTACGACCGTAGCGACTTCCTTGTTTCAAAGCAAGGATGTCTGAGAGGATGGGGGCATGCCCGACTCCCCGCAGGAGGAAGTCGACGAGACGGGAGGCCCGGACTTGATCACGTTCGCCGACATGCCCGCACGCCTTGAGGCCGCCGGTCTCAAGCGGCTCAGCAAGCAGCGGTGCCGGCAGCTCGCAGAGGAGGACCCGGCCTGGCCCGTCCCCCTCGATCAAGCGAAGAAGGTGGGGCGCATGCGCCTGTTCGACTGGCGGGTCATCGAGCCCTACTTCAGGGCACGCACCCCCCGGCAGGGCGAACGGACCGACCTCAAGCGCCCCCCGGCCAACCAGTAGCGCCACACAGCTGCCCCCCGCCCAACGCTCCTGGGCGGGGCGCAGCTGTGTCTGCAGCCGTCACGCTGCAGCTGCCTGGCGGGTCCTCTCCTGCTGCGCCTGCATGAGGAGGGCGGTACGGACGAGGCCGGGCATGATCGCGGCGCGGTAGTCGTCGTACTGCTCGCGGGTCAGGCGTACGGAGCAGACCGAGCACGAGATATGGAACTCGCCCTCCCGCTCCTGCAGGCCGAACGCTGAACAGTCGGGACAGGGTGCGTCCATGGGGCGGCTGCGCGGGCGCGTGTGGGTGAGCTGCTGGATACGGTTCACGACGTCCTCGAGCTGGTCGTACATCGCCTCGGCCCACGACTGCCGTGCGACGTACGGCAGGTAGGCCTGCAGCCATGCGCACCAGGCCGGCACATTGCTGCCGCCGTGGGGCCAGGGGTCGGTGCACAGCTGGCTCCATACCGTGCCGTGCCTGTCCCGCCGCACGGATGGAACCTGAATCTCCCTGGTGATGTACCGGGCCCACCCGTACAGCAGCGGCTCGAGCGGGACGCCGCCGGTCTGGTCGCCGTGAGCGTCGATCCAGGGCACGACGTGTCCGGGACCCAGGAGGTCCAGGACCCGGACGTCGACCGGGAGCGGTGAGTGCGCGCGGCCGCTGCCGCCGCGCTGCGCCGGGCCGGTGTCCGGGCGCAGCACCGCGTGGAGCAGCGGGAGCTGGCGGGTGATCTCCCGCAGCCAGCTGCGCATCCGGTACTGGCAGGCGTCGCACAGGTAGTGCTCGGCGGGGGCGTGGTCGTGGCAGACCGCGCAGGCGTTGTCCATGTGGTGTGCTCCCGTGCGGTGGGTCAGGCGGTGGCGGGGTCGGGGCCGGCGCAGCCGAGCTGCTCGCGGATGGCTCCGGTGTGGCGCGGATCGGTGCACGGCTGTACCGGGGGCAGGCTGGCCGTGGCCAGGCTGAGTGAGGGCTGCTCGGTACTGGCGATGAGTTGGCGTACGCGCTCGTACTTCTCGTCGGTGGTGTGGCCGTCCCAGCCGGGGGAGACGCGGTTTGTCGGCTGGACGTGGGTGAAGAGGTCCATGTCCCGTGGGGCGATGTGCCAGCTCATTTGTCCGGCGGGGGTCTCCACGATGACGACGGCCCAGTCCGGGGTGTCAGGGTCGGTGTGGCCGATGTGGGAGGGGTGGAGGGCGGCAAGGAGCGCGACCAGGTGGGCTCGTTCCCGGTACACCCCGTCCCGTTCGGCCTCGAGGCGGTTGATGTCGCCTTGCTGGTCCAGGAGTGTCTGTGCGATGCGGGGGTGATCGGGGTAATGGGTCATGTCTGCTGCTCCTTGGTGCAGTTGGCGGGGTGGTGGAGGTCGCCGCGGGTGAGGAACCCTCGCTCGCAGCACCAGGTGGACCAGGGCTCGGTGATACCGGCGGCGGCCTCGGCCAGGGCGCGGTGCATGGCCTGGTGGTGGAGGTCCTGCAGGCGGTCCGCCGCACGGCGGACATAGGCGGCGCCCTCGAAACCGAATGCCGCCAGGAGCAGGCTTCCTATTCCGTGGGGCCAGATGAGGCCGCGCGCGATGTAGGCGCAGGCCAGCGTGAGCCACGTGACGGCGGCCAGGCCGAGGACGATGTACCGCAGGCGGGCGGAGATCACAGGGCGGCCTGCCGGGCCTCGTACTCCGCCCTGCAGGCAGCCTTGTGTCCCGCGCTGCAGGTGACGCACCGGCAGCCCCAGTTGCGGTAGCCGCTGGACCCGTGGGTGAAGACAGCAGTACCCGCGGCCCGGCGTGCGAAGCGGTCGGCCTTGCCTGCGGCCAGGCGCGCAAGGTTCGCCTGGCGGCAGATCTGGCACCTGCAGCCGCGCTTGTACGGTCCGGGCGCCCCGCACGACGCCTTCTTCGGCTGCCAGGTGCTCGGGATGCCGTGACGCTGCCGAGCCCGCAGCACGGTGCGCCACGACACCCCGAGCTCCTCGCCGATGGCCCGGTCCGGGGCGCCGGCCGCAGCCATCTCCCGCACTCGGGCTACGTGTTCGGGAGACATCAACGTTCGCCCCCCGCCTGCGCCTCGCGCCACGCCTGGACGATCGTGTTGGGCACGGTGCCGATGGTGGGGACGTCCAGGCCTGCAGCGCGGGCCCATGCGCGGACGTCGGCCGGGACGTAGTCGCGGGCGGGCGCCTTCCGCTGCGTCGGGCGCAGCTTCTCCTTGCGGGCCCGGATGTCGGCGAGCTGCTGCAGCAGGCGCTGCTCCTCGATGTCGGCCTGGGCCAGCTCCTCGTCTGCGGCGTACAGGGCGCGCAGCTCGGCCAGGAGCGCGCGGGCCTGCACCCCCTTGCGGGCCACCGCCTTGGTGCCGTGCTGCTCGGCCCAGGCGATGACCTTGCCGATCGGCAACACGGGGATGCCGGCGGACGGGGCCTGCTGTGTGCTGCGCGGGCCGGGGATCGGCGATGACTGCATGGCCTGCCTCTTTCGTGCGGTGTGCGGGATCTGGGGTGCCGGGTAGCGCGGCACGTCGGGGAGTTCCTCATCGAGGAGCCGCTGCAGGGCGGCGATCGTCATGACGTCGGGGGCCAGGGGTGTTTGGCCCGGTCGCCGAGCCGCCAGCCGTCCAGGCCCTCAAGGAGCTCCTGGACGTGCTCAGCCGCCTGCGGGTCCGGCCGCGCTCCTCGAGGGCCGCCGTAGCTGCCGTCCGGGAACTCCTCGCCGGAGGCCTCCACGCGGGCGAGCGTCGCGGCGTCCTCGCTGATCACCACTGCCGCCCCTGCCGCGGCACGGACCGCAACGGCCCGGTGCCCTGCCCCGTACGGCTGCTGCGCCTGGGCGGCGGGGAGGGGCAGGTGGCGTGGTGCGGCATCGCCTGCCACTCGCCCGGGCGGACCTCCGGGCGGTCCGCGGTGATGCTGCGGACGTACAGCAGCCCGTCCGGGCCCTGCATCACAGCAACGTTCCCCTCGGCGGACGGGGTGGCGTCGACAGGCTGACGCTTCCCGTTGGCGGTGGTGAGCGCCCAGCAGATCGGGGCGCGGCATCCCTTGCAGGTGGTCACGTGGTGGCTGGCGGGCTTCATGCTGGGTTCCCTCCGGGGTGGTCGATGGTGGCGAGGTGGGGCAGGACGGCCCGGTGGCCGTACAGGTGGATGGCTCCGGCCCGGCCGTGCTCGGCGATCGCCTGGCGGACGAGATCGGGTGTCGCGGCCGCGCGCAGCTGCTGCAGCTCGGCCCGGGTCAGGTCCGGCCGCTCCTCACCCGGGCTGACTGCCGGCACCCACGGCACCGACGCCACGGCCGGTACGGGCTCCGGCTGCACGGGCGGCTGCTCCGGCTCCACCAGCTGCTGCTGCGCCCCGGTGTCCGTCGGGGCCTGCAGGGCGTTGTCGAGGCAGACCTGGCAGGCCTGGCCGGAGTGCCAGACGGTGCCGGACTCACAAGCCGTCAGCCCGCAGCCGTGGCGGACGAGGGCGGCGCCCAGGAGCCACCGGCCCGGGTCCCGGGGCGGCTCGGTGGTGGCGTAGCGGTGGGTGAGGCGGTGCACCAGGCGCTCCATGCCGATGCCCTGGGCGAGTTGCCGTGAGATCTCGTGATCGAGGCGGCGCAGCACGTACGGGCGGACGTCGGTCAGCAGGTGCCGTACGGGCTCGAGGACCTGCCAACTTCGGGGCGAGAGATCCGCGCCGGGCCCGGCGAACGTGGCGGCCGCCTTGTTGCTGCGCTTTTCGTCGTGGGCCGCGGGCCTACTACCTGCAGGGCGCCTACGGCGGATCCCACCACCCACCCCCGTCTTCATCACCGGTCGGTCAATCGTGTGGTCTTCCCTAGACGTGAGGGATCCGTCGTGATCGTCCGGACCGGATCCGTCATGGATGTCAGGGGCGACGTCCTCGAGCGGGACGGCCTGCAGCGGGTGGCGGTGGGCCTCGTACGCGTGGCGGCCCTGCAGCCCTTCCCGGTGGTGGACCGTGGCCCAGCCGGTGGCGCCGAGCTCCTCGAGGAGCCGGGCGGCCTGGCGCTCGCCGAGGTGCTCCCCGGCAGACTTGCCGCTGTGGTGGTAGAGCATCGCGCCGAGGTCCCCCACGGACAGCGGCTGCTGGCGTACGGCTGCGTAGGCGATCAGCGCGTACAGGCGCAGCAGGCGCGGGGACAGGGCGTCAGCCGCCCGTACCGGGATCCAGACGAAATGCTCGTCCGGGTCGGCCTGGCGGACCGTGCGGTGCGCGGACTGCCCGCGGCCGCCCGGCAGGGTGCGGCGCGTGGTGAGGACCTCCACCAGGCCGTCGACGTCATCGGGAGTGGAGAGGTCCTTGAGACCCCTCTCCACTTCCGACTTGGACAGGCCGAGGTAGTCGGCGAGGACGGACACCTTGGCGGTGCAGCCGTCGGTGCGCATGGCGAGCGCTGCGACCTTGATGTAGGCGCTCAGGGCCGAATCTCGGTACTGAGCGCCTACAACGATGCGCAGGGGAACACGAACACGCATGCCACCGCCGGCGCGCGGCCGCGCCCCGGCCGCGGACTGCGGCTGAGGGCACGGCGCAGCAGCAGCGGGGGCTGCTGCGTACGCGACGGCGGTGGACAACGGGACTCCTGTAGGGGCTGGTTAGGCGGTGGGCTTGCGGAGGCGGGCGAGGATCGGCGCGGGGATGGTGAGCAGCAGGTCCGCGGTGTCGTAAGGGGCGGACGGCTGTACCTGGCGGATCCACCCGCGCTGCTTGAGGACGTTGAGAGCGACGACGACCTGACCGGCATGGATGCCAGTGAGGTGGATGAGGCCAAACAGGCGGGGCTGCTGGGTGATCTGGCCGGCCGCATCCGCGTGCGTGGCAAGGGCGATTGCCACGAACTTTGGGTGAGGCAGCATGTTGGAGGCGAGGATCGCCCGCTCGTACAGAGCGCGGAACGCAATGCCGGGAGGCGGGGTACCGGGTGCGGCCAGCGCCCGATCAGCAGCCGTGGCCTTGCGGGCCATGTCCGCGGGGGACGGTCGGCGAGGTGCTGCAGCAGTGGTCATGACTGCTCCGTTTCTGCAGGTTCGGTATCGAGCTGGTTGAGGTAGGACCCGGCGGGCCACCCCGGGCCCGGCGGGGGCTCGGGGAGGCCCTTGCGGGCGGATGGGTTGTGCTTGTCGCACAGCCATCCGCACGGGTAGAGGCGGGCGTAGCGCAGGCCGTGCGGCAGGCTGATGTCGTCGCAGGGCTGGATGGCGCCGCTCATGCAGAGGTGGGGATGTGGCCGCATTCGGCGCACTGCAGACCGTGGTCGGTCGCGTGATGCAGGGTGGGCAGGCCGCGGCAGTCGGAGCTGGTACACGGTGCGGCCACCGAACTCTCTGCCCGCAGGCGCCCGGTGATGTAGCGGATACCGGATGCCAGGGCGCGCACGCCCGCGATCAGGAGCAGCACCGCGGCAGTGACCTCGGTGCACAGCCCGACAAGGAGCGTGGCGATCAGGGAGTAGACGATCCAGTCAGGCACCGGCCACCTCGCCCACCCGGAGCTCCGCCAGGAGGATGCCGCGCTGGGCGCAGAGGCCGGAGCACCAGACACGCTCCGGGTCGGTCGACCCGTACACACTGGTCCGCACCCACCCGTCCTGCAGGTCGGTCTCGTGCACGGCTGACTGCCTGGCCCCGCAGTGAGGGGTCTTGCACTTGCCGGGGGTTTCCGGGTGGGCGCCCGGGGCCGGCATGCCGTACGCAGGGTCGCTCCCGTCGCTCTTCCTCGCGGCCCGCTTCTTCGGCGCGATGGGGGTGTTGAATCCGGAGGCAGCCATCAGAGGTGGTGTTCCTTACGGTGACGGGCGGCGTGGTGGACGTGCCGGTCGACGAGCCAGCCCACCGCGATCCAGGCGAGGTTGATGAGGCCGAGGGCGAGGACGGCGAGGAGTAACCGGGCCTCGGCCGTCACTCGTCGGCGTCCGGGTCGTAAGCGGTGGCGACCTCGAGCGGGGTGACGGTGTAGCCGGTCTCGACCTCGTCGCCGCCGGCGACCTGGACGATCAGGTCGGCGGCGGCCAGGTCCCCGTCCTCCTCGTCGGCCAGCCAGTCGAACGCAACCGTGACGTCGGCCGGGTGTTCACGGCTGACGAGGACCTCGCAGTGCCGCCGTGCCTCCTCGGCCGTGTCGTAGAGGCCGACCCCGATCGCGTCGTGCGCAGCCCGGTAGACCACGGTCGGACCGGTGGGCGGGACATCCAGGTGGACGAGGTGGCACAAGGCGGCGACCCAGGAAGCGATCTCGCCCGGAGAGCCGTCACAGACGACGACCTCGCCGAGCTCGTCCAGGCCGTCCAGGAGCCGTGCGGCCGTGGGCTGCTCGCGCAGTGCCCGGGCCAGGGCGACCAGCACCGTGCCCGGAGTGGACATCGCCTCGGCCGGAGCCGTGGTGTCCTTCTCCGGCTCCAGCTCGGCCACCCGGGCCCGCAGCACAAGGAGCTCGGCGGCGTCCTCCGGGAGCCGCAGCAGCTGCTTCGCCTCGAGCGCCATAGCGAGCGGGGCGGCCAGGGCAACGCCGCTCTTCTGCGCGGCCAGAATGGCCTGGGACACGACGGTGATACGGCGGGTGTTCATGCCGGCACCCCGCGTCCGCGCAGGCGCCGGAGAATCGCGGCGAAGGTGCGCGGCGTCGGTTTCGGCGTGACGGCCTGGTCCTCGTCGGCCTGGTCGTCGCCGACGGGAACGGCCAGTGCGGCACAGCGCTCGGCGTGGGTGGTCTCGCGCGGGGCCGGGATGAGCGGGCCGTACGTGTCGTAGACGAGCGACAGGACGATGGGGGTGTGGCCGTCACACCGCATGAGCGGCTCGGTGACCTCGGTCCCGTTCGGGCGGACCGTCTGGTCCCATCCGCCGGTCCACTCCCAGTGGCGGCCGTACACGTCGATCCACGTACGGGTCAGGTCAAACTCGGTGCCGTCCAGGACCCAGCTCTGCGGGGTGGTCGTCATGCCGCCACCTGCCCGGTGTTGGCGTGGGCCAGGGCGTACGCCTCGAACCGGACGCCGTCGATCGCGCCGTTCGCAGAGACGTAGGTGGTGGTGCCCTCGTCGCCGTGGGGGCGCTCGGTGACCGGGATACCGAAGTGCGCAGCGAACGCGGCCACCGCGGCGGGGTCCTGGTGGAACGTCCAGCGGATTTGCGGTCCATCGGACCACGGCGCCACGTCGATGCAGGTGTCGGTGGGGAGGGCCGGTGTGGTGCTCATCAGTTGCTCGGTGGCGGACAGCGCGGCCATGTAGCCGTCACGGCGGGCCATCTCGTGGATGATGCGGGCGCGGGAGACCTCGGCGAGCGCGGTCGGCTCATCGACGCCGGAGAACTTGCGGACGTCCGGCTGCTCGAGCGCGATCCGCATACGGGTCTCGCGGTACGTCGTCGGCGGCTTGGTGAGGAGCAGGCGCCAGGGCAGCTCGCCCTCGGGCTGCTCAGCGGCGGCGAGTGCTGCCGCGATACGGGAATGGGTAAGGTGCTGCACGGTGACCTCGATCTCTGGTTTTGAGGTGTGCCGGTAGTGGGGTCGCTCGCGGACCAGGCCCGGTCCGGGGTGGCCCCTCTTGCATGAGGTGGTCAGACAGCGACCGGACGGCGCCGCTTCGGCGGCCGGGCGGGGATGCGGTGCATCTCGGCGATCTCGGCGCGGTCCTGGGAACTGAACATGAGGCGGCGTCCCATGCGATGCGCCGGGAAACCGTGGTGGTTGACGCCGTCCCGCAGCCGCCTGGCGCCTATGCCCAGGCGCCGTGCGGTCTCTTCCACGCTGGTGAAGTCCTCCACGACGCTCGCGGTGGGGGGCATAGCGGTCACCTCATTCGGGGTTGGTCTCGCCCGTGGTGGCGAGGAGCTTGTCGTCGTCGGGCTGCAGGCCCAGCGCCGAACGGAGTGCCACATAGGCCGGCGGTCGCATGCGGCGCCGAACGCCGGTTTCAAGCCGCTGTAGGTAGCTGCGGGTGATACCTGCGTTACTGGCGAGGTCGGCGATCTGTGTGCCGCGTGACATGCGGAGCTTCCGGATTGCCGCTCCGTCCACCTCGTAGGTGGCTGGCGCTGCTTTCATAGCGGGAAACTAACAGCATCTACTAGCAGTATCTAGCAGTACCCGTGAGTAACAACTAGATGCTGCTAGAGACTGCCAGGTCGCCACCTTAAGGAAAGCTCAAAAAATCCATCAAACGAGCGCAGGCTGAAAGGTGTTCCTAGCGGTTCCTAGCGGTTCCTGGGAACATCTCTGTATGGCCACCCCCGACAACGCCGCCCGCCACAGACTTGCTCGCCTCGTGATCAAGCGACGCGTTGAGATGGGCTGGCACAAAGCTGACGCAGCGAGCGCAGCGGATCTGACGATCACCACTTACATGCGGGTCGAAAAGGGACTGTCGGTCCGGGATGTGACCTACGCGAAGATCGAGCGCGCGCTGGGCTGGGCGCCGGGCGCCTGTGAAGCGATCCTCCAGGGCGCCGAGGAGGCGCAGCTGGTCGGAGACGTTGTTGACGGTGTGCGGTACGCGCCTACTACTGCCGGCCTCGATGAGGACGCACGCCAGGCGGTACAGGACGTCTTCATTGCCACGAGGCCGGAGACGCCTGCGGGCGAGATGGCTGAGTTCAGTAAGGCGATCGTCGAGGAGCTGCGTAAGCGGGGCATCATCGGCGGCCGAGATACAAGCCCCTAGTACTACAACCATCCTGTGTAGCGAAACCGTTACGCTGCGTTCGATGGTTGCTCTGATCAATCTCTTTTCGGTCACGTGTCTGTATGTAAGGCTCAGCTTTCGGGTCTTCCGAGTGCACCGAAGGGAGGGCCATGCATCGCGAGTTCATCACCTTGGACCAGGGGCCGGGCTTTGTCGGTCTCGTGGGTCGAGTAGGCGAGACGACCGTGTGTGTCATGACACCGAAAGTCTTCACGGATGAGTCGACAAGGCTCGCCGTGAAGAGACTGGTCCGGCGCCAAGGAGGCGACTGCGTCTCCTGCGACTGTCCGAGCTGCCCGCTCCGGTAGTCGTCACGGCGTTGTCTGAATGATGACCGGCAGTCAGGGGTGCCTGCCGACCATCGCGCCGAGGGGATGAACGAGAGTTGGCATACGCGGAGAAGCGCGGGAAGAGCTGGCGGGTCAGGTACCAGCTGCCCAACGGCAAGTACGACTCGGAGAGCGGATTCGAGACCAAGCAGGACGCGCTCGACTACGGCCGGGCGCAGGAGACAGACGTACAACGCAAGGTCTTCATCAACCCATCCGACGGCCGCAAGAGCTTCGGGTCCTGGGTGGAGGACTGGGCGAAGGTCATGGACGTCGGCGAGACCTCCCGCCAGACGTACAGCAGCCGCCTGAACGCCGTGATCCTCCCCAAGTGGAAGGACACCCCGATCGGCGACATCACCTCCATGGGCTACAAGGCCTGGCAGGCCCAGCTCAAGGGGCAGTTCAAGAAGAACTACGTGGACGCCATCGAGGGCCTGATGAGGATGCTCCTCGATGACGCCGTGGAAGAGCGACTCATCCCGAGCAACCCGATGCCGAGCGGGTCCAAGCGCCGGCGCGGTCGGCACGTGGCCGCGACAACCGAGGACACCTACGTCTGGCCCACTCCCCGCCAGGCGCACGCAGTCGCCGACAACGCCCGGGCCCTGCGCGGCTTCCAGTGGTACGTCATGATCCTCACCGCCGCGTACACCGGCCTCCGCATGGGGGAGGTGGCTGGGCTGCGACGCGAGCACCTCCAGCTCCTGGCCCTCGAGTACGGCCGTTCGCTACGGGTCCAGTGGCAGGGGCAGTGGCTGACCGAGCCTGCCAAGCACACGGTGAACAAGGGGGAATCCCTCGAGTCCATTGCCGCACTGCGTCACGCTGACCCCGCGAGGGCCGCGGACATCGCTGACGCCAACGGGCTCGCCGCGGGCGAGCGGTTGCGCGCCGGCCGGAAGCTGGCGTTGGGCAAAGGCTTCACCCTGATTCCTCCGAAGTACAGCTCATACCGCACCCTGATCCTGCCGCCGTTCCTCGGTGAGCTGCTGTCCGAGCTCCTCGCCCAGGAAGGCGGCCACGAGTACCTCGTCTTCCCGTCTCAGCGGGGCAAGCCGCTGCGGGTCGACGATCAGTTCTACGGCCGGTTCTGGCATCCGATCGTCGAGGGCCAGGACGCGGAGCCTGTCCGGCGCGGCCGCAAGGCGCAGCTGGCGCTGCCCGCAGTGCAGGGCGTGGCCGACATGGTGCCGCACGGCCTGCGGCACGGGCACAAGGTCTGGCTGGACGAGCAGGGCCACCCGCGCGTCGCGGTGGAGGAGCGCATGGGGCATCGCCTCAAGGGCGTTGAGGGTACGTACTCGCACACCTCTCCGGAGATGGAGCTGGGTATCGCCAAGGGCCTGCAGCGGGCGTGGGAGGAATCGCTGGCCGAGGAGACAGGAGAGGTCGCGGACTGGCAGGGGAGACGCTCATCCTGACCTCGTCTCCCAAAGGTCTCCCAATGGATCTTGAATGACCGAGGGGCCCGGCCGCGTGAAGCGGTCGGGCCCCTCGTTTTACCCATCTGACCTGCGGCGGAGCCTAGGCCACGTGACGGGTCACTCAAGCCTTCTTGGTCTCCCAGAAGATCTTGTCGATCTGGGCGATCAGGTCCAGAGCCTTCTGGCCCGTGGCCGGGTCGTTCGAGCCCTTGGCCGCGGAGAGCGCCTTCAGGGTGTCGTTGACCAGCTGGTGCAGCTCCGGGTACTTCTCGAAGTGCGGGGGCTTGAAGTAGTCGCTCCAGAGCACCGAGACGTGGTGCTTCGCGAGCTCGGCACGCTGTTCCTTGATCAGAACGGCGCGCGTGCGGAAGTCCGCGTCCTCATTGGCCTGGTACTTATCCTGGACGGCCTTGACGGACTCCGCCTCGATGCGGGCCTGGGCCGGGTCGTACACACCGCAGGGCAGGTCGCAGTGGGCGCTGACCTTCACCTTGGGGGCAAACAGGCGGGAAAGCATGGAGCTGTCCTTCCTCGTGATCGTCTTCTCAGGTGGGACATTACTCCGTGGGGGGCCGGTTTTTGCGGCTGCCCCCATGGGCTTAGGTCAAAAGTCCAGGGTGACGACGGGACCAGTGGCCGAATGTACGGAGCGGTGCGCGACGGTGTACTGGAGGACGGACCGGGAGGTGCCACAGATGCCGGAACTGACACAGGATCCGGGAAACGGGCGGGCGGCGCGGGGCTCGTTCCAGGTGGTGGAGGTGACGGGGCCCTCGATGGTGCCCACCCTCTACCACGGGGACTGGCTGCTCGTGCAGCACGGGGCGCCGGTGCGCCCCGGGGACGTGGTGATCCTGCGTCACCCGTTCCAGCAGGACCTGCTGGTCGTGAAACGGGCGGCCGAACGCCGCGGCAGGGGCTGGTGGGTGCTGGGTGACAACTCGTACGCGGGCGGGGACAGCACGGACTACGGAACGGTGCCCGAGGAGCTCGTACTCGCCCGGGTGCGGGCCCGGTACCGGCCGCTGAAGAAGGATCAGCGATCCGTTTTCGGTGTGCTGGGCTGGGCGGTGTCCGCGCTGCGGCCCGTCTCCTCGGACCGTTCCGTCTCCAGGCGCTTGCGGGCACGGTAGGCCGCCACATTGGCCCGGGTCGCACAGCGGTCGGAGCAGTAGCGCCGCGAACGGTTGGTGGAGGTGTCGAGGTAGGCGTTGCGGCACGGCGCTGCCTCGCACAGGCCGAGCCGGTCCACACCGTGCGAGGTGAGGTGGAAAGCGAGGCCCATCGCCGCGATGGCGGCGAAGCCGGCCGTCGCGTTCGACGGATGGTCGGCCAGGTGCATGTGCCAGTCCGGCTTGTCGTCCTCGTCGCGGATGTCGTGGCCGGAGATCTGCGGGCTCACCGGGAACTCCAGCAGCAGTGAGTTGAGCAGGTCCACCGCGAGGGTCTCGTCGCCGCCGTCAGCCGCCTCGAAGACCGCGCGCAGCCGTGCCCGTACGGACCGGAAGCGGGTCACGTCCGCGTCGGTGGCGCGGCGGGCGGCCTGGGCGTTGGCGCCGAACAGGTCGCGGACGGCCTCGACGGTGGTGAGGGAGTCCTTGTTGCGGGCCGGCTCCTCGGTGTTGACCAGACGCACGGCGTAGTCCGAGTAATAGGCCAGTTCCACTTGTAGTCCTTACGGCGTCGGTCTATGGTCGATGTGTCGGCCAGTGTAATGGGTGGACACGATCATTGGGTATTACGTGGAGGTTCGTGTGACGGAGACGGCGACGGGCACCGACTGGCAGTCCTGGCAGGAGAGCTGGGACCGGCAGCAGGAGTGGTACATGCCGGACCGCGAGGAGCGGTTCCGGGTCATGCTGGACATGGTCGAGGCCGTCGTGGGGCCCGAACCGAGAGTGCTCGACCTGGCGTGCGGTACGGGAAGTATTACGGACCGGCTCCTCAAGCGGTTCCCGAAGGCCACCAGCACCGGTGTCGACCTCGACCCCGCGCTGCTCGCCATCGCCCGCGGCACCTTCGACGGCGACGACCGGGTCACCCTCGTCACCGCCGACCTGAAGGACCCCCGCTGGACCGAGCGGCTCCCGCACACCTCGTACGACGCCGTCCTCACGGCCACGGCCCTGCACTGGCTGCACAGCGAGCCGCTCGCGGCCCTGTACGGACAGGTCGGGCAACTGGTGCGGGACGGGGGCGTGTTCATGAACGCCGACCACATGATCGACACCGACACGCCCCGGATCAACGCCGCCGAACGCGCCCACCGGCACGCCGCCATGGACCGCGCCCGGGCCGACGGCGCGCTCGACTGGGCGGAGTGGTGGGCCCTCGCCGCCAAGGACCCGGTCCTCGCGGGACCGACCGCGGAGCGCTTCAAGATCTACGGCGAGCACGCCGACGGCGACATGCCCTCCGTCCGGTGGCACGCCCGCACGTTGCGTGAAGCCGGCTTCGGGGAAGCGCGCGCGGTCTGGTCCTCACCGTCGGACTCCCTGGTGCTCGCGGTGAAGTAGGGGTGCACACACGCGGAAGGGCGGTACGGGCCTGAGGCCCGTACCGCCCTTCCTTCGCAGAGCGAGGCTCTACAGAACCTTGGACAGGAACGACTTCGTGCGGTCGTGCTGCGGGTTCGTGAGCACGTCACGCGGGTGCCCCGATTCGACGACGACGCCGTCGTCCATGAAGACCAGCGCGTCGCCGACCTCACGGGCGAAGCCCATCTCGTGGGTGACGACGATCATCGTCATGCCGTCCTCGGCCAGTCCGCGCATCACGTCCAGGACGTCGCCGACCAGCTCCGGGTCGAGCGCCGAAGTCGGCTCGTCGAAGAGCATCAGTTTCGGCTCCATGGCCAGGGCACGGGCGATCGCCACCCGCTGCTGCTGTCCGCCGGAGAGCTGGGTCGGGTAGTTCTTGGCCTTGTCGGACAGGCCGACCCGGTCCAGGAGCCTCTCCGCACGGGCCCTGGCGACGGCCTTGGCCTCGCCCTTGACCTGGATCGGCGCCTCCATGACGTTCTCGAGGGCCGTCATGTGCGGGAACAGGTTGAAGCGCTGGAAGACCATGCCGATGTCCCGGCGCTGGAGCGCGACTTCGCTGTCCTTGAGCTCGTAGAGCTTGTCGCCCTTCTGCCGGTAGCCGACCAGGTCGCCGTCGACGTACAGCCGCCCGGCGTTGATCTGCTCCAGGTGGTTGATGCACCGCAGGAACGTCGACTTGCCGGAACCGGACGGGCCGATCAGACAGAAGACCTCACGCGGGGCGACCTCCAGGTCGATGCCCTTGAGGATGTGCGCGGCGCCGAAGGACTTGTGTACGCCTTCGGCCTTCACCATGGCGGTCATGCGGAACCACCCTCCGAGGGACGATTGCTGAAGGAGGCGAGGTTGACCTTGACCCGCTGGAACGGGGTGAGCGGCAGACTGCGCAGGCTGCCCCGGGCGTAGCGGCGCTCCAGGTAGTACTGGCCCACGCTGAACACGCTGGTCATGACGATGTACCAGATCGAGGCGACGAAGAGCATCTCCATCACCGCGTAACTGGTCGAGCCGATCTGCGACGTGGAGCGCAGCAGTTCGTTGTAGGTGACCGCGTAGACCAGGGACGAGGTCTTCAGCATGTTGATGAACTCGTTGCCGGTCGGCGGGATGATCACCCGCAGCGCCTGCGGGAGCACCACACGCCGCATGGTCTTCGCCTGGGTCATGCCGAGCGCGTGCGAGGCCTCGGTCTGGCCCTCGTCGACCGACTGGATGCCGGCCCGGACGATCTCCGCCATGTACGCGGCCTCGTTGAGGGCCAGCCCCAGCAGGGCGCACATGAACGGGGTCATCACATCGGTCATCTCGTCCTTGTAGATGAACGGGATGTTGAGGACCGGGAAGATCAGCGCCAGGTTGAACCAGAGCAGCAGCTGCACGTAGACCGGGGTGCCGCGGAAGAACCAGATGTAGAGCCAGGCGACCCAGCTGGTCACCGGGTTCTTCGAGAGGCGCATGACGGCGAGCACCACGCCCAGGATCACACCGAGGACCATTGCCAGCACGCTGATCAGCAGCGTGCGGCCGGCGCCCGCCAGGACGGTGTCGTCGAACACCTTGTCCTGGACCGCCTGCCACTGGATGTTGCCCTGCGAGAAGGCGTACACGACGGCGGCGAGCAGGCCGACGACGACCACGCCGCTGATCCAGCGACCGTAGTGCCGTACGGGAATGGCCTTGATGGTCTCCGGTGCGACTGTGGTTGCCTTGGAGACGGGTGCGGCGACGGCTGATGTGCCGCCGGGCACCTTGTCGAAACTGTCAGTCACGGTGACTGCCCTTCGGTGGTGCGACGGTCACTTGCCGCCGTTGACGGCGGCCTTGTCGATCGCTCCGGTGCCGGCGCCCCACTTGTCCAGCACCTTCTTGTAGGAGCCGTCGGCGATGATCGCGTCGACGGCCTCCTTGAGCACGTCACGCAGTTCGGTGTTGTCCTTGTTGACCGCGATACCGAACGGGCCGGCGTCGACCTGCTCGCCGACGACCTCGAAGTCGTTGCCGCCACCGGCCTTACGGGCCAGGTCGACCGCGACCGGGTAGTCGTTGACACCGGCGACGGCGCCGCCCGACTTCACACGGGTCTGGGCCTCGGTGTCGTTCTCGAAGGACTCGATCTTGATGGCCTTCTCGCCACCGGCGGTGCAGGCCTTGGACTGCTTCTTCAGGGCCTCCTCGTACGTGGTGCCGCGCTGGACCGCCGCGACCTTCCCGCACAGGTCCTCGATGGACTTGATGCCCTCGGGGTTGCCCTTCTTGGTGTAGACGGCGGTGCCGGCCAGGAAGTAGTCGACGAAGTCGACGCCCTTGCCGAGCTTCTTGCCCTTGTCGTCCAGGCCCTCCTGACGCTGCTTGTTGTCCGTGATGGACGACATGGCGATGTCGTGGCGACCGGTGTTGAGGGCGGTGATCAGACCGTCGAAGGAGCCGGAGGTGAACTCGAACTTCACGCCCAGCTGCTTGCCGAGCGCCTCGGCGATGTCGGGGTCGACGCCGACGATCTTGCCGTTCTCGACGGACTCCATCGGGGCGTACTCGGCGTTCGTGCCGACCTTGATGACGCCGGACTTCTGGTACTTCGCCGGGAGCTTGTCGAACAGCGGGGCACCGCTCTTCGACGCGGTGCCGTCACCGGCCTTCGTCGAGCCGCCCTCGGTCTGGTCGCCACAGGCGGTCAGCAGCAGGGTGCCCGCGACCGCGACAGCGCAGACCGCGGCAATCCGGGACTTCGCGGTCGTACGACGCGTGGTGCTTGCGGTCATGGTCGGAATCCTCCGGCGGTGAGAAGAACGCTGGTCATCGGGTTGGCACGCAACTTCGGGTGTCGCAACCTTGTGTGATTACGGCATCTTGCCATTCGGGCTAGCCCATTCAGGGGACCCGGCATGTCAAAATCGGGTAACGGGCGACCCCCGAACCCCAACGGGCCGGTACTGCAAGGCCGGACCATCTGTTGGAAACCGAGCATTCTTCCGGAGAATCTCCGGTGCGTCTCGACCGGCGGACGACCTTTATGTCCCTTAGTGGACTTGTCCAGATATTCGACTATGAGTCATGTCACCGAGGCGGTATGGACTCGTCCGGGGCCCCGTCCGTCCGGTAAGAAAGACCTTTACACCCCTCATCCGGGGCCCAGGGCGCGTGTGCGGCGCGCCCGCGCGTACGTACCTCCCCTGCGGAGCGGGCCAACCGCTCAGTGCCGGGAACGTACGTGGTGCCCGCCCACCCCTCCTCAACCAGGAGTGGCCACCCTCAAACGATGAAGACTTAAGGGGTCAACACAATGGCAGCGGAGATCGTCAATCCTCGCAGCGACGACAGCAAGACGCACGGTGCGGCCAGTGCGAACGACATCAGCAGTGCGGACGAGCCCTTCGACCCGGCCTTCGCCCTCCACCGCGGCGGGAAGATGGCCGTGCAGGCCACCGTGCCCATCCGCGACAAGGACGACCTGTCCCTCGCGTACACGCCCGGCGTGGCCAAGGTGTGCAGCGCCATCGCCGAGAATCCCGAGCTCGTCCACGACTACACCTGGAAGTCGCAGGTCGTGGCCGTCGTGACGGACGGCACCGCCGTGCTCGGCCTCGGGGACATCGGCCCCGAGGCATCCCTCCCGGTGATGGAGGGCAAGGCGATCCTGTTCAAGCAGTTCGGCGGCGTCGACGCGGTTCCGATCGCGCTCGCGACCACCGACACGGACGAGATCATCGAGACCGTGGTGCGCCTCGCGCCGTCCTTCGGCGGGGTCAACCTGGAGGACATCTCGGCCCCCAGGTGCTTCGAGATCGAGCGCAGGCTCCAGGAGCGTCTCGACATTCCGGTCTTCCACGACGACCAGCACGGCACGGCCGTCGTGACGCTCGCAGCACTGCGCAACGCCGCGAAGCTCTCGGGACGGACCCTCGGTGATCTGCGCGGCGTCATCTCCGGCGCCGGTGCGGCCGGGGTTGCCATCGCGAAGTTCCTGCTGGAGGCGGGCATCGGTGACGTTGCCGTCGCCGACCGCAAGGGCATTGTCAGCCGGGACCGCGACGACCTCACGGACGTCAAGCGTGAGCTGGCGGAACTGACGAACAGGGCGGGCCTCTCCGGTCCGCTGGAGACGGCCCTCGCGGGCGCGGACGTCTTCATCGGAGTCTCCGGCGGCACGGTTCCCGAGCCGGCGGTCGCCTCGATGGCGCCCGGCGCGTTCGTCTTCGCCATGGCGAACCCGAACCCCGAGGTCCACCCCGACATCGCGCACAAGTACGCGGCAGTGGTGGCGACCGGGCGCTCGGACTACCCGAACCAGATCAACAACGTGCTGGCGTTCCCCGGCATCTTCGCGGGCGCACTCCAGGTCCGGGCCTCCCGGATCACCGAGGGCATGAAGATCGCCGCGGCGAACGCCCTGGCCGATGTGGTCGGCGACGAACTGGCGGCGGACTACGTGATCCCCTCGCCGTTCGACGAGCGGGTCGCTCCGGCCGTCACGGCCGCGGTGGCCGCGGCCGCGCGGGCCGAGGGCGTGGCACGCCGCTGATGCGGTGAGGCGGGGGTGGGTCGGGGAACGGGTCCGCTGCGCGGGTCTGTTCCCCCACCCGCCCCTGTTCACCCCTGTTCCTGCGGGGGCGAGTCGGTTGGGGCGAGCGTCACACCATCGAGCAGTTACGTCACGGCGCGTCACCGCCTATCGTCGGGGCCATGTTCGCCGCCTACGCCGCACGCATCGACCGGGACCAGCCCCTCAACGGACTCGAGCTGGGCGAACGCCCCGCTCCCGAGGCGCGATCCGGCTGGACCACCGTCTCCGTCAGGGCCGCCTCCCTCAACCACCATGACCTCTGGTCCTTGCGGGGCGTCGGCCTCGCCGAGGACAAGCTGCCCATGATCCTCGGCTGCGACGCCGCGGGGATCGACGAGGACGGCAACGAGGTCGTCCTGCACTCGGTGATCGGCCAGACCGGGCACGGCGTCGGCCCCCGGGAGCCCCGCTCCATCCTCACCGAGCGCTACCAGGGGACGTTCGCCGAGCAGGTCACGGTCCCGAGCTGGAACGTGCTGCCCAAGCCGAAGGAACTCACCTTCGAGGAGGCCGCCTGCCTTCCGACCGCCTGGCTCACCGCGTACCGGATGCTGTTCACCAACGCGGGCGTGCGGCCGGGCGACTCCGTCCTCGTCCAGGGGGCCGGTGGCGGTGTCGCCACCGCGGCGATCGTGCTCGGCAAGGCTGCCGGGCTCAGGGTGTACGCCACCAGCCGTGACGAAGCCAGGCGCAAGCGGGCCGTCGAGCTGGGTGCGATCGAGGCGTACGAGCCCGGCGCACGGCTGCCGCAGCGTGTCGACGCCGTCATCGAGACCGTGGGCGCAGCGACCTGGTCCCACTCGGTGAAGTCCCTCCGCCCCGGCGGCACGCTGGTCATCTCGGGTGCGACCAGCGGCGACCGTCCCGCGCATGCGGAGCTGACCCGGATCTTCTTCCTGGAACTCAAGGTCGTCGGTTCGACGATGGGCTCCAAGGACGAACTGGAGGACCTGCTGTCGTTCTGCGCGGCCACCGGTGTACGTCCCGTCATCGACGAGGTCCTTCCGCTGGACCGGGCCCGTGAGGGCTTCGAGCGACTCGCTGCCGGAGACCAGTTCGGGAAGATCGTGCTGACCACCACGTGACCGCCGGGACCGGGAGTGTGCCGACGGCCGCGGAGGGGCTGTCGCTGCGCCCCTGGCAGCCGTACGACGCCCCGGCCGTCCTCGGTGCCTTCGCCCCGGCCGAGATGTCGCGTCAGTCGGGCCGGCCGGTCACGTCCCCGGCCGAGGCCCTGGACTGGATCGCCGACCGGGAGAAGGAACGAGCGGCCGGCACCGGGTACGCGTGGGCCGTCGTCCGGGAGAACCTGGTGCTCGGGTGTGTCGCCGTGACCGCGGTGAACCACGTCCACGACACGGGCTGGGTCTCGTACTGGACGGTCGAGGGGGCACGTGGCGGGGGTGTTGCCGCCGCCGGCGTACGGGCACTCGCCCGCTGGGCCTTCGACGACCTGGGACTCCACCGGCTGGAACTCGGACACCGGACGAACAACCCGGCCTCCTGCAAGGTGGCCGAGCGGGCCGGCTTCGCGGTGGAGGGCCTCGAACGGGGGAAGCTCCGCTACGGCGACGTCCGGTACGACGTGGAGCGGCACGCCCGGCTCGCCACCGATCCTGTCAATTTTGGTTGACGCCTCTCCCTTGTCAATGTAAGTTGACGTCATGACCGAAGCAACGGATCTCGCCGCACGTGCCGGTGATCACGACCCGCGCGTGGGGTTGCGGGCCGTAGCCGCGTTGCGGCGGCTGCTCGAGCAACTCGAAGCCGTGCAAGTGAGAAGCGCCCGCGCCCAGGGCTGGTCGTGGCAGGAGATCGCTGCCGAGCTGGGTGTCAGCCGGCAGGCCGTGCACAAGAAGTACGGGAGGCATTGATGTTCGAGCGATTCACGAAGGGTGCCCGGGCCGCGGTGACGGGCGCCGTGGTTCATGCCGAGCGAACCGGCTCGGACTCGGTCACCGAGGAGCATCTGCTGCTCTCGCTGCTGGACGGGACAGGCAGCCGGGCGGCCTTCGCCGTCGCGTCCCTAGGCCTCGTCGACCGGCGCTCCTCCCTGGAGGCGGCTCTCGCCGAGGCCAGACGCCTCGGCGGCCTCACCAAGGCGGATACGGAGGCGCTGGCCGGTCTCGGTATCGACGTCACCGAGATCGTGGCCAGGGTCGAAGGGGCCCATGGTGAGGGAGCCCTGGAAGGCGACCGCAGGAGCCGCCGGTGGTGGTCGGCGCAGCGCCCGTTCACCGGGGGTGCGAAGGGCATCCTGGAGAAGTCCCTGCGCGTCGCCCTCGGGCGCGGCGACAAGTTCATCGGCGAGGAGCACGTCCTGCTGGCGCTGACGGCCTGCCCCGGAGTGGTCGCCGACGTGCTCGCGGAACACGGCGCCACGTACGCCACGGTGGAGCGTGCGCTGTACGGGGGCGAGGGGGAAGGCCGGGCCAAGGCGGGCTGACACGCCGGCCCGCCCCTGCCCCTGCCATTGGGCCCGCCCCACCACCCGGCGTGAACCGTCACCGGGCTGGTCCTGCCCCCCAGTCGTGGGGTGCGGCCGGGCCCGGGGGGGACCCCCCCCCGGGGGGGGGGCCGCCCCTCTCGCAGGTCCGGGCGGACTGTCAGCCGGCCAGGCAGGACGGGCCGAGCAGCACCTTCAGGTCACCGAAGAGCGCCGGGTCGGGCTTGACCCGGTGCCGGTCGAGCCGCAGCACCGTGGTCTTGCGGGGGCCCTGGAGCCTGATGCGCACCTCGGTGTCGCCCCGGTGGCTGCTGAGGACCTCGCCGAGCCGGCTGACCATGGGCGGGGTAATCTTGACGGTGGGGATGGTCAGCACGACCGGCGCGTTGGTCCCGGCCGACGAGATATCGGGAACCTGCATCTCCATGGCGACCAGGCGGGGTACGTCCTCGCGCTTGTCGAGGCGTCCCTTGACGAAGACGACGGTGTCCTCGACGAGCTGGGTCGAGACCAGTTGGTAGGTGGCGGGGAAGAACATGCAGTCGATGGAGCCCGCCAGGTCCTCGACCGTGGCGATGGCCCAGGCGTTGCCCTGCTTGGTCATCTTGCGCTGGAGCCCGGAGATGATGCCGCCGATGGTGACGATCGCACCGTCGGCGTGCTCTCCCCCGGTGAGCTGCGAGATAGCGGCGTCGGACTTGTCGGACAGCACGTGCTCGATGCCGAAGAGCGGGTGGTCGGAGACGTAGAGGCCGAGCATCTCCCGTTCCTGTGCGAGCAGGTAGGACTTCTCCCACTCGATGTCGGAGAACTCCACGTCGAGGCCGAAGCCCGGCTCGTCGCTCTCCGCCTCGCCCATGCCGCCGAAGAGGTCGAACTGTCCCTCGGCCTCCTTGCGCTTGACCTGCACCACGTTGTCGATCATCGGCTCGTGGTGGGCGACCAGGCCCTTGCGGGTGTGGCCCATCTCGTCGAAGGCGCCTGCCTTGATGAGCGACTCGACGGTGCGCTTGTTGCAGACGACCGCCTCGACCTTGTCCAGGAAGTCCGGGAAGCTCGAGTACTTCCCCTTCGCCTTGCGGCACCGGATGATCGAGTCGACGACGTTCTGGCCGACGTTCCGTACGGCGGTGAGACCGAAGAGGATCACATCGTCGCCCTGGGCCGCGAAGTTCGACTCGGACTCGTTGACGTTGGGCGGGAGCACCTTGATGCCCATGCGGCGGCACTCGTTGAGGTAGACCGCGGACTTGTCCTTGTCGTCCTTGACCGAGGTGAGCAGCGCGGCCATGTACTCGGCGGGGTAGTTCGCCTTGAGGTACGCGGTCCAGTAGGTGACCAGGCCGTACGCGGAGGAGTGCGCCTTGTTGAAGGCGTATCCGGCGAACGGGACCAGGACGTCCCACAGGGCCTTGATCGCCGCGTCGGAGAAGCCGTTCTTCTTGGCGCCCGCCTCGAAGAGGACGAAGTTCTTCGCGAGCTCGTCGGCCTTCTTCTTGCCCATCACGCGGCGCAGGATGTCGGCCTCGCCGAGTGAGTACCCGGCGACGATCTGGGCGGCCTTCTGCACCTGCTCCTGGTAGACGATCAGGCCGTAGGTGAGCCCGAGGACCTCCTTGAGGGGCTCCTCCAGCTCCGGGTGGATCGGGGTGATCTCCTGCCGGGCGTTCTTGCGCTCGGCGTAGTTCGTGTGGGAGTTCATTCCCATCGGGCCCGGCCGGTACAGGGCCGAGACGGCGGAAATGTCCTCGAAGTTGTCGGGCTGCATCTGGCGCAGCAGCGAGCGCATCGGCCCGCCGTCGAACTGGAACACCCCGAGCGTGTCACCGCGGCACAGCAGCTCGTACGTCTTGGGGTCGTCCAGCGGGAGCGCGAGCATCTCCAGGTCGACGCTCTTGTTGGCCTTCACCATCTTGATGGCGTCGTCCATGATCGTCAGGTTGCGCAGACCCAGGAAGTCCATCTTGAGCAGGCCGAGCGACTCGCACTGCGGGTAGTCCCACTGCGTGATCGTGACGCCGTCGGTGTGCCGCACCCAGATCGGGGCGTGGTCGACGATGGGCTCGCTGGACATGATCACGCCGGCCGCGTGCACACCCATCTGCCGGACGAGGCCCTCGACGCCCTTCGCGGTGTCGATGACCTTCTGGACGTCCGGCTCGTTCTCGTACATCCCCCGGATCTCGCCCGCCTCGCTGTAGCGCGGGTGCTTCGGGTCGGTGATGCCGTTGAGGTCGATGCCCTTGCCGAGGACGTCGGCGGGCATGGCCTTGGTGAGGCGGTCGCCCATCGCGTACGGGTAGCCGAGGACACGGGCGGAGTCCTTGATCGCGTTCTTGGCCTTGATCTTGCCGTAGGTGCCGATCATGGCGACCTTGTCGGCGCCGTACTTCTCGGTCACGTACCTGATCACCTCGACGCGCCGGCGCTCGTCGAAGTCGATGTCGACATCGGGCATGGAGACACGCTCGGGGTTGAGGAACCGCTCGAAGATCAGTCCGTGCGTGATCGGGTCGAGGTCGGTGATGCCCATGGCGTACGCCACGATCGAACCGGCGGCGGAGCCTCGGCCGGGACCGACCGCGATGCCGTTGTTCTTGGCCCACATGATGAAGTCGGCGACGACGAGGAAGTACCCCGGGAACCCCATCTGGATGATGATGTCCATCTCGTACTCGGCCTGCTTCTGCCGGTCCTCGGGGACACCCCCGGGGTAACGGCGGCCCATGCCGACCCGGACCTCTTCCTGGAACCAGGTGATCTCGGTGAAGCCCTCCGGGATGTCGAACTTCGGCATCAGGTCGCGCTTCTCGAACATGCCCGCGGTGTCGATCTGCTGCGCGACCAGCAGCGTGTTGGCGCAGCCCTGCTGCCAGGCGTCCGAGGAGTCGACGCCGTACATCTCGTCCGTCGTCTTCAGGTAGTAGCCGGTGCCGTCGAAGCGGAAGCGGTCCGGGTCGGAGAGGTTCTTGCCGGTCTGGATGCACAGCAGGGCGTCGTGCGCCGTCGCCTCGCTGGCGTAGGTGTAGTGCGAGTCGTTCGTCACGAGCGGCGGGATGTTCAGCTTCTTGCCGATCTCGAGGAGCCCGTCACGGACCCGGCGCTCGATCTCGATGCCGTGGTCCATCAGCTCCAGGAAGTACCGGCCCTCGCCGAAGATGTCCTTGTAGTCGGAGGCCGCCTGGACCGCCTCGTCGAACTGTCCGAGCCGCAGCCGGGTCTGCACCTCGCCGGAGGGGCATCCGGTGGACGCGATCAGGCCTTCGGACCACTGGGAGATGGTCTCCCTGTCCATACGCGGCCACTTCTGCAGCCAGCCCTCGGCGTACGCGTCCGAGGACAGCTTGAAGAGGTTGTGCAGCCCGGTGCTGTTCGCCGCCCAGATCGTCTTGTGGGTGTAGCCACCGGAACCGGACACGTCGTCGCGCTTCTGGTGCGGCTGGCCCCACTGGATCTTGCGCTTGTGCTTGCGCGACTCGGGGGCGACGTACGCCTCGATCCCGATGATGGGCGTCACCCCGGCCTTCTTCGCCGAGTGGAAGAAGTCATAGGCACCGTGGAGGTTGCCGTGGTCGGTCATCGCGATGTGCGACATGCCCATCTCGTTGCACGCCTCGAACATGTCCTTGAGCCGCGCGGCACCGTCCAGCAGCGAGTACTGGGTGTGGACGTGCAGGTGCGTGAATGGCGGCTTGGTCACGGCGCGGTGCCTCCGGGAAAACTGGCGATGACGGCTTGGGGGGACAGCGGGGAAGTCTACGTCTTGGAGGTGACAGGCGACGGGCACTCCGGGGTACGGTCGCGCGTTGGAAGGGCGGGGCCACCCGCCCCATTTGTCATGAACGCCATGTAGCAGGAGGCACCCAGCGATGTCGGACACGCAGCCCAGCGGCGAGCAGCGCGGGGAGCAGATCCTTTCCGTTTTCGACACCGCCTTCGGCGAGCTCCTGGCCGCCGATCCCGCCGCCTTCCGGGTGAAGTTCCGCAAGATGGCGGGCTCGGCCTTCGCCTTCTACCGCGGCTCGGCCGGGCTGTTCTACGCCGATCTGGACCGTGAGCAGCGCAGCGGGCCGTACCTCGACGAGCGCACCAGCCGGGTGTGGATCCACGGCGATCTGCACGCGGAGAATTTCGGCACCTACATGGACGCCAACGGCCGGCTGATCTTCAACGTCAACGACTTCGACGAAGCCTATGTCGGTCCCTTCACCTGGGACCTCAAGCGCTTCGCCGCCTCCGTCGCCCTGATCGGTTACGCGAAGGCGCTGGGCGACGACCAGATCACCGAGCTCGTCCGGGTCTACGCCGCGGCCTACCGGGAGCGGATCCACGCCCTGGCGACGGGTGCGAAGAACGACGAGGTGCCGCCCTTCACCCTGGACACCGCCGAGGGCCCGCTGCTCGACGCGCTGCGTGACGCCCGGTCCCTGACCCGTTTCGGGCTGCTGGACTCGATGACCGAGATCCGGGACTTCGAGCGCCGCTTCGCCGCCGGCGGCGGTGCGATCGACCTGGACGCGGCGACACGCTACAAGGTGCTCGCCGCGTTCGACGGCTATCTGGAGACGCTGCCCGAGTCGAGCCTGACCCGGCCGGACTCCTACCGGGTCAAGGACGTCGTCGGCCGTCGCGGCATCGGTATCGGGTCGGCGGGGCTGCCCTCGTACAACATCCTTCTGGAGGGCAACAGCGACGCCCTGGAGAACGATGTGGTGATCTATCTCAAGCAGGCGCAGACGCCGGCGGTCTCCCGGCACATCACGGACGCGGCCGTGCGGGACTACTTCCAGCACGAGGGCCACCGGACGGTGATCTCGCAGCGCGCGCTCCAGGCGCACGCCGACCCGTGGCTGGGCTGGACGGAGCTGGACGGGGCGGGTCAGCTGGTCGCCGAGGTCTCGCCGTACGCGGTCGATCTGGACTGGTCCGACATCGACGAGCCGGAGGAGATCGCGGCGGTCGTCGCCGACCTCGGCCGGGCGACGGCGACGATGCACTCGGCGGCGGACGACGAGAGCGGGCACTCGCTGGTGCCCTTCTCCACGGAGCGTGCGATCGACGCGGCGATCGCGGCGGACGAGAGGGGCTTCGCGGAGCTTCTGGTCGACTTCGCACACAGCTACGGCACCCGCGCCCGCGCCGATCATCAGATCTTCGTGGACCTCTTCCGGAACGGCCGCATCCCCGGCCTGTAGGTCCTTAGGGCTCGCTTACAGGTTCACATGACACACTCTCCGGCGATGGACGTATCAGGGACGCAGATCAGAGCGGTACGCGCGGCGCTGTTCACCGCGCTCGTCGTCACGCTCTCCTCCGCGTCCCATGTGCTGCTCTCCCGGGTTCCGCTGCCGCTGACGGCGGTCGTCCTGCTGGCCGGGGCCGTCTTCGCCGTGGCGTTCGCGCTGGCGGGCCGGGAGCGCAGCTTCGGGGCGATCGCCGGGCTGCTGGTTCCGCTGGAGCTGGCCGCCGACACCGTGTTCACCACCGGACAGCACCTCTGTTACGGGGCGGCGGGCGGCCCGATCGCGGGCCCGCTGCGCTCCGTGGGCGTCGACGTGCTGTGCGGTGGCGAGGCGGGCACGGGCTCCTCGCATCTCGCGGACGTGGCCGCGGTCGGTACACCGCTGGCGGGGGTGACCGGCACGGGCGACCGCGCGGCCGCCCTGCTGGCCTCGCCCGGCCCTGCCGTGCCGTGGCTGCTGCTCGCCGCGCACGTGACCGTGGGCCTGCTGGCCGCGGCGTGGCTGCGGCGCGGTGAGTCCGCGCTGGCGGGAGTGCTGCGCGCGGCGGCCGCGGTCGCGTTCCGGCCGCTGCTGACCGCCGTCGCCGTGCTGGGGAGCGCCCGGCGCCACGCACGGCGCGACGCGCGCTCCGGCGGACGGTCCGGCCCGCTCTTCCCGGCCCGCCTCCTCGTGCACTCCGTGGGACGGAGGGGACCGCCGCGCCCGGCCTGTGCTTTTTCCTGAGCACGAGCACGCGGCAGACCCCGGACCACCCCACACGTACACACGGAGAAATAGTCATGAGCAACCGCAACAGCCAGGCCAACAAGTCGGCCGCCCGTGAGCGGCTGCGCGTCGAGCGCGAGCGCCAGGCCAAGAAGGACAAGGTCCGCAAGCAGGTCGTCGTCGGCGTCTCCGTGGTCGCCGTGCTGGCGATCGCGGGCGGCGTCAGCTACGGCGTGATGCAGCTGAACAAGCCCTCCGGCTGGGAGGCGGCCGCGGACGCGAAGAACGTGACCGCGCCGAAGAACACCTCGGGCGACGACGGCACGACCGTCGTGATCGGCGAGTCGTCCGCCAAGAAGACCCTGGAGCTGTACGAGGACTCGCGCTGCCCGGTCTGCGCCACGTTCGAGCAGACGGTCGGCGAGACGGTCGCCAAGGACGTCGACGCCGGCAAGTACAAGATCAAGTACGTCGGTGCGACCTTCATCGACAACTCCGACAACGGCGAGGGCTCCAAGAACGCCCTGAGTGCGCTGGGTGCGGCGCTCGATGTGAGCCCCGAGGCCTTCCTGGACTACAAGGCCGCGCTGTACTCCGCGAAGTACCACCCCGAGGAGAGCCAGGACAAGTTCGCCAAGGACAGCTACCTGATCGAGGTGGCGGACTCGGTGGACGCACTGAAGGGCAACGCCGCGTTCAAGAAGGACGTCGAGGACGGTACGTACGACGCCTGGGCGATGAAGATGTCCGAGACGTTCGACAAGAGCGGGGTCAAGGGCACGCCGACGCTGAAGATGGACGGCAAGACCGTCACCGCGGAGGGCAGCAAGAACGCGCCCATGACGGTGGCCGATTTCGACGCGGCGATCACCAAGGCGCTGAAGGGCTGACCGGCTCACGAACCCTGGGGCCGGCGGGAGAACCTGCGGCCGCGAGCGCATCCCGGGCGTAACTCCGGGCGGCGAATACCCAACAGGCGGGCGAACTTCCTTTGTTCGCCCGCCTGTTCGCTCTACCCACCAGTAGGGTGATCGTCCGTGACCAGTC
Source organism: Streptomyces sp. NPDC059499 (assembly GCF_042749285.1). Classification (NCBI taxonomy): domain Bacteria; kingdom Bacillati; phylum Actinomycetota; class Actinomycetes; order Kitasatosporales; family Streptomycetaceae; genus Streptomyces; species Streptomyces sp. NPDC059499. Next base: position 276,907 of record NZ_JBHYTT010000011.1, read on the forward strand.
GACATCTTTCCGCACCCAGCCGCCGCACGGTCGTCAGAGCCGCCGCCGCCACAGCGGTCGCCGCCCCCGTGCTCGCATCCGCCACAAGTGCCCGGGCCGCGGAGGCCCCGGCCTTCCTGCACGGCGTGGCCTCGGGCGATCCGCTGCCCGACGGCATCCTGCTCTGGACCCGTGTCACTCCCACCGCCGACGCCGTGCCCGGCTCCGGCCGCGGCGCCGATACGGCGGTGCGCTGGGAGATCGCAGAGGACAAGGCGTTCTCCCGGATAGCCGCGCAGGGCACGGCCGTCTCCGAGGCCGCCTCCGACCACACGGTCAAGGCCGACGTCCGTGGACTGCGCCCCGCGACGACGTACTACTTCCGCTTCTCCGCGGGCGGCGGGGAACCTGTCCGCTCCCCCGTCGGCCGCACCCGCACGGCTCCCGCCGCGGGCACGGCCACCCCGGGGATCCGCTTCGGCGTGGTGTCCTGCGCCAACTGGGAGGCCGGCTGGTTCTCCCCGTACCGGCATCTCGCGGCCCGCGCGGACCTGGACGCCGTTCTCCACCTGGGCGACTACATCTACGAGTACGCCTCGGGCAGTTATCCGACCCAGGACACCGTGGTGCGCCCGCACGCCCCGCTCCACGAGATCCTCACCCTCGCCGACTACCGGACCAGGCACGGCACGTACAAGACGGACACCGATCTCCAGTCGCTGCACGCCGCCCACCCGGTGATCGCAATCTGGGACGACCACGAGTTCGCGAACGACGCGTGGTCGGGCGGTGCGGAGAACCACACCCCGGGCACCGAGGGCGCCTGGGCCGCACGGGTCGCCGCCGCGAAGCAGGCGTACTTCGAGTGGATGCCGGTGCGCGCCTCCACCGAGGGCACCGTCTACCGGCGTCTGAGCTTCGGCAGCCTGGCCGAGCTGCACCTGCTCGACCTGCGCAGCTTCCGCTCCGAGCAGGCGTCCATCGGCAACGGCGCGGTCGACGACCCGGAGCGCTCGATCACCGGGCGGGCGCAACTGGACTGGTTGAAGGCCGGGCTGGCCGGATCGGACGCCCGGTGGAAGCTGGTCGGTACGTCGGTGATGATCTCGCCGGTCGCGTTCGGCGCGCTGCCGGCCCATCTGCTGGCGCCGCTCGCGGAGTTGCTGGGGCTTCCCGGGGAGGGGCTCGCGGTCAACGTCGACCAGTGGGACGGCTACACGGACGACCGCAAGGAGCTGATCTCGCATCTGCGGGACCGGTCGGTGACCAACACGGTGTTCCTGACCGGTGACATCCACATGGCGTGGGCCAACGACGTCCCGGTGAAGGCCGCGACCTACCCGCTGTCGGCCTCGGCGGCCACCGAGTTCGTGGTGACCTCGGTGACTTCGGACAACCTGGACGACATCCTCCGGGTGGCGCCCCAGACCGTCTCGGTGGTCGCCGCGGCGGCGGTCAAGGCCGCCAACCGCCATGTGAAGTGGATCGACCTGGACTCGCACGGCTACGGCGTCCTCGACGTGACAGCCGAACGGTCGCAGATGGACTACTACGTGATCTCGGACAAGACGAAGAAGGACGCGACCGCGTCCTGGGTCCGCTCGTACCGCACCCGCAGCGGGACCCAGAAGATCGAACGGGCCGACGCCCCTGTGCGCTGACCGCGCCGAGGAGAGAAGCAAGGGGCCCCGCACCGAGGTGCGGGGCCCTCCCTCATGCCTGGAGCGTGGCGAGGAACCCGAGCCCGACCTTCCAGGCCAGCTCGGCCGACTCCTCGTCGTAGTCGGGCAGTTCCGGGTCGGTGAACAGGTGCCCGGCCCCGGGGTAGCGGTAGACCTCGACATCCGCGCCGGTCCGCTGCATCTGGAGGTACCAGCTGTTCAGCCAGTCGTGCGACTCGAACGGATCGGGGTCGGCGACGTGCAGCTGCACCGGCAGTTCGTCCACCGAGGCGCTCGTAGCGATGTCCGACGTGCCGTGGAGCATCAGCAGTCCGCGCGCCTTCGCGTCGCCGAGCGCGAGGGTCTGCGCCACCGACGCCCCGAAGGAGAAGCCCGCGTACACGAGGCCCTGGTCGGAATAGGGTGCGGCGGCCAGCACGGCGCGCTTCAGCAGCTCGTCCTTGCCCACCTGGTCCTTGAAGGCCATTCCCTCCTCGACGGTGTCGTAGGTGTGCCCCTCGAAGAGATCGGGCACGCGCACCTCATGCCCGGCTGCACGCAGCCGGTCGGCAGCCGCGTGCACAGCGGGCCGCAGACCGTAGGTCGAGTGGAAAAGCATGATGTTCATGACGTCCATGGTGCCAGCTGTGCCCCAACGCTTGGAGGACCGGGGAATGGAGAACGTAGTGCGACCGCTGCTCGTGCTGGGCGGATCGCTGGTGATCACTCTGCTGGTGGGCTGGTTGGTCGATCTGCTGCTGCGCCGAGCGGACAGCCGTCACAGCGAGACGCCCGTCTGGGGCCTGCTGCGGCGCTGCCGGCCTCCGCTGCAGGTGGTGCTCTGCACGGCACTGCTGCGGGCCACCTACATCCACGTACGCCTCGACCCGGTGCGGGACCACCGGGCCGGGATAGGCCAGGCCATGACCCTGGTGCTGATCGCGGCGTCGGCCTGGCTGGTGCTGCGCGTCGCGGCCACCGCCGTGGAGTCCTCGTACGCCCGCTACGCGACGTCCACCCGCGATCCGGCCCGGGTCCGCCGGGTGCGGACCCAGGTCACGCTGATCCAGCGTGTGGTCACCGCCGTGGTGGCGACGGTGGCGGTCGCGGCGATGCTGCTGACCTTCCCGGCGATGCGCACCGTCGGCACCTCGATGCTGGCCTCCGCCGGTGTCCTCGGCATCGTCGCCGGTGTAGCGGCCCAGTCGACGCTCGGCAACCTCTTCGCCGGCTTCCAGATCGCTTTCGGTGACATGGTCAGGATCGGCGACACCGTGGTGGTGGACGGCGAGTGGGGCACCGTGGAGGAGATCACCCTGACCTTCCTCGCCGTGCGGACCTGGGACGAGCGGCGGATCACCATGCCGGTGTCGTACTTCACCAGCAAGCCGTTCGAGAACTGGTCGCGCGGCGGGATCCAGATGACCGGCACGGTCTTCTTCCAGCTCGACCACTCGGCGCCGATCGCCGCGATGCGTGAACGGCTGCGCGAGATCCTCGGCGAGTGCGCCGCCTGGGACGGCCGCGACTGGTCACTGGCCGTCACGGACACCACCGCGTCGACGATCGAGGTGCGGGCCGTGGTCACCGCGAAGGACGCGGACGACATCTGGACGGTGCGCTGCGCGGTGCGTGAGCAGCTCGTCGGCTGGCTGCGTGACCACCATCCGTACGCGCTGCCGCGGATCGTGACGTCGCCCGCGGTACTGCCGCCGGGCGACCACTGGCCGGAGCTGACGGGTGCGCAGGACAGCGGCCGGAACCGTCCCGACGGCCGGGTACCGGCCCCCGGCAGGGCCCCGCGCACGGGCCGCGGCTGAACGGCCCCGCACGGGCACCGTCGGGCGCCTCGGGCGGGCCCTGGGGTCAGAGCGTGCGGCGCATCGCCCGGTGCGGCATTCCGGCGTCCGGGAACTCGGGGCCGTACGCCACGTACCCGAGCCGCTCGTAGAAGCCGAGCGCATGGGTCTGGGCGTGCAGGTCGACGGCGGTCAGGCCGAGGGCGCGTGCCTCGTCCTCGATGGCGCGCACGAGCGCGGCACCGACCCCGAGGCCGCGCGCCTCGCGGGTCACGGCGAGCCTGCCGAGGGAGCCGACGGCTTCGGCGCCGCCGGTCTTGCCCTCCGCCGCGGAGCCGTGCAGCAGCCTGCCCGTCCCGAGCGCGGAGCCGTCCGCAGCGACGGCGAGGACGTGGACCGCGTCGGCGTCGTAGGCGTCGTACTCGATCTCCTCGGGAACCTGCTGTTCACCGACGAAGACGTTCTTGCGCACCTGGAAGCAGGCCGAGAGGTCGTTCTCCTCGACGGCCCTGCGGGTGCTGTACGGGGCGGACACGGGGGTCACTCGCTCTCCGCCGCGATCGTCTCCAGGGCGTGGCGCAGATCGTCCGGGTAGGTGCTGGAGAACTCGACCCAGCTGCCGTCCGAAGGGTGCTCGAAGCCGAGCCGGACCGCGTGCAGCCACTGGCGGGTCAGACCGAGGCGCTTGGCCATGGTCGGGTCGGCGCCGTAGGTCAGGTCGCCGACGCAGGGGTGGCGGTGGGCGGACATGTGCACCCGGATCTGGTGGGTGCGCCCGGTCTCCAGCTTGATGTCCAGCAGGCTGGCGGCGCGGTAGGCCTCGATGAGGTCGTAGTGCGTCACGGAGGGCTTGCCCTCGGCGGTGACGGCCCACTTGTAGTCGTGCTGCGGGTGGCGCCCGATGGGGGCGTCGATGGTGCCGCTCATCGGGTCCGGGTGGCCCTGGACCAGCGCGTGGTACTTCTTCTCGACGACCCGGTCGCGGAACTGGGCCTTGAGCAGGGTGTAGGCCCGCTCGGACTTGGCGACGACCATCAGCCCGGAGGTGCCGACGTCCAGCCGGTGCACGATGCCCTGGCGCTCGGCGGCACCCGACGTGGAGATCCGGTAGCCGGCCGCGGCGAGGCCGCCGATGACCGTGGTGCCGGTCCAGCCGGGGCTGGGGTGGGCGGCGACGCCGACAGGCTTCATGATCACGACGATGTCGTCGTCGTCGTGCACGATCTCCATGCCCTCGACGGGCTCGGCAACGATCTGTACCGGAGCGGCTGCCTGTGGCATCTCCACTTCCAGCCAGGCGCCGCCGTGCACCCGCTCGGACTTCCCGGCCACCGCACCGTCCACCTGGACCTTCCCGGCTGCGGCCAGCTCGGCGGCCTTGGTACGGGAGAAACCGAACATCCTGGAGATGGCGGCGTCTACACGCTCGCCTTCCAGACCGTCGGGTACGGGCAGGGTGCGGACCTCGGGATACGTACTCACCTGTCGAGTATGCCTTGCGCCCACTAGTCCTTGTGCACGGTGCCGTCGGGGTCCAGGCCCTTGAAGGAAAGGATCACGATCAGGATGCCGCCGCAGACGATCGCGGAGTCGGCGAGGTTGAAGACGGCGAAGTGCGCGGGGGCGATGAAGTCCACCACCGCGCCCTCGAAGACGCCCGGTGCGCGGAAGATACGGTCGGTGAGGTTGCCGAGCGCTCCGCCGAGCAGCAGCCCGAGGGCGATGGCCCAGGGCAGGCTGTAGAGCTTGCGCGCGAGCCTGGCGATCACCACGATCACGACCGCGGCGATGGCCGTGAAGATCACCGTGAACGCCTCACCCATCCCGAACGCGGCACCCGCGTTCCGGATGGCGTCGAGCTTCAGCCAGTCGCCGAAGATCTCGATGGGCTCCTGGTGCTCCAGCTTCGCGACCACGATCATCTTGCTGACCAGGTCCAGGAGGTAGGCGATCACGGCCACGACGAAGAGCACGAGGATCTTCCGCCTGCCCCTGCCGCCGCCCGTGTCGTCGCTCCCGGCCCGGGTCGCGCCCTCGGAGGGCTGCTGGGGCTCTGCCCCTTCAGCCCCCTCGGCATCAGGGATATCCGGCGTACCGATGATGCGCTCCGCCTCTGCCACGTGAGTCCCTCAACCTAGGTGCCTGACTGAGGACGAGGGTACGACACACCGTCCCGGTCAGCCGCGTCGCTCCTGCTTCTGTTTGTCCTCGACGCAGAGGGTGGCCCGGGGGAACGCCTGCATGCGCGCCTTGCCGATCGGGTTGCCGCAGATCTCGCAGAGCCCGTACGTCCCCGCGTCGAGCCTGGCGAGGGCGCGTTCGGTCTGTTCCAGCATCTCCTGGGCGTTGGCCGCCAGGGACAGCTCGTGCTCGCGCGTGATGTTCTTCGTGCCGGTGTCCGCCTCGTCGTCACCCGCCCCGTCGCCGGAGTCCCGCATCAGCCCGGCCAGCGCCGCTCCCGATGCCTCCAGCTCGTTGCGCAGCCGGATGACCTCGCTGGACAGCTCCGTCCTCGCCTCCGCGACCTCTTCGGGGGTCCAGGGGTCCTCCCCCGGCCTGACCGCCAGCTCGCCGGGCGCCGTCGCGGCGGCCACCCGGGCCTGCGGCACCGCTGTGGCACCGCCCTTTCCTACCGCCGCGGTCCGGCCGGCGCTCTTCTTGGCTACCACCGTGTGGGCTCCTGTCTGCTCGGCGGCCTGGGCCGCCCCCGTGGCCTTCTTCGAAGCCTTCTTGGCTGCGCTCTTCTTCGCCGGCCCGTGGTGCGCCGGAGCCCGATCGGCCCGTTCCTTCTCGTCCGGCGGCCGGGCCGCCGTCTTCTTCGCGGCGCTCGTCCCGTCGGGCGGCCCGGCCGCGGCCTTCTCGGCCACGGTCTTCGCTGCCGCCTTCCTGGCCGCCTTCTTCGCCGCCTTCTTCGCTGTCCTCCCGGTCGTCTCCTCGGCCACCGGACCCGTGGATCCCGCCGACGCCGTTCGTGTTACGGCGGTCTTCTTCGCCACCATGGCCGCGGCCCCTTCACATATTGTGATCTTGCACGCGAATCGTGCTGGGACGATAAATCGACCCCAGCCCCACGGCAACGGGGCACGCCGCCGGTTCGCCCCTCCCCGTGCCCGGGTCGTGACGCGCCTGCAACCGTTGTGCCCAGCTCCCCGCCCGGTAATCCGCTCCCGGTACGCCCGCCAGGACTCCCTCCGCCCCGTCTGGCCATTCGGGTCACGCCGCACCCCGCCGGTAAACCGGTCGGCCGTCGGCCGTACGGGCCCGTACACTGGCCGCAGCGAGAGGCATGGATGGGACGAGTAGCGTCGTACGCAGCCCGCAGCGACCCGGGGACGGTGGGAGCCCGGGGGCGAGCGCGTCGTGAAGATCACCCCGGAGCCGCCGGAAGAAAAGCTTTGGACCGTGGGCCCCGCCCACGGTCGCAGGGCGAGTAGACCCGGCATCGCGACCCCAATGAGGGGGTCACGGGCGCATGCCCGGGGCCAAGGAGGGTGGTACCGCGGGAGCCTGCCGGTTCTCGTCCCTCCGACGGAAGTGGAAGACGTCCGCCGGAGGAAGCCCGCACATGACATCGCCGCAGTACCGCCAGGTACCCGCCCAGGTCGACCTGCCCGCCCTCGAGCACGCCGTGCTCGATTTCTGGCGTGACAGCAAGGTCTTCACCAAGAGCCTCGAACAGTCCGAGGGCCGCCCCGAGTGGGTCTTCTACGAGGGCCCGCCGACCGCCAACGGCATGCCCGGGGCCCACCACATCGAGGCCCGCGTCTTCAAGGACGTCTTCCCCCGCTTCCGCACCATGCAGGGCTACCACGTCGGCCGCAAGGCCGGCTGGGACTGTCACGGCCTGCCGGTGGAGCTCGCGGTCGAGAAGGAGCTGGGCTTCAACGGCAAGAAGGACATCGAGGCGTACGGCATCGCCGAGTTCAACGCCAAGTGCCGCGAGTCCGTGACCCGCCACACCGACGCCTTCACCGAGCTCACGACCCGCATGGGCTACTGGGTCGACCTCGACGACGCCTACCGCACGATGGACCCGGAGTACGTCGACTCCGTGTGGTGGTCCCTGAAGGAGATCTTCAACAAGGACCTGCTGGTCCAGGACCACCGCGTCGCCCCCTGGTGCCCGCGCTGCGGCACCGGTCTGTCCGACCACGAGCTGGCCCAGGGCTACGAGACGGTCGTGGACCCCTCGGTCTTCGTGCGCTTCCCCCTCACGAGCGGCCCGCTGGCCGGTGAGGCGGCCCTCCTGGTCTGGACGACCACCCCCTGGACCCTGGTCTCCAACACCGCCGTCGCCGCGCACCCCGACGTCACCTACGTCGTCGCGACGGACGGCGAGGAGAAGCTGGTCGTCGCCCGGCCGCTGGTCGAGAAGGCCCTCGGCGAGGGCTGGGAGCTCACGGGCCAGTCCTTCACCGGCCGCGAGATGGAGCGCTGGACGTACGAGCGCCCGTTCCAGCTCGTCGACTTCCCGGCCGAGGCCCACTACGTGGTCAACGCCGAGTACGTCACGACCGAGGACGGTACGGGTCTGGTCCACCAGTCCCCCGCGTTCGGCGCCGACGACCTCGTCGTCTGCCGCTCCTACGGCCTCCCGGTCGTGAACCCGGTCCGCCCCGACGGCACCTTCGAGGAAGACCTGCCGCTGGTCGGCGGCGTCTTCTTCAAGAAGGCCGACGAGGCGCTCACCGCGGACCTGGACGCCCGCGGAAAGCTCTTCCGCCATGTCCCGTACGAGCACAGCTACCCGCACTGCTGGCGCTGCCACACGGCGCTGCTGTACTACGCGCAGCCGTCCTGGTACATCCGCACGACGGCGGTCAAGGACCGGCTTCTCGAGGAGAACGAGAAGACCAACTGGTTCCCGGACTCGGTCAAGACCGGCCGCTTCGGCGACTGGCTGAACAACAACGTCGACTGGGCCCTGTCCCGCAACCGCTACTGGGGCACCCCGCTGCCCATCTGGCGCTGCGAGGACGACCACCTGACCTGTGTGGGCTCCCGCGCGGAGCTGGGCGAGCTCACCGGCACCGACCAGTCGGAGCTGGACCCGCACCGTCCGTTCATCGACGAGATCACGTTCACGTGCTCGCAGGAGAACTGCCAGCTGGAGGCGTACCGCGTCCCCGAGGTCATCGACGCCTGGTACGACTCGGGCTCCATGCCGTTCGCCCAGTGGGGCTACCCGTACAAGAACAAGGAGATCTTCGAGAGCCGCTACCCGGCGCAGTTCATCTCGGAGGCCATCGACCAGACCCGCGGCTGGTTCTACACGCTGATGGCGGTCGGCACGCTCGTCTTCGACAAGTCCAGTTACGAGAACGTGGTCTGCCTCGGCCACATCCTCGCCGAGGACGGCCGCAAGATGTCCAAGCACCTCGGGAACATCCTCCAGCCGATCCCGCTCATGGACCAGCACGGCGCCGACGCCGTGCGCTGGTTCATGGCGGCCGGCGGTTCCCCGTGGGCGGCGCGCCGCGTGGGCCACGGCACGATCCAGGAGGTCGTCCGCAAGACGCTCCTGACCTACTGGAACACGGTCGCCTTCCAGGCCCTGTACGCCCGTACGTCGGGCTGGGCACCGTCCACGGCCGATCCCGCGCCGGACGGGCGCACGGTCCTGGACCGCTGGCTGCTGAGCGAGCTGAACGCCCTGGTGGACCAGGTCACCCAGGCGCTGGAGAGCTACGACACCCAGCGCGCCGGCAAGCTGCTGTCCTCGTTCGTCGACGACCTGTCCAACTGGTACGTACGCCGCTCGCGCCGCCGCTTCTGGCAGGGCGACAAGGCGGCCCTGCGCACGCTGCACGAGGTCGTCGAGACGGTCACCCGGCTGATGGCCCCGCTGACCCCGTTCATCACGGAGCGGGTCTGGCAGGACCTGATCGCCCCGGTCACCCCGGACGCCCCGGAGTCGGTGCACCTGTCTACCTGGCCCAAGGCGGACCTGTCGGCGATCGACCCGGCGCTCTCCACGCAGATGGCGCTGGTCCGTCGCCTGGTCGAGCTGGGGCGTGCCACCCGTGCCGAGTCGGGCGTCAAGACCCGTCAGCCGCTGTCCCGCGCCCTGGTAGCGGCCTCGGGCTTCGAGAGCCTCTCCGCCGAGCTGCACGCCCAGATCACGGAGGAGCTGAACGTCTCCTCGCTGGCCTCCCTGTCCGAGGTCGGCGGCTCGCTGGTCGACACGACGGCGAAGGCGAACTTCCGGGCCCTGGGCAAGCGGTTCGGCAAGGGCGTCCAGGCGGTCGCCAAGGCCGTCGCCGACACGGACGCCGCGGCGCTCTCGCTGGCCCTGCGCGAGGGCAACGCCTCGGTCGAGGTCGACGGTGAGCGGATCACCCTCTCCCCCGACGAGGTCATCATCACCGAGACCCCGCGCGAGGGCTGGTCGGTGGCCTCCGACTCGGGTGCCACGGTCGCCCTGGACCTCGAGATCACCCCGGAGCTCCGGCGCGCGGGCCTGGCCCGTGACGCGATCAGGCTGATCCAGGAGGCCCGCAAGAACAGCGGCCTGGACGTCGCGGACCGTATCGCGGTGCGCTGGACGTCCACGTCCCCGGCGACGGCCGAGGCCCTGACCGAGCACGCGTCGCTGATCGCGGACGAGGTCCTGGCCCTGGACTACGCCGAGGGCGAGGCCGACCCCACGTACGGCACCGCCTTCGAGGACGAGGGCCTGTCCCTGACGTTCCGCCTCCGCAAGACGAGCTGACCCCCAGCGGGGACAGGAAAGGGCCCGGCCGGACACCCTCCGGCCGGGCCCTTTCCTGTCC
>NZ_JBHYTT010000012.1:0-189997 GCF_042749285.1 Streptomyces sp. NPDC059499
CGCGTCATCATCATATTTCCCCCTTACACCTCGGAGAGCGATTTGCTCACACAAGATGTGACCCACAACACACACGGAAGGTTGTACCAAGCCCACACCCAGACCACACACAAACCCCGAACACCCAACCACCCAGCCCCAGGGCCGAACGGTGCCACCCACACACCACAAGAACGACCCCGCGTGACCTATCACCCCACCACAAGTTGAGGCGAACGAGCAGGTGGGCATATCCGCCGAGTCAGGGATTGCTCATCACAGCAGTCAGCTCGGCATCAGTGGCCTCGGGCTTGAGCCGAACATCTAAGTTGTAGCCTTCGTCGCAGAAGATCAGATCAAGATCCGCCGGAACGAGCCTGCGGAAGGCGACCGCCAACCACGCAGCATCCTCGTGCCCGCCGTCCAGGTACAGGCAGGTCCCATCCTGATGCAGATATGCCTCGCCCAGACCGCTCTTCGTCTCGAAGCGCCAGCAGTTGCTTCGCGACTCACTTAGGTGGGTCGAGTCGACCTCGACACTTGACCACCGAGCCCGGATCGCCGCAGTCAGTGCCTCGCGGTCGACGCGCCATCCGCCCGCCTCGCCGTCAACCAGTACCAAGAACTGCGCCATGGCAGGTGTCTACCACTCGGCTCCGACACTCGGTCCGGGATCGTGTTGGAAAGGGCTCAGTGAGCCTTTTCCATCGTGATCAGGCGGCGAGTTCGAGTGCGACGACGGCACGGACGACGGCGGTGATCAGGGTGGTGCTGCAGCGGAGCTTCCTCAGGAGGCGCGAGCATTTGAGGGTGGCCATAGCGCGTTCGCCGAGGCTGCGGATCTTGGCGTGATCGCGGTTGTGACTACGACGCCAGCCGCGCAGGTTCTTGCCCCGGAACAGGACGCGGACAGCAGGGCCTGCGCCCTGATACGCCCTGTCAGCCCAGCACTTGGCGTCATCATCGGCGAGAGCGGCGGGAATGCCGTGGGTCCAGGCCGCGGTCAGATCGTGCACGGCTCCGGGTAGCGCGTCCGAGGCCCAGATCAAACGGTCGGCTGGATCCGCGAGGACCTGCACGTTCATCCCGTGGTGCTTCTTCTTCCCCGAGTAGTACGGGCGGTCGGCGGCGATGCGGTCGATTGGCAGTACGGTGCCGTCGAGGATCACGTACGCCTTCTTCCGCACCGTCGTTATGGCCTGTTCCAGCGTGGGCGCGACGCCAGTTACTCGCCTGCCGCCGCCCTCGAGTGGCGCGGATACCGGAGGTTCACGGCCTCGCGTATGTACCGGTGGACCGTCGCGATCCCGACGCGGAAACCTGCTGCGAGGCGGGCGTAGGTGTCGCCGCAGCGCAGGTGAGCCAGGACCAGCATGGCCTGCCGGCCGCAGGTCAGGCGACGCCAGCGGGAGCCGATCCGTCGACGGTGACCTGCGAGGAGACCGGATATTTGCTGCAGAGTTCGGCTGGACAGGTCGATACCGGACGGGTAGACAAGCACGCGGAAGCTCCTGACGGACTGGTGATCTTGGTTGAAACCCACCTACCAGGGGCTTCATCCTGTTGTCAGCCCAACGGCGTACTGCTGATGCAGTTGAAAAGGCTCAATGTCAGTGCCGTGCTGTTCACTTGGCCGTGTGGATGCCTCAGCTCTGCGCGCCCGTCTGAACGACGCCTGGCGCGCGCCCGAATTGCACTGCCCGCTGCCCTTTCATGGGGCAGGGCATGTCTGTGTTCCCAGTGACGCGGAGGATCTGGCCGAGCTGGAGCGCGTCGCTGCGGACGTGGTTGACGGGGCGGGTCTGCCGGTACGTGCGTGGGTCGTCGGGGGTAGGGCGGCAGGGGTGCCCGACGGTCCGCCGGTGGGCGGGGAGGGTGGGCTCCTCATCGGCGGGGAGGGCGGGCTGCTGGAGCTGCGCGGGTGGGTGCTGGCCGAGCACTGGTTCGGATACGGCGTGACGGCCACCGCCGATGGCCCGCGCCGCGTCGTGATCCTCGCCCGGCGCGCGTTCGCCCGCCCGCCCGGGGTCGGGTGGGTGGCGTTGCTGCGGGAGGCCACCGGGTGGACGGAGCCCGATCGGTGCGGCGTCGACTGGGCCGCGACGGAGGCGGCGCTGGGCACCGCGCTGCCCGGTGACTACAAGGACATCGTCGACGCCTTCGGCGCGGGCAGCTTCGACGAGTACCTGGACCTCCTGGTGCCGGGTGCGCTGGGCACGGATCTAGTCTCCTGGGGCCAGGACATGGCGCGGTACGCCGACCTGTACCGGCCACACCCGGTCCATCCCGCGCCCGGCGGCGTGCTCATATGGGGGACCTCCGAGCAGGAGCTGACCTTCCACTGGCTGACCGGACCGGCCGATCCCGACGACTGGCCGGTTCTGGTGCAGCACCTGGACGGTGAGTGGCAGCGCTTCGACTGCGGCACCGGCGAGTTCGTACTGCGCCTGCTCACCGACCGCACCCCCCCGTTCGCCTTCCCGCCCTCCGCCGGGCCGTTCCCCCACTGGTTCGCCTCATGGGAGCTGCCGGAGGACTAAGCCCTTGCAAACCAGCTGTCAGCGCCGCTGACCATGCTCGGCAAAGCGTCTGAGCCGCCGGGACAGACTGCGGATCTGCCTGGTCACGACCCCGCTACAGATCGGTTCAGTCGTCAGCAGGCCGATGAGCAGTACAGGTATGGTTCGCACATCGCTGCCCCCTCTCGTGCGCCGATACAACAACCTCGCGGTCCCCTACGACGCGCCGTTTTCTGCGCTGCAATCACCGAGTAGGTGTCTCCCTCGGTGCTCACGCGGTCGGATCCACGTTCCACGCCGCAGGCAGATCGCTGCCGCAGAAGACACAGACGAAGTCGTCCTCGCGCACGATGTTGTGCTCCTGGCAGTCAGGGCATCGCCGGAACACCACCTCATGGGTGAAGCCGCAAGGCCGCCCAAGCTCTACGTCGTCCAGGGCACGGGCGGCCTCCACCCAGGAGGTGACGTCCGGGCAATACCCACTGGACTGATTGCTGACCTCGCTCACGGCCCACCCGTCCGCCGCCCGCATGAAGCTGATCTCGCCGGCGCTCAGAACCATGTCTCCGCCGGCACAGGCCACATGCTCGCTTCGTCGCGGCGCCAGCCGAAGCACACCGTCCATACCGACCACGAAGGTGAACGGCTCAGTCAGTTCTGCCGCCGATCGCTCCGCGATCCAGGCATCGAAGTCAGCCGCCGAGCCGATCCGACACCCGCCGCCACCAGGACGGACCGCAGCCTTCAGCTCGGCCGGTCCGACATAGCGGTAACCCCCACCCCAGGCACTCACGACAGCCAACCTAGAGCACTTCCGTCCGTCTCCACCGGCAAGTCCGGCGGCCAGGGCTTGGACAAGTCGTACAGCGACTCCCGGTCGCCCATCAGTTGGTACTCCTCCCAGCGTCAGCTCGGGATACCCCAGAAGGCAGAGTTAGGGTCCACATTCCAGAACTGGCGCGCCGAATTGCGGATCCCGTTTGCGTAGTAAGGCTGGAGGACCATCAGCTCTTCGTGCCCGACGCAGAGTGCGATGCGCATTGTGGCCCGGTCAACCAATGTTGCTTCGCTCTGCAGGAAAGTCGGCGTTGTTCAGCGCCGGGCTGCCACTGCTGCCGCCGCCTCGGCCAGGATGCGGTCCAGGACAGGGACCGGGATCCCCGGATTCGTCACCGCCGCGCTTGCCGAGTCGCGGTCGTGCAGCAGCCCGGCAAGGGCGCGGGCCGGAAGCCGTGGATGGCGCACAGCGGTCGCGCGGACGTCGGACGACGGGTCGTTCAGCAACCGCACCGCGTCGGCCGGTGACAGCCGGGGGTCCTCGGCTGCGCGGCAGCGCACCTCGGCTTCTGGGTCGCGGGCAAAACATGCGACATCGGCAGGCACGGACTCCGGATCGTCCAGGGCCAGGCGGCGCATCCGCCCACAGGGGTCGCCGAGGTAGCGCAGCAGGCCCGTACGAGGGAAGTTGGGGTGGCCACGGGGGCGGTCGGGGTGACTGAAGCTTCCGTCCCACCAGCGCCAGACCTCCAGCAACATCTCGGCCGTAGCGTCCTCGCACGATTCCGCCAGGAAGAGGCGGACCGCGCGGTCCTCGTCCCCCGCCAGACGCTCCACGACGTCCGGTGGAAGATGCCGGGCACGGGCCACGCTCCGGCGGACGAGCGGATGGGCGGATACGGCGAGGCGGCGCATCGCATCGGCGTCACCGTGCAGGTCCTCCACCCAGGGCAGAGTGCGGGACATCAACGTCGCGTCGAAGTCGTGGCGCACCGCGGCACGCTGCTCCTCGTCGAGGTCGGGCCGCAGTGCCACGGCCGAGCGGATGTCGTCGCACGGGTCCTCCGCCAGGACGGCGACGCTGTGTGCACTGAGCCGCGGGTTGGCGGCCAGCGCTCGGCGCACCTCCGCATCCCCGTCCCGGACCAGCTCCGCCTCCAGCTCGGGCGAGAGACGGCACTGTTCGAGTGCCCGCCGTGGCGCGGGCAGCGCGGCAAAGACCTGGCGAGGCATGGGGACACCGGTGTGGTGGGCGAGAAGAGCCGCCGTACGCACCTCGTCATCGGTGTCCGCCAGTAGTCGCGCTCGCGGCGGCGCGGCGAGCTCCTCCCATCGGGCGCAGGCAGTTGCCCGCACCCGGGGATCGGCGTCGGCCGCGAGGCCGGGGAGGTGGTGTGCCGGGAGCCCTGGGAGTTCGGCGGTCTGAGCGCGGGACGGGCCGGCGAGGAGGTCGTCGTACAGGTCCCCGGGAAGTTCGACGCCCCAGGCGCAGGCATTCTCGGCCCAGAGCACGCGCCTGCTCGGCGACGGTTCGGCGTGGATCAGGCGTACCCACTGGTCGGACGTGAGCTTGGGCCGGAAAGTGTCCGCGGGCCTCGAGCGCACCCGCGAATCGGGATGCGTCACGGCGGCGTCGAGTACGGCAGGCCGGTCGCAGCCGTGCAGGAAGCCCACCTCCACATCCAGCAGCCGGATCAGCAGCTCGTCCGGCGCGGCCGGGTTGAACCCGATCCCCTCCGCCCAGTGCAAGGGCCACGCCGGTCGGCCGGGCACCGCAGCCCACACCTCGGCGCGCTCGGTCTCCGTCTCGCGCCCGGCGGCCGCAGCGGCCTCTTCCAGCCGCTCCGGCAGTCGGTCAAGGGCCGTCACCCGAGGGCCGTCCGCGCTGGGCACCTCGGCCAGCAGCACCTGCCCGTCGACGGAGAGCGCCACGAACCCTGGGCCGCCGGTCAGCCCCGGTACACCGCCGTCGGCGCAGCGAACTCGGGTCCACCAGGAGTCGTTGCCGCCGATCCGATGTCCGAGGACGGCCACCAGGAACTCGCCGTCGGCATCTGCAAGGCGGCGCCACCACGCGGCGTCGAGTGCTTCCGGGGCCGCGCCGTCCGGCGCCGCGATCCCCCGAGCGATCCGCCAGCCGGCCTCCGGCGGGAACAGGCTGCCCGGGCGCATCTCCTCGACGACCGTGAGTCCGGCGCACAGGAGCCATTCATGGAGTTCCTCTCGGTGGTGCACGCCTTCATGATCCCCGTCGACTCGCGGAGGGACAAGGTCCTCACTCTCAGGCGCAGCCGGCCCTCCACGGCGTACGTGTCATGGGCTGCCAATGCCGTTCGGCCCCGCGCTCGAGTCGGCGCCCCGTTGGTGCAGCACGGACCTTGCGTCGACTCCAGAAGGGAGCGGGCCATGCCACCGCTCCGCGTACTGCTGCTCCCCCTCGTGTGCCGGAGACCGCTACGGACCGTCCCGCTGTTGATCTCGGGCGCTTCCGCACGGACTTGTGGCGCGGTCAGCACCCCTGCCCGCGTTCCGTCGTGCTGCCGACAGCGGAAGAGCACGGTGCAGGGGTGATCAGGTGCTCAGGTGCACTCCGGAGGTCGCGCGTGGAACCTGACCAACGCGACACGGTCATGCGGAACTTTGGCCACGTCGTGGCGGATAGCGGTTTCGTGACAAGCTCCTGCGCTCGCTCGGCGGCTCCCGGTGACCTGGATACGCGTACTGATTGAGGAGGGCGGGGGAAGCGAAGAGCCATCCTTGACCACCGAAATAGGGTTCTGGCCATGAGTGGTGACTGGCGGGTGGATCGGGTCGGGACTGCGCTCAGCGGTGAGAACCCGACCGTGATGCGGCGGTTGACGTCAGGATTCGCGGTCATCGGGGATGTTCAGTTCTTGCCGGGATACTCGGTTCTGCTCGTGGATGACCCAGCTGTGCAGCGGCTGTCGGACTTGCCGAAGCCGAAGCGGCTGTCGTTCCTGTCCGACATGGACCAACTCGGTGAAGCGGTCGAGCATGCCTGTCGGCGGCTGGACCCGGCCTTCCGGCGGGTCAACCTGGAGATCCTGGGGAATACGGACCCGTTCCTGCATGCGCATGTCTGGCCGCGGTTCGAGTGGGAGCCGGCCGATGTGGTGGGCAAGCCTGTGTGGCTCTATCCGCGCGAACGGTGGACTGACGAAGAGTTCAGGCTGGGTCCCCGGCATGACGTGCTGCGGGAGGCGATCGCCGGCGAACTGGACCAGCTGCGCTTGACGAGTTGACGTTGCGGTCCCGCGGTCAGGTCGGCGGGCCCGGTGATCGGTGACGGTCAGACGATCACCGGAGGCGTCTGACCGGGACGATGCTGGGTGGGGTCGTGCCATACGTGTCGGGGTTCGCGTAGTTCCGTCCTCCAGGGTCGCCGAGGTGGTGCCGGGGGTCCTGCCGAGCCACTGCGCCAGGGCGGTTGTGGCGACGACATCGGCTTCGGCCAGGCATCCGAGGAATGTGACTGGTCGGCGGTACTTCAGCCGGTGGTGTGGTGGGTCTCCTTCGACGGGATGCAGGAGAGCGCGAGGGCGGCAGCTGCCAAATAGGCGAGCGCGCCGATGACCATGCTGGTTCGCAGCCCCGCTGTGAAGTCACCGGTCGCGGCGAGCAGTGAGCCGCCCAATGCGACGCCTGCGGCACTGCCTACTTGGCGGGTGGTGTTGAACAGGGCGGAGGCGGTGCCGGAGAAGCCTTCGGGTGCGGCTGTCATGACGGTGGTGGTCGAGCCGGTGAGGGCGAAGGAAGTACCGAATCCGGCTGCCATCATCGGCGCGACGAGCAGCGGATAGCCCGGGTCCGTCCCGGCGGCTGCCCAGCCGGCCAGGCCCGCAGCTGCCAGCAGCATGCCGGAGACCACCAGCGGGCGGTGTCCGGTGCGTCGTGCGAGTCGCCCGGACAGGACGGAGGCGAACATTGTCATGGCGACAGCGGGGAAGAGTGCGAGGCCGGTGCGCAGTGCGCTCAGACCCTGGTGCTGCTGGAAGTACAGGCTGGCGGTGAAGATCATCCCGTAGAAGGCGAAGTTGAACAGCAGGCCGATCACGGCCGCGCCGCTCAGCGCACGCGATCGCAGCAGTCGCAGAGGCAGTACGGGAGTGCGGGCCAGGCGCTCCCGCAGGACGAACAGGGCGGCGGCCAGCACGCACAGGCCGGCACCGGCGAGGATCAGTGGGTCTGTCCAGCCGCGTCGTCCGGCCTCGTTCAGGACGGCGGTCAGCAGAGCCACCGTGGCGAAGATCGCGCCCTGGGCCGGCCAGTCCAGGGAGCGGCCGGTTTGCCGGGGCGAGGGGGCTACGTGGCGCAGGGTCAGCAGCAGGCAGGCGCATCCGATGGGCACATTGATGAAGAAGACCCATCGCCAGCCGACGGTGGTGACGAGGAGTCCGCCGAGGAGGGGGCCTGCGGAGGCGGCGATGCCGGCCATCGACCCCCAGAGTCCGAAGGCGCGGGAGCGCTCCGCCGGCGAGGGGTATGCCTGCTGGAGGAGTGCGAGCGAGCCCGGCACGATGAGTGCCGCGCCGACTCCCTCCAGCAGCCGGGCGGCGACCAGGGCCCCGGTGTGCTGGGCCAGCCCGCAGCCGGCCGAGGCCGCAGTGAAAACGACGACCCCGGTGCAGAAGATCCGACGGTTGCCCAACCGGTCCCCGAGCGCGCCGCCAGCCAGCAGCAGGCCGGCGAAAGCCAGCGTGTAGCCGTTGGTGATCCACTGGATAGCGGTGAGCGAGGCCCCCAACTCCCGGCCCACGACGGGAACGGCGACGTTGATGATGGTCACGTCCAGGATGACCATGAAGTAGCCCGCGCAGACCGCGAGCAGCGGCACCACGGACCGGGGCGTTGCCACCGCCATCCCACCTTCGCAAGAGAGTCACTACATCCGTTCCGGGCAGCCCCTGTGTCCGTGGTCCTGGTTGCAGCAGGACGGTCTGTGACACCGGGACTCATGGGAAGGCCCACGAGAACCACAACGGCAGGTGCGGAAGTTCGTCGAGAGCCGACCGGTCTTCTCCCCCGCCACGGCCCCGCTCGCCGCCGACGGGTGCGTGACCCTGTCACCCACGGGCTCGGCAGACGCCCTTGGGGTACTGCACGAGTCAACCCTCACCTTTCCGGACGCCGGCGGCAGCCACGCCGAAGCCATCGCCCACCTGCGCGAGGACGGCCGGATCACCGCCGAGGTTTTTTGTGCGGGCTCGGCGCGCGCTCGGTGATCCCGTCGATCAGCGCCTCAGCGGTATCGCGCCGACACCGGTGAAGTAGCGGCACTGCTTACCGCATGACAGCCAGGCGCCGGTGCCGCTGATGCGCGGCATCCCGCCGATCCGCTCCCGATACGGGCCGAGACGAGGCCGACCGGCCAAGTTGCATGCGGACAAGGGCTACGACGTTGGCCATCTACGAGGTTGGCTGCGACTCCGGCAGATCGTGCCCCGCATCGCCCGCCGTGGCATCGGACCCTTCAGCCGCCTGGGCCGGCATCGCTGGGTGGTGGAACGGACCATGTTTACGAGTGGTGCCAAACCTCTCGCGGAGCAATGTCCCAGGATGTACCCGCAATCCCTTCCGTGTGGAGTTTGGCGCCGGGTTTGCCCCGGTCGACCGGATTCGGACCTACGAGCTGGCCCCCTTTTCGCCCGGACCGAAGCAGAATCAACCAGGGCAGCGGACCAGTCGATCGCCCCTACGGCACCCAGCCGGTCAAGGACTTCGTTGTGGAGGCGCCGCCACAAGCCGGCTCTTGTCCAGGCAGCAAATCGGCGGTGCACAGTAGCCGGACTCACGCCGAAGCTGGGCGGCAAGCGACGCCAAGCACATGAGGTGGTCAGCGCATACACGATTGCGCAGAACACCGTCCGGTCCGCCACCGGAGCCGTTCCACCGCCCTGCCGACGCGGCTTGAACGGCGGTATCAGCGGCGCCACAATCTCCCACAGCCCGTCAGGAACGAGTTCGCACTCAAGATCCACAGCCATGGCTGGCGATCATCCCTCAAAGTGGCTACGCCCGATGTCGGCCCGTCCGAGAGTGCGACGGCTGCCCTGCCCGGTCTTCTAACCTGATCGCGTGATCGACTACGACGACTCCGGCCGCCCTATGGTCCAGGTGGGAGACTCCGTGCCCGCACGCCTACTGCTCTCGGAGCCGACCCGGCGGTACGAAGACGAACTAACACTCGACTTCCTCGTCAGGGCTCGCGGACCCTGGGGAAATGTCGAGACCTCGGTGGAGACCTGGGACGGAGACGGCCTCGACACCTTCTTCGCCTCACTTGTCGAAGACTTCCGGGGCTGGGAAGGAGTGCGCACCTGGCACTCCCTCTGCTACGACCTGACCCTGTCAGCGGAACACCACTCTGGCGGCCACGTCCAACTGACTTGGGGCATCCGCGACCGGGCCCCCTCTGAGGAATGGCAGTTCGAGGCCACTTCGGTGCACGCGGCGGGGGAGGACATGCGCAACCTCACCGCCGAAATCCACACGTTCATCGCGAGCGTCGCGGAGTAGCTGGACGAGCCCCGATGCCGAGCCCCCACCACGTGAGACGACGCCTAAGTGCCCGGCCGATAGCGCATCGGGTGGTCCTCGGGCACTTCCACAATGTAGATCTTCACGCCGTCCGGGTCGGCCGTCCACATCTCGATCAGTCCCCAGGGCTCTCGTTCGGGAGCCCTCAGCATGTCGACACCCTGCCGGGCGAGTTCCTCGTAGGTCGCCTGCGCGTCACTCACCTGTAGCCACAGTTCCAGGCCTGGGGACGGCGGGGTGTCGCAGCGGCCCGAGACCTCGAGGAAGCCACCGCCGAGAAAGTAGACGGTGCCGCGCTCGGGCCCGGTGCCGAACTCCCTGTAAATCTCCAGGCCCAGTTTCGTCCCGTAGAAGTCCCGCGAGCGCTCGGGATCGGTGGGCCGAAGTAGGGTCCTGCTGCTCAGCACATGCACCATGTCTCGCCCTGTCCAAAGATGATCGATTCCGAAGGAAGCCCCGGAGACGGGTTGACGCCACGTCATCGTCCCGCAACGGCACCCCCGTAGGGTCCGCTCCTGAGACTGAACTGGGTGAGGGCATAAAAGGCTCGTGACGTTGCACGCCTCACTGATCTTGGGTATGCGCAGGCGGCACCTGAGACGACGATGCAAAGGAACCGGTCCACTTATTTGCCGCAGTCCTTCATGATCACACCTCACGGCTGTGCTCGCTGAGAGGGCCTACGCGCAGACCGAGTCGACGGCACTCGGCCAGCAGGCCGGGCAGTGCGCCCAGCGTGGCTCGCCACGCACCAGGCGCACTCCATCCGTCCGCGTCGTGGAGGAGCACCGTGGCGCCGCCGGTCAGACCCTTGAGGACCGATGCCTGCACAGAGTGGGCGTCCGCGTTCACGGTCCAGTCCCGCCCCCACGTCGACCAGAGCACCGGTCGCAGTCCGGCTCGGCGGGCAGCAGCCAGTCTGCCGCCGGTGAGGATGCCGTAGGGCGGTCGATACCACTGCGGGTCCGTTCCGCAGATCTGCCGGACGGCGTCGGCGGTTCGCGCCACCTCCCGTACGTCGCGCAGCGGCGTGGGGTACCAGGGGCGGCGGTGATGCCAGCCATGCACCGCGACTTCGTGACCGCCTGCCACGAGCGCCCGGCCGAGGGCCGGATGACGTCTCAGCGAGGTACCGACGAGGAAGAAGGTGGCGTGCACGTTGTGCTCGGAGAGGACGCGCAGGAAGTGGGGAGTGCTGGCCGGGTCCGGTCCGTCGTCGAATGTCAGGGCCACATGGTCGGGGTGACCTCGGCCGTCCAGGGTGGGGCTGAGGATCTTCCGTAGGGGAGGCAGCCAGGTGGCGGCGGGACCTATGTGCCATGCGGCAGCGATACCCAGCGCGCCGCCTGCTACGCCGGACACGACGCGCGCGCCTCCCCTGCCCGGGTGTCTCACCATCGCTGTGCCTCCTTCCCAGAGACCAATGGCGACCTGCTCAGATGCACGCAAGCGAATGCGATGAGAACGAGCGATGCCACTTCCGGCAGCACCCGCCAGCCAAGGTTGATCCGCTCCTGGAACAGCGAGACGCCGAGAATGACGCTCAGGAGCGAGTCGCCGAGTGTGAGCGCGGGCTGTGATGCCGCCAGGGAACCAGCCCGCAGGGTGGCCTGCAACATGAGGAAGGAGCCCAGGCCGACGGCTGCGGCCGTGTAGATCTGCCACGTGGTGAGCAGGTCCCGGTGTCCGCCGGCCACCAGGCCGAGTGTGTCCTTCATCAGTGCCGCGGTGAAGGAGAAGCCGATGGCGGTCGCAGACCCCAGCACGACAGCCCGCGCCGGTCCCCGCAGCTCCTTTCCCACTACGACCAGCACGATCGATACGGCGGCGGCGGGCACGGCGCTGACCAGCCACCTCTTCGGCGCTACGGTCTCCGTGCCGCCGGTCGGACCGGCCAGGAGGAGAAAGGCCACCAAGCCCAGCGCCATCCCGAGAAATGCCCCCCAGGTCCGGGCTCCGGGGGGCCACCGGAAGACAGCAGCGGCAAGCACCAGGGTGAACAACAGTTCTGTCGTCATCACCGGCTGCACGACTGCCAGCGGGCCGGCCGCCAGGGCGAGGGCCTGCGCCACGCCGGAGAAGAGCAACAGTCCCGCCCCCCAGCGCCAGGCCGGGTGACGAACGAAGCCGAACCGTCGGGCGGGGCGGCCGCCGGAGGGTTGTGGCAGGTCGGCTGCTGCGGCGTGGCGCTGCAGTACGGAGGCTGCCGCGTTCCCGAGCGCGGCGACCAGCGCCAGTACGACGGAGAGGATGATCACGTGTCACGATCCCTGCGCCCGTACCGGTGGCCCGGCAGCTCAGCCAAAGCGCGTGGCCAGGGTGCGGAAGAGGTGCGGGGCCATGCCCTGCAGCCGGCCGGGGATGCCCAGCCAGGCAGGCACGGTGATCTCGTCCCGGCCTCCCGTCAGTGCTTCCTCGACTGCTGCCGCGACTCGCCCGGCGGGTACCGGGCGTGGCCAGGAGCGCTTGTAGGGGGTGCCACGGTGGGCGAAGAAGGCGGTGTCGACGGGGCCTGGCAGCACCAGGCTGAGGTGGACGCCTGTGCCCTGGAGTTCGTATCGAAGGCTTTCCGCGAAGGGGATCAGCGCACCCTTCGTCGCCGCGTACGCCGCCTCCCCCCGCACGCCGTAGCGGCCGACCACCGAGCCGATGAGCACCAGCCGGCCCGACCCGCGAGAAATCATCTGCGGCAGGATCAGGCTGACGAGGTGGAGCACGGCGCAGACGTTGACATTCACCAGGCGATTCACGCTGGCGGGTGTCATGTCGGTGTAGGCACCTGCCCAGCCGAGTCCCGCGGCGGCAACGAGGGCGTCGACTCTGCCACTGTGCGTCAGCGCTGCTTCGGTGAGCCTTCGGCAGCCCTCGTGGGAAGCCAGGTCCATCGGCAGCGCGGCGCCGAAGGTGCGGGCCGCGACTGCGCCGAGCCGGCCCTCGTCCCGTCCGTTGAGCAGCAGATCCCACCGACCACTGGCCGAGAGCCGTGAAGCGACTTCGGCGCCGATTCCGGAGGAAGCGCCGGTGATCAGCACGACCTGGCGCCGGCTGCGGGCGGGCCGGGCGGCCTCGGTCGCCACCGGCGCCGCGTCGGCTTCGGCTACGGGGTTGTTGCGGGGTGGGGGGCTCGAGCGCATGGGCCTTCCGTCCTCCGTGGCCACCGACGGCGGAGCTCTCTTCCGAGCCCGGCAGGCACCGGGCCGCTCTGAGTCATCCTTCATGGAATCGGCGCACTGGCAAACGCGCATGCCCGCATTGGGCTAACGGCCACCCGGTCTGGGTGTGGCACGGCAACCGTCCCGCGGGGAATATTCAGGAATGGGAAGGTTCCTGATGGTGAGCGCAAGCATGGGGGCGGGCCACGACGCCGTGGCTGCCGAACTGGCGGAGCGGCTGCGGGCAGACGGCCACATGACCGCACGTGTGGACCTACTGAACCTGTTGCCCGCCGGTGCCGGGCGCGGGCTGCGCGCCGCATATCGCACTGCGCTCCGCCGCTGCCCATGGGTCTACCAAGCGGTCTACTCGGCGTTCTTCCGCGACCGCGGAGCCCTGGGCGAGCGGAGCAGCTGGGTACCGGATACCGGCCCACTGGCCGCAGCCCTTGAGCCACGCCTGCGCCACGTCGTCGAGCGCTGGCGCCCTGACGCGCTCGTGGCCACCTTTCACCAGGCCGCACAGGTCACCGGGCGACTGCGCGCCGTCCATGGTGACAACTGCCCGCCCAGCACGGTGGTGGTCACCGATTTCGCCGTGCACCGGCAGTGGCTCCACCCGGGCAACGACCTCCATCTGTGTCTGACGGAAGCCGCCGCGGCACGAGTCCGTGCCGCGACCGGAGGCCCGGCCATGGTGTGCGGTCCGGTCGTACCTTCGGCCTTCACCGCCGCCGACCAGTCGCATCCTGCTCGGCTGTCCCGTTGGGCGTCGGAGTTGGCGCGACGCGGACCCGGACGGCCGGCTGTGCTGGTATCAGCCGGTGCCTGGGGCGTGGGCCAAGGACTGACCGCGACTGCGGTCCTGCTCGCGCAGTCAGGCCACCTGCCGGTGTTGCTGTGCGGCAGAGACGAAAAGCTGCGAGCCCGCGCCGCGAAACTTTCCGGCGTTCTGGCACTGGGATGGGTCAAGGACCTGCCGGACCTGATGGCGGCATCCAGTGCCCTGGTGGACAATGCCGCGGGGCAAACGGCCATGCAGGCGCTCGCCGCCGGGCTACCGGTCGTCGGATACCGGCCGATCCCGGGTCACGGCGCCGAGGGTGTGAGCGAGATGGCCGCCGCAGGCATCACCGAGCAGGCCATGGACGCCACGGCACTGCTCACCTCGTTGGGCCGGCTGGTACGCCCCGGGCCCTACCGGGAGGGGCGGATCATCGCCGGGCGGGCCGTCTTCACCGCGGACGCGGCCAAACTCGTGGTCCGCTGAGCAGGTACCACGGCAAGGGACGGTCGACGAGGACATGGATGCTGTGAACACTCGCCAGGCTGCGGTGCCTACGATCCCGAGCGCAAGCCCAGAACACTGTGCTCCACCGCGCCCGCGGGAAGATCTCTTCTCTCTGACGCCCGGGCGGTCAACTCCACGAGACCGGCCCGGAGGTCGGCGGCGGGCTCTCCAAGGATGATCGCGCTGATGATCAGTTCCATCATCAGACGGTCGTACTCGTCTCCCGTCCTCCGATAGCGCCCCGCGTCAGCCTCCACCACAGCAGAAGCGATCCTCATGCCCCCACCCATGACGGGGGCGAAGGACGCCTCATAGATGCCGCGACCGGTCCAACTCCGGTGCATGAAAAGGACATCGTCTTCGACGAAGACGTTCCACTTCTCATCCATGTCCCGGGCACGATATCCGCGTCGGATCCGGTCCCAGTCCTCGTCGGTCCAGACACGATCCGGCAACTGGGACACCGGCCGGGGCGTGCTGATCGGATGGAGGCGCCGGAACGACTCTCGGGTGAGCGGGACATCGGTGGTCATGGCGTGATCCTACGGCTGCACTACTCGAACATGACAGCGACTTACTGCCAAGAGCAACTGCCCTTGGCGGAATGCCTCGACGTGCCGTCAGTCGTCCCTGCGGACGGCGAGCTTGTCGATGCCGGACCGGTCCTGGAGGACGCTCACTCGCGAAGCCCGGGTCGATGCCGGTGGCGGATGCCAGAACACCGGGGTGACTGCCTCCCGCAAAGGCGAAGTGTTCACCAGCCCGTACTCGGCATCACCCGCCTGCACAACCTGGCCCTCACCGCGTAGCTCAAGCCTTTGCGGACATCTCGTGTCGATACTCAAGCGTGTGGGTCGGTCTCGGCTGTGATCACGTCTGCGAGTCGTTGCGCGGTGTTGAAGTGGGGTGTGAGACGTGTCTTGGTCATGGCGAAGGAGGTGCCTGTGGCTCTGTCGGCATAGACGTAGCTGCCGCCGCCACCGACCCAGCCGAATGTCGTGAGTGTCTCGTCCGGCCGAGCACCGATGCGGCCGAGGGGATAGCCCAGGCCCAGCCGTGCCTGGTTACCGAAGACCTGGTCGGTACCCTCGAAGGCCACCGCCGTCACCTCCTCGAGCTGGTGTGCACCGATGAGCCGACCGCCGAGCACCCCGGCGTGCATGGCAGCGATTCCCCGCGCAGTGAAGGTGCCGACCGACGGGATGTCCGCTTGCAGAATGTCGTGGCTGTTGCCCATGACCGCGGTCGGTTGCATTTCCCAGGGCGCAAGAATGGCATCGCTGTCGTGTGGGGCGACGGGACGCGGTGCGGAGTCTTCGAGTCGTGCCAACCGGGGCAAGTCGGTTTGGGGTACACCGAAGTACAGGTCACCCTGGAGGCCCAGGGGCACGGCGATCCACTCGTTCAGGAGTTGCCTCATCGGTTTGCCCGTGGCCCGGCGTGCGATTTCGCCGACGAGGAAACCGAAGGTGAACGAGTGGTACCCCGTCTTGGTCCCGGGTTGCCACCGCGGCTTCGCGTCGGCGATCGCGGCGCAAACCCGTGGCCAGTCGGTGAGGTCGGCAGGGCCGATCCCCCGAGGCATCGCCGGTACGCCCGCCGAGTGGGTCAGCACGTGTCGAAGAGTCGCCGTCCCCTTGCCGTGAGCACCGAACTCCGGCCACAGGTCGGCCACTGGTGTGTCGTATCCGACAGCACCGCTCCTGACGAGCAGATGAGCGATCAGCGAGGTCATGACCTTGCCGGCGGAGAAGCTGAAGAACAGGGTCTCCGGAGTCACCTTGCGCCCGGTACGACCATCGGCGACACCGGCGACCGCGTCGACATCACGAGCCCCGTGGTGGTAAACGGCAACCTGCAAGCCGGTTTCGGCTCCGGTCTCGACGAGTTCATCGAGGACACCTTGGACCAGTTGCTGAAGTGGGGGCATCCCGGTCACTGGCTCGGCCACGTGTAGCGAGTCTGGCTGGACGTCGGTAGCTTGCCGAAAGCGAATCCGACAGTCGGCGCAACTCGATAGAGCCTTGTGTCGCCGGCGATGACGGCTTCGCCCAACCCGTACCAGGTACCCTCGGGGCTGGTCAGATGCGCACCGTACTTCCGCTCGAAGTCCGCGACAGCCTGTTCACGCTCGGAGCGCCCATCCACGACGGCTGCGACACCCTCGATGACCACGTCCACACCGGTCAAGGCATTCGTGCCGGTCGTCAACACACAGCGGGGATTACGTTCAAGGTTTCGCGCCTTGCGCTCCTGGCCGCCCGTGGTAAAACACATGCCCCCCAGACTCCACACCGCCAGCAACGGCGTCACGTGGGGGCCCGCGTCAGGCCGCACCGTAGAAAGCCAGAACACCTCCGCCTCACCGAGGACCGCCATCGCCGACGCCCACGACGTCGCTCGCGCGTCCGGGGACGAGAACGGCCCCAGCACGGCATCCGGTTCGTTGTCCAACATGGTCACATCCTCGATGAAGCATCCTCAGCCAACCAATACTCGTGAATCAGCGCCAACAGGTCGGCCCGTCATGTCCTCCGGTAGGTCTTACGTGTGGTCTTCAGATGACGACCTGTACTCGCCAGGAAACTCATCGGTCTGCGCGTGAAAGCCGCCATGGCCGATTCTTTCGCACAACAGCATTCCGGCACCGCAACCAACGCCACGAATCCTCTGAGGGCGGTTGGTGAGTTGATGTCCAATTCCGGCCAAGTCCGCGCAACACATCGGGCGGATGACACACTGAACAGATGATCGAGGATCTTCCTGCCGGCCTGACGGCTCGGCACCTTTCCAACGACGACCATTTCCGGGTACTCGCCGTACTGGACCGTTGGTGGGGTGGCCTCAAAGGGAGGGCAGGCTCGACGGAACGGGCGCTGCTTCTGCCCCAGCTGTACTTCCAGCATTTCACCACGACCAGTTTCCTGGTCGAACACGACAGTGGAGAGGTAGCCGCCTTCCTGATCGGCTTCCTGTCGCAGACGCAGCCCGATACCGCCTATGTGCACTTCGTCGGCGTCGACCCGGCACTGCATGGTCAAGGCATCGGGAGCGCCCTCTACCAGGCCTTCTTCGCGCTCGCTCAGTCCCATGGGCGCCGTTACGTGCACTGCATCACCAGCCCTGAGAACGACGCCTCGCAGGCGTTTCACACGCGGCTCGGTTTCGCGGCCTCAGCGGTGCAGCCGGACTACGACGGCCCCGGGCTCGATCGCGTGGCGTTCACCATCGATCTCTCCGCGGATCCGGCGGCAATCCGCTAGCGGAACGGGCCCCAGTTCGGCACGGCGAGCTCCTGTCAGTCGTGGTCGGGGTGGAGCTTGCGGTTGGTGCCCGAGCGGCCGATGTCCAGGTCCAGGAACGAGGTCAGTGGGGTGCCGCTGTTCCAGAAGCCGAGCAGATCGACGTCGATGAGGCACAGGCCGTGCCGGGCAGCGAAGGCGCGGGCCGGTTTGGTGAAGACGCAGGAGGCGACGAAGACGGGGGCGTCAGCTCGATGCTCCGCTCTCGCGGTGCCGTTGAAAGTCTGCAGGTCACGGCTACCCACGGTGCGGTGCCTGGCGTAGCGTTTGCACTGGATCACGAGGCGTCGACCATCCGGGAGGCGGCCGGTCACATCCGCGCCCAGGTCGCCGGCCCCGCCGACACGCTTCACGTCGGTGCATCCGTCCCGGCGGCACAGCTCGGCAACGTACTCCTCGAACTGTCGGTCGTTCATCGCCCAGACGGTGTCCAGCGACCGGCGCGCCTGCCGCCGCGCCTGCTCAGCAAGCCGGGCCTCCTCCGCCTGTGCTTCGCGTCGCCCAGCACGCACCAGGCCTGTGGTAACGACCGCGGCCACCGCAACGGCTAACGCCACCAGCAGAACTGTCCCCATGTGTTGCCCCTCCCCTGCCGGAATGTGTCGCCCGGTTACTCCCCACCGGGCGGGAGGTCCAGACGCCAGGCGAGCCAGGCAGAAGTACGTATGGAAGCCCGCCTTTCCCCCCGCGAGCCAAGGACAGTGCGGGCCCTTGCCCTCCGGAGACCGGTGATTTGCGTGATGCCCTGTCGCACGGTTCCCGCTCTAATCGCCAAGGACCGTTCGGGAGGCTCCGTCCGGCCGTCCGGAACGAACACCTCTCGCGCACGCGCCCGCCACGACGAAGCGCCGGAGCGGACGACCGGCGCAGCCTGGAAAGGACATCGGACATGTCTCACCTCAGCCGACGCCTGCGGACAGTCAGCGCAGTTGCCGCCTGCACGATGGCCGTAGTCGCCACCGACGCCTCAACGACCCCCGCTTCAGCAGTCGCCCCCGTGTACAGCGAGGGCTTCTCCAACGGACTCGGCACCTTCACCGCCTCCGGATCCGTCAGCACCGGCACGTACGGCGCCCGGCTGAGCGGGTCGCTGCGCTCCGACCCGACCCTGACGTCCGCATCCATCGACCTCACCGGATACAGCGACGTGAGGGTGTCGTACACCCGCGCCGCGTCCGGTCTGGACCTCGGTGAGTCCTTCGGCGCCGCCTACTCGGTGGACGGGGGCGCCTACACCGCGCTGGAGTCGGCGCGTTCCGCCACGGGCAGCGTGTCCTTCCCTCTGCCTGCCTCGGTCGCGAACCGTACGCTGCGGCTGCGGTTCTCCCTGGACGCCAACAGCGCCCTGGAGACCCTTACGGTCGACGACGTGCTCGTCGAGGCCGAGGCCGGAGGGGGCCCTACCGACCCCCCTCCCGGTTCCCTGCCTCCCGTGACTGATGTGACGGCGCCGGGGCCGTACGCCGTGACCATCGACAGCACCGCGGGCCCCGGCAACGACGGGTGGCTCGTGTACCCGACGAACGCCGGCCAGAACGGCGTGAACCACCCGATTCTCGTCTGGGGTCCGGGAGCGGGGTCAGACCCCGCGGACTACGAGGACATGCTGCGGCAGTGGGCGTCGCACGGCTTCGTCGTCTACAGCGAGGTCTCCTCCAGCAGCGGCGACTACATGGTCGATGCCCTCGACTGGCTGGAGGACCAGAACGCCGCCTCCAGCAGCCCGCTGTACCAGGACCTCGACACCTCCGAGGTGGCATTCGGGGGCCACTCGCGCGGGTCGATCGGTACGTTCGACGTGGCCGACGAGCCGCGGCTCGAGACCACCCTCCACGTGGCCGGCGGCTCCTTCGACGGGAACGGCCCGGCCGGTCTGCGCAACCCTGCTCTCTACGTAGGCGGCGACGAGGACTTCGCCACCGCGAACATGGAGCGTGACTACGCCAACACCGCCGTACCGGTGTGGTTCAACGTTCTCGACGGCACTGACCACATCCAGGCCACCCGCAACGGCCAGCACATCATCACCGCCTGGCTGCGCTGGCACCTCGCCGACGAGGAGTTCCGGCGCACGGAGGACTTCCTGAGCCCCGCCTGTACCTTCTGCGGCCTCGGCAACGTCGGGTACAAGAACTGGTGACCCCGAGGTGAAGCGGTCGCTGCCGCCCCGCTGTTCAACGACGACGGCGAGACGGTAGCGACCGTTCCGTGTCTGCTCAGAGCCGCAACCACCAGCAGTCGCCACGGCCGAGCCCGAGGTCCGCCGGTGCCCGGACTCGTCCTGCCGATGAACCCTCACCATTTGCTCATGCACCCCTTCCTGGCCGTCGTCCGCGCGGATGCGCACGCTGCGCACGCCCGCTGTCCCCACGCCGGACGGACTCGGAGCGCGCGAGTCCGTCCGTGCCCTGGCCGGAAGGCCGGAAAGGCCGGAGCCGCGCGCCTGATGAGTGACTCCGAGAAGGAACAGCCGCAGGGGCCTGTTATCTTTACGTGACTTTCCGACGCGACTCTCGGTCAAGCTTTGGCCTAGGGATGCGCCGGAATCGTGAGGATGGGGCATGTGCCTACGTCTTCCGCGTGGTTCCGTCCGATCAGCTGCCCCATGGGCTGAACCCGAGGATGCGCATGACCTGTAGTCCCACCGAACAGTGTCCCGCCTTACGTCCCGTCAGCAGCCGGAAGCCACAGCGCAGGGCGCGCCGTTGGGCCACCCGCGTGCGGTGACGCCCTCCAGGAGCCCCCGGGCGGGGCGGCCACGCATGCCGGGACAGGCGAGCGCAAGACCACTTCACACGTAAGGGCGCGGCCGCGGTGAGCGAGCCGGGCCAGGACTTTCATGGCTGGGCGGTATGACGAAGCATCACACATTAGGTTCGATCGTTCGTGCCGTGCGCAAAGCACCGCTCCGGGGAGGGGGAGGCCGCAGAAGGGAGTCCGGGCCGCGCTCGCGACTGAGCCTGCGGCCGGACTATCCGCGGGCCGGCCGGCACCGATGGCGAAGATGGGTGCCCTCGTGGCGGCTCTCTCTCGCGTCGTTCCTCATCTGCACAGCCGCACTCACGACCGTGGTGGGCGTCGCCTATGCCCGTACGGACCTGCCTGAGGACCTCAACTCGTTCGCCACCCAGCAGGACACCGTCTACTACTGGGCCGACGGCTCCCCCATGGCCCGTACCGGCTGGGTGAGTCGCCAGGAGATGCCCCTGTCGAAGATTCCCGAGTCTGTCCGGTGGGCCGTACTGGCGGCTGAGAACGCCAACTTCTACTCGGACCACGGCATTTCGACCAAAGGGATCAGCAGGGCACTGTGGCGCACTGTGGGCGAGGGCGACACCCAGGGCGGATCCACCATCACCCAGCAGTACGTCAAGAACGTCTATCTCTCACAGGACCAGTCCTTTTCACGCAAGTTCACCGAGATGCTCCTCGCGGTCAAGCTGGACCGCCGGCTGAGCAAGGACACCATCCTCGAGGGGTACCTGAACACCAGCTGGTTCGGGCGTGGAACCTACGGTCTGCAACGCGCCTCGCAGGCGTATTACGGCAAGGAGGTCACCCAGCTCAATGCGAGTGAGGGTGCTTTCCTCGCCTCCCTGCTCAAGGGGGCCTCGCTCTATGATCCTGCCGTCGATCCCGACAACCGGCAGCGCGCCATCAAGCGCTGGAGCTGGACGCTGGACCGTATGGTGACGATCGGCAGGCTGAGTCCGGCCGAGCGGGCTCGGTACACCACCTTTCCCGAGCCCAAGGCACCTCCCAGGCCGAACAACGCGGGCGGGCAGGACGGTTATCTCGTCGCGCTCGCCGAGTCGTACGCCAAGCGCGCGGGTCATATCCCCGACTCCCGTTTCGATCTGGGTGGTTACCAGATTTACACGACGTTCGAGAAGCGACGGACGGCAGCCCTCACCACGGCCGTGCAGCAAGCCCGCGAAAGGCTCGATCCCCGGCACCGCAAGGCCGACCGGAACACCCGCTTCGGGGCGGCCTCGGTCTCGCCGGACGGCCGGATACTCGCCGTCCACGGCGGACCGGACTTCCAGAAGCAGGCTTTCAACGAATCCAACGCGAGTACCGTGCCCGCCGGATCGGCCTTCACCCCGTTCGTCTACGCCGCCGGCCTCGAGTACGGGGTATCGCATCAGCGCGGTGGTCCCCGCACCCCGCTCACCCCCTCGACCCCTTACGACGGCGACGACGGCCTTCCGGTCATGACGCCGGAGGGACCCTACTGGGACCGCTCGGGCAAGATGATCAAAGGCCACAACGAGGGCGATCGCTCCTACGGCCGCATCGGCCTGCACGACGCCTTGGCCCGGGGCGTGGACGCACCGTTTCTCCAGCTCGGCATGGACGTGGGCCTGGACCGGGTCCGCCGCATCGCCGAGGGCTCCGGGCTGCTCGCGTCCAGCTTCGGGCCCCCCGTCCCCGCGTTCTCCCTGGGCAGCTCCACTCCCAGCGCCATACGCATGGCCAACGCCTACGGGACGTTCGCGGCTCACGGTTCGCACACCACTCCGTATTCGGTGGCCAAGGTCACCCGCAACGGCGAGTCGGTCCCGCTGACCCGCCCGAAGGCCAGCCGCGCCATGAGACCCGCCGTGGCCGACGAGATCACCGCCTCCCTCGCCCGAAGCGGGACGGGTGCCGACACCTTCGCAGCGCCGTTCTCCGGGAGAGCCGGAACGACACAGGACCAGATGGCGCACTGGTACGTCGGCTACACGCCCGAGGCGTCCACCGCCGTCGTCACGTACCGGATGAACCTGACAAAGAGCCTCGCACCGCTATCACTCAAAGGGCTCGGAGGCGACCCGGCGGCCGGCAGGGACTTTCCGGCCCGGATCTGGACCAGCTACATGAAGGCCGTATCCAAGTGACCGAACGAGACCAGGGCCGGCAGGACACCGGACAACACGACAACCGCCGCGGAGCATCACGCCCGACGATGGCCGAACGCGCCGCGATACTCGCCGACCGGACCGGCATGAACCGAATAGGGATCCGGATCCGCACCCGTCCCGGTGCCACCGCAGGACTGGTGGTCTGCCTCGCCACCTCGCTCTGCGCGGCCCTCGTACTGTTGCCCTCCGGCGGCGCATCCGACGATGCGACGCCCCGCGAGGCCACCAGGACCGCTGCCGAGCCGAAGCCCCCCGCCCGGCAGAAGCGCGCCGACGCGAAGAAGGCCGATACGGAGAACTGGGACGGGAAGGTCAGGATCCTGGGAGACGGCTCCACCTCCTACACCGGTCCGCAGCCCCGTCAGCTCAAGCCCGAGAGGCTCAAACCGGGTCAGAAGCCACCCCAGTTCGTCGTGTTCTCGTGGGACGGCGCACTGGAGGGCGACGACCGGATGTTCTCCCGCTTCCGGCAGGTGGCGAAGGAGAGCGACGCCCACATGACGTTCTTCCTCACCGGTATCTACCTCCTCCCGGAAGAACGCAGCAGCCTGTACCTGCCGCCCCAGCACAAGGCCGGAGCCGCGGCCATCTCCTATCCCACACGCGAGCACATCCGCATGACGCTGGAGCAGCTCGGTGGGGCGTGGAAGGACGGCAACGAGATCGGGTCGCACTTCAACGGCCACTTCTGCGGGAAGAAGGGAGGCGGCGACTGGAGCACAGCGGAGTGGACCCAGGAGATCGACGCGTTCTACTCCTTCGTGCAGAACTGGAAGACCAACACCGGCTACCAGGACCTGGATCCTCTCCCGTTCGACCCGACCCGCGAGGTCGTCGGCGGGCGGGCACCCTGCCTGGAGGGCCAGAAGACGCTGCTCCCCGCCACCAAGGCTTTCGGGTGGCGCTACGACGCGAGCTCGCCCGGCGATTTCCAGATCTGGCCTTCGAAGAAGGACGGCATCTGGAACCTCCCGCTGCAGATGCTCCCCTTCCCGGGCAAGGACTTCCAGGTCCTCTCCATGGACTTCAACTTCCTCTACAACCAGTCGGACGGCAGCACCGAGGGTGACCCTGCGCGGTACGGGCACTGGCGCGAGCAGGCCCGGGACGCCTATCTCGCCGGTTTCGAAAGGGTCCTGCACGGCAGCCGCGCGCCGATGTTCATCGGCAACCACTTCGAAGACTGGAACGGCGGGATCTACATGGACGCCGTCGAGGACGTGATGCGCAACATCTGCCCCCGCAAGGAGGTGAGGTGTGTGTCCTTCCGTGAACTGACCGACTGGCTCGACGCACAGGACCCCGACGTGCTCGCCCAGTGGCGAACCCTCGACCCGGCTCAGCCGCCCGGCTGGTAGCGCTGAGCAGACCCGCCCCGGGACCGGGTGACCGGGGCGGGGTGGCCTGGGGCCCGCTGCTCGACAGGCACGTCTCTCAGACGTGCGGCCGTCCTGGAGACCGCTGCATCATGTAGGCATGATCACCATTCATCTGACGTACGAGATCGACGCCGACAAGCTCGAGGACTTCGAGGAATACGGGCGCCGCTGGGTCGGGCTCGTCAACCGATTCGGCGGGACGCACCACGGCTACTTCCTGCCGAGTGAGGGCGACAGCGACATCGCCTACGCCCTCTTCTCGTTTCCCGGTTTCGCCGCGTACGAGCAGTACCGCACGGACAGCATGTCTGACCCGGAGTGCCAGGAGGCGTTGGAACTAGCTCGTCGCACGCGCTGCATCAAGCGGTATGAACGGCGCTTCCTCCGGCCACTCGACGGCGTGGCCTAGGCCGGCGGAGGTGCGGGGTGTGACCGTGATGCGCTGCGCGGCGCGCCGGTGACAGCGGTGGAGGCTCAACTGTTCGTCGATTGACGTCTTGTTCCGGCGACGGCGGCCGGGCATGAAGGACGCCCGTCACCCGGGTGGGTGGCGGGCGCCGGTGCTGCTCGGTCAGTGCGCGTGTTGCGGTGCGACGGCCCAGGCGTACGCCTCGGCGAGGGTCTTGAGGACACCAGAGGTCTGCTCGGGGCGATCGGCGTCCAGCTGGTCGGCAACCTCCTTGATCTTCGTGAGGATCGCTTCCTGCGCGTGCTCCTGGGGGGAGCGGGTGGTCATCGCGGCGCCTTTCGACGTAGGGCGGCTGGGCTGTCTCCGTCTTGCGTTCGGGGGGCGGTTCGTTGCGCAGCCCACTCGCCTCCGCTTCGGCTGCACCGGGACCTGCGCGTTCTCACCCGTCCAGCCGACCTCGGACGTCCGGCCCAATGGGGTGTTCCCGATCGGACGGACGAGGGGTGCCAGGGGGTGCCACAGCCCGTGGCACCCCTCGTCCAGCGGTAGGCGGGCCGGGCTCACTTGTGGACGCGCGTCACGTTGTTGCTGTTGACGTTGATGTCGTTGTGGACGTCCCCGGCCTGGAAGTCGATCAGCCCGCACAGCAGGCACCCTGGCTTGTCGGCCGGAGGAGCCGGGGCTCGGGACACGGTGACGGTGGTTTTGCTGCTCGAAGCGCCGCAGGTGTCGTCGCCGTTGTAGGCGGCGGTGATGTCGTGTGTTCCGGTCGTCGTGAAACCGGTGGTCAGTGAGGAGCGTCCGTCGGCCGAGACGGGTGCGGTCGCGAGGAGATTCGGACCGTCGAAGAACGACACGCCGAGGCCGTCGCTCGGGTCCGAGGTGCAGGTCACCGTCGCGTCGAGGGTCACCAGTTGTCCGGTCGTCGCGGGTGAGGGCGTGGCCTGGACCGCGGTCGACGACGGATCGAGAGCTGCAGCCGATGGAGCAAGGGACAGCAGCGTGGCCGCCGCCACGGCGATCACGAGTCCGACTTTGCGTGCAAGACACGCTTTCACTGGGGTCCTCCTCGGTCTGATCGTCAGACGGGGTTCGCCTGACCGGACCGTGACCTTAGGCCCCATGTGACGGCATGCGTCGTAGGCGCGGGCCCCGGCGGGCCCACCTGAGTCATCGGCTCGCTCGAATGGGTCGGAACGGGCCGGTGACGCAGGGCGCGGTCCGGTGGGCGCCGGTGCCGTGGCACCGGCTAGATCGCGGGAGGCGCGACGCGCTGGTAGGCGAGCGAGTTGCTGGTGCCGCCCGACGTCGTGACGCTCACCGGTACCGAACCCGCCGGCCCTGCCGGCGCGATCGCGATCGCGGTCGTGTCGGACACCACGGTGAAGGCCGCCGGCACGGTGCCGAAGTGGACCGCGAAGGTCGTGGTCAGCCCGGTACCTGTCAGGGTCACTGCGGCGCCCGCGCCCGTCGGCCCCTGTGCGGGCGAGAGCGTGGTGAGCGCCGGCGCCGGCAGATAGGTGTAGATGACGGAGTTGCTGGTGCCGCCGGGACCGGTGACGGTGCACGCGACGGAGCCGGTGCCGGACGGGGTGACGGCGGTGATCTGGGTGGCGGAATTGACGGTGTACGAGGTCGCGGGGGTGCTGCCGAAGGTGACCGCGGTGGTCCCGGTCAGGCCGGAGCCGGTGAGGACCACACTGGTCCCGCCGGTCGCCGCTCCCCCGGCGGGCGAGACGGACAGCAGCGAGGGCGCGTTGAGGTAGTAGAAGAACACCGGGCCCGAGGTGCCACCGACGGTGGTCGCGGTGACCGCCACCGCGCCGGTGCCGGCCGGAGTGACGGCGGTGATCTGGGTGGCGGAGTTGACGGTGTACGACGTCGCGGGGGTGCTGCCGAAGGTGACCGCGGTGGTCCCGGTCAGGCCCGTGCCGGTGAGGACGACGCTTGTCCCGCCGGACGTCGAACCCTGATTCGGTGCGATCGCGCTGAGGGTCGGCGTGGGTGCGTAGGTGTAGGCGATCGCGTTGCTGAGGCCGCCGGGGGTGCGCACGGTGACGTTGACCGTGCCGGTTCCGGGCGGGACGGTCGCCGTGATCGTCGACGGGGTGTTGACCGCGTACGACAGGGCAGCCGCGGATCCGAACGTGACGGCGATGGCGCCGGTGAACTGGCTTCCGTTCAGGGTCACGGGATTGGTGCCCGCCGCGGGACCCGTACTGGGTACGACCGAGGTGAGGACGGGAGGGGCCACGGTGACTCCAAGGGGTGTGGTCGGCCTGTCTGGGGCCGCGAGCTGGGGGTCCCGGAAGCGGTGCGGGCGGGCGCACGCGAGACCGCACCGCTTCCGCTTGGCACGAGCCGGTGGACCGGAGCGGGCCGGAACCGTGAGCCGTGCGCGTTCGAGTGTCCGAGATGCCGTCAGATACCGGGTCCGGACACGTAGGTGAAGCTGTTGCTGAGGGTGGCGCTACCGCCCTCGGTGGTCACGACGACATTGACGGAACCTGCGGTGCCGGGAGGGGTGACGGCCACCAGCGTGGTGCTGTTCAACACTGCGAAGGACGCGGTGATGCCGTCGAAGGTGACGCCCGTGGTCGACGCGAGGCCGGTGCCGTTGACGGTCACCGAGGTGCCGCCGGACGTTGACCCCGAGGTGGGTGAGAGCGAGACCAGTGTCGGCGCGTCGGCGTAGGCGTAGGTGAGCGGAGCGGTCGTGCCTCCCGTGGTGGTGACAGTGACGGCGATGGAACCGCTGGAGCTGCCGGTCGGGACTACCACCGACAGCTGGCTGTCCGAAACGACCGTCGGGGTCGCGCTGTTGGAGCCGAAGGACACGGTGGTGGCCGTGGAGAGGCCGTAGCCGTTGATGGTGACCGTGTTGCCGCCCCCGGTCGGGCCGCCGTCCGGGACGAGGGACACCGCGATCGGTGGGCTGATGTAGAAGAAGGAGAGCGAGTTGCTCGTGCCTCCCGCGGTCGTCACGTTGACGTCAACGACGCCGCAGCCCGCGGGGTTGATGATGCTGATCGAGGTCGGCGTGTTCGCGGTGATCGTGGCTGTCCGGGACCCGAAGTGGACCGCGGTGGCACCGGCCAGGTTCACGCCGGTGATGGTGATGGTTGTTCCCCCGCTGGTGGAGCCTTGGTTGGGACTGATGGGCATGAGGGGTTCCTCCTCACTCGGAAGTCTTCTCCGAGCAGCGACTGGGTGTTCGCTGGGTGTTCCGATCCACGGACGTCCCGAACCGGCCCAGGCCGACATGTCCGGCCGCTGCCAGATGGGGATGTGCGGAGGCCCGTCCGGACGGGATGAGTTCAGTCCCGGGAGGGAGGCGTGCCCGCGGGGACTCGATGGATCATCGCCCCATTGGTGCAGACACCTGAATTGACCCATCGGAGTGATTCCCCTACCAAGCGAATTGACGAGGTATCAACCGTTTGGCGGAGCGCGGCAGGCGTACGGCAGCGCGTTCCGGTGGTACGCGGTCACCTGCCGGGACATCACGAACGTGGAGGGCCGGGCAACGGCCGGTGCACTACGGCGAAAGCCACCGAGCCACATCGGAGACACTCGTCCACGACTCACACGAGTGCTCGCCCCGGACGGCACCGGCATCGGGCTCAGGTCGGTCTCACCGATGGACACGTACCGGATCAGCCACGTCTCCGTCTGCAGGGGACTCGGCGCCTGAGCCGGGCCCGAACCCCCTGACGATCAGCCACCCTGCCAGCCCCAGCTCCCACGCGAACACCGGGAGCGCGGCGGCCGAGCCGGCCACGGAAAGCTGCGCGTAGGCCCCGAACATCACGGCGACGGCCGAGGCGCAGATCAGCGGCCCACCGATCAGCCCGAGCACGGCGATGAAGCGCGGCACGAGCCGTGCGCGGTACGCCAGGTAGGCGAGCAGGACGGTGTTGAGACCGAGGGCGATGTTGGGCCCCAGCAGGAACGTCCAGTCGTGCACGGTGGCCAGCGCGACGTCGGCGCCGGCGGCAGCCCCCGCATCCCGCCGGAGGGTGACGAGCGCCAGGACCGCGACGATCCCGAGTGCGATGACGGCCGCTTCCAGCAGCCGCCCGAAGGCGTACCCGAGCGCGAGCCCCTCGCCGTGGCGCCGCAGGACCGGGAACAGCGCCGCCCCCGTACCGGCGACCGCCACCACCAGCACCACCTCGCAGAGCGCCCCGAGCAGCGCCTGCGTGTCGGCGCCCTGCGGCAGTCGGCCGTCCGCCGCGCCCAGCAGGGGGCGGTACAGGACCGCGCCGGCTATCGCGGCGACCTCGGTCAGCAGGAACAGTGACCCGGCGGCCACCGCGGTTCTTCGGTCCGGACTCATCTTCTCGGTACCCCTTGCTCGACGGTGGTGTACGCCGTACACCTGACGAAAACGATAGGTGTACGGCGTACACTCGTCAAGGAGGAGCGCCACCGAGGACGGAAGGGGCCGAACCGGAATGACCCGGCAGGAAGCCACGCACCCGCAACGGATCCCCCTGAACAGGGATCGCGTCCTGCGCGCCGCCGTCTCGCTCGCCGACGCCATCGGCATCGAGGCGCTCAGCATGCGCAGGCTCGCGCAGGACCTGGACGTCGTACCGATGGCCCTGTACAAGCACGTGGCCAACAAGGAGGAGTTGCTCGACGGTATGGCCGACGCCGTCGTCGGCGAGATCGATCCGCCGGCCGCGGGCCCCGGCTGGCAGCACGTGGTCCGCGGCCGGATCCTTTCGGCCCGACGCGTCCTGCTGCGCCACCCTTGGGCGGCCCGGGTCATCGCGTCGCGGACCGGCCCCACCCCGGCCATGCTCGCCTACCTGGACTCGATGGCCGGGACCTTCCGGGACGGCGGCCTCTCCGCCGACCTCACGCACCACGTCATGCACGCGATGGGCAGCCGCCTCCTCGGCTTCAGCCAGGAACTGTTCGACACCTCGGGCCCTTCCGGCCCCCCGGACCCCGGGCTGGCGGAGCGTTACCCGCACATCGCTGAACTGGCGGCGACGGCCGCACACGACGGAGCCTCCACGGTCGGTGGCGGCTGCGACGACCAGTTCGAGTTCGAATTCGCCCTGGACATCCTCCTGGGCGGCTTCGAAAGCCTCCGACGCCAGGGCTGGACGTCCACGCGGAGGGCGTAGCAGGGCCTACAGATACTTCGCTCCGTGCGAGCGGCTCCAGGACTGCGCTGAGGAACGACGCCCCGCGGGCCGGGAGACCGTCTTCAGGGAGTCTCCCGAGGCTCGCTGCCTCGAGCCGCACCGCCCTTCTCCGAACGAAGGCTACGACTGACCGCCCGGGTGAGGCCGCTTCGACGCCGCCACAGGGTTGCGCACCTCATTCAAGTGCCGGATGCAGCTCCGGGCGGGCGTCCCACCAGGTCCGGTGGAAGGGGTTGTTGTCCACATTGGCCAGGTACGCGCGGGCAGCCGCCCGGTACAGGAGTTCCGCCTGCTCCGCCGAGACCGTCGAGCGGTTCCAGGCCAAGCGGATACGGCCGGTGATCGGCGTGCCGACGAGGGGGCGCAGGACGGTGCCCTGGGCGTACGGGGCCGTCGGCTGGCTGAGCGAGATCGCGCGGCCCGCGGCGATCAGCCCGTAGTGCATCTTGCGGTCGGTGATCCGGTAGCGCAGTGACGGTACGAACCCGGCTTTCGCGCAAGCTTCGACCAGCGCTTCGGGTCCGCCGTCGTCGTCTTCGACCAGGGTCATCCACGACTCGTCGGCCAGGTCCGCGAGGTCGATGGACTCCCTTTCCGCGAGGGGGTGTTCGGCCGACATCCGGATGCAGAACGGTTCCTTGGGAATCAAGGTCCTGCCCATCACCCCGGCGGGGAGCGGGACTTCGTGCTCGTTGACCTCGCCGTACGCGACGGCGTCGTACTGCCCCGCTCCGAGCATACGGAGCAGCGCGGTCGCCGAATGTTCCAGATCGACGGTGATCTCCTGCCCCGACATGGCCAGATCCGTCTGTTCCAGTAATCCGTCGATCAGCACCAACAGGATGCAGCCCAGCCGTAGCGGCCTGCCCGTGACGAACGCGCGCGACTCCGCTCCCAGCGCGTCCATCTCGTTGAGCACCCTGCGGGCCTTTCCCAGCACGAACTGGCCGAGCGACGTGGGCTCCACCCCGTGCCGGGTGCGCACGAAGAGCTCGCCGCCCGCCACCCGTTCGATACGGCGCAGCTGCGCGGAGAGCGCGGGCTGTGACACCCCGAGGCGGCGCGCCGCGAGACCCAGGCTGCCCGCCTCCGCTATCCGGCAGACGGCCTCCAGATGCCTCAGTTCCAGCTGCATTTCAGCAGCGTACGCAGCGTGCCGCCGTCGCACCATAACTCGCGTCTTATGCCCGGCGGGATGTCCCTCAGCGGTCATGCTCACGCCCATACTCGGCGGCGACGAACCAGTCTCCCCCACGCTTTGGAGCCCCGATGAAACGAAGAACGGTGACGGCCGGCCTGACACTGGCCATGCTCGCCGGGCTGACAGGCACCTCGGTCGCCCAGCAGACAGAAGCCCCGGCGAGCAGCGCCGACGCACGCACGACCCCGCTCTCGAGGGCGGTCGCCGCAGCGGACCGTGCCGTCGACAGCGGTCTCGACTCCCTGGTGAACTCCTCGCAGGAACAGTACGAACGGCGCCTCGTCACCCCCTGGGTGAAGGGCCTCTACTCCGTCGCCTACGAGCGCAGCTACCGCGGTCTGCCGGTCGTCGGCGGCGACGCGGTCGTGCTGGCCGACGGCGACGGTGACGTACGCGCCCTGCAGTCGGCATCCTCCACGCGGATCGACGTGGCGACCGATCCGGTCCTCACCGCGAAGAAGGCCGAAACCCTCTCGCGGGCGAAACTGGCGAAGGTCGACAAGGTCCGCAGCAGCCGGCTGGTCGTCAGACTGGACGGGGCCAGGCAGACCCTTGCCTGGGAAACGGTCCTCTCCGGCCGTACGGAGAAGGCGCCCAGCAGACTTCACGTCTACGTGGACGCCCGGACCGGCAAGGTCATCGCCACGCACGACGACGTCGTCGCGGGCAGCGGCACCAGCAAGTGGAACGGTCCGGGACCCCTCGCCATCGACACCACCAACTCCGGCGGGAGTTACAGCCTCCGCGACCCGAACCGGGCCGGGCTCAGCTGCGCGGACTACAGCACGGGCACCGTCTTCTCGAAATCGTCGGACTCCTGGGGCACGGGGAACCCCACATCCAAGGAGACCGGCTGCGTGGACCTCATGTTCGCCGCGCAGAAGCAGTGGGACATGCTCGGCCAGTGGCTCGGCCGCAACGGGGTCAACGGCAGTGGCCGCTCCTTCCCCGCCAAGGTCGGCCTGCCCGAGATGAACGCCTACTGGGACGGCAATCAGGTCACCATCGGCCGCAACAGCGCCAACGAGTGGATCGCCGGAGCGGACGTGGTGGCCCACGAGTACGGGCACGCCATCGACACCACCACCCCGGGCGGCACCAGCGGTCAGGAGTCCGGACTCGGCGAGGGCACCGGAGACATCTTCGGCGCGCTCACCGAGGCGTACATGAACCAGCCCTCGCCGTACGACGTCCCTGACTACACCGTCGGCGAGGTGATCAACCTCCAGGGCCGGGGACCGATCCGGAACATGTACAACCCGCCGGCCGTCAACAACGACCCGGCCTGCTACAGCTCCGCGATACCCGGCACCGAGGTGCACGCGGCGGCCGGACCGCTGAACCACTGGTTCTATCTGCTTGCCGAGGGCACGAACCCGGGCGGCGGGAAGCCGAACAGCACCACCTGCAACCAGACCACCCTGACCGGCGTCGGCATCCAGAACGCCGGAAAGATCTTCTACGGCGGGATGCTGCTCAAGACCAGCAGCATGTCCTACAAGAAGTACCGCACGGCGACCCTGAGTTCGGCCAAGTCACTCGACCTCGCCACCTGCGGGCTCTTCCAGAAGACCAAGGCCGCGTGGGACGCGATCAGCGTGCCGGCCCAGGCCGGTGACCCGACCTGTGCACCGACCGGGCAGAACAGCGACTTCTCCCTGGCTCTGAACCCCTCGGCCGGCACCGTCCAGCAGGGCGGCTCGGTCACCACATCCGTGGTCACCAACACCACCACGGGCACAGCCCAGTCGGTGACCCTCTCCGCCACCGGTCTGCCCTCCGGAGTGACCGCCTCCTTCAACCCGGCCACGGTCCAGTCCGGCCAGTCCTCGGTCCTGACCCTCTCCGCGGCCACCACCGCCGCGCCCGGCGCGTCCACCGTCGTCATCAAGGGGCAGGGCACATCGCTCGCGCACACCGTCGACTACACGCTCAACGTCGGTGGAACACAGCCCGGCACCGACCCGCCGAACATCTCCGTCACCAACGTCCAGGCGCACCTGACGCAGTTCGGCACGATCGCCGCGCAGAACGGCGGCCACCGACGGGCGGGCAGCGGGGGCTACACCCAGTCACTCGCCTATGTGAAGGGCAAGCTGCAGGCGGCCGGGTACACCGTCACCGAGCAGACCTGCTCCACCTGCACCTACCCGTCCAACAACCTGATCGCCGACTGGCCCGGCGGCCCCGCCGACCAGACCGTCATGTTCGGCGCGCACCTCGACGGCGTGGCGGCGGGCCCCGGGATCAACGACAACGCCTCGGGCTCCGCGGCCCTGCTGGAGAACGCGCTCGTCCTCGCGCAGAAGAACCCGACCATGACGAAGCACGTGCGCTTCGCCTGGTGGACGGACGAGGAACAGGGCCTCAACGGCTCGGAGTTCTACGTCAACCAGCTCAGCAGCGCCCAGCGCACGGCGATCAAGGGCTACTACAACTTCGACATGGTCGGCTCCACCAACGCCGGCTACTTCATCAACAACGTCAACTCCACGACCTCCGCCCCGCTCAAGGCCTACTGGACCTCTCTGAACCTCGCACCCGAGGAGAACGTCGAGGGCCAGGGACGCAGTGACGACGCGTCCTTCCAGGCAGCGGGTATCCCCACCTCCGGGTACGCGGCCGGTGCGAGTGCCCGCAAGACCTCGGCGCAGGCGGCCAAGTGGGGCGGCACGGCCAACGCCGCCTATGATCCCTGCTACCACAGCTCCTGCGACACGACGAACAACATCAACGCGACCGTCCTGGACCGCAGTGCGGACGGTGTCGCGTACGCAGTCTGGAAGCAGGCCGTCGGCAGCGACGTCCCGTCGCAGGACTTCTCCCTCTCCACCAGCCCGTCCTCCGGCAGCGCCGCACCGGGTGGCAGCGTCACCTCGGCGGTGAACACCACCACCGTGAGCGGCAGCGCGCAGACCGTCGCGCTCTCTGTCTCCGGCGCGCCGAGCGGCGTGACCGCGACGCTGAGCCCGTCCTCCGTCCAGTCGGGTAACTCCTCGACCCTCACCGTACAGATCGGGGCCGCCGCCCAGCAGGGCACCTACACCCTGACGGTCACCGGTTCCGGAACGGTGAGCCACAGCACCACCTACACGCTCACCGTCGGCGGGGGCGGCGGCACATGCACCGCACGTCAGCTCGTCGTCAACGGTGGCTTCGAGAGCGGCACCAGCCCGTGGACGGCCACCTCGGGCGTCATCACCAACCAGGCGGGCCAGCCATCGCACGGCGGGTCCTACAAGGCGTGGCTGAACGGTTGGGGCACCGCCCGCACGGACAGCGCCGCGCAGTCGCTGACGATCCCGTCGGGCTGCGC
Source organism: Streptomyces sp. NPDC059499 (assembly GCF_042749285.1). Taxonomy (NCBI): domain Bacteria; kingdom Bacillati; phylum Actinomycetota; class Actinomycetes; order Kitasatosporales; family Streptomycetaceae; genus Streptomyces; species Streptomyces sp. NPDC059499. Next base: position 33,953 of record NZ_JBHYTT010000012.1, read on the forward strand.
CACTCACCGGCTGTCGTTCTATCTGCACATCGACACCGACGAGACCGAGAACATCGCCTATGACACCTTCACCGTGTCGGTCGGCGGCCGGACCCTGGCGACGCTGTCGAACCTGGACGCGAACACCGGATACGCACTGAAGTCCTACGACGTCTCCGAGTTCGCCGGACAGACGGTCACCCTGAAGTTCAACGGTGTGGAGGACCAGTCCCTCCAGACCTCGTACGTCGTGGACGACGTCACCCTCCAGGTGAGCTGATCCGCGACACCTCCGGATGACCGACGACCGGCGTCCGTCCGGGCCTCACGGCCCGGCCGGACGCCGGTCCGCTCCGTGCGCGGCCCGGGTTCGGCGGTTCGGCCGACCGCCCTGCTCCGCAGAAGGGCGGAGACGACCTACGGCTGGCAGTACTCCGCCGATCCGCTCGCCGGCATCGACCCACTCGCTGCTTCAGGCGGGTGGCTCCTTCAGGTCAAGCACCTGTTGGTAGAGCCGGCGGGCGCGTTCGTGGTCCCCGGCGTCGCGTTCCACGTCCGCCCAGTACAGGAGTACATCGGCCCTCTGCTCAGGCGGACCCTCGGCCTCGGTGCTCTGCTGAAGCAGCCTACGGGCCTCCCCCAGATTCTCGGCCCACACCTCCACCACGGCCAGGTTCCACGACGCTGCCATGACGATGCCCCACTGGCCGGAGTCGATCGCCTGCCCGAAGAGGCCGCGCGCGAACTCCCTGTTTCCCGCATCTCTTTCCAGCAGCCCCCAGCAGTTGAGCGCCCAGCTCTTGTGCCAGAGAGGACCGGTCGCAATGACTTCCTGGTACAGCCTGCGCCCTTCGTCCAGATTTCCTGCCTGAGTCTCATGCCAGCCCAGGCCGTTACGCGCGTCAGCCGTCTGTTCAGGTGTGCCGCCGGCATCGATGGCCTGCTGGAACAGCCTGCGCCCCTCGTCCAGACTCCCTGCGTCCACCTCCAGATTGGCCAGGCGGAGCAGCGCGTTGACATGGCGGAGCACCTCCCGTCCAGGCTCGCGATCATTCAGCCGCCCCCGGTCGGCTGCGTCCGCCCCGCCCGCCTCGGGCTCCGGCTCCGGCTCCGGCTCGGGGAAGACCGTGTCGTCCCGCGTCGGAGTGACGACGTCACGCTCGGCAATCATTGTGGTGAGGGTGGGCGGCAGCCAGGAGATCCCCGTCCCCTCCGAGACGACCACCTGGTCAAGGATCTGTTCGACGGTCGGACGTCGCGAGGCGTCCTTGGCCAGGCAGTCCGCTACCAGCGAGGAGAGGGCCGCAGGCAGCCCTGCCAGGTCTGGGCGCTCGTGCACGACCCGGTAGTTCACCGCGTGCGGGACGCCCGCTCCGAAAGGAAGGCGGCCTGTCGCCGCGTAGGCGATCACGACGCCGAGTGAGAACACGTCGGACATCGGCCCTGCGCGATTTCCCAGAAGGTGCTCCGGAGCCATGAAGCCGGGCGTCCCGATGGCCACTCCCGTGCCGGTGAGGTGCGTGTCCTCAACCGCCCGCGCGATGCCGAAATCAATCAACCGGGGACCGTCCGCTGCCAGCAGGACGTTCCCCGGCTTCAGGTCACGGTGCACCATCTCGCAGCTGTGTACGGCTGCCAGTCCTTCCGTAAGCCCGGCGGTCAACAGCCCCAACGCGGGCTCCGGCAGCGGACCGTGTTGCCCGACGGCCTGTTGCAACGAGGGGCCGGGAATGTAGGCGGTGGCCATCCACGGCGGATCGGCCGAAGAATCTGCGTCTACGACGTGTGCGGTGTAGAAGCCGCCGACCCGCTGTGCAGCCGCTACTTCGTGCGCGAAACGCCGTCGGAAGCCGGCGTCCATGGCCAGCTCCGGCCGTACCACCTTCACCGCCACCGGCCGACTGCCACGGGAACGGCCCAGAAACACCTGCCCCATCCCGCCCCCACCCAGCCGCTTCAGCAACCGGTACGGCCCGACCATCCGCGGATCCCCGGCCTGCAACTCCTCCATACTGCCCCCTTCACTCACAGAACCTCCGCGCCCGACCCGCAGGACGCGAAGCCCTCGCAACCCGCAACCCGCAACTGTGCCGAAAATGACCGCCGCTACCCAGGACGCCACAACTGCCCCGACAGTTCTCGTGCCGGCAGCCACGAAGGTCGGAGAGACCAGGTGTTCGCGCAGAAGGCGCCGTGGCAGGGCGCTCCCGGAACAGGATTCTCACTTTCGAGTGAATCTCGGCATTCTCAGGCCCGTTGGGTCCCCGTGAGTACGGATACACGTTCACGCTCGCTCCGAACGGACCCCAGCCACCGGGAGTGATCGCCATGCATATCCTGCTTCTCGCGAGCGCCTTCAACAGCCTCACCCAACGCGTGCAGGCCGAACTCAGGGACCACGGGCACTCGGTGGCCGTGCGGCTCGTGCACGAGGACACGGGCGGCTCCGTCCGGGATGCCGTCCGCCAGGAGAATCCGGGCCTTGTTGTGGCGCCCTATCTGAGGACCGCGATTCCCGAGGACGTGTGGTCGCTCCACACCTGCCTCATCGTCCATCCCGGGCCGGTCGGCGACCGCGGGCCCTCCTCCCTCGACTGGGCCCTCCACGAGGGCACGGACCGCTGGGGTGTCACCGTGCTGCAGGCGAACGCGGAGATGGACGCCGGAGACGTCTGGGCGTCCGTTCCCTGCGTGCTGCCCCCGGTGGGCAAGAGCGACCTGTACCGCAACGAGGTCTCGGACGCCGCCATGGCGGCGGTGCTCCTGGCCGTCGAGCGCTTCGCTTCCGGGACGTACAGGCCGACGCCGCAGGACGCGGGAGCAGGCCCGCGCTGCCGACCGTTGTTCCGCCAGTCACTACGGCGCATCGACTGGCAGTCGGACTCCACCTCCACGGTTGTGCGCAAACTCAGAGCGGCTGACTCCCAGCCCGGTGTGCTGGACGACGTCATGGGCGACGAGTGGTTCCTGCACGGCGGGTATCCCGAACCCCGGCTGAGCGGGCGCCCGGGGGAGATCGTGGCCACCCGTGACGGTGCCATCTGCCGGGCGACCGTTGACGGCGCGGTGTGGATTCCCGAACTGCGGCCCCGGCGGGCGCCGGGCGGTCCGGCCACCTTCAAGCTCCCCGCCACCGTGGCGCTGTCCGGGCGCTTGTCCGCCGTGGCTGCGCGGCCGGCTCCGCTGCACCGCAACGGTCACGAGGACACGTGGGCCGAGATCGGTTACCGGGAGGAGGCGGGCGCCGGCCTTCTGTCGTTCTCGTTCCGCGGTGGCGCAATGAGTACGGAGCAGTGCCGGCGGCTGCTGCGCGCGTACCGGTTCGCCTGCTCCCGGCCCACTTCGGTACTGGTCGTCGGGGGCGGCCGGGACTTCTTCTCCAACGGCATCCACCTCAATGTGATCGAGGCGGCGGCCGATCCGGGCGCCGAGTCCTGGGCCAACATCAACGCGATGGACGATCTGGTGGAAGCGGTGCTGACAACGACGGACCGGCTCGTCGTCTCCGCGGTGGCCGGAAACGCCGCGGCAGGCGGGGTGATGCTGGCCCTGGCCGCCGACGAGGTGTGGTGCAGGGCGGGCGCGGTACTCAATCCGCACTACCGCCTGATGGGGCTGTACGGGTCGGAGTACTGGACGTACTCGCTGCCGCGGCGGGTGGGGGCGGCCGCGGCCGAGCGGCTCATGCAGGACGCGCTTCCGGTCAGCTCCGCGGCCGCCCACGGACTCGGGCTCGTCGACAGAGTCATCGCGTGTGCACCCACGGCGTTCGACTCCGAGGTCGGCGCCCTGGCGGCCCGCCTGGCCGCGATGCCCGCGACGCAGTCCCGTGTCAACGCCAAGAAGGCGGAGCGGGACCGGGTCGACCTGGCACCGTACCGTGCGGCCGAACTCGACCGGATGCGGCGCATCTTCGAGGACCAGCACCACCCGTACCACGGGCTGCGCCGGGCGTTCGTACGCAAGGAAGGCCCCGCATCCGGTTCTGCGGCCCGGCCCCCACGCCCCCGGGACTGATCGCGGCCCGGCGCGGCTGCTACCGCTGTTCGGCGAGCCAGTCGTACCACTGGGCGAGGCCCGCGCCGGTGGTCGCGGAGACCGTCAGCACACGTACGGCCGGATTGACCGAGCGTGCGTGGCGAGCGCACTGCTCGACGTCGAAGTCGACGTAGGGCAGCAGATCGGCCTTGTTGATGAGGATCAGGTCGGCCGCCGCGAACATGTACGGATACTTCAGTGGCTTGTCGGTACCCTCCGTGACCGAGATGATCACGACCTTGCTGCGCTCACCCAGGTCGAACAGGGCGGGGCACACCAGATTCCCGACATTCTCGACCATGAGCAACGAGCCCGCCGCCGGGGACAGCGCCGTGAGGGCGTCCTGCATCATCTCCGCGTCGAGATGGCATCCCGCCCCGGTGTTGACCTGTACCACGGCGCAGCCCGTACTCCTGATCCGGTCGGCGTCGAGTCGGGTCTCCTGGTCGCCCTCGATGACGGCCACCGGCCGGCGGCCGCCCAGATCGGTGATGGTGCGTTCCAGGAGCGTCGTCTTGCCTGCCCCCGGTGAGCTCATCATGTTCACGGCCACGACCCCGCGGTCGGTCAGCCAGGCGCGGTTACGTTCCGCGACAGCGTTGTTCTTGGCGAGTACCTTCTGCTCGATGGTGACGGTCTCACCGGTGTCGTTCGACCGCGCACGCTCGTGCGGGTGCGGGTGCGGGTGGGTGTGCGGGTGGGTGTGCGGATGCGGATGGTCGGGTGCATCGTCCTCCCGCAGCATCACGATCCTGGTTCCGCCGGACTCCTCGGAGCAGCCGCACGTAGCGCACATGTTCAGCCCACTTTCATGGAAACGATCTGCAGTTCCTGTCCCGATGTGATCTCCACATCCGCACTGCCGCAGGGGCACAGCAGAATCAGGTCGGCCAAGGTGAATTCGACGGTGCAGGTGCGGCAGCGGCCCGTGCCGGGGGGCTGGTCGATCTCCAGCCGTGCCCCCTCGGCGGTCGTTCCCTCCGTGACCAGCCCGAAGCAGAAGCGCATCGCGTCGGGCACCACGGCGGTGAGCACGCCCACGCGTACGCACACCGAGTGGACCGGACGCCCCGCGGCGCGCTCGCACACCGCGTCGACGACACTCTGCGTGATGGCCAGCTCGTGCACGGCTGCCACCTCCTTCCGCGGATGGCTCCGACTGTAGGGGCACGAGGCGGCCGCGAGGCCGACGGACCGGCCCGATCACACGGCCGCATCACCCGAGCAGCCCCCCGTCATGAGGTCGTTCGGTCCCTGAATTGCGGCAGGTGATGGATGTGCCGTGTTGCCGGAATCGTCGGATCGAGGCGTGATGGTAGCAATGTGCGTATTCCCATCCGTGGGGCCAACGGCCGCTGGGCCGTCATTCTGAAAGGCGGCAGTGCCATGCCGACAGAGGAAGCGGTAAAGGCGGAGGACACCTTGATCCATGTTCTGTGGATCAACGCGGGGCTGAGCTGCGACGGAGATTCTGTCTCTCTCACGGCCGCCACCCAGCCGAGCATCGAGGAGATCGCCCTGGGCGCCCTTCCGGGGCTTCCGCAGGTCGCTGTGCACTGGCCGCTCATCGATTTCGAGTGCGGGCCCAACGGCGGCGCCGACGATTTCCTCGAGTGGTTCTTCAAGGCGGACCGCGGCGAACTGGAACCGTTCGTCCTGGTGGTCGAGGGATCGATTCCGAATGAGCGCCTGCACGACGACGGGTACTGGTGCGGTTTCGGCAATGACCCGGCCACGGGCCAGCCGATGACGACCAGCGAGTGGCTCGACCGGCTCACTCCGAAGGCAACCGCGGTCGTCGCGGTCGGCACCTGCGCGACGTACGGCGGCATCCACGCCATGGCGGGCAACCCCACAGGCGCGATGGGAGTCCCCGACTACCTGGGGTGGGACTGGAAGTCCAAGGCCGGAATCCCGATCGTGTGCGTCCCCGGGTGCCCGATCCAGCCGGACAACCTGTCGGAGACGCTGACCTATCTGCTCTACATGGCCACGGGCCAGGCGCCGATGATCCCGCTCGATGACGCGCTGCGACCGACGTGGCTGTTCGGATCGACGGTCCATGAGGGCTGCGACCGGGCCGGCTACTACGAGCAGGCCGACTTCGCGACGGAGTACGGCTCACCGAAGTGCATCGTCAAGCTGGGCTGCTGGGGGCCCACGGTCAAGTGCAATGTGCCCAAGCGGGGCTGGATGAACGGCATCGGCGGCTGCCCAAACGTCGGTGGCATCTGCATCGGCTGCACCATGCCCGGGTTCCCGGACAAGTTCATGCCGTTCATGGACGAACCTCCCGGCGGGAAGCTCTCGACGAACGCGGTCGGCCTGTACGGGGCGACGATGCGGCGCCTGCGCAACATCACGACGCACACCTTGGACCGCGAACCGAAATGGCGTAAGCCGGGCCGCGAACTCAAGACCGGTGCCACACGCACCTGGTAATTGACCGCGCAATCACCGCAACGGACAGAAAGATGAGGCGGCGCATGACCGCGACCCAGCACAAGGGTGCCGGAGGCGGCCGGGGCAAGGACGACCTGGTCGAAATGGCGTGGGATCCCATTACCCGGATCGTCGGCAGCCTGGGCATCTACACGAAGATCGACTTCAAACAGAAGGTCGTCGCCGAGTGCCACAGCACCAGTTCCATCTTCCGCGGCTATTCCGTCTTCATGAAGGGGAAGGACCCGCGGGACGCGCACTTCATCACCAGTAGAATCTGCGGAATCTGTGGTGACAACCACGCCACCTGCTCCTGTTACGCGCAGAACATGGCGTACGGAGTGAAGCCTCCGCACCTCGGTGAATGGATCGTGAATCTCGGCGAGGCCGCGGAGTACATGTTCGACCACAACATCTTCCAGGAGAACCTGGTCGGGGTCGACTACTGCGAGAAAATGGTCGCGGAGACCAATCCCGGTGTACTGGAGCAGGCCAACCGCACTCCCTCCCCGCACGCCGACGCCCACGGGTACAAGACCATCGGCGACATCATGCGGTCGCTGAACCCGTTCACCGGCGAGTTCTACCGCGAGGCGCTCCAGGTCAGCCGGATGACACGGGAGATGTTCTGCCTGATGGAGGGGCGGCACGTCCATCCCTCGACGCTCTATCCGGGCGGCGTCGGCACCGTGGCGACGATCCAGCTGATGACGGACTACATCACCCGGCTCCAGCGGTACGTCGAGTTCATGAAGAAGGTCGTACCGATGCACGACGACCTCTTCGACTTCTTCTACGAGGCCCTGCCGGGGTACGAACAGGTCGGCAACCGGCGCATTCTGCTGGGCTGCTGGGGCTCCTTCCAGGACCCGGAGCACTGCAACTTCGAGTACAAGGACATGACCGACTGGGGCCGGAAGATGTACGTCACCCCGGGTGTCGTCGTCGACGGGAAGCTGGTCACCACCGACCTGGTCAAGATCAACCTCGGCATCCGGATCCTGCTCGGTTCGTCCTACTACAACGACTGGGACGAGCAGGAGACCTTCGTCTCCCACGACCCGCTCGGCAATCCGGTCGACCGCCGCCACCCGTGGAACCAGCACACCAACCCGCAGCCGCAGAAGCGGGATCTGGACGACAAGTACAGCTGGGTCATGTCGCCGCGGTGGTTCGACGGCAAGGACTACCTGGCGCTGGACACCGGCGGCGGGCCGCTCGCGCGCCTGTGGACCACGGCGCTGGCCGGCCTGGTCGACATCGGCTACATCCAGGCCACCGGCCACAGCGTCAAGATCAACCTCCCCAAGACCGCCCTCAAGGGGCCGGTGGAGCTGGAGTGGCACGTCCCGAAGTGGAGCAACACCATCGAGCGCAACCGGGCGCGGAGCTACTTCCAGGCGTACGCGGCAGCCTGCGCGCTGCACTTCGCGGAGAAGGCTCTCGTGGAGATCCGGTCCGGGAACACCAAGACCTGGGAGAAGTTCGAGGTTCCCGAGGAGGGTGTGGGCTGCGGGTTCACCGAGGCGGTGCGCGGTGTCCTCTCGCACCACATGGTGATCCGGGACGGCAAGATCGCCAACTACCACCCGTACCCGCCGACCCCGTGGAACGCGAGCCCTCGTGACACCTACGGCACGCCCGGTCCCTACGAGGACGCGGTACAGGGGCAGCCGATCTTCGAGGAGAACGACCGGGAGCACTTCAAGGGCATCGACATCATGCGTACGGTGCGCAGCTTCGACCCCTGTCTGCCCTGCGGAGTGCACATGTATCTCGGCGAGGGCAAGAAGCTGGAACTCCTGCACTCCCCCACCCAGTCCGCGGGCAGCGAGTGATGGCGCAGGAGGAGACACGGGCCACGCCCGACTGGCGGACGACCGGTGACCGCATCGACACCCTGATCGCCGCGAGTGGCTCGGGCGGCGCGGTCGCCCGGGAGCGCAGCGAGGAACTGGTGCGGCTCGTCGCCGATTTCTACGGCGCCGGACTGGAACGGCTGCTGGACCTGGTGCACGAGCAGGGGCGGCTGGACGACGGTGTCCTGGCCGCGCTCGCCGGTGACGAGCTGGTGTCCAGTGTCCTGCTGGTGCACGGGCTTCACCCGTACAGCGTGGAGACCCGGGTCGAGGAGGCGCTGGAGGGTGTGCGCCCGTATCTGGGGTCGCACGGCGGTGATGTGGAACTGCTCGCCGTCACCGACGAGGGCACTGTCCGGTTGCGGCTGCTGGGAAGTTGCGACGGCTGCCCGTCCTCCTCGGTCACGCTGAAGCTGGCCGTGCAGGGTGCGGTGGAGGCGGCGGCTCCGGAGATCACCTCGATCGAGGTGGAGACGGCGGCCGACGAGGAGGCTGCCGGAGCGGCGGGGCCGCTGGTGCCGGTCGACTCGCTGTTCGCCCGGCTGCACGCGGAGACCGGGGCACCCGGCGACGACGGCGCGTCGTGGGAAGTCGTGCCTGAGCTCTCCGGGCTGGCGTCCGGCGCGGTGGCCCGGGTCGGGGTCGGCAGGATGCCGGTTCTGGTGTGCCGGGTGGGCTCCGACCTCTTCGCCTTCGAGGACCGGTGCGCGCGCTGCGAGCAGCCGCTCGAGGGCGCCACACTGGCGCGGCGACTGGGCGGTGCGGCCGGCGACGCGGTACTGCGCTGCGCCGGGTGCCGTGCGCACTACGACGTGCGACGGGCCGGGGTCTGCCTCGACGGCGACGGCGTGCATCTGGCACCGCTGCCCCTGCTCTCGGACGGGTCCGCCGTCTCCGTGTCGGTGCCCGCGGCGGTGGCACCGTGATCGCGACCGCCCGTGCCGCCTCCCCGGCCGCCACTCTGCTGCGGCTCACACGCAACCGGCCGCAGCCGCCTGTCGGGGATCGCTGCGAGATGTGCGCGGAACCGATCGGCGAGAACCATTCCCATGTGGTGAGTCTCGACAGCCGCGCTCTGATGTGCGGGTGCCGGGCCTGCTATCTGCTGTTCACCGACGAGAGCGCCGAGTTGCGGTACCGGGCGGTTCCTGAGCGCTATCTGCACTTCGCCGGACTGACCGTGGACGGGCGTGCCTGGGACGAGTTGCAGATCCCCGTGGGCCTCGCCTTCCTGTTCCGCAATTCCGTCCAGGACCGCATGGTCGCGTTCTACCCGGGCCCCGCCGGGGCCACCGAGTCGGAACTCCCGCTGGACGCCTGGGAGGCCGTCGTCGAGGCGAGCCCGGAGCTTGCCGTACTGCGTCCCGATGTCGAGGCCCTGCTCATCCGGCGCACCCAGGACGGCGGCGCATCGTGTCACCTCGTGCCGATCGACGCCTGTTACGAGTTGGTGGGCCGACTCCGCACCCTGTGGCGGGGATTCGACGGCGGCTCCGAGGCACTCGCCGCCATGGACTCGTTCTTCGCGCAGGTGGCGGACCGCAGCCGGCCCGCCGGGATCGGGGCACCATGAGCGACTTCGCGTTCTCCGTGCTGGACATCGCCGCCGATCCGTACGCGGCCGCACCGCAGCTGACCGCGCGGCTGCGGATCGAGGAGCGGACGGGTACGCGGATCCACGCCGTCGCCCTGCACTGCCAGGTGCGTATCGAGCCGCAGCGGCGCCACTACGACGAGGCCGAACAGAGCGGCCTCCAGGCGCTGTTCGGTGGCCGGGAACGCTGGACGGACACCTTGAAGCCGTTCCAGTGGATGAGCTGTGACACGACGGTGCAGGGGTTCGGCGACGTCACCGAGGTCGATCTCGCCCTGCCGTGCACGTACGACTTCGATGTGGTCGGCTCCCGTTATCTCCACGCACTGGGCGAGGGTGCGGTGCCGCTCGCCCTGATGTTCTCCGGCACGGTCTTCACCCGGGGCAGCGAGGGCTTCGGGGTCGAACGGGTGCCGTGGGACTGCGAGGCCCGGTATCAGATGCCGGTCGCGGTGTGGCGGCACCTGGTGGCGTCGCACTTCCCCAACACCGGCTGGATCAGACTGGACCACGAGGTGCTCGCGCGCTTCGCGGACTTCCGGGCCCGGCGCGGGCTGATCAGCTGGGACGAGACGGTCCAGGCCCTCCTGGCCGAGCACGACAAGGTGGCCCTGTGAGTCTCGACCAGGTGCGTACGATCGCCGACGCCGTGCTGTACGAGGGGTATCTCCTCTACCCGTACCGCGCCAGCTCGCACAAGAACCGCTCGCGCTGGCAGTTCGGCGTCCTCGGACCGCCGTATGCCACAGCGGCGAGTTTCGGCGAGGAACCCGGGATGGAGATGCAGTGCCTGCTGACACCGCAGGACGGGCCGGCGGCCGTCACCGTTCATCTGCGCTTCCTCCAGCTCCAGGTCCGCGAGGTGCGGTCCACGGGTGAGGACGGGGCCGAGGTTCCGGTGGACCGGCTCACCGTCGACGGCGCCTCGGTGATGTCCTGGGACGAGGCGGTGGAGCGGGAAGTCATCCTGGCCGCACTGCCGTTGGACGAACCGGCCGACTCCGTCCACGAGGTGACGGGCGGTGAGGACTCCGAACCGGTGACCGACGCCCGGGGCGCGGTGGTCGGCAGGATCGTGCGGCGGCGGCTGCCGCTGAGGGTCCGTATCCGTACGCGTGCCGTCATGGACGACGGCTGCGTACGCCTGACGGTGAGCGTCACCAACGAGCACCCTGAGCCGGCGGACACCAAGGACGCCGCGATCCGGGCCTCGCTGATCGGCGCGCATCTGCTCCTGAGCGCGCATGACGCGGCGTTCGTCTCGCTGCTCGAACCGCCCGCCGAAGCGGCGGCGGCCGCCGGGCGGTGCCGGCAGCGCAGATGCTGGCCCGTGCTGGCCGGTCCTAAGGGAGCGACGGACACCCTCCTCGGTGCGCCGATCATCCTGTACGACTACCCGGAGGTCGCCGAGCAGAGCCCGGGCGCCCTGTTCGACTCGACCGAGATCGACGAGATCCTGACCCTCCGGGTGATGACCATGACGGAGGAGGAGAAGGCGGAGGCCCGCGCCACCGACCCCCGGGCCAGGGAGATCATCGACCGGTGCGACGGGATGTCGCCCGCCGACCTCCAGCAGCTGCACGGCCTGTTGCGCGACCCGCACGCCCCCCTGCCCGCCGCTCTCGTGGTCCCGCCCGGCGATGTGCGGGACGTGGAGCCCGCCGACTTCGACACCGCGGGCGCGCCCTGGTGGGATCCGGCGGCCGACGCCTCCGTCCGGCCGGACAGCGACGCGGTGGTCATCGACGGGGTGCGGGTGGCCAGGGGCAGCCTGGTCCGCGTCCATCCCTCCCGGCGGGCGGACGCACAGGACCTGTTCTTCGCCGGCCAGGTGGCAAGGGTGACCGCGGTGCTCGCGGACGTGGACGGCGGTACGCACATCGCCCTGGTCCTCGTCGACGACCCGGCGTCCGACCTGCACGACTGGTACGGCCGCTACTTCTACTTCGCGCCCGACGAGCTGACACCCCTGAGCGTCGAGGAGTCGGCGCCGTACCGAGAGGAGAACCGATCGTGAAGAACCTGGGCTTCATCACCGCTGTCGTGGGGGCGGCCATGGGCGTCGTCGCCGTCGGGGTCGCGATCAGGTCGATCCCCGACATCCGCCGCTACCTGCGCATCCGTTCCATGTGAACCCCGACCCGATTGACATGAGTGAGGAGCACCCCATGGCGGACACACCGGAGAAGGACAGCCGGGTCCAGGAGGAGCCGCAGGCGGAACGGGGCCCGATGGGGTCCCGCGACACCGGCTCGGACCAGCCCGAAGGCGGACCCGTCGACCGGCCGTCGGGCACCTCGGACGAGCGGTCCGACACCTCCGTACAGCCGAAGAAGGCCGAGCACCCGAAGGCTCCGCGCCTCCAGTCCGGTGGCGGCTGAGCCGAGCATGACGGACGCACCGCACACCGCCGCCCGGGTACTGGTGGCGGGCATCGGCAATCTCTTCCTGAGCGACGACGGCTTCGGCCCGGAGGCCGTACGGCGGCTGGCCGCCGAGGGCGGACTGCCCCCGCAGGTCCGCGTGGTGGACTACGGAATCCGCGGTATGCACCTCGCGTACGACCTGCTGGACGGGTACGACGCGCTGGTGCTGGTCGACGCGTGCCCGGGTGGCGGCGCGCCCGGGGAGGTGACGGTCCTCCGCATCGACCCGGAGGACCTCGGTACGGGTGAATTCGACGCCCATGGCATGAATCCGGTCGCTGTCCTGGCAAATCTGGATCAATTGGGCGGTACTCTTCCGCTCACCTTCCTCGTCGGCTGTACGCCCGCCGGGGTCGAGGAGGGCATCGGGCTCAGCGAAGCCGTCGGCCGTGCGGTGCCCGAGGCGGTCCAGGCAGTGCACACCCTGGTCCGGCAGCTTGTCCCCGCCGTACCGAACGCGTCCGTGAAGAGCGCCGAACTCCGGAGATCCTGATCATGTGCCTAGGCATTCCTGGCCGCGTCGTGGAGATCGTGGACGGCTATGCGGGCCAGCTGGCCCTGGTGGATGTCGAGGGCGCCCGACGACGCGTCAACATCGGAATGCTCGACGATCCGCCCGGCTGCGACGACTGGGTCCTTCTCCACATGGGCTTCGCCGTCGAGCTCATCGACCGGGCGAAGGCCCGGGAGGCCATGTCGGGCCTGGAGATGATGGGGCGCGGCCGGGCGGAGCGGGTGCGCCGCAGGTTCGAGGTGCGCGGCGTCGTGCAGGGCGTGGGTTTCCGGCCCTTCGTGTATGTCACCGCCTCCGAGCTGATGCTCAGCGGCACGGTGACGAACACCGGGGACGGGGTGCTCACCGAGGTCGAGGGACCGGCCGACGCCGTGGAGGAGTTCGGCCGCAGACTGCGGGCCGACGCCCCGCCACTCGCGGTCGTCGAGGACGTACGGACGAGCGAGCTGCCGACGCGCGGCGGCACGGGCTTCACCATCGAGCACTCCGGCACGGCCGACCGGGCCAGGACACTCGTCCCGCCCGACGTCGCCACCTGCCGCGACTGTCTCGACGAGCTGGCCGACCCGTCGGACCGGCGCTACCGCCACCCCTTCATCACCTGTACGCACTGCGGTCCCCGGTTCACGATCGTCACCGGCCTGCCGTACGACCGGGCCGCGACCACGATGGCGGACTTCGAGATGTGCGCGGCCTGCCGGACGGAGTACGAGGATCCTGGCGACCGGCGCTTCCACGCCCAGCCGGTCGCCTGCCCCGACTGCGGGCCCCGGCTCGAACTGGTCGGCGGCGAAGGGGTGCCCCTGTCCCGTGACGAGGACGCGCTGCGCACCGCCCGCAAGCTCCTCGCCGACGGCGGGATCATCGCGGTCAAGGGACTGGGCGGGTACCACCTGGTGTGCGACGCCCGCAACGCGGCGGCCGTGACCGAGCTGCGCCGGCGCAAGCGGCGGGGTGGCAAGCCGTTCGCGGTGATGGTCCCGGACCTCGACGTGGCGCGGCGACTGGTGACCGTCACGGCGGACGAGGAAGAGCTTCTGACCGGTGGCCGACGCCCGATCGTGCTCCTGCCCCGGCGGCCCGCCGGGGCGGGCGCCGGTGCCGGGGTGTCCGACGCCGTGGCGCCCGGCTGTGCCGACCTCGGGCTGCTGCTCCCGTACACGCCCCTGCACGTTCTGCTCTTCGGGCTCGGCGACGACGACCCTGGCCCGGACGCACTGGTGATGACGTCGGCCAACCTCTCGGGCGAGCCCATCGTCACCGACGACGGCGACGCGCTGTCCGTACTCGCGCCGCTGGTCGATGCGTGGCTACGGCACGACCGGCGGATCCACGTGCCGTGCGACGACTCGGTCAGCCGCTACGTGGCGGGCGCGGAGCTGCCGCTGCGCCGCTCACGCGGGTATGCCCCGCTGCCGCTCGCGCTGCCCTTCGACGTACCGCCGACGCTCGCCGTGGGCGCGGACCTGAAGAACACCTGTGCCCTGGGCGAGGGCCGCTATGCCTGGCTGAGCCAGCACATCGGCGACATGGACGACCTGTCCACGGTCGACGCCCTGACGCGCACGGAGAGGCACCTCGAGGAACTCACCGGGGTGGAACCCGCCCTGTTGGTCGCCGACCGCCATCCCGGCTACCACTCCGGCGACTGGGCCCGCGCCCATGCGGCCGGGCGGCCCGTGCGGACCGTGCAGCACCACCACGCGCACATCGCGTCGGTCATGGCGGAACACGGCCTGGGCCGGGACGAGCGGGTGATCGGCATCGCCTTCGACGGCACCGGCCACGGGGACGACGGTGCGGCCTGGGGCGGTGAGGTCCTGGTGGCCGGCTACGCGTCGTTCCGCAGAGCCGCGCACCTGGGTTACGTACCGCTGGCCGGGGGCGACGCGAGTGTGCTGCGGCCCTACCGGATGGCGCTCGCGCATCTGCACGCGGCCGGACTTCCCTGGGACGCGGACCTGCCCGCGGTCCAGGCCTGCCCGGCCGCCGAACGCGAGGTGCTGGCCCACCAGTTCACGACCGGCTTCGGCTGTGTGCCGACATCGGGGATGGGTCGGCTCTTCGACGCGGTCGCCTCCCTGGCCGGTGTACGACACGAGGTGGCGTACGAGGCGGAGGCGGCCATGGAACTGGAGGGGCTGGCCCGGGGCGCTGCGGTGGGCCCCCTGGCCGCCGGGAACGGCTACCGCTTCGCGATCCGGCCCGGCGCGGGCGAGGACCCCGCCGTCGCGGATCCGGGCCCCGTCGTGCGGGCCGTGGTGTCCGACGTACGGGCCGGGGAGTCCGCCGGGGAGATCGCCGCCCGTTTCCACGCTGCCGTCGCCGCCCTGGTCGTCGGCCTCGCGGACCTCTGCCGCACGAGCACCGGTCTGGACACCGTGGCCCTGGGCGGTGGCGTCTTTCAGAACGCCGTACTGCTCGAAGCGTCCCAACACGGCCTGACGGAGCGCGGCTTCACCGTTCTGCGGCCGCGGCTGCTCCCTCCCAACGACGGTGGGATCGCCCTCGGCCAGCTCATGATCGCCGCAGCTCGCTGACGCCGCGGCTTCACGTACCCGAGAGATCCACAGAGAAGAGGGACCATGTGTCTGGCTGTTCCGGGGCGCGTCCTCAGTACCGCCGAAGTCGACGGCACCGTGATGGCTGAGGTGGACTTCGGCGGGGTACGCAAGGAGGTGTGCCTCCAGTACATCCCCGATGTGACGGTCGGTGAATACGTGATCGTGCACGTCGGTTTCGCCATCCAGCGCCTCGACGAGCGGTCGGCCAAGGACACCCTGGCCAACTTCGACCGGCTCGGCATCCTCGCCGAGGAGTTCGGCGACCCCCTCGAAGTCGCAGCCCAGCAGAGCACGTCCCCCGAAGGAGCCGGCCGGTGAAGTATCTCGACGAGTTCAGCGACCCCGACCTCGCGAAGAAGCTCATCGATCAGATCCACGCCGTCACCACGCGGAAGTGGGCGATGATGGAGGTCTGCGGCGGCCAGACGCACTCGATCATCCGCCACGGCATCGACCAACTCCTGCCGGACAGCGTGGAGATGATCCATGGACCGGGATGCCCCGTCTGCGTCACCCCGCTGGAGACCATCGACCGGGCACTGGCGATCGCCGCCCGCCCCGGGGTCATCTTCTGCTCGTTCGGTGACATGCTGCGTGTGCCCGGCAGCAGCCAGGACCTGTTCGCCGTCAAGAGCGCAGGCGGCGACGTACGGGTGGTGTACTCACCCCTCGACGCGCTGAAGCTGGCCCGCGAGAACCCGGACCGCGAGGTCGTCTTCTTCGGCATCGGCTTCGAGACCACCGCACCCGCCAACGCCATGACGGTGTATCAGGCCAAGAAGCTCGGGGTCCGCAACTTCTCGCTCCTGGTCTCCCATGTCCTGGTGCCCCCGGCGATCGCCGCCATCATGGAGTCGTCGACGTGCCGGGTTCAGGCGTTCCTCGCCGCGGGACATGTGTGCAGTGTGATGGGGACGTCCGAGTACCCGCCGCTGGCCCGGAAGTACAAGGTGCCGATCGTGGTCACCGGCTTCGAACCGCTGGACATCCTGGAGGGCGTCCGCCGGACCGTCGTGCAGTTGGAGGCGGGCCGCCACGAGGTGGAGAACGCCTATCCCCGGGCCGTACGCGACGAGGGCAACGCGCCCGCCATGAAGATGCTCGCCGATGTCTTCGAGGTGACCGACAGGACCTGGCGTGGGATCGGAATGATCCCTCGCAGCGGCTGGCGACTCTCCGCGAAGTACCGGGAGTTCGACGCGGAGCAACGGTTCGACGTGACGGGCATTCACACCGCGGAGTCGTCGCTCTGCCGCTCGGGCGAGGTACTCCAGGGGCTGATCAAGCCGCATCTGTGCGAGGCGTTCGGCAAGGAGTGCACGCCGAGGAACCCGTTGGGCGCGACGATGGTGTCCAGCGAGGGCGCGTGTGCCGCGTACTACACCCACCGCCGACTGGAACTGGTCGATGCGAAGTGACCGACGTGACTGATGTGAGCGCCGTTGCGCACGAAGTGACCGTGCCGCTCGACGGCGTGCCCGATCTCGACTTCGAGGGGTGGGCCTGCCCCGTACCGCTGCGGGACGTCCCGTCCGTCGTGATGGGTCACGGGGGCGGGGGTGCGATGTCCGCCGAGCTGATCGAGCACCTGTTTCTGCCCGCGTACGGTGCCGCGGCCGCCGCCGACCTCGGTGACTCGGCCGTCCTGACCGTGGGGTCCGGTACCCGGCTCGCCTTCTCCACCGACTCGTTCGTGGTGAAGCCGATGTTCTTCCCCGGCGGATCGATCGGCGACCTTGCCGTGAACGGTACGGTCAACGACCTGGCCATGTCGGGAGCGACTCCGCTGTTCCTGTCGACCGCCTTCATCCTCGCGGAGGGCACCGCACTCAGCGACCTCGGCCGGATCGCCCAGGACGTGGGCCGGGCCGCGGAAGCCGCCGGTGTTCGGCTGGTCACCGGGGACACCAAGGTCGTGGAGCGCGCCAGCGGTGACGGGGTCTACCTCAACACCTCGGGCATCGGCGTGGTCCCGCCGGGTGTCGACATCCACGCCCGCCGGGCGCGGCCCGGTGACGCCGTGCTCGTCAGCGGGGACATCGGCGTGCACGGGGTGGCTGTGATGAGCTGCCGGGAGGGCCTTGAGTTCGGTACGACGGTCGAGAGTGACACGGCCGCGCTGCACGGCCTGGTCACCGCCATGCTCGCCACCGGGAGCGACCTCCATGTGCTCCGGGACCCCACGCGCGGTGGTGTGTCGGCCTCGCTCAACGAGATCGCCCGCGCCTCGGACGTGGGCGTCGAACTGGTGGAGCGGCTCCTTCCCGTGCCGCCGACGGTGCGCGACGCGTGCAGTCTGCTCGGGCTCGACCCGCTCCAGGTGGCCAACGAGGGCAAGCTGATCGCGATCGTCCCGGCCGAGGACGCGGACCGGGTGCTGGAGGCGATGCGGGCCCATCCCCTGGGCCGGTCCGCCTGCCGGATCGGCAGCTGCGTGCCGGACCACGCGGGGATGGTCGTCGCGAGAACGGGGCTGGGAGGGAGCCGGGTCATCGGGCTGCCGATCGGCGAACAACTACCGAGGATCTGCTGAGTGAGTGCCGAGGGTGCCCTGCTGTTCGCGCGATACGCCTACCCGCCCAACGAACTCGGCTACTGCGGGCCCGCCGACGCGGCGGCCCTCCTGTGCCGGGAGGCGACCGACGACATCGAGCGACGGGCCCGGCAGTTCGAGGGGGCCTGGTGCTATCTCCAGTTCCTCGCGGAGACGGCCGGCATCCCCGACCCGCTGGACGTGCGGGTCGTCGAGGCCTACTGGATCGGCAATGAGCTCCTGGACCGGGCCGACCCCGCCGCACTGGTGGAGCGCATGACCGACCGGTTCCGTGGCCAGCTGGGCGGCACCTGGCGGGAGGCCGGGGACCGGGCGCTGGCCCATCACAGCTTCCAGGTGTTCGAGGTGTATCCGTGGGCGTCGATGCTGCGGTCGAGCGGGCATCCGACAGCCCTGTCCGTGCTCGACCAGTGCCGCATCCGTACCGGAGTGGTGGTCGATGCCGACAGCGACGTGGCGACCGTGCGGTCACGCCCGCTGTGCTGGGAGGGCGCGGGGCTGACCGACGGCGCGTGGCGGGAGGAGACCGTCCGCTGCTCGGCCGGTGGGAGGACACTGATCGACGGGCTCTCCCCCGGTGACCGGGTGGCGCTGCACTGGGACTGGGTGTGCGACGTACTCACCGATGAACAGGCGCGGCGCATCGAGGACCTCGAGGAACGCCGACGCATCGAGCTGGGTCAGTTCATGCCTGTGCGCTGAATTCCGTGTGTGGGAGCCGAAGCTACGAGCAGGGCTCCCGCACAGGAATCGGCGCCTCCGCCATGCCGCCGGCGCCCGTACGACCGATGCCGCGCTCCACCCGTTCCCCTCGCACACTTCGGCGTGCCGTCGACGGCCAGGATCATCCGGCCGAAGGCGATGCCGGCGGTTCGCACGGCCCCGGCCGACCTGGCGGGCGTCGTGAGTTCGCGAACCGCTGTACGCCACATGCACACCACCGGAACGAGCCCCCTGCGGAGATTTCGCAACTTCCCTCGCAACGCGCGTAGTTGCCCGCTCACACCCCTGAGTGGCCGGGGCTTGTCGGAGTCGCCCCGCAGCAGACTGCCGACCGGGGCACGGGGAAGCGCTTGCTGCGAACACGACGGCAGGGAGGGCGACTTGGCTGGTGTGCGGCGACAGCAGAGGGATCGAGAAAGTTTGCTTTTTGAGAGTTCCTGGGTGATTCCGTTGAAGTCTGTTCCGTGTTAGGTTCCCGATGCATCAGCCGGAGCCCTCTGTGTCCGGGCTGAGGCGCAGGGCTCGCTCGCCCTCGCATCAACGCCGCTCACCCCATCCCGCACGGACTCCCGCACACTGCAGTGGCCGGCGGCCTCGTGGTGCGCCGGACTCCGAGCCCCGTCCTGCCCTGGAGGAGTTCGATGCGTCGCGTCATCGCCTGTGTGGTGGCCTTGTTGGTGATGGTAGGAGGCCCTCTCTTCACCAGCTCGGCCTCCGCCGCCGTGGTGCCCAAGTCCCCACCGCTGACCACCCCGTGGACAAGTCAGGTGTCCACCACCGATCCTCTGCCGGAATACCCGAGACCTCAGATGACTCGGCAGGACTGGCAGTCGCTCAACGGGGAATGGGAGTTCCTCAACCCGCCGACCGACAGCTCCGGCAACGTCAACCGTAACGCGGCCCCGCCCGTGGGGCAGACGCTCCCTGAGCGCATCCTCGTGCCCTACCCGGTGGAATCGGCCCTGTCCGGCATCATGCGCAACGACAACCGTGACCTCATGTTCTACAAGCGCAGCTTCACCGTCCCGCAGAACTGGGGCGACAGGCGGGTGCAACTGCACTTCGGCGCCGTGGACTACGAGGCCACGGTCTGGGTCAACGGCACACAGGTCACCTCTCACAAGGGTGGCTACGACCGGTTCGAGGCGGACATCACCTCGCAACTCAGGAGCGGTGCAAACGAGTTGATCGTGCGGGTCTACGACCCGACCGACGGACGCGGTGAGAAGCAGCCGGTCGGCAAGCAGGTGAACAATCCCAGCGGCATCTTCTACACACCGACGTCAGGGATCTGGCAGACCGTGTGGATGGAACCCACTCCCACATCGTCGATCTACTCCGTCGACATCAAGCCGGACCTGTCGACCAACACGGCACGGGTTCGCGTCTTCACCCGCGGCAGCGTCAGCGGCCACACCGTCCTCGCCGAGGCGATGTCCGGCTCCCAAGTGGTGGGCCAGGCAACAGGCGGCTTCACCGAGTTCTCCGTCCCGGTGCCGAACGCCCGCCGCTGGTCACCCGACGACCCGTTCCTGTACGACCTGCGTGTCACCCTGCGCAACGCTTCCGGCGCCTCGGTCGACGGCGTCACCAGCTACTTCGGTATGCGTGAGATAGGCAAGAAGTTGGTCAACGGGGTCATGCGGCCCACACTGAACGGTGAGTTCGTCTTCCAGATCGGCACACTCGACCAAGGGTTCTGGCCGGACGGCCTCTACACGGCACCCACCGATACAGCCCTGGCATCCGACCTGCAGAAGCACAAGGAGCTCGGCTTCAACATGGTGCGTAAGCACATCAAGGTCGAGCCGGCCCGCTGGTACTACCACGCCGACCGGCTTGGGCTACTGGTGTGGCAGGACATCCCGTCCACGCCCGCCTTCGACCACAGCCGCACCCCGGCACAGACCGCGCAACTGGAGACCGAGGCGCGCGAGATCATCGACGAGCACCGCTTCTCCCCCGCTGTCGTCACCTACGTCCCGTTCAACGAGGGCTGGGGCGAGTGGGACCTCGCAGCCACCCGACAGGTCACCACCGACCTGGAGAACTACGACCCGACCCGCCTGATGAACCCGCACAGCGGGTACAACTGCTGCGACTCCAAGGGCGACCCCGGTACCGGCGACATCATCGACTGGCATGTGTACACCGGCCCCGACGCACCACGCCCCTCGGACACCCGCATCTCCGTTCTCGGGGAGTTCGGCGGCATCGGCCTGCGCACACCTGGCCACGAGTACAGCCCCGACGGACAGTTCTTCGCCTACGAGCAGGTCTCCAGCCGTGAGCAGTTGAACGACCGCTACACCGGCATGGTCCGTGATGTACAGCAACTGATGACCACCAAGGGCCTGTCGGCCTACGTCTACACCGAGATCACCGACGTCGAGGGCGAGTACAACGGACTGCTCACCTACGACCGGCGCATCCAGAAGGTCGACACGGACCAGCTTCGCGCGGCGCACAGCGCGCTGATCGGCGCCTCGCGCAACCTCAACTCCAGCCCGAGCCTCACTCTCGGACACGTCCGCTCGTTCAAGGTGACCACCCCCGGTTTCACCGACCGCTACCTCCGGCACGCGAGCTCTGCGGCCCGCACCGACGTACTGAGCTCCACCTCCGCCGACGGTGCACGTCAGGACGCCTCGTACCGCACCGTCCCCGGTCTGGCCGACCCGCGCTGCCACTCGTTCGAATCCGTCAACTACCCCGGCCGCTACCTCCGGCACGCCGACAGCCGGGTGCGCGTCGAGGCGAGCACCGGCGGCTCGTTCGCCTCGGACGCCACGTGGTGCAGCCGGCCCGGCCTCGCAGCGGGTGGCACGTCATTCGAATCGCTCAACTACCCCGGCAGCTACCTGCGGCACCATGCCGACAGTGTCTATCTCGCCCGCAGTGGCGGCCCGAATGCCTGGGACACTCCCACCGGCTTCACCGCCGATGCCACCTGGGACACCGCCGAACCCGCCCTGTGGCGGAGTTCCGCAGTGCTGGCCACCGACGTCAGGAAGTCACTGCGGGTGACCACCTGGGGCCACACCGACCGGTACCTGCGGCACGCCGACAGTCTGGCCTCCACGCAGGTCGTGGACGCGGGCAGCAGCACCCTGCTCAAGCAGGACGCCACGTACACGGTCCGGCGCGGACTCGCCGACTCGTCCTGCTACTCGTTCGAGTCCGTCAACTTCCCCGGCCAGTTCCTGCGCCACGCCGACAGCAGGGTGCGTAACTCGGCCGACGACGGCTCGCCGCTGTTCCGCGCGGACGCCACGTTCTGCGCCCGAGCGGGCATCGGCGGGACCGGAGTCACCTTCGAGTCCATCAACATCCCGGGCTCCTACCTGCGCCACTTCGAGTCCGCCGTCCACATCGCCTCGGGAGACGGTGCCACAGGCTTCAACCGCCCTCAGACCCTGGCCGCCGACAGCAGTTGGACCCTGGCGGCCCCTTGGGCGCCCTGACCCACCGCAGCGCCTGAGCGGCCCGGCCCGGAGCCGGAGGGAACGACAGTGGCTTACCACTGTGCCCGCCCCTGCGGAACTTCTCCGGTCCGGGCCCGGCCGCTCGTCAGGCCGTTCTCCGTAGGTTCTGCGTAGCGTTCAGTCCGCAATCGGATCCGAAGCCTCGCGGCCTTCCTCAAGGCCGCGGGCCTCCGAGACGGGGATCAGGCGCAGTTCTGGGTGCCGTCCGGGCCAGGGCCACCGACAGTTGAGAACGCACGTACGATCTCCGGCGGAACAGGGAAGCAGCCAGTCGACAAACGGGGAACTCTCATGCAATGGACCGCCCGACAGGAATTCGACCGCTGGGCCGGACGGCAGCAGAGTTGGGGTGTCGGCCTGATGACAGTCTCGGCAGCGCTGTTCCTCTGGCTCGGGTACCTGCTGTCGATGCCGTTCACCGTGCACGACTACCAAGACGAAATCGCTTGTGAGGCACCCTTGTTCTACGAAAGCGAGAGCACGTCGTACAGCGAAGGTACGCCGAGGTTGTGCAGCGTCGAGCGGGACTGGCCCGACCTCCTCGCGATCGGATTCCTGGCTGTGCCCCCCGCAGTAGCGGGCGCGGCGCTGTTCACTAGTGGGAGCGCGCGCAAGCGCTCGAGCGCTCATGTCTTCCGCATCCTCGAGATGCAGGATTCCGAAGACCGTGCCCGGCAGAAGGCGCGCCCCAAACCGTGATACCGGACGTCCTCGAGACGTTGTTGTACGAGCCGGGGTGAGGCGTCGGCGCCTCGGGTCCCACGTCACCGAAGGGGCCATGCCAGGCCACCGGCCGAGCGGATGCGCGGCAGGGCTGTCCGCACGACGCTGGATGGGCACAGTGGGGATCGACCGCGCCTACGAGGAGGTTGTTGTGACGGAGAAGGACGACAAGCCGAAAAAGGGCGACAAGGTGACCTGGAAGAGCCACGGCCAGGAGGTGACGGGCAAAGTCACCAGGAAGCACACGGACCGCACTCGTGCAGCCGGGCGGACCGTCGACGCCTCGAAGGAGGAACCGCAGTACGAGGTGGAGAGCGACAGGACCGGCCGCTCCGCCGTGCACAAGCCCGGTGCTCTGCGGAAGAAGCGTGGCGGCTCCTGATCGGCTGCTCACGGCGCTCCGCACACGCACACAGGTCACATGAAGGTGCGCCGTATCGATCAGACGGCCATCACTCCGTACGTCCCACGTTCTCCGACAGTTCCCGCAGCCGCCGGGTCGCGGCGCGAATGCCGCGCCCGTGGCGCACGAACCCCGCCCGGGGGTCCCTGTCGAGGCCCGGCGGTCGAGACGGCGCGGCTTGCCGAAGCGGCTCAGCCATCGATGCGGGGTAAGGCACGCCTGGCTCGCAAGGTGACCGGGGTCGCGGAGTCGCCACAGGCCACGTGCGGCCGAGCGAGCGCTGCCCCAGCGCCGAGCGGCTCACGGCCCGCCCCTGTCCTGCAGAATCACCCGCCGTACCCGATGTCACGTCAGGAGCCGTGAAGGACAGGGCGGCAGGGCCAGATCCCCAAGTCCCGTCTCCGGTTTCGTGCGAGGATCTACAGGCCCGCTCGGGCTCCACCCTGCCGCACCGCCGAAACGAATCCTCGGAGAGCCCATGCGCCGCGCCCACCTTCTCTCCGCTTCTCTCCTTCTGCTCTGCACTGCCTGTTCCGGCGGTCCGGAATCCGACTCGGAGGACGGAGCGAAGAAGGCCGCGGATCATGCCGCGGCCGTGCGCGCCGCGATAGGGAGGACGAGCGCGAACAGCGTCCGCGTGGCAGAGAAGATTGAGCTGCAGTCCACCGACAGCCCCACGACGTACGTGTTCACGATCACCGGCGCCTTCGACCTGGCGGGTGACACAGGTCGGCTCACGGTGGAGATCGAGGACAGCGGCATCGATCCTGTCGAAGAGGTCTTCGTCGGCGACACCGTCTATGTGCGGGGCTCGCGGGCGGTGGACGAGGGCAAGTGGGCCTCGGCCGTCCGGAGCGACGCACTGACCCGATATTTCCTGCGGGCGCCGCTGAACGACCCCGAGCACCTGCTCCGCCAGATGGAGGCGATGCGGCAGGTGTCGAACGAGGGCACGGAGCAGGTGAACGGCGCCCCTGCGGTGCACTACCGGGGAACGATCGACCATGCCACCGCGACGCTCCGGATGACTACGGAGACGAAGCAGAAGATGGACGACCTGCGGGAGAAGCTGGGCGACGACATGCCTGTGTACGCGGACGTATGGGTCGACGGGAAGGGGCGGGCGGTCCAGGCCCGACTGTCCTACTTCGGCGGCATGAAGGCCACGGCGACGATGACGCTGTCCGACTTCGGGACGCCGGTGAGCGCCGACGCGCCGCCGGCCGGTCAGGTCGTCCCTGTGACGGCGGGCGAGGACATTCTGCTGGCCTGAGTGGATCCAGCCCGGCGGGGGCCACCCTGGACGGCAGTCAGGACCGAGGGCGTCGGCGAGGGACGTCACCACCGGTAGGCGCGGCGGTCGGGCGGACCGGTTCGCCGCGTATCTGCGTCCTCACAGCCCCGATCTGCGGTAGGTCAACCTCGCTGTATGGATGGGTTCACCACAGTGCCGGGCCTGGTTGCTCGGCGACTCGGCCTATCCGGCTGCCGTTGTGCGCAGTCATGTCCACCGCGCCCTGGGTGGTCTGGAGCCCGCCGCCGGTGTCCGGGACCTCTGTACAACATCACCGCCGAACGGACTTGGAAGGCCTTCTCATGACCCGTACCACCCCACCACGCCCCCTCGATGTGGAAGCGGCTTTCCCCGCCCTTTCAGCCCACCGGCGCACGGCCACCCGCCTGCATCCCCGTCACGGCGCTCCCAGGGCACAGGAAAGTTCGGTGGCGGGCCCTCTGCTGTGGCCGGCCGTCGAACCGTGGCCGGTGTGCACGGCCGTGCACCCGCAGGGCAGGGGGTATCTCCTCGCCGACGTGAGGCTGCGCCGTCGGATCCAGGAGGACTCTCGGGGACGGGAGTACACCGAGGAGGAACTGCGCCTGCTCGACGGCATGACCCGGGCCAACCACGTCCCGGGCCTTCGTGAGGACGACCCGTTGCCGATGCTGGCCGTTGCCCAGCTGTACGTACGAGATGTTCCGGATCTTGTGGGACCCGAGGGCCAGGACCTCCTACAGGTCTTCTGGTGCCCCTTCGAGGTGCACGGCGACGACCGCACCATCGACGTCGTGCTCAAGTGGCGGCACTCCGCCGACGTGGGCGCCGTACTCACACCGCAGCCCGAGCCTCCGGTGGCCGGCCGCGCGGAATGCGTCCCGACCATGTGTGTCGTGCACCCGGAGCAGGTCGTGGAATACGAGTACGTCGGATTGCTGGACGAGGCGCTTCAGGAGGAGATCGACGAGTGGGAAGCAGGCCTTCTCGACGAGGAAGGTGAGGACGAGGATGGTTCTTCCCCACAGGCCGACTACGCGACGTACGAGGACTATGTGGCGGCGATGGCCGCGGCCCAGGCCGAGGAACCGGAGGAGGTCGACTACATGAGCGATCTGTCGATCGCGCCCGGTTGGAAAGTCGGTGGCTTCGCCTCCTGGCATTTGACCGATCCTGCTCCGGTCGACTGCCGGGCATGCGGTACAGCGATGCCGCCTCTGCTCACCGTGGACCAGTGGGAGTGCGACAGTGCCTCACGCAGCTGGCTGCCGGTCGAGGACCGCGATGCCGACAACGACCCCCACATCATCGACCCGGTCGGTGTCTATCTCGGGCGCGGTCTGATGCGCGTGCACACGTGCCCCATCGATCCGGCCCACCCACACCGCCTGAGCTTTCAGTAGGCCGTCCGGGCCGTGATGGGTTGTGGGCGTCGATCCAGTCGGCCGCTACTGACGCCGTGGCAGAGGTGGTCGCCGGGGTGCCGCATCCTCGGGCCGCGTCTGGACCACGCCGCGGTGACCTGGCTGCTAGAGCGCTACGGATCCCCGGCCTCGCTGCGGAAATTCGGTCGCCGCAGGCTCGTCGAGGTGATCCGGCCCAAGGCCCCGCGCATGGCCACCCGGCTGATCGACGACGTATGACCGGCCTCGGTCTCGCGTGACTGAGCCAAACGGCCTCACAGGCAGTCGCATCCTGCTGCGTAGAACAGCAGGGAGGGGGCCGTCACGGTGAAACCGACAGCGGTCAGGGCAGCGAGGCCCCGACGGCGCCCCTTCGCTGGAGCGCGCAAGGTCTGCCAGGCGCCGTGGGCGAGGAAGAGGCTGAGGAGCCCGGACCCCGCGATGGTGAAGCATGGGCTGAAGGACCAGCTCAGGTAGGCGATCAGAGCCAGGCAGCCGAGCAGGGCGCAGGCGAGCAGGCTGAGGATCACCTCGGCGACGGCTTCTCCCACCGTCTCGACCAGGAAGTCGCCGACGCCTTTCGCTGCCCTGCGGACCCCTACGGCGCGCCTCCACCCTCGCGTCGACGGCCCCGAGTGGGGCCTGGTATGGAGGACCCCCGCCGAGCCGGAATGGTTGCCGAGGTGCTCAAGAGTTGCCAACTGCGGCACACAGTCACACCTTGACGAAGGACATAGAGAGGCACCCCCTCGAGGGGCCGCTCCACAACGCGTTGGTACTCTCCGCATCTACGGCGCGGCAGATGGGGAGATGGTGGTGCGAACAGAACCGTCGAATCCTCCGAGCCGCCGGATCAGAGGAACGGGCCTTGGGGTCCTCTTCGGTGGGCTGACCGCGATGGTGGCCATCGCTGCCATTGGGAGGGCATGGGCTGCTTGTGACATCGGCATCAGCGCAAGCGCCAACACCATGACTTTGCTGCTTCTCATGCCTCTGATATGGATCGCCGCTGTGGTTCCATGGGTGATCCTGCACAGCACCCTCGGAAGACGTCATCGCAGGTCAGCGCATGCTACGGGGCTCATCTTCACCCTGTGGTTCACCTGGTTCCTCGTCACATGGCTCGGCATACCGGACGCCTACCCCGCCCCGACGTGCCCGGCCAACGTTCCGCCCTGGTGGCCGAGTTTCATCCCGGCATGACTCCGGTCGGACGATTCTTTTATCCCGATCTGCCCCAGAAGGAGTCCGCCCCTTGCCAGGGCTTCTCCACCGCAGCCCCGCAGTCGCTCGGGAGGTGTGCGACGACGAGCGCAACAGCCTCCTGTGGTGTGGCCACCTCGCCGAGGAGTTCGGCGTAGCGAGCGCCGGCGCCATACACCAGGTATCCCTCTACTCCGCTGGCCATGTAGCTCGGCGAGAGGCTAGGACGCTTCCTGTGGATCATCTGATCGTTTGTTGATGTGTGTCGTTGACTGACGCCCAGTGGGGGCCTCGGCGGGGTGGGCGGTGGCGTGATCACCGGCAGGTGATCGACGCGATTGCGTTCAAGTACCGCACTGGGACACCGTGGATGGACCTGCCCGAGCACTTCGGTTCATGGAAGGGCGCCCACAACCGACTGCGCATGTGGGCGGCCAACGGCACCTGGGAGAGGGTCTTCACCACCTGTTCGCCCAGGCCGACGCCGAGGGCGACATCGATTGGGTCATCGCGGTCGACTCCACCGTCGTCCGCGCGCACCAGCACGCCGCCGGGGCCCGTCAAAAGGGGCTCCAGCCGGTGAGCCGGACGGCCATGCCCTCGGACGCTCCCGTGGCGGACTGACCACCAAGATCCACCTCGCCGCCGACAGCCGCTGCCGGCCGCTGGCCTTCGTGCTCACGCCCGGACAGGCCGGGGACACACCCGCGTTCTCCGAGGTCATGGCTCGCTTACGGGTGCCCCGGCCGCTCGGTCGGCCCAGGATCACGCCAGACGTGGTCCTGGCCGACAAGGCGTACTCGCCCCGCGCGGATCCGCACCCATCTTCGCCGACGTGGGATCCGAGCCGTGATCCCGCAGCCCCCGACCAGGCCTCCAACCGCAACCGTCTCGGCAGCCCAGGCGGCAGACCACCGGCCTTCGACCGCGACGCCTACAAGCAGCGCAACACGGTCGACCGGTGCATCAACAAGCTCAAGCAGTGGCGCGGACTGGCCACCGCTACGACAAACCGCCACCATCTACCTCGCCGGACTCCACCTCGCCGCCATCTTCATCTGGTCAGCAAGGTGATGCCAGTCGAGCTGCCTAGACCCAGCCTTCGTCAAGGTGAACCGTCCAGGTGTCTCCCACTGCCCGGTGCAGTTCAACCAAGACCGCCACATTCGCGATGGCCGCTGGCGCGTCGGACAGCCGCAGTGGGGAGTCAGGAACGCCGCTGCGCAGGTAAGTGGGCAGCTCGCCGTTGCAGTTGAAGGTGTGAAGCGGCAGGGGACCAGCGTCGAACCACGCGGGGCAGTTCTCTTCCGCCCACGCAGCAGCGGCATCGACACGATCCACATGCGCCAGCAGGTGCTCCGGAGCAGGACCGTCGCTGAAGTGCACGAGGAAACCGTGAGCGTCCACCGCCCACCAATCCCACGTGAATCCAGGCCGAGGGTGCCGCAGGATCGTCGTCATGCAGCCACCGTATCCAGGCTGCACAAAGACCGGTGAGGATGATCCACAGGAAACGTCCTGGGTGCCCTCCACGAGTAGTCATCATTCGGCGTGCCCGACCGAACTTGGTTCAGAGATCTTGACGGTACGTGGTCTGCGGGTGACCTCGCGTCAGTCCTGCTCGTCTTCTGTGAAGAACTCCGGTGGTGCCTGGAAGTCGTGGGCTCGGAACAGGACGGCGTGCTCGACTCCGATGGTCTTGCCGCTCATCGCGGTGAACTTCGGGATGAGGTCCTCGGGGGCGGGGTGATCAGGGAGCGCGGCAAGGTACGCGGCATGCGCCTTGAGGGAGGCGATGCCGCGGCGCAGCGGCTCACCCGTGACCTCGACGCCGTGGGTTGCACCGGTGCCGACGAGCCCGGGGAGAAGGAGCCAGCGCGCGGAGTGCGGTTCGAGGTCCTCCTCGTCGACCTGCTCCGGGAAGACCCACCGGTTGCCCGCGTCGCGCACGGCGTCGAGCGTCGCAAGCCCGGCCGCGCGGTGGTCCGCCTGGTCGAAGCCCCAGGGCGCCTCGATCTCCCAACCGGTGCCGAGTACGACGTCGGGCTTGAACCGGCGGATCTCCCGGCAGATGTCACGGCGCAGGTCGAGGCCGTAGACGAGCACACCGTCCGGATGTTCGAGAATGGTCAGGTGCTCGACACCGACGACGGCACAGGCAGCCCGTTGCTCGGCGACCCGTAGGCGTGCCGTCTCCTCGGGAGGGTTCGGCATGCCGGCCTCCCCGCGGGTGAGCAGGAGATAGCCGACTTCGATGCCGCGCGCTGTCCAGTGGGCAACGGCCGCAGACGTGCCGTACTCCATGTCGTCGGGGTGCGCGACAACGCAGAGAACGCGGCGGAAGGACTCCTCCGGCAGGGCAGGCAAGATCATGTCGCCCATCCTTCCGCATTGAGGGCCGACCGTCCGCAGTGACGTGCCGAAGAGCCTCCGAACAGAGAGCAGCGTTCGATGCTCTGCCCGCTGACCACCGGAGTCGGTGGGTAACTCTGGCGTTCAGTCCGGGCGTCCAGTTCTGAGCGACCCGGTGAACCAGCGCATGTGCTGAGGTGCACAGGCGACCACGAAACCGAGGCTCCCGTCGTGACACTCGGCAATGCTCGAAGGGAGGGGTGATCCGGGAGTCGGATCGAGTCCGCTTGCGGATCTGGCGTACCTCGATGTGTTCGGCCGGCAGAGCGCGACGCGCGAGGGTCTTCACCTCGGTAGGCGATATATGCAGAGAACTTCTGGAGGCCGCGATGAAGACCACGACTGGACTGCAAAAGGGGCGGTCGCCGAGGATGCATGCCTCGAAGAGAACCTCACCTCCCTCAGCGAAGGCGCGAGCCTCAGCCCTCGCCCGCCGTCTGCCACCGAAGCCGGGGACGAGGGAACCCGCCACCACGTCGATCAGGAACGCGATCACCTGGGCACCCACTACTGGTTGGCGATGCGCACCTTCGCACGCCGCTCGCTGAAACCAAGGACACATAGCCCTCGCGCAGCGCAGTTGCCGCCGCCCCTTGCCCGGTCGCAAGGCTCGCGCCCAAGGACGCTTTCAGTCAAGCGCCTGGCCGGTGGGAGTGACAACCTCCCTATCGACCATTGCGCCGCGTCCGCACCCTCGCGTCGCAGCTCGTTCACCAGCTTCCCGAAGGCCCTCCGGCTCAGCCCTGTGAACGGGGGCTACCCAGACACCTCAGGGCCCCAACACGTCAAACTGCGCTTGGCGCCCGCTGTGTAGCCTGTCGACTGTTCGAACGGGATGAGGGTGAGACGTGGAGACCTTGGTGGAGGAGGGCGTCGCGAAGGCGCTGCTTGACGGAGGCGGCGAGGCAATTCGCCTGTACGTCTCCGCCTGCACCGAACGCATGGCACCCCTGTTCGTGGGCCTGCGGGCGGGCGCGCCGGGGCGGGAAGCCGACCTGGACTTCTATGTGGAGTCCGTGCGCGATCTTTGGTGTGCCGACCGGCCTCTCGCCGACGCCGCCGAGCGTGTAAGCCTGCTGGAACGGTTCCCCGAGCTTCAGCCGAACGAGCTGGAAATCACTGATGTCGCCGACACCTATGCCTTCTTCGCCGTCCTCTGCCTGCGTCATGCCTTGCTGGCCCACGGGGCAGGAAACGCCGAGGACGCCGTTTCCTGCGGCCATACGGCGCTCACCGCGATGGGGATGCTGGACCAGAACGTGGCGGGCGCCGGCCTTCTCGCCGAGGAACAACGGCTCCAGTCACTCTCGCTGAGCGGTCACGCCTCAGGTCTGTGGGACGCGAGCGTCGCGGCAGGGCGGGAGAGGTTCCGGTCTGTGCTGGGTCGACTTTCTCGGCCGGTCTGAACGGCCCCCGCAGGTCACCCGAAGCACCACCGTGCTCGATCTGGCGACGCTCATGGTCTCATCCTCGCCGGTGGCGTCCCTTGGGTGCGTCTGTGTGCTCAGTCTGTGAGGAAGGCACCTCTGCAGCAGGCGCGGCAGACGAAGACGTAGCCCAGCTGGCCGCCGAGGTTCATCGCGGTCTGTCTGGAGATCCCTTCCTCCAGATGTGCCGCGAATTCCGTCGTGCCGGCGCAGGAGGCGCATGTGGGCAGTCGGTCGTCCTCGAGGTAGGAGGGGCTGCCTCCGAGCGATCCGAGCACTTCGCGTTGCTTCCCGAATCCTTCCTCGGGTTCCCACTTCCATCCCGAGCGGGCAAGGTCGTATGCATCAGGCGCGAGGTCGTCGTGCTCTTCACGCTCTTCGTGCTCTTCGTGCTCCTCGGGATCGAACGGAACGGCGTGGATGCGGATGGCTGAGGTGGCGGGCAGGAGCGTTACCCCCTTCTCGGGCACGGCCACTGGCTGCAGTCCCTCCCGGGGGAACAGGTAGACCCGGTTCGCGCCGGAGGTCGCGTCCCACGAATCGCAAGCGCCGGGATCGTTCTGGCACACGAATACCGACAGGGCGCCGTACTCCACAGGGAGGTGGGCGAAGAACTGCAGCGGCCCTCCGCAGGAGGACCCGCACATGGGCCAGGTGAAACCTGCGGGAGCCAGGGGCACGCCCCCGGTACGCAGGACATCGGAGTCGGCCGGTGCGGTGCCGTCGTAGATCATCAGAGTCGTCTGCATGGCGGCAGACTACGGGTGGCCTATGACACGAACCTGTCCGAGCGTCGGCTCGCTGCGAGACCGAATCACGACCTCGTCGAGGATATGCGCTGGGCACACGGGCGGCGGTGGCCCGACGCCAGCAGGGCCGGCTCGGCACAGCACCTCCTCAGTAACCCTCACGAGGGCGCTCCTTCAGCGTGAGGGCGAGAACGGCCTGGTCGTCGTCACATTCCTTCGACCAGCGCTCCGTGTCTGCCCGTACGAAGGAAACGACGTCCGCAGGGTCTGGTCCTGCTCCTCCGCCCCCGAAACGCTGCGCGAGGCGCTCAAGCACCGGATAGAAAGCTCCCTGCGCGTCTCGCGCTTCGCTCACCCCGTCCGTATACACGACAACCACCTCACCGGGGAGCAGCGGATGCACCGTCGTCTCCGCCGCGCCGCCGGGAGACAGCCCACCCAGTGCCAGCGGCAGCGCGGGCGCGGTGACCAGTCGCCGTACGCCCTCCGGGCCGACAACGACGGGCGCCGGGTGCCCACGGCCGAGGACACGAACCTCGCCACCCGAGGGCGGGAACTCCAGCACCAGTGCTGTGACGAAGAGTTCGGGGTCGTACTCGACACCGACCGGAGCGTTGCGGGCGATGCTGAGTTCCAGCCGCTCCGCCAGCCTGCCCAGGTCCTGCCACTCGTGCGCGCAGACCCGGAAGCTGCCCAGGACCGCCGCCACCGTCTGTACCGCGCCCAGCCCCTTGCCCCGTACGTCGCCGATGATCGCCCGCACCCCGAAGGGCGTCACACATACGTCGTACAGGTCGCCGCCGACGAGGGTGCCTCCTTCGCCCGCCGCGTAGAACGCGGCGGCCCGTACCTGCCCGAGCCTGCGCGGCACCGGGCGGAGCAGGCCGCGCTGCATCGCTTCTGCGACCGAGTTCGCGCGGATCAACTGCTGTCTGACCCGCTCCCTCTGCCACGCCAGGGCCGTGCTGGCGATTCCGATGAGCAGCGTGCCCACGTACAACGCAATGTGGTGCTGCTCATGGAAGTGGCCGGGGCGCAGGGCGGCGAAAAGCATCTGCAGCCCCAGACAGACAACCGCCGACAGCGCCGTCCCCCTCGGGCCGCGCGTCGCCGCGGCAAGCGGAGGGACCCCGATGAGCAGGAAACTCACGGGCTCCCGTCCACGCAGGACCAATTCGGCGGTCACGTCGGCCACCACTACGGCGAACGGCAGCCACCACACCCACCCCTGACGCGGCAACAGGGACCGGCGGCCGTTCGGAGAACGCTTGCGAGGCATGGGGTGAACCCTAAGAGCCCGCAACACGATCTTGCTGAGATGACATGGCCGGGCGTGACCGGTGTGAGGATTCGACCGTTCGGATGGAAGCATCCCGCGAGTCGGCGCAGCTGCTTCCACCATCTCGGTACATGCGCGACGGAGACGAGGGCGCCCGGCACACCAGCCTTTCTCGCTGAGCGCCCAAAGAAGCCTCCGCAGCCTCGCGAAAGGGCTTCGGCTGCGTGGGCGGGGGCGATACTGATCGTGACAGTCGCTCCACCGCCGGACCGGCCTCGGACACGTGCCGGGGCGCTGGGTGCGCACCATTGTCGATGTCTCCGAGGGGAGCCGTTCATGACCACGGCGAAAGACCTTTTCATCATCAGCATGGACCCGGGCTCGAAACATTCTGTGGGTCAGGGTGACCTGTCGCTCGCACTCGCCGGAGCCGAGCTGATCGATCTCATCGGTACAGAGGCAGTCGCTTTGGAAGGCGACCGCATCGTGCCGGGTGGACCGCCGACTCTGGAAGATCGGCTCATGGGCGAGGCGGCGGCAGGGCTCACTCGGCAGGCGCCCTTCGAACGGATCGAGGACTGGCTGTGGCGCCGGGGCCAAGACCTCTCGGCCGCGTACCAGGCAGCCCTGGAGGAGGACGGTGAACTGGCCCGGAAGCGAAGCGGCCGGTTGCCCTTCGGCTCGGAACGCGTGGAACCGGTCGATACGCCCGCGCGTCGTCGGGCAGCGGACCGCTGGAAGGAGAAGGAACCCGTCCTTGCCGCCCTCGCCTCGGTCGTGGGCATCGACGGCGACCAGGCCGACGATGAGCCCGGCCTCGATGACGAGGCGGTGACGACTGTGGTGGCCGTTGTCCACGACGCGGTGATGGAGCTGGAGGCCGTACGCCAGAGGCGGTCCATCGAGAACTCGGCCTTCGCCAACCTCTGGCGCGGACCGTGAGTGCGGGTCCGGGCTCGAGCTCGGGTCCGGGTCCGGGTTCGGGCTCGGGTCCCGGTTCGGGCTCGGGTCCCGGTTCGGGTTCCGGTTCGGAGCACAGTCGAGTGCGACCGTTCTGAACCACCTGTCCGGCCGCGTCTTCGCGCTCGCGGCTTTCGGCCGGTTCAGCGCGGGTGGGGTGGAGCCGGCATCCGGGCGATCCGGCGTGATCAGAGACTGGCTCTGTTGTAGGTGAAGTAGCCGCGGAAGCAAATGTCGGACTTGGGAACCTGGCGTTCGCCGACGAGGTGCCGGCGAACGCCGGTGGCCAGCGAGGACTCGCCCGCAGTCCAGGCGTAGAAGCGGCCGTCGGGAAGCCGGGCCTGCCGTACCGCCTGCAGGGCGAGGGCGCCGGGTTTCGCGCAGGGTTCCGCACGGGGCAGCCAGTGGATGTTGGTGCCTGGGGGCGCGACGACGTCGTCGCGTATGTCCTCGCGGGCCGGAACTTCCAGGAAGACTTCGGCAGGCAGCGTGCCGGCGGAACTTTCCAGAATGGCGAGGATCGCCGGCAGTGCGGTTTCGTCGCCGACGAGTAGCTGCCATGCGGCGTCGGGGGTGGGTGCGTAGCTGTATCCCTCGTCGAGGAACGCCACTTCGGCCCCAGGTCCGGCGGCCTGGGCCCACCTGGTTCCGGGGGCGTCGGATCGCGGGGAGCCGTTGCTCTCATGGAGTGAGATTTCGATGTCGAATGCCGACAGCTCTGGTCTGAAGCGCCGGATCGAGTACGTCCGGACGCGCGGGCGTGGCTTGGAGCCCTGCAAGGTGAGCTGGAGGATCCACCGTTCGCTGGTGGGCAGGAAGACGTCGTCAGCGTCGGGATCGGCGAAGAAGAGGCGGCCGGACTGGTCGTACCCGGACTGCGTCAGGTACTGGACATCGTCTCCGCCCAGCGTGATGGACATGAAGTGCGGGCTGATCTGCCTGCGGGCGAGGACGGTCAGCGACAGCATCCGCCGCCTGTGCGGGCGCTGGATTCGAGAAGGCATCGTCAGCAGCTCTCTCGGCTGCGTGCCTGGGCGTCAGTACTCATGAGGTAACTTTCGGCTCCACCGCTACTACCGGACCACCGGTAAACCGACGTCTGATACCGAAAGGCCGCCAACGTTCGATGACGCCCTCAGCACCGGAAGAAACGACGCTTCAGGGCGCCGCGTGGCTGCCGCACGGCTATCAACTCGATCCTCATTCACACACGCAGGGGCAGCTCGTGTACGCCGCTGCCGGCACGCTGGCCACTGTGACCGAGCGCGGAACCTGGGTCGCCCCGGCCAACCGTGTCACGTGGACACCCCCGCGGTTCGCTCACTCCCATCGCTTGTACGGCCGAACCGACATCCGTCTCCTGACCGTTCCGGTACACCTGTGCGGTCGGCTCGTCGACCATCCCAGCGTCTTCGCTGTCAGCCCCCTGCTACGTGAGGCGATCCTGGCGCTGACCGACAAGCCGGAGCGAGGTCCCGGCGCGCACAAGCGACTGCTCGCAGTGATCGTGGACGAGCTCGCCGACGAGGCCGAGCAGTCCCTGCATCTGCCCGAACCCAGCGATGACAGGCTGAGCGCCGCCACTGCTCTCCTCCACGAAGATCCGGCCCGGCCCGCCACCTTGGCGGAACTTGGGCGCGCAGTCGGGGCGAGCGAGCGCACCCTGAGCCGGCTGTTCCACACCGAACTCAGCATGAGCTTCCACCGCTGGCGCACCACCCTGCGTATCCACCACGCCTTGGGCCACCTCACCGACGGGATGTCGGTCACCGAGACCGCGATGGCGTGCGGCTGGTCCAATCCCTCCAGCTTCATCGACGCGTTCACCGAGGTGGTCGGCCAGACCCCCGGCCGCTACCAGGCGGACCTGCGCAAGGACGAAGGTGGCCGCGCGCCGGCTTGGCGCGACCAGGCGTAACCGGATCCGGCAGTGATTCGGCAGTCCACCGATGTCGGCGGCTTTTCGGTATCAGCTGTTCGATCACCGGTGGTCCGCCCGTTTTCCGCGTCTCAGAGTGGTGCCTGTACGCCGCACCACCCGGGCGGCTTTGTCGTTCACGCCTCGACGTGTTCGACCACCCCGTTGAGCACGGAGGCTCGCACACCATGACCGAGACACGCGAAACCACGTCTGTCGCTATCGTCGGAGCCGGCGTCGCCGGCCTGACGCTCGGCAACTTCCTGCTGCGCAACGGCATTGACTGCATCGTCCTGGAGAAGCACCCCCGCGCCTACGTCGAGCAGCGGCAGCGCGCTGGAACCATCGACACGTTCGGGGTGCGTATGTTCCGCGAGTGGGGCCTCGAAGAGGTTCTGGCGGGCGAGCCCATCCCCCACAGCGAAGGCGGCTTCTACATCGACGGCGAAGCCATGCCGATCGACGTGGACGACGACGACAACGAGAGCCTCTACTGCCCCCAGCAGGTCCTGGTCCGCAACCTCACGGAGCTCTTCCTGCGCAACGGCGGAGACCTCCGCTACGAAGCAGCCGACGTCTCCCTGGAGGACGTCACCGGCGATCGCCCCCTCGTTCGCTACCGAGACGCCGACGGTACAGCCAAGATCATCTACTGCGACTTCGTAGCCGGCTGCGACGGGTTCCGCGGGGTGAGCCGCCGCACCGTCCCCGCCTCCGCCCTGACTGAGTACTCCCACGAGTACGGGTACAACTGGCTCAGTGTCCTGGCTGCGGTCCCGACGAAGCCGTCCGGCATGGCAATCCATTCCCTCGGCCTTGCCGGCATGATCCCCCGTGGCCCGCGCACCAGCCGCATCTACCTCCAGTGCTCGGTCACCGACACCCCCGAACAGTGGCCGGACGAGCGCATCTGGAACGAACTGCAGGCCCGGTTCGGAACGCCCGTGACGAGCGGGGAGATCCTCGACAAGCGCATCGTGCCACTGCGCAGCGTGGTGTTCGACCCGATGAGCTACGGCAGGCTGTACCTCCTCGGAGACGCTGCCCACATCGTCCCGCCGATGAGCGCCAAGGGCATCCACCTGGCGCTCCATGACACCGAAGTCTTCGCCCGCGCCGTCATCCGCCAGGTCAAGGAAGGCGATCCCAGGCTCCTCGACAGCTACTCGGAAACCTGCCTGCCCCACATCTGGAACTACCAGGCCTTCGCCACGTGGATCACCGACATCATGCACAACGCCGGCTTCACCGGCGGCGAAGGAGAGTTCCGTAAGCAGGTCGCCCGGGCCGAGCTGCAGCGCCAGTTCACCTCGGGCGCGGCGAACAGGCTCTTCAGCGAACTCACCGCCGGAACCAACTAGCTTCGGCACCGCCGCCAATCGCATGGGCGGTCCGGCCGACGCTTCCTGACAAGGGAGGCTTCTGGAGACCTCCGGGAATGACGATGCGCCAGTCGTCGCTGTGGGCGCTCATCGAGCGGCTGCCGTACACCGGGGTCCGGTGGGTACTTCTGCCCCAGGAGCTGGGCTTTCGGCTCGGTGATTGCCTGCTGGCGACGGCCTGCTCTTCGTACCTTGCTGAGAGCAAGGGTGGGCGATCGACCCGGTGGTTGGCCTGCTCGGTGCGTCATGACGCACCGAGCAGTCGGGCCCGCGCAGCTCACATTCGGGCTCTCAGCACGTCGATCTCGCAGCCCGGCGCGAAGGGGTCGAAGCCGTGCTCGATCAGCCAGCGCACCGCCAGCAGGCTTCGCAACGACCACCAGGCGTGGATCACGTCGAGGTCGACGTCGGTGCCATAGCCGGCGATGACGTCGTCGAGGTGCTCCTCGTGTCCGAGCGTGAAGGTGGCGAGGTCGTACAAAGGGTCACCCTGACCCGCCTCGGACCAGTCGATGATGCCTGTCACCTCGTCGCCGTCGACGAAGACGTGCGCGATCTGCAGATCGCCGTGCGTGAACGCCGGAGTCCACGGCCGGAGCGCGGCATCGGCGACCTGGCGGTTGCGGGTGACCACGTCGGCGGGCAGGACGCCGTGCGTCACAAGTGACTCGCACTCGTCGTCGAGTTCCGCCGCCAGCTCGACGATGCTTCGGCCGGCCCGGCCCGGCAGGTGCGGCAGGGGCGCTTCGTGCAGCTTCCGGATGGCGGCACCCGCCGCAGCCCACCCCGCCGGCGACCCGGTCGACGGCCCGCCGAGACGCCCGAGCGTCGTCCCCGGGACTGCGGCGATCGCGAGCACGGGCGGATTGCGCCACAGGACCGCCGGGGTCGGGACCGGCGCCAGGGCCATGGCCTCGACCTCGACGTCGATGCGCGCCTGATCGGCGTCCACCTTCAAGAACACATCGCCGACACGCAGCGTCGCGCGCTCGGAATGGGCGACGACAACTTTGACCTCATCCATGGGCGACAAGTCTCCCGGGGATGATCGCCGACGTCATCGGGTTTGTCGCGTGCGACTACGTGGTTGACCGCGCCCCGCTACCCGGCGGCCTCGTGCACGACACCCGCCTCTGGCCGGGTCAAGGTCACCACTACGCGTAGCTGCGTTCTGACCGGAGGAGAGCGCGGACCCGCACGTTCAATCGATGCAGCACCCTTCCCGACTCCGGGCACTGCAAGGCGAACATGCTCACGTCGGCGCTACCTCACAGCGACAACTGAGCGATGCATGTGGCCACCTGCGCTCCCGCTGGGCGATTGGGCGGCGCGCTTCGCGCCCATCCGGGTTGACCTCGTCGGCGGTGAGGACCCTCTCGGTAAGCGCATGCCGCCCTCCCGCCCGACCGCGCCCCCTCGTCACCCCTCCCCCGCCGGAGGCCGCTGGTCGAGCCATCTGTGAGGCGCTGTCGGGGACTGCACCGCTGCGGCGTTTCCATACGGATGAATCCGTGCGCAGCCGGGAATAGCGGGCAGGGATGGCTGTTGAGCACACCATGACTTCTGTGACGCGCGAGGCATTCGGACGAGTCGGCATCTGGAGCAGCGCCCTGCACGGGGCACGGGGAGACGCAGGCAAGGGGGCGATCGCCGAGGCGGTCGCCGAGCTCGAAGAGCTGAGGTACGGCGCCCTCTGGATCGGGGGCAGTCCCTCCCCCGAGGACGCTGCGGCTGTCATCGCCGCCACCCGCACGGTCACGGTGGCCACCGGCATCCTGAGCATCTGGGACCACACCGCCGAGGAGGTGGCGGCGCGGATCGCGGCGCTCGACGCGAGCGGGCGCGGGCGATTCGTCCTTGGTCTGGGCGTCAGCCATGGCCCGATGGTGCCGCAGTACGCGAAGCCTTACAGCGCGATGGTGGCCTACCTCGATGCGCTGGATGCTGCCACCCCGCCCCTGGATTCGGGACGTCGGGTCCTGGCAGCGCTCGGCCCGAAGATGCTGAAGCTCGCGACCGGCCGGTCGTTGGGCGCGCACCCCTATCTCGTCACCACCGAACACACGGCGGAAGCACGCGAAGCGCTCGGCCCCGATGCGCTGCTCGCTCCGGAGCTGTCGGTCGTGCTCGACACAGATCTCGACCGGGCCCGCACCACTGCGCGGAGCATGCTCGGCATGTACCTCCAGCTGCCCAACTACACCGATAACCTGCTGCGCCTGGGGTTCACGCAGATCGACTTCGCCAACGGCGGCAGCGTCCGCCTCCTCGACGCCCTGTTCGCCCTCGGCGACGCCGAGCGTGTGAGGGCCCGGACACGGGAGTACCTCGACGCCGGAGCCGACCATGTCGCGCTCCAGGTGCTCACTGTCGAGGAAGGCGGTGCCGGCCTGCCGCGGGCCGAGTGGCGTGAGCTTGCACGGGCCCACGCCGACGAACTGTAGGGGGCGGCTCGCACGGCAGGCCGGTCAATCGAGGACGATGACCGACCGCTTGCCCACGGCGTCGCAAACAGGCCGACCGAGGTGATCTCCGGCAGGATGCCAAGCGCCGCAGCGAACGCGAGGGTGTCACGCGTGTCCTGTGGGGAGCCGAACGGATTGGCCATGACATGCAGCCGGTTGAGGACCATCGCCGCCGCAGCCGAAGACCGGGCCCGTCGGGTGAGGAGCATGGCCGCGCGCCGAGTGCGGCCTGGCTCAGTGACGCGGAGCGGGGGTCAGACTTTGATGCTCACCCGGCAGGCCTGTTCACGCGGATGAGGGTCTGCTGCCCGTTGGCCACGAGTTGCCGTTCGCCGCTTTCCTGGACGCCGTACACCTCCAACTGACACACGGTCAGGGTACGTCCGGGCTTCAGGACGGTACCGATCGCTTCAAGATGGGTGCCGGCGGCGGGCGCGAGGAGGTTGATCTTGTACTCGACGGTGAGGACCTCGGATGCCTCGTCGAACAGCGTGAGAGCCGCGTATCCGCCAGCGGTGTCCGCGATGGCGCTGGTCGCGCCGGCGTGGACGTATCCGTGCTGCTGGGTCACCTCGGGACAAGCCGGGAGCACTATGTGCACGCGGCCGGGGCTGATGTGGGCAAGGCGCGCGCCGAGGTGTGCCATGAGCCCCTGGCGGTCGAAGCTGTCTTGGACGCGCTTCCGGACTGCGGGGCTCGCCTGTTCCTGCTGCGTCTGGTCTTCCACGTGCACGCTCTCCTTCGGGTCCGTGGCGGTGGAGCAGGAGGGGCCCCTCAGCCGGCCAGGCGTTCCACCAGCAGGAAGGCGCCGATGGCGATCATCATGGCACCACTGATGCGGGTGACGATCCGGGCGGCCGAGGGCCGGGTTCTCAGGACCGTACGAGCCATGACGCCGACGGCGAGGTAGACGCCGGCGCACGCGGTCAGGTGCAGCATGCTGAGCAGCCCGGTCTGCACGGCGACCGGCCAGCCGTCGGCGGAGTCCATGAACTGCGGGAACAGCGCGAAGTACAGCAGCAGTGCCTTCGGGTTCAGACCGCTGATCCCGGCACCCTTCAGCATCACCTGCACACGGGAGGCGTCCGCGCTCTCTGCAGCGACTGTCGGTACGGCCGGCTGCCTCAGAACGCCCCAGCCCAGCCACAGCAGGTAGCCGGCGCCCGCCACGGTCAGGGCGGTGAGCGCGGCCGGTGAGCCCGCCACGATCACCGAGAGGCCCGCGACGGCCACCAGCGCATGGGCCCCGTGTCCGGCGACCAGCCCTGTGACTGCCGGAACAACCGAGCGTTCCCGCAGTCCGGCGGAGATCGCGTAGGCCCAGTCCGCGCCGGGGGTGAACACCAGGAGAAGGTCCACTGCCAGGAAGGCCGCCAGTGTTGTCGTATCCATCGATCGTTCCCTCTCGCATTTCTTGCCCTGGAGGGAAGGCTAGGTCAGATGAGCCCGAAGGTGTTTGCGTCCTTACCCCACGATCGCGCAATGTGAGGGAGAATCTCCCTCATGGACACCCTGGACCGGAAGATTCTTGCCGAGCTGCAGATCGACGGCCGCCTGACCATCACCGAGCTGGCCGCTCGAGTGAAGCTCAGCGTCTCTCCCTGTCACCGCCGGCTGCGCGACCTTGAACGCGAGGGTGCGATCCGCGGCTATCGCGCCGTGGTCGACCCAGCCGCCGTCGGCCTGAACTTCGAGGCGCTCGTGTTCGCCACCCTGCGCTGGGAGAGCCCCGACACCGTCACGGCCTTCGAAGAGGCCGTGACAGCCGTTCCGCACGTGCTTCAGGCGCAGCGCCTGTTCGGCGAGCCCGACTACCTCCTACGGGTCGCGACCGCTGACCTGGCGGCGTTCCAGGAGCTGTACGACAAGCAGCTCGCACGCCTGCCAGGGGTCCAGCGCCTCACCTCTACCCTCGTCATGAAGAACGTCATCGACGACCGGCCCCTACCCGCAAGCTAGTCATCACGAGCTGTTGCACTGAAGGTTTCAGCGTTGGCGCCCCACCCGGCCCTTCGCTGAGCATCTGTCTGTCCAGAGTGGCCAACGACAGCGATAGTCGACAGCCGACGCTCTACCCTGCAGGAACGTGTTTCTGCTGGGCGCTGATCACGGCGTGATCAGCCAACTATTACCTTCGAGATCCGCCAACTACCGCCCTCAGTCACATGACTTGTGACCGAGTGCCTTACCTGGCCAGTGAGCACTTCAGTTGGCCAGTTGTGCGCTCAGGAGCGGGTTGCCCAGGTACAGGATTACCGTCGGAGGTGTCTCCACCTGCGGGGCGTAATAGCGGGAGTGGCGCGATGAACGATCTGGCCTGGGTGCCGCAACCCTGCACGCTGCCCATCGCGGAGAGGCCCCTGCGGGTCGCCGAGTGGGATTCGCTGTTCTCCGAGCGGCTGACCTCGCTGTCCAGGACCAGCCGCTACACCTGCGCTTGGACCTGGTGGGAGGAGAGGGCATGGAGGACCGGGTCCGTGACCTCCTGGTGGAGCGCGAGAGTGGCTGCTGCCACCACCCCCG
This sequence comes from Streptomyces sp. NPDC059499, assembly GCF_042749285.1. Classification (NCBI taxonomy): domain Bacteria; kingdom Bacillati; phylum Actinomycetota; class Actinomycetes; order Kitasatosporales; family Streptomycetaceae; genus Streptomyces; species Streptomyces sp. NPDC059499. The sequence continues at coordinate 76,251 of NZ_JBHYTT010000012.1, forward strand.
GCGAGGACCTGATCCGGCTGGACATTGTTGTGGTCCAGGCGCACGAGGCGGTCCTGGACGCTCTGGCCGTACGGACCGCTGCCGGCGGGGAGCAGCGGTGAGCGCGGACCTGCGCAGCGGGCAAGCCGCCGAGGCAGCCGGGGTGAACGTCCAGACACTGCGCTCCTACGAGTGGCGCGGCTTGCCGGCTGAGCCGGAACGCGGCAACGGCGGTCACCGCCTGTACGGCGAGGAGGTGGTGACCGCTTTGCCCCTCAGCGTGGCCCACGCTGCGCATGCGCGTTCCCTGCGCGAAACTGAAGCTGATGGGTGGGCGGCGGCGTGACGGACTCGAGCGCTGGTCGGCGTCGACGGCTACGACTTCCCTCGGGGTGGCACCAGCGATTCTCTGGCCTAGGAGGCGGTCATGACGGAAAAGCGCAGGAGCAGAGACACCGTCCCGGAGGAGTTCGGCGGACTGATCGAGGAATTTCGCGGCCTACTTGAGAAGTACCCGCAGGCAGTCCGGCATTTCTCGCTCGCGTACTACCCCGCGGGCCGTGGAGAGGAACCGGGCAAGCCTGTGACAGTGGCCAGCACTCAGCCGGTTTTCGAGTGCACGGAAATCGAACCCGGACTCGCCATGTGCGAGCGGGTCGACGAACAGTGACCTGGGCAGCGTCATCGCATGCGAAGCCCGAACTACCTCCACGGGCGCGGCGGGCGCGAGAAGGGGCCCGTCAAGCCCGGTGTCGATCGGCAGGAGTCATGATGTCCTATCGCCCCGACGGTCGTCTCAGCGACGAGCATGTGAAAGCCCTCAGAGAGGCAGCGCGGCTGATCAGTCAGGCACGGGGTGTAGCCGCCGGCGTGCTCGCCCGGTCCGGAATCGACCCGGGTATCGCGTCACACGGGTCCTTGGAATTCTGCACCGGGGTGGTATCCGATGACACGCCGATCCAAACCTGCGGATGTCCAGAATTCAAAGGTGACCCCGACTTCTGCTTCAGCCAGTACCGGGACTTCACGGGAGGGGACATCGGCTCAGGTGCGATCATCCGGGTCTGCGGGCACCCGCGGGTGGACCACGAGGCGATCTGACGTGGCGGGAAGGCTGCGCGACGGTCCCGCCAACGGGGCCGCGCCGCGCGACTTCGCCGAATCCGGCGGAACCGGAAATCCTGCCGGGAGCGGAAGAATGTAGGCAAGACGAGCCGCAGCAAGAAGCAACGCCGTCGCTCGGCGGACCGGCCGTGTGTCCGGCCGGTCCGCCACCCGGCACGATGCGGGCGAAAGCGAGCCCGCCTACCTGGCCTGCGGGGCGTCGAAGCGCACCGAGCGGACTTCCAGGGTGTCCTTGGCCGGCTGACCGTGTGCCTTCAGCCGCCAGTCGGGGCCCTGGCAGTTCGCGCCGAGGTAGACGGTCACGGCGGTGTCGGTGTCGTTGTGCGGGCCGTAGCCCGGCTGCTCCTCGTCGTCGCCGACGGCGTAGAGATTGATGCACTTGCCGCTGTGCGGGTCGTGGAGGGTGGCCTGGCGCTCCACGCCGAAGCCGTCGACGTACTTGTAGGTGAAGTTGCCCTGGGCGGCCTGGGCCGAGCCGGCCATCGACAGGACCAGAGCGAGCGCGCCGAGACCGGAGCCGAGGGTGGTGCGGAGCTTCATGACAGGGGAATCCCTTCCAGAGATGATCAAGGATGGTGCGGGCCCGACCTTAGAAGCCGGCCCCGGTGGCGAATCGATCCGCCCAACCCGACTCTCCCGCGCGCCCCGCCACCACCACCCGATCGGACCGGCGTCGGCCCGGTCGCCGGGGAGGCGACCGCGTACCGGAGAAGAGCACGCTCGCCTTGGCGGCGCTCCCGTACGCGAGGACCCGCGTCGCACAACCGGTCCAGGAAGTCCCACTCGTGCCCGGCGAGCGCGGCCGCGGTACGCACCGTGCGCTGCAGCATCTGGCGGGCATCCAGCGAATCCGGCTTACGAGGCAGGCTCGTAGACCACGGTGGTGGTCGAGCATTCCTCGGCGAACCCGAGGAAGGCCTGCCGCTCGGCGTCATCCCCACCCAGGTCGCTGCGTAGGTGCAGTGGTAGAGCCGTCCGAGGCCAGCCACTCCGCGGGATCCTTGTCCGCCTTCGAACGGTTCGAGGCGGCGGAGACCGCGATGAGGGTGTCCGGGCTGCTCCGGTCATTCGCGGACGCTTCCCGCCACGCCGCGCTCCACGAGGGTCTGTTCAGCTCGCGCGGAGGCCAATCGAACCGTGCGGTCCGCCGCTGCGTGCGGGGTCCGCCCGCCGAAGGTCTCCGTACCTCAGCTGGACCAGCCGGGGCCAAACCGCGCAAGTTGCATTCCTGACAACACGCAACGGGCCACCCTGGCAAGATCCCAAAGATACGGCCTAGGCACCCCGCTCCCCTCTCCACCGCTCGCGCGCCGCCGACCGCCGCTCACCCCGCAGCGTCCGATGGCCGTGACCGACCACCCAGGAGAGCCCACCCGTGCAGAAGACCGCCCTCATTCCCTACGCCCACCTCCCCCGAGCGCACCACAACCGCCACGTCCTGACCAGTACCGTCGACGCCTTCGGCGCCGCCCACTGGCTGCTTGGCGAACGTGCTCCGCAGCCCGGCGGCGATAAGCCGCTCTTCGACGCCCTGGTCGTCTCCGTCCATCCGGACGGCAGCGTCGAACTAACCGAACTGAGCGCCGTGCGGGCCCGCTGGCCTCACCTGGACCGCCTGCCCGACGGCGGGTTCGTCGTCGCCGCGTCTCGCGCCCGCAGGGACGGGGACTCGCCCCAGGTCCAGGTCTTCGACGCGCTCGGCCGCGAAACCTCGGCCTTCTCCGTCGGGGACGCCATCGAGCACATGCTCGTGGACGAGGCCGGCCAGTTCTGGGTCGGGCACTTCGACGAGAACCCCGCCGGAATCCGCCGCTGGAGCGCCACGGGCCAGCTCACCTGGACATCAGACAGCGCCCGCATCCCCGGTCTCTTCGACTGCTACGCCCTGAACGTGTCGGGCACCACCGCCTGGGCGTGCCCATACACGGACTTCCCACTCGTCGAGATAAGCCCCGACCGTCCCGAGCGGCCCGTGAGGGTGTGGGCGAACGGCATTCGGGGCGCCCGTGCGGTGGCGGTCCACGGCGAGCGGGTGGCTTTCTACGGAGGCTACGGCGAGGAGCAAGACCGACTCGCCCACGGAGAGCTCACCGAAGCATCGGTCGAGCCAACGGACATCAGCCTGCTCACCCTGCCCGATGGCCCTGCCTCCGGCCGCCGGCGGGTCGTCGGCCGAGGAAGCAGGATCTACGTCCAGGCCGAGCCGTTCACCGCATGGGGCGTGTTCGACCTCAGCAGCTGATACCCAGGACTGGAATGACCGTGGGTGCGGGGGGGGGGCCGGTAGTCGTCTCGCCGGGGTTACAGGCACGTCGAATGGGTTCCGCTTGTCGGCGGCAACCGTCACGACGTCACCCAGCTACTGCAGCTGCTGGACGCCGTCCCACCGATCCGGGGCCTGCGGGGGCACCCACGCCGCAAGCCCCAACGCCTGTACGCCTGTACGCCTGCTGTGGAAGCGCGGGATCAAGCCGGTGATCGCCCGACGCGGCGTCGCCCACGGCTCTGGGCTGGGCAAGGTGCGTTGGGTGGTCGAGCGCGCCTTCGCCTGGCTGCACCAGTTCAAACGGCTCCGCACCCTCTACGAGCGACGCGCCGACCTCCATCAGGGCCTTCTCGAACTGGCCTACAGCGTGATCTGCCTGCGAAGACTCCAGCAGAATCACCGCTCGCCGAGTCAGTGGCGGAGGCGGGCCTCCGACCCGTCGATGCACAGCATGCAGTTCTTGAAGACCTGCAGCAAAGGTTGCCCGCCGCCGACCGGTGCCAGGGTGAGCTCCAGGTCCCTCAGCGGCTTCACCACGGCGACGATGCGCGAGCCGTCTGGGTCCGGGCCACTGAAGGCCGCCCATGCCTCGAACAAGGCCCGCACGCTCTCCCATCCTGGCCCCGGAGTGAAGCGCGCCAGGAAGAACGGCTGGTCACAGCCGTACTCACTGAGCTCACCGAGCAAGACGTTCCCCTGTAAGAGCTGCCACTGCGTCACGACTCGCCCCGTTCTCAACCGCCCAGTCGAAGTCGCATCGTCGCAGTGCACAACCGTCTGGCCAAGCCATTCTGCAACGATCAGTTACTCCGAACGTGCCGCTTGCAGCCCAGCGGTGGAGCGCGAGCGATCCCGGCATCAGCAACATGATCCAGGTACTCACGGGTCTGATCGAGTCGGACGAGTTCACTCGACGTCTGACCCCGCGCCGTCGCCGTCCTGGCCGCGGTGGTCTCCCGGAGCAAGCGACCCAGCAGCCTCGGGCCCTCAGTTGTGGATCGGGAAGGATGCCTGGAACGCCAGACGCTCGTCGGCCGCGTCGCCGATGCGAGCCAGGATTCCGTCGAGCGCGAGGAACTCCTCCCACACCGCTCGTCCAGTCGCTCGGGCCAGGCGGGCCACGACGAGATCTTCCAGGTCCGGGACACGCTTGTTCTTCCAGATCTTGTCGGCGAGGCTGACCAGCAGGTCGTCCAGGCCGCCCCGCGCATCCACCCATGCCGCGTGGGTGGCGGCGAATCGCGCCAGTTCCGGGCTGATGCCGTGGCCGATCAGTAGAGCCTGCCCAGCCTCCTCGTGCGCCGATCCGGGCCCTGAAAGTTCGTCGAGGTGCACCGTCTTTCCCACGTCGTGCGTGGCAGCCCCGAAAAGCACCGCCTCTCGGTCGAAAATCACGGCTGGGTAATGCTGTTCCAGCCAGTCGACCAGCTGGTGCGCGACGTCATGGACGGCGCGCAGGTGAGCTGCCAGTCGCGGCGGGCTTCCCAGCTCCGACAGCAGTGCTGCCACACGATCCGGCAGAGGGAGCAGCGGCGGGTCGACAGTGCCGCTCGTGGCTCTCGACAAGAGGGTGCTGGTCATCACCGCGTCAGGGTACTTACTTCTCCGACCAGACCGGCAACGCTCCGAGAACCGCATGATGTCCGCCTGCATGTGCGGCGGACGCGTTCGATCGGCGGCTCGGGAATGCGGAGTCAAGATCGCCGTCGCAGTCGCCGGCAGCGCAACACGAGCCCTCTGCATCGCTGTTACCAGCCCTCCGACTCCTCTGTCATCGCATGGGCCAGCCCGCGGAGATTGTCGGTCGGGCGAGTGAGAGTGCCCATTACCGCGGTGCCTGCCGCCAGCGCTGTGCGGGCGGTTGCGGCCAGTCCCGTCGTCGCTGCGGCGCGCGCAACAAGGAAATGCTCCTCGGTGACCATCTGCCCCAGCTGGAGGCTGCGCCAGGCAACGGCCTGACACTCTTGCTCATCAAGGTCGAGGTCCAGCGCGAGTTGGTCGGTAGGGGGTTCCGGCGGAGGACCGTCGAGAACCGCGACGGCACGCTGCAACGATTGCCAGGCCGCTTCGACATCGCCGGCCCGTCGTTGCAGCACCGCGAGGCTGAGCGTCAAGGCCCCACGCTGTTCCGGGTCGTCCTGGAGGCTGGCGTGCAGTTTCCGCGCACGTGCGGCCTGGGTGTAGTCCCCGAGCGTCGCGAGCTGTCCGGCAAGGCGTCCGAGGAGGGGTGCGTCGCGCGGTCCCGCGTCGTCCAGAAGTCGCACCAGGACGCTGCGAGCCAGCTCCGTTCGACCTTGGCGACGGGCCAGATCGGCCCAGGTGAGCGCATCCTCGTCCGTCGGGTCCTGCCCGTAGTTGGAGACGTCGAACGCGGTCGCCCAGGCCCTCAACCCTTCTGCCCCCTCGGGGAAGCCGCCCAGCGCGTGGTGGACGTCCGAGTCGGCCATGCGGAGTGACTGCATCAGCTCGTAGTCCTGGACGTGCCCATGCAGACCTACCAAAACCGCGGCCAGAGTTAGCTCTTGGGTGTGGCCGAGCTGGGCCTCGGCACGGAGCAAGGTCCGTAGGAGCGGAAGGTCGGTGGTCCGACGGTCGTACTGGGCCGATCGCAGCAGGGTTGCGCGACGACCCGGGTCGTCCACAACCTCGTCCCAACAGGTGCGGTCCGAGCGGAGCATGAGGAGGTCTGCCTGTCCCGGTGCGAGGACGGTTCGCCAAAGCGGCGGGCGTGGGAGCCGGTCAAGCAGGGTGTAGGCGCACCCCTCGTCCGCGTTGAGGAGCATGAAGTCCGGCTCGGTGCGAAGCAGCGACTGGTGCAGCCGCCGAACCAGTTCCAGCTGTGGGAGACGGCTCAGGCCGAGCCCGGCCAGGAGGCGGCTCCGGTCGTGATCGAGTTGCGGGGCGTAGGAGTTACGGATTGTCTCCTCGGTGCGGGCGATCACAGCTGTCAGCTCGGCCGTGCCCGCCTGGAGGTCGAGGTCCGTGTAGTCCCGCCAGCCGGGTAGCCCGATCAGTACTTCGAGTGCCTCGTCCACGCTGTCGCCGACCAGGCCGGCTTCGCCATCGGAGCCGGCATAGAGAACTTCACCGTTCGAGCACAGGAAGTAGGTGCCGCCGGTGTCATCGCCGGCCACCGCCTGCAGAGCCGTCCCGGATGCCAGCCGCACCGCCTCGACGTGCTCGGCCCGGTCGAGGTCGAAGCCGAACGGGAACGCCGCGAGATCAGCCAGCTCAGAGTGCTGACGCAGAGTCTCCAAGGCACGGTCACGGCGAGTCATGGCAGGACCGTAACAGCCGTGAACGACCTTGATGCCAGCAAGGGTGCCGGCGCCGGACCGACGACAAACCAGTTCCCACGACTGCACGGAGCTACTTGTCACTTCGTGGCAGCTTCGGGAGCACACGGCCAGCCCCGTGGGTTCAAGGAAAACGAGGACTGTTCAGCGCGAACCCATGGGTCCGACGGTGTGCTTCAGGGCTGTGCATCCGTGGGTTCGGTCGGAACACGAGGATGCTGAGCGAGCCGGAGGGCTTCGGCCGTGACATCGGCGTCGACCTGCGCCGGTGTTCTATCGCTGTATTCGAGGGTGTCGTACTCGTCATCGAGTTCAGCGAGCCGTTCGGCCGACGGCAACTCGTGTCCGAAGCGCTGGTGAATCCGGAAGGCCAACTCTCGTGGGGTCAGCTGACCGGCCACCATCCGGGCGGCAAGTGCTCGCGCGGCGGCTTCCTGGCCGCCAACACTGCCGGGCGGATGGAAGGTGAGGCCCAGTTCGTCGAGTGCTGGGGGAAGGAGCTCGGGGACGTCGTAATCCGCCTCCGCGCGTGTGCAAGCGGCCAGGATCCGCAGGGCGGAACCGTCGAGACCGGCAACGAGTGCACGACAGGCGGCGTTGACGACGTCAATGGCACGGGCCTCGCCGATGCTCCAGAGAACGGCATGGTCCTGAAGCGCGCGGGCTGCTGATTCGGTCGACGGCATCTGTCCATGATCTCGTCACAGGGTGAGCCGGAGCGAGCGCATTTCGTCACTGTGATGCCTGCTCGGCGGTCTCTCCCAGAAGCGCGTGCGCCGAGTCCGCGCAGCGGATGGCGGTCTTCTGGGTGATCAGCAGGTGAGGGTTGACCGTGTTCGGCCGGCGGCTGCGTCTTCGTCTACTCGATGGACTGGGCGTTCTCGCCTCCACCTGCGCTGACCAGCCCCGTCTCGTAGGCGACGATGACGGCCTGGACACGATCACGGAGTCCGAGCTTGGCGAGGATGCGGGCGACATGGGTCTTGACGGTCGCTTCGGCCAGGTGGAGGTGGGCGGCGAGTTCGGCATTGCTCAGTCCTCGGGCCAGCAGGCCGAATACTTCCAGCTCGCGCGGGGTCAGCGAGGCGAGGTTGCGGTGGAGGGTGGCGGCGTCGCTCCCGCGCTGGGTGAACCGCTTCACGAGGCGGCGGGTGATGGCGGGAGCGAGGAGAGCGTCCCCCGCCCGGACCGTGCGGACGGCCGCGGTCAGCTGCTCGGGGGTGACGTCCTTGAGGAGGAAGCCGCTGGCTCCGGCGGACAACGCCGCGTAGACGTAGCGGTCGAGGTCGAAGGTGGTCAGGATGATGACGCGGGGTGCGTCGAGGTCGCCGGTGAGGATGCGGCGGGTGGCCTCCAAGCCGTCCATCTCGGGCATCCGGATGTCCATCAGGACCACGTCGGGACGCGTGCGGCGGACCCCTTCGATCGCTTCGGCTCCGTTGGTCGCCTCGGCGACGACGTCGATGCCGTCGGCACCGAGGATCAACCGGAATCCGGTGCGGACCAGAGTCTGGTCGTCGGCGAGGAGTACGCGTAGCGGCTCGGTCACGGTGTCTCCAAGGGGATCAGGGCCTCGACACGGTACCCGCCGGTCAGACGCCGGCCGGTGTCCAGAGTTCCGTCGTAGACGGCGAGGCGCTCGCTCAGACCGATGAGGCCCCGGCCGTTCCCGGTGGTCGCGCCCGCGCCGGGGCGCCCACCGGTGTCGGTGACCTCCACCCGTAGATGGTCCGGGCGGTATTCGACGGTCACGGCGGCCATGGCGCCGGACGCGTGCTTCACCGTGTTGGTCAGGGCTTCCTGGACCACGCGGTAGGCGGCGAGTTCGACGCCGGGCGGCAGGGGACGTGGCGGGCCGGTCACGGTCAGGTCGACGCGCAGGCCGGTGTCCCGGACCCGCCCGATCAGCGTTTCCAACTGGTCCAGGCCGGGTTGCGGGGCGAGCTCCACCGCCACACCCGCGATGTCCGCGTCCCCGCCTGTTCCCTCGTCCTCGCTGTCCATGGTGAGCAGGCCCATGACGTGACGCAGCTCGGTCATGGCCGCCCGCCCGCCCGCCTCGACGGCGAGCAACGCTTCGCCGGCCTGATCGGGGGAGGTCTCCATGATCTTGCGCGCTGCGCCCGCCTGGATGATCATCACGCTGACGTTGTGCGTGACGACGTCGTGCAGTTCGCGGGCGATCCTGGCCCGCTCGTGCTCGACGGCTCGGCGCAGCGCCTCGGCCTGTGCGCGTTCCAGGGCGGAGAGCCGGGTGCGGCCCTCGTCGGTTCGGAGTTTCCAGGTACGAAGGCCAACGGCGGCCACTGCCATGGGGACCAGGATCAGCAGGGCGATGTACTCGTTCGGGACGATCGGTGTCACCGAGTTCCCCGAGGTGCCGACCAGGACGACCGACACCGGCAGCGCAGCCAGGGTCGCCACCCGGTACGGGCTGTACACGGCGGCGCTGTAGACGGCGATGACGAACGCGTAGAAAGTCAGCCTCAGGACGCTCTGCGGTGTCGCCAGTGTCGCGGCCGTCACGATGCACAGTACGGCGAGCGGGAAGCGGCGGCGCAACAACAGGGCTCCCGACGCGACAGCCGCGAGGGTCACCATGAAGACCATCCCGCCGAGGCCGTTCGGGCGCGGCACGACGCGCTCCACGCCGGGTGCGACCTCCCGCACCACGACGTTGTCGGCGTTGTCGATGCCGTAGTAGACGGTGGCGATACCGATCGTCAGTGCCACCAGCACGTCGAACTGCCAGGCACGCCTGGTCAGCCGGGGCGGCGGGCTGCCGGGCAGCCTGGCCTCACGGACCGCCTGACGTGCAGCGTTCCGCAGCCGGTTCAGCATCGTACGTACGTACATCACCTGCTCATTCTCGCCGTCGCCCGAACCTTCCGAGTCCGCCTCAGTGGTCGTTCCCGGCGCGTCGCATACATCGGGCGCCTACATCGCAGGGATGACGCTCCGGTAGATCATCCCGACGCGGTACGGCAAAGGGTCCGGACGGGCGACGCACGGCGGCAGGGCGCGCTCCTAGCGTCCAAGGAGTCCGCTGCCCGTACCGAAGGAGCCCTTCAATGACCACGCCAGTGATCGAACTACGCGAGGTGAGCCGTCGCTACGACGACGGTCCGCCCGCTCTGCACGAGGTGTCGCTGACCGTGCAGCCGGGCGAGGCCATCGCGATCCTCGGGCCTTCCGGCAGCGGCAAGTCCACGCTCCTCAATCTGATCGCGGGTCTCGACCGGCCCGATACGGGGACCGTCACCGTGGACTCCGTGCGGGTGGACCGGCTTGGCGAGGCCGGATCGGCGCTCTACCGGCGGTCGAAAGTGGGCATGGTCTTCCAGTTCTTCAACCTGCTCGACGATCTGACCGTCACCGACAACGTCGTACTGCCCGCGCGGCTCGCGGGTACGCCACGTGGGGAGGCGGACCGCCGGGCGGCGGAGCTCCTGGAATCCCTCGGCATCGACCGGCACTCCCGCGCCTACCCGGGGCGGCTGTCCGGCGGCGAGCGCCAGCGGGTCGCGGTGGCCAGGGCGCTGATGAACCGGCCGCCGCTGCTCCTGGCCGACGAGCCGACCGGGGCTCTGGACACGGCCGCCGGACAGGACGTCAGCAGGCTGCTCACGGAGCTCAATGCCGACGGACAGACCATTCTCGTGGTCACCCACGACCCCGCCCTGGCCCGGTCCTGTACCAACCGTACGGTCCGCATCGCCGACGGCCGGGTCACCGAGGACGTCCGGTCGCGCGCCGTCGCCCCGGAGATCGTCCGATGAGCGCGCTCGGCAAGGTGGTGCGCTCGGGGGTGGGACGACGCCGGGTGCAGACACTGGTCATCGGGCTCGCCACGATGATCGCGGTGGCCGCCTCCATCCTCGGCGGGTCGCTGCTGGCGGTGTCCGGCGCGCCCTTCGACGATGCCTTCGCCCAGCAGCACGGCGCGCACCTTTCCGTCCAGTACGACGCCGGCAGGGTGGGTACCGGACCGCTGTCGAAGTCCAAGGACGCCGAAGGGGTGAGCGGCGCAGCGGGGCCGTTCCGTACGGCGACGGTCACCCCGCGGCCGGGTCGGTCCGGCCCCGGGTGGCCGATGACCGTGGTGGGGCGGGGCGATCCGGGCCGGGATGTGGACGAGGTGACGCTGCTCGACGGGCGGTGGCCCACCCGCCCCGGCGAGATCGTGCTGTCCGCCGGAGGCGCGCTCATCCCGACCATGGGCATGAAGGTGGCCTTCCCCGCTCTGCCGGGAGACCCGACCCTGACGGTGGTCGGTCTGGCCCGCTCGATCACGCAGACCGCCGACGCCTGGGTGGTCCCGGCCCAGATGCCGGCACTCACCTCGCCCGGCAACGGCGGCTACCAGATGCTCTACCGCTTCACCGAAGCCGACACCGCGGCGCAGATCACCGCAGGCGGCACGGCCGTGGCGGCAACCCTCCCTCCGGGAGCGGCCGTCGGCCGGCAGTCCTGGCTCACCGTCAAGGAGGCCTCCGAGCGCGACACCGCCCTCTACGTCCCGTTCCTCATCGCGTTCGGTGCTCTGGGCCTGGTCATGTCGGTGCTCACGGTGGGCAATGTCGTCGCGTCGGCCGTGGGCACCGGAACGCGCCGCATCGGCATCCTCAAGGCCGTCGGCTTCACCCCGGCCCAGGTCGTGCGGGCGTACGTGGCCCAGGCGCTGACCCCTGCCGCGGCCGGCACGGCACTCGGCGTACTCGTCGGCCATCTGCTCGCCGTCCCCGTACTGGCCGAGACCGGGGAGGTCTACGGCGTCTCCTCGCCGGCCATCGCCCCCTGGGTCGACCTGACGGTGACCGCCGGGATTCTCGGCCTCGTGGGGGCGACCGCGTGGGCGAGTGCCTGGAGGGCCGGCCGGCTGCGCACGGTCGACGCGCTCACCGTCGGACACGCCTCGTCGACGGAGCGCGGCCGGTGGGCAGCACGCCTGGCCGGACGGCTGCCGCTGCCGCAGCCCGTCGCCCTTGGCCTGGCCCGGCCGTTCGCGCGGCCCGCTCGCGCGCTGGCCATGGGCCTGGCGGTCCTGTTCGGCACCATCGCTGTCACGTTCACCGTGGGGATGGGCGCCTCGCTCGGCGAGGTGATGAAGGCGAAGGCCCATGACGTCGCCGATGTCACCGTCGCAGCGCCCCTGCCGGAGTTCGGCCCCCAGAGCCCTGGCCTCGAGAAGCAGCCCAGGGCCGATCCCGCCGCAGTCGCCGCGGCCATCAAGTCCGGCGCCGGAACCGGGAAGTACTACAGCGCGGCGACGGTACGGGCGACCGTGTCAGGTGTGACCGGTACCGTCGACGTGATCGCCTTCACCGGCGACGCCTCCTGGGGCGGCTACACGATGGTCTCGGGCCGCTGGATCGACAAGCCCGGAGAGGCCGTGGTGCCCACCCAGTTCCTTGCCACCTCCGGCATCCGGATCGGTGAGGATGCCACCCTGAAGGGCCTAGGGAGCCTGGACGAGCCGGCCACGGTCCGGATCGTCGGTGAGGTCCTTGATCCCCGTCTCGACGGCATGCAGGTCTTCACAGACGCCGCGACCCTCACGGCCGCACATCCCGACCTGACGGATACGAGCCATCACATCGCGGTCGCGCCAGGATCCGACGTTACTGGCTACATCGACGCGCTGAACAAGGACCTGGCACCGCTGGGGGTCAGTGCGCGAGCCGGAGGACTCGGCGCCGGGAGCGACATGGTCGTCACGCTCAACGCGCTGTCCGCGGTCCTCACGTCGATGCTCGTCGCCGTCGCCGCACTCGGTGTGCTGAACGGCGTGCTGCTCGACACCCGCGAACGCGTCCGGGAGATCGGTGTCCACAAGGCGCTCGGCATGACCCCCCGGCAGACCATCACGATGGTCCTCACCTCGGTCGCCCTGACGGGACTTGTCGCTGGCGCTCTGGGCGTGCCTCTCGGCGTGTCCCTGCACGGCTGGGTCCTCCCCTCGATGGGCGAGAGCGCGGGGCTCCGCCTCCCCGAATCCGTCATCGCCGTCTACCACGGGGCCGAACTGCTCCCGCTCGCACTCGGCGGTTTGCTCATTGCCGTCCTGGGTGCCCTGCTGCCCGCCGGCTGGGCTGCGAGGGCCCGGACCGCCACGGCTCTGCGCAGCGAATAGTCCCGTAGGAGATCTGGCCGGGAGCCCTTGCGTCCGGCCCTCACCACAATTCAGCGGTGGGGGTCGGGCCACGGCGCTGCGGAGCGGCCGGTGGCCCGTCGGCTCCTCGGCCGCGGAGGTGATCGACGGCTGCCTGCACCGGTCTGACCCGTCGGCGTGATCGTCAGCAGACACCGAAGAAGCGATGCCACCAGCTGGGCCGCACAACGTGCTGCGGCAGGCGGCCACCGCACCCGCCCTGCGCGCCGTGTGTCCGCCCCGTCACCAACCGAGCAGCGGTCCCCCGAGCACGCGTGCGCCGACCTGTCCGGCCAGCCACTCCGCCCCCGTCGTGGGGAAATCGCTCCCCTTCGACAGGTGCACGAAAACCGTATGGTCGTGAGCGGGTCGCTCCCAGCCGGGATCGTCACTGTTGAAGACGACCTGAACCCCCTCGAACAGAGGGTCCGCGACGAGGCCGAGTTCCGGGGCGTTCGGCCAGGCACCTGCCCAGTCGATCGTGGCCGGCCCGGCGCCGAGGGCCCGGACGAAGGACTCCTCCAGTTCATCCACCGGCATGTCGACATCCAGGATGAACGGCAGCAAGGCCCGGAGTTCGTCCCTGTCCGTCGGGAACGTATCCGCCCGGTATTCATGGGTCCACCCCTCCGGGTCGCAGGGCGCACCCTCTGCTGCGTAAACAGCGTTCGGCAGCACGTCCACCATGCGCAACACGTCCTCGACCGTCTGCAGTTCGGCGCCCAGACGGACGGTCGGCTTCTGCCAGGACATCAGGTTGCGCAGACGCTGAGCCAGCGCGTACGTATCGGCTGGGGTACTGCTCCTGAGGACGGGATATCCCTGCGACTGGCCCATGATCCCCACGATGGCACAACGCTTGGCCGGGCCTCACGGCTGTGCGATAGGTTGCCCGCCATGACTGGACTCGGCCCCGTCGCCTGGCCACCTGCCCCGATATGGACCGAACGCCTCGTTCTCCGCGAGTCCGAGGCCCGGGACCGTGCGGCGTTCATCGAACTGTTCGCTTCGCACGAGGTGCACATCTACCTCGGTGGCCCTCGACCGCGCGATGAGCTCGAACGCGCGGTGCCGGAGGTACCCGGGCGGCGCCACGGTCTTTTCGTGATCGATCTCGACGGAGCGATGATCGGCATGGTCACGCTCGATCGGCGCGACGCAGGACGTCCGGGGCACGTCAGTCCGGACGGAGGGGAGGCCGAGCTCGGTTACACACTCCTGCCGGAAGCGTGGGGACACGGGTACGCCGCCGAGGCGTGTGCGGCAGCACTCGCCTGGTTCGCCGACGCCCTGCCCGGAGAGCCTGTGGTGCTCTGCACGCAGACTGCCAACGGCCGTTCGATGCGCCTTGCGGCCGAGCTGGGGTTCAGCGAGGTGGAGAGGTTCGAGGAGTACGGCGCCGAGCAGTGGTTCGGCGTGTGGCCCTCCGTCACACCGTCCGGTTGAACGGGGCGCGCGATGTGCCCCGGGAAGTAGGGAACGCCGGCCTCCGTAGAAGTCGGCCGGTCCCGTGATGCGGTGACACGCGGTGGGGACTCGAATGAGTGAAGGTCGGATCCCCGGCCCTGTCCACGGTGTTCCCTGGTCGCACACGCGCACCGTACGTGCACGACCTGGAGGCTCCTGTGATCGACCCGGCCCAGCTGACCGACCCCGCCGTCCGCGCCTTCGTCTCTGCCGTCAACGCCGGGGACCGGGGCGCCTTCGAGGCACTCCTCGCCCCTGGCGCGACCATGTCCGACGACGGCTCGGACCGCAATCTCACTGAATGGGCGGACAGAGAGATCTTCTCTTCCGGCGGCCACATGGCGGTCGCGTCCGAGTCCGACGGCGGTCGTGGCCTGATCGTCGACTATCGGAACGACACCTGGGGCGAGATGCGCACCGCCTGGCGGTTCGATGTGACGACCGACGGCCGCATCAGCCGGTTCGAAACGGGCCAGGCCTGAGAGGTCGTCACGCCGTGGCTGCGGATACGTAGCTGATCGGCAGGGAGTCCGTTCTCCGCGCCGCCAAGCGATTGTGCAAGGCGGCCGCCTGCGCTATCGGGCTGTGCTCATCATTTCCTCCCGAGTTCCTACGCGTTCGACCCGGCCGAGGTACGGGCGAACCAGGTCCGGGTCTCATCCGTGGTCAGGACGCGGGTCAGTACAGCGGTGCCCGGGAGATGCGGGAAGAACCGGTCGGCGTTCCAGCTGCGCTCGTACATCGGCTCATCGAGCACGAGCAGGCGGCGTCCCTCCACCACGGGGATGTCGTCGGGCAACCCTTCGTTCCAGATTCGCGCGCCGTCCGGGGCGAGGAGTTCGAAGGTCCCCGTCGCAACGGTCTCGGAGCGGCCCCGGGCGGGCTCGGGGTCCGTGGCCAGCCGAACGCTCTCCGCCGAAGGCCTGGTGCCGGGTACATGGCCGCCGCCCACAAGGACATGGGCGAGCAGCGTGTGCAACTGGAAGTTGTCCCCTATGCCGCCGATGCGCACCTCGAACCCCGTCCTGGTCGGTCCGTGCAGCACGAGCAGGGGCTCGTCGTCCAGAACCGCCAGCGCGTAGGTGAGGCACTTGAGGTCGTGCCGCTCCAGAGCCTCCAAGTCGCGGCAGGCGGGGAGGATCTCGGATGCGTACCGATGACGCACTTCAGCGCTGCGGCACAGTACGGCCAGCGCGGGTGGCTGCCACTCCTCGGCCGAGCACCAGGCCAGCGCCAGCCGCGTGGCCTCGTCCGCGTCGCCGCCCAGGCGTGCCAGCAGCGCGTCGTCGATGATCTTCTCGTCCGGCTCCGGAAGTTCGTCCTCGGCCCCGCCGGCGGTCCAGCGGCGGGCGAACTCCAGGGCGTCGAGCAGGTCCTTGTGAACGCCACTGAGGATCGGCTCCGCACAGGCTGCCGGGTCGGCCGCGCGCTCCACGCAGAAGCCGACCGCCATCGCCAGTGTCGGCCGCGGTCCCGTGGGTGGGAACGCCGGGAGCAGCGCCGCCAACCGGGGCCCTGCCGACATCAGTTCAGCATCCGAGGCCGACTGCACGTCGCGCATCATGGCAGTGAACGCACGACCGGTGCGGTCGCCATCGCGAGCGGCGACCGCATCCTCGAGCTCGGACACCGCGGCAGCGAGTCGCGCGCCCTTCTGCTTCCTCTTGAAGATCACCGGCACACCCTAGGCCCCAGGCCGGTCCCGCGTCATCAGGCCAGGACCTCGGGTTTTCCTGTACCTCCTCTTGCCGGCGGGTGCAGATGTGACTCGGTCCCATTGGGGAAACGCTGCTCGTGCGGCGTCGACAACGCCGGCTTCCGGCGCTTCACCCGAGAACGTTCGGCGTGCGCGTTCACCGCGCCGCTACGACGAACCCGGCCCGTCCCAGCACATGCGCAGTTGTGCCTGCAGGACCGAAACGGAGGCTGGATCACAGGACATGACGACTACAAGCCTGCTGAGGTCAACACCCTGGGGCCGCTGTGTCGAGGACCAGCGCTGTCCTGCCCGCAGAAGGGTCCTGAAGAGCAACTGCTGCCCGGCGGCATCGTCCGACAGTGCCTCGTCCGCGGCCTCGATGCTCAGTACGTGGTGTTCCGCGCGCAGCCAGTTCAGGTCGCGCAGGCAGTCGGAGAGGGCATCCCAGTTCCACCCGAAGTAGTCCGGCAGCCGCAGTCCGTCGTAGAAGACCTGGAAGACGGAGTCCGTGTCCCGCATCTCCCGGCCGTCGAGTCGCGCCACGTACGTCTTCCCGGTCACGGGAAGCAGGAGATCGACAGGCATGGAGCCTTGCTCCGCGACGACATGGATCCAGGGCGCAACGTGCACTGCCATCCCCCAGTGATCCAGAGCTTCCGACCGCCGTCGGAGCCGGTGCCGGCAGTGAGGAATTCTAGTTGCCATCAGAACGGCCCGGGCCTTGTGCCGAAGGCATCCGGTGAGGGTGGTGGAGCCGCACGCAGACTGGTCCAGAATGTTCGGATGGTCATGCTTGAGACTCCCCGCCTGCTCCTGCGCCGCTGGCGGGAGGAGGATGTCGTCCCCCTCGCCGCCGTCAACGCCGACCCCGATGTGATGCGGTGGATCGGTGACGGCAGCGTCCGTGACGAACAGCAGACCCGCAGCGGGATCGAAGCCATGGAGCGCGGGTGGGAGGTACAGGGCTTCGGCCTGTTCGCCGTGGAGATCCGCTCCACGCACGAGCTGGCCGGGTTCACCGGCCTGTCGGTTCCCGACTTCCTGCCGGAGGTACTGCCGGCGGTCGAGGTCGGCTGGCGGCTGGGTCGCGCGCACTGGGGACAGGGGCTGGCCACCGAGGCCGCTGCGGCAGCGGTTCGGTTCGGGTTCGAGGACTGCGCACTGAAGCGGATCATCAGCATTGCTCAGGTGGGAAACGATGCGTCCGAACGGATCATGACCAAGCTAGGGATGCGCCCCTTCCATGAGACGGTCGATCCCAGTTGCAGGCGACGAGTACGGGTCTTCGAGTTGACGGCGGAGAGGTATGCCGCAGCCACATGACTGGCAGGCGCCCCTCTCCTGGGGCAAGCCCGGCCGCTTCGAGCAGCGCAACCCGGCAATTCCACCGGCTTGAGCCGTCCGGGACGGCACCAGGGGTGGGGCTAGCCACAGGAGAAGCCGGTTGCGTGCACCAGTGCACTCGCGGCCCGGGCCGAGGAAGGTGATCAAGCAAGAAATCACTGTTCCCCGGAAGGGACCCGCGTGCGTAGCGAGCATCGACCGATCACGGTCCGGACAGCCAGGTGGTTCGCCACGCATCCCTGGCGGGCGATCGTGGGGTGGCTGCTCTTCGTGGCCCTGTGCCTCGGTGCCGGCATGGCCGTGGGTACCAACAAGGGCACGTTCGAGGACTTCTGGGTCGGTGAGGCAGGGCGGGCCGAGGCAATGGCCGCGCGAGGTGGTCTCACGCCCGCTCCGGAGGAGCAGGTGCTCATCACGGCTCCGGACAAGGACGGCCGCCTCGACGAATCGGCCGCCCGCGCCGCAGCGGGTGAGATACGGGGACGGATGGCCTCCCTGCCGTCCGTCGTCCGGGTCGCCGATCCGGTGCGGGCCGACCATGGTGCCGCGCTGCGGGTGACCGTCACCCTCCGCGGGGACAAGGAGACCGCGAAGGACGATGTCGAGGGTCTCCTCGAACAGACGGAGGCGGTGCAGAGGGCGCACAAGGATCTGCGGATCGAGCAGACCGGCAGCGCGTCGATATCGACCGCGGTCAACGACAAGATGGGCCAGGACCTCCAGCGGACCGAGGCCATCAGTCTGCCCGTCACCTTCCTCATCCTGTTCGTCGTCTTCGGCGCGGTGCTGGCGGCAGGGATCCCGGTCCTGCTCGCGCTGACCGCTTTCGCGGGGGCCGTCGGTCTGTACGGTCTGGCGTCCTGGGTGTTCCCGGACGCGGGTGGCGCGGCGATCAGCGTGATCTTCATGCTGGGCATGGCCGTCGGCGTCGACTACTCGCTCTTCTACCTCAAGCGGGCCCGCGAGGAGCGCGAGCGTTCGGGCGGAAGGCTCAGCCATGTGGCTGCTGTCGAGGTTGCCGCGGCCACCTCGGGGCGGGCAGTCGTGGACTCCGGACTGGCCGTCGTGCTCGCGCTCGGTGGTCTCTACCTGGTGGACGACGTGATCTTCTCGTCCATCGCCACCGGCGCGATCCTGGTGACCCTGGTCGCGGTGGCCGGCTCTCTGACCGTACTTCCGGCGCTGCTCGCCATGCTGGGGCACCGGATGGACGGGCGGCGGACCCGGCGCAGGCAGGACGGGGACCGGGACGGGAGCAGCGGTAAGGGCGGGAGCGGAAACAAGGCGTGGACCGCCCTCCTCGGACCGGTGGTGCGCCGTCCACTGGCCGCCTTGCTCCTCGGCACCGCCGCGACAGCCGCGCTCGCCCTGCCCGCGCTGAACATGAAGCTCGGCACAGAGGGCAAGGAGACGTTCCCCGACAGTCTGGTGGCGGTGTCCACGTACGACCGGCTGACAGCCGCGTACCCGTCCCAAGGGCCCGCGCACCTCGTCGTGGTGCGGGCCGAGGACCCCGCAGCTCTGCTGCGGGCACTCGCCGACCGGACCAGGGGGGACGGACTCTTCGCCCAGGACCGGATGCCGGAGCTGACCGTGGCCGAGGACGGGCGTACGGCCATGCTGAAGGTTCCCGTTCCGTACGCCCAGAACTCGGCAGAGGCGACGCGCTCCCTGGAGCGGCTGCGGACCGATCTGATACCGGACACCGTGAGCGGGGCGGCAACGGGGGTGGAAGTCGCGGTCTCCGGGGAGATCGCCGGCGGGGTGGACTACGCGGCGCACCAGGAGGACCGGCTGCCCTGGGTGATCGTCTTCGTGTCACTGACGACTCTCGCCATCATGTTCGCCGCGTTCCGATCCGTTGTCCTCGCGGTCCTGGGCGTGGCACTCAATCTGGCTACGGTGATGGTCTCCTGGGGCGTACTGACCCTGGTCTTCCAAGGGACATGGGCAGAGGGCGTACTCGGGTTCGAATCACTCGGCTTCGTCGGATCGCGAACGCCGCTCATGGTCTTCGCGATCCTGGTGGGGCTCTCCACCGACTACCAGATCTTCGTGGTGAGCAGGATCCAGGAGTCCGTACGCAAGGGGGTGCCCACCCGGCAGGCAGTGGTCGACGGCATCGCGGGATCGGCGAGTGTGGTCACCAGCGCGGCCGTCATCATGGTCTCGGTCTTCCTCAGCTTCCTCTTCATCGACCGGATCGAGATGAAGCAGATCGCTGTCGGCCTCACGGTCGCGGTGCTGTTCGACGCGATGGTGCTGCGTGCGCTGGTCCTGCCGTCCGCGCTGGCCCTGCTCGGTAACCGCTCCTGGTGGCCGGCCCGTCCGGCGGCCGACGAGGAACCCCTGGCGGACGGGCCGGCGCCTCGTCCGCTGCCCGGTGCTGCGACCTGAAACGATCACCCGATCGGTTCCGCCCCGTCGTGGCACACAGGGGACGACGCCTCGGCCTCGCCACGGCGCGTATCGAAGGAGACATGGCCGACAGGGCGTGCTCTCCGCACATGTGCGGTGGACTCGTGGCCACGCCCTGCCGGCTCGTGTCGTTTCAGATGAGGGCGGCGTGGATGCTCACGAGAGCTTCCTCGAGCGTGTCGGCAGTGTTCTCGTGGCCGGAGAATCCGTCGTCCTCGACGGGGTCGATGCTCCAGCCCCAG
Source organism: Streptomyces sp. NPDC059499 (assembly GCF_042749285.1). Lineage (NCBI taxonomy): Bacteria > Bacillati > Actinomycetota > Actinomycetes > Kitasatosporales > Streptomycetaceae > Streptomyces > Streptomyces sp. NPDC059499. Next base: position 96,238 of record NZ_JBHYTT010000012.1, read on the forward strand.
CCGCTTTCCGTGTGACCGTCGATCGTCGCTGCGTGTTCGCCCTTGGTGATGGTGATCGAGAGGTTGCCTGCAGGGAAGGTCTCGATGCTGATGCTGGCGACGTCGCCGAGGGCGTGCCGGATGGCGTCGCGGGCTTCTTGCTCGGTGATCACGGGCTGCTCCTGAAGGGTGGGGACGGCGGTGCGGCCGTCGGTTCGGGTCGGCTCGGGTCGAGGGCTTGTGGGCGTACAGCTCGATGAGGGTGCCGTCGGTGGAGGACCCGACGCGAGCGGCATCCTGAGATCATGCGGGTGATCAGGGATCACAACGCGGAGGGACGCGAAAAGTCCGTCCATCCGGGAGATCGGCACGTGTGTCGGCTCGCTTCTCCACCAGCGAGCGGGTCGCCGACCGGGTCGGGCAGTCCGGGGAAGTCGGGCGGATCACGCGCAGAGCTTGGACTTCACGCCCGTGACCTGGCCCGAGGTCCCGTGTCCGCTTCGGTGAGAATGGGCGCCATGGACCATCTGCTGCACCTGGACCGCACACTCGATGAACTGGACCCGCCGCGCTGGACGTCCCCTGCCGCTGACGCGACCGACTTGATGCGCAAAGTGCATGCGTTGCGGCATGTGCGCCTGCGGGAATTCGGTCCGGCGGATCTGCGCGTCCTCGTTTCACAGCAGGTCGCACTGCCCTACGTCCTTCCACTCGCAGTTCGCTTGCTGCTCGAGGAGCCCTTGCTCGACGCCTCCTTCTACCCGGGCGATCTGCTGCTCACTGCCGTCAGGGCCCCGGCTTCAGCCTGGTCCCTGCTGCCGGACCTGAACGCGGGGCTGCGCGCCGTGATTGCCGCGTTGCCGGATGCAGCGGTCGCTGACCTGCCCCGCGGCGGAGCCGAGGAGCTTGCCCGCTTCGTCACGCGGCCCGAAACTCTTCGCTGAACCGATGAAGGCCGGGTCACCGGATCCGTCCGGGCAGCGGCCACCCGCCGGACCTGCAGCCGGTCGCCCGCCACCCGAAGGGGACCGGTCTCCCCCGTCACAGAGATCGGTCCCCTGCCCGACACCGTTTGCTCGATGGCACGGTTCACCCGATCTCCGAAATCCATCCGCACAGGATTCGACGACCTGCCCTCCGACAAACCGCGGGCATGAACAGCCCGTACGAGTGTGCGCCGGCCGACAGAGGGTGGCGCGGGTCGTGTGCGGCAAGTTGCGCGGGCCGCCGCACAGCACCCCGCACCGGGCGTTCCGGCGACGCCCAGTCGCCAGCCCGATCGACGCGATCAACTCACCTTCCCTTCATCACACTTGGAGCCCTCGACCGCCCACTCGTCGCCAACCAGCTGTTCGACGGCCCGACAGGGAGTGCCGAGTGGACGCCCGGGCCCCACAGGAGCACGCAGGCGGATTGTCGCGCTTCGGAGGAACGATCGGCCGTGACGAGATCGGTCACACATCCCGAACATTGTCGAGGTCACGTCACTGACTGATGCAGCTTCCACACAGCGCTGGGCCGGGGCAGCAACCTTTGCCATTGTAATGACCCGTCAGGGGCCGCAGGCGACAGCCGACCTACGAGAGGAACGCCGAGCCCCGGCCGGCCCACTCGGGTCGGCGTGCCATCACGACAGGAATACGGGGAAATCATGTCTTTCAGCAGCCGACTCACGCGCCGTGCGCAGGTCACTCTCATAGGTGTCGCCGCCGGAGGTGTCGCGGTCGCAATCGCCGTCGTACCGTCGCTCGCCGACAACGTCTCCTCGGAGCCGACGACGGTCGCCGCACAGGGCGAAACCGACTACGGCCCCGAGCCCGAGGCCGAAAGCAAGCTCGTCACCCAGGTCAGCGAGATGTCGACCATGGCTACGGCCACGCTCTCGCGCGACACGATGATCAACCGGGCCCGCACCTGGCTCACGGCCAACAACGGAGGCCCCGTCCCCTACAGCATGGAGCGCAACTGGAAGGACGGATACCGCCAGGACTGCTCCGGTTACGTCTCCATGGCGCTCGGGCTGGGGAAGCCCGGCCTGAACACCGTCGGGCTGGCCGACTCGCGAAACGGTGTCACCAAGCGGCTCAGCAGCGTGAGTCAGCTCACGAAGGGGGACCTGCTCATCGACTACAGCACCACTGACGGCGACTTCCGTCACGTGGTGATCTTCGAGAAGTGGGCCAACGCGTCGCACAGTGCCTACTGGGCGTACGAACAGCGCGGTACGTACGGGACGACACACCGGCAACTCAGGTACGGGATCGGCAGTGACAACTACGACCCCTTCCGCCCGGTCAAGCTGGATGGTGGCGGAGGCGGTGGACAGGTGCCCTCCCCGAGTGTGTCCTGGCCGATCCTCCAGAGCGGTTCCAAGGGTGCGGACGTGCGGTCCGCCCAGCAGTTGCTGACCGCGCGGGGCCACACGGTCGAGGCCGACGGCATCTTCGGTGCGAAGACCCGCTCCGCCGTGATCAAGTTCCAGAAGTCCCGTTCCCTGACCGCTGATGGCGTCATCGGCCCGAACACGTGGTCCAAGCTGATCGTTACGGTGCAGCAAGGCACGTCCGGCCAGGCGGTGAAGGCCGCCCAGACGCAGCTGAACGTCTACGGCTACGGCCTCACGGTCGACGGCGGGTTCGGCTCGAAGACGAAGTCGGCAGCAGCCGCCTTCCAGAAGAACCACCACTTGCAGGTAGACGGCGTCATCGGCCCGCAGACCTGGCGCGCCCTGCTCGGCACCCACTGACGCGAGCCGGCCGTGCGGCGTCCCTGCCGGCTCCTGCACGGCCAGGAGCCGCCCTCTGACAGGCAGTCGGATCTGCGGCTGTACGCCGGACTCAGCACACACGGGTCCACCGGAGCGACGCTCCGGTGGACCCGTTGGTCGACGCTGGAGGGGTCAGGGCTGAATGGGCATCGTCCAGCAGTTGGAGGTGACCGCCTTGCCGGAGAGGCGGTCGGTCAGCCAGGAGATCGCGTCGCCCTGGTCGGTGATGAGCGGTACGAGATGGTTGGTGAGGATCTTGTCGCCCAGGTTCGGCAGGACGATGGCGTCGTAAGTGACGGTGGCGCCCTTGTTGCACCAGTCGAGGGCGAGCTGCCGGACCTGGGAGTGCGGAACGATGTCGTCCTGGATGCCGGTGGCCAGACGTACCGGTCCGGTCGGCTTCAGCCTCCCGATGCGCTGCTTGTCCAGGGCCGCCTTCGCACGGGGTTCCGCGGCGATGATGTCCCCCATCGACTTGCCGCTGGTGGTCCACTTGCTGCTCTTGGTGAAGCCGTACCCGAACAGCGCGTCGCCGACGCACATGGTCGACGCGTCCGCCAGAGCTGCCTTGCCGGTGGCACTGATGTTCGCTTCGACGACCGCGCGCAGGTCGGGGTCGGCCTGGGCGAAGCCGCTGATCGACCAGGCCAGCGCACCGGCGAGCGCACTTCCGTCGATGCCCTTCATGACCGAGGTCAGATCCGCCGGGGGTGCGCCGGCGTAGGTTCCTGCGAGCGGGACGTCGGGCGCGTAGGAGGCCTGGAGTTCCGCGGCAGCGGCGCTGGCACCGCCGCCCTGGCTGTAGCCGTACAGGCCCGTCCTGGAAGCCTGGGTGATCGATGCGCCGGGTACGGAACGGGCTGCGCGGGCGGCGTCGAGCAAGGCGTGTGCCTGGTCGACGCGGTTGACGTAGGTGTGCAGGCGGTCGGTTGCTCCGAGGCCGACGTAGTCGGTGACGACGACCGCCGCCCCGGTGGAAAGGAGACGGTAGATCGCCAGCGCCTCGTAGCCCACGGAGACGGTGTCGCCGTTGAGGGTGAGCGGGTTCTGCAGGGCGAAGGACGGCGCGCACTGGTCGCCCTGGCCCATGGTGCCCGAGGCCACCGCCACCAGGGGGCGTGGGCCGGTTCCCTTCCAGGTGGCCGAGGGTTCGATGTACGCGCCGGTCACGGCGACGGGCAGCCCTGCCGAGTCGGTGGACTTGTACATCAGACGGGTTGCGGTGCCCGGCATCGCGCGGCCGTCCAGGCCGGGGATGCTCAGACCGAGCGGCATGGCTTCGGTGCGGATCAACGCACCGTTGGTGGAGGGGAGTTCGCTCGGCGGGGTGTAGAAGGCGGGGATGGTGACCCCGCGGGAGACGACGGGTTCCGGTACGGCGGCGGAGGCCGGTACCGCAGTCAGGCCGGCGCAGACGGTGCCGGCTGCGACGACGCCGGCCAGGAGGCTCAGTCCGGCCTTGTTGCTACGGGCGGGGGTGAGGGTGGGAGCGGGGGTGAGGGTGGAACGGGAACGGGTTCTGGTGCGGCTCATGGTGTGCTCCTCGTTCGTCGGTCAGATGATCGTGTCGATGTCGTGCGCGGTGATCGCGTCCATGGCCCGTTCGGCCACGGCGGCGATGGTCATGGACGGGTTGCAGGCGCCGGTCGTACCGGGGATCAGGGCGCCGTCGAGCACGTAGAGACCGCGCTGACCCAGGACGCGGCCTTCCAGGTCGCAGACCGTGCCCATCGGGGCGCCGCCCAGCGGGTGCCAGGTGCTGTTGACCAGGGCGTTCGTATCCGTGAGGAGGCCGAGCCCCTTGGACACCTTGGTGACGCGCCGATGGATGTTGCGGTGGCTGGCGGCGTCGCCGCCCAGGGGCCAGTGCAGCGACACGGAGTCGGTGGCGGCGTCGTATCGGAACCGGCCGCGGTCCGCACTCACCCCGAAGCCGACGAGCATGGTCGTCCGTGCGTCGATACCGAGCGGCGGGAGTGACGCCTGGATGATCGTGTTCGCGGTCCCGGGGTCGTCCCACTCCTTGCTGCCGTAGACGACCGGACCTCCCTGTTCGGCCCCGAAGTCCTCCTGGAGGTTCGTCCAGGCGTAGATGCGATCGCCGTTGGTTCCCCACCCTTCGCCAAGGCCGTCGGGCAGATCGGGGATGGCGCCGGTGGCTCCGGCGCGGACGAGGAGTTTGCTGGTGTTGAGGCTTCCGGCCGCCATGACGAGGGCTCGCGTGGAGAGGACCTTCTGCTCCAGCACGGTTCCCGCGTCGTCGGTGCGGTCGACATGCACTTCCCACCGGCCGTCCGCCGCCCGCGCCACGGAGGTGACGTTGTGGTGGGTCTCGACGGTCACCTTCCCGGTCTCCTCGGCCAGTCGGAGGTAGGTCACGTCGACGGAGTGCTTGCCGCCGTTGTTGACGCCGAGCGCGCAGTCGCCGTTCGTGTAGGACGGCCGCATCTCACCCCGCAGCTCGGCCAGGGCGTAGTCCCAGTCGATCGGCATGGGAATCTTCTCCACGCCGTACCCGGCCCGGCGCACCCGCTCGGCGAAGACCCGCGCCGCGTAGTAGTGGGGTGAACCGACCAGTGCGTCGGGCGCGGTCGCCGCCCGGAGCATGCCCGCGACCCGTGGGTAGTGGATCTCGTTCATGCGCCGGTAGTCGAGGTCCTGGGGCAGCCAGGTGTTGAAGACCGCCTCGGAAGGCTGCAGCGTCATTCCCTGGTAGACGAGGGAGCCGCCACCGACCCCGGCAGCGCAGACGCCCAGGATGTTCTGCCCGAGTACCGGCTCCAGGAGGCCCACGTAGGGCGCGAAGTCCAGAGGTGCGCCGATCAGTTGCGCGAGCGGCCGGGCGGCCGCCGGGAGAGTTCCGTACCAGAGCGCCCGCTTGTCGAGGCCGGACACCCGGGGGAAGGTCTCCGCATTCGGCCCCGTGGGCCAGCGGCGTCCGCGCTCCAGTACGGTCACCGGCACGCCGGCCCGGGCCAGCCGCAGCGCGGCGACGCCACCGCCGAAGCCTGAGCCGATGACAACGGCCCTGTGCTCCTCCCTGGCGAGTCTCACCCGGGCCGGCGCGGCCACCGCGGAGGACGGCGACAGGACGCTCGCGGCCGCGAGGCCTGCAGCACCGGTGAGCAGGGCGCGCCTGGTGGGAGTGGGCATGGGCAGCTCCTTTCGTGCGGGGAAGGCAGGTTGGTGCTGTCGGAACGGTGTGGTCGATCGCGTTGCCGGGGCGTGCCGATCCTTGGCGGTCGACTACGCCTGACCACCTTCAATGCGTCCTGCGCATGACAAACGAAGGCGTGAACCAACACTGTTACTCGCTGGTCACTTACGGCAGCGTAGGTCCGCGTGTCACTCAGTGACAAGACGTCGGCATGCGCCACTTTTCAATGGCTCGCTATGCTGCGGTGTGGGGACGAGAGCCGGGGGTGCGAGGGTGCACGAAGCGCCATCAGCGGTACGTGAGCAGATGATTCGGGCAGATGTGAGGCCGTCGCTCGCCGAACGCCGCAAGGCTGCTCTCCGCTTCGAGATCGCCGCCGAAGCCGTCCGTCTGTTCTCCTCACAGGGCGTCACCGGCACGACGGGCGAGCAGATCGCCCGGGCCGTCGGTATCTCCTCCCGCACCCTGTGGCGCCACTTCCCCACCAAGGAGAGCTGCGTGCTGCCGCTGCTCTCCGCAGGGCTCGAGTTCGCCATCCAGCAACTGCGCCAGTGGCCGGCGGACATGAGCCTGCTGGACTTCGTCACTTGCTCCCTGCGCGACGGTGAACTGCCGGACGGGACCCCCGTCATCCTCGATCTGATCCGTATGACGTCCACCGACCCGGCGCTGCGCTCCGTCTGGCTCCAGGCCCACGACGACGCCCTGCCCGTCCTCGGTCAACTCCTCGCCGACCGGTCCGGCGTCAGCGCCGACGACCTTCGGATCCGGGTGCACGCGGCGACGTTCAACGGCGCGCTCCGAGCGGCCTCGGAGGACTTCGCCCGCCAGTACGCGGAGGAGCCCGGCGCGTCGGGCAGCGAGATCACCACGTGTCTGCTCGCCGCCCTGCGCGCGGCCTCGGAGGGCCTCCCCTACTGACGCCTGCCCCAGGTGCCACCAGCCCGGCCTCCCGACGAGGAAGACCCAGAAGCGTTCTCCGGCTTCAGCCGCGTGCGCCGCTGGGCCCCAGGCGACTGTCTGCCGCCCAGGGCAGGTTCGAGCGCATCGCGCCCTGGGGTGTGGTCGTGCTGGTTCGACTTCTGATCCTCAGGCATCGGAGGCGCCCTGGGCACGGAGGTCCGCGACCGGGATGATGAGCGAGCTGGACACGGCGATCGCCCACGGGGAGTGACAGCTGATGAGAGCGTGTGTGGTCGGGGCCGGCCCCGGCGGAATCGTCACCGCGAAGGTGCTGCTGGAGAACGGCTTCGACGTCACGGTCTTCGACAAGTACCGGCAGGTCGGCGGGATCTGGTCATCAGAGGGCTGCTACGACGGCCTGGCCAACCAGTCCGCACTCCGCCTCTTCGAGTTCGCGGACCTGCCCAACCGCTTGCACTTCGCCGGCGCGGTGGACACGCAACGCTACCTGGAGGACTACGCCCGGACTTTCGGTGTGCTGGACTGCGTCCGGCCCGGAACCGAGGTGGTCTCCATCCGGCCGGCGGAGGGGCCCGGGCGCGTGGGCGCCTCCGGCTGGTCGGTCGACTCCCGGCCCGCCGGGGACGAGGCCGCGAACCGCCGTCGCGAGACATTCGACTACGTCGTTGTCGCCAGTGGGGCTCATCATCATGCCCAACTGCCCAAGCTGCCTGGGCGTGAGTTGTTCCGTGGGACCGTGCTGCACTCCAACGAAGTGCGGGCCGGGACGTTCACCGGACGGCGCGTGGTCGTCGTGGGCGGCGGCAAGTCCGCGTTGGACCTGGTCACCCGCGCCGCACCCGAGGCGGCCGCGGCCACGATCGTGCAGCGCAAGGTGAACTGGATGATCCCTGAGCGGCTTCTGCTCGGCCTGGTCGGCTACAAGTGGATCCTGTTCACCCGGCTCGGCGAGGCGCTCCTGCCCCGGTATCACGATCCCGCCTGCGTCTCCCCGATCGACCGCATCGACAACCGGGTCAAGCGTGCTCTGTGGTGGCTCATCACCCGCGACATGCTGTTTTCCACCGGGCTGTACCGGCTGCCGAGGCATCTGCGGCCCACTCACGCCCTCCCCTTCCATCTGGCCCACGCGGGAGTGATGCCACGCGGCTACACACAGGCCGTTCGGCGCGGCCTGATCGCCACCAAGGTCAGTGCCGTCGAGGCCTACACCGACGAAGGGCTGCGTCTGGCCACCGGCGAGGAAGTGGCGGCGGATGTCATCGTGTTCGCCACGGGCCACCGCAAAGTCTTCCCGTTCCTGGACCCGAGCGTGCGCGTGCACGATGCCGACGGGCGGCTGCGGCTCTACCGGGGCATCGTGCCGCCCGGCACCGACCGGCTGGGATTCGTCGGCTTCCGACAGGTCTTCAACAACATGATGGGCGTGGAACTCACCGCACACTGGCTGACCGGCCATTTCCGGGCGACGCTGCGCACCGTCCCGGATGAGCAAGAGATGCGGGAGGACACCGACGCCCGCCTGGCCTGGCAGGAGCAGGTGCTGCCGGGCTCCGGCGGTTACGACTTCGGCCCCTACGACATCCACTGCGCGGATGAACTCCTGCACGACATGGGGTTGCCGTCCCGCCGCGCCGGCAACCTGCTGGCCGAATACCTGCTTCCCGGCGGAGTGGCACACCGGTACGCGGGACTGAGTCGATCGAGTTCGGCGACATAGACGCAGCCCGGTGGGCGGCACGATGCCTGGCGAGCCCCGCCTGCCTGCCTGCCTGCCTGCCTGCCCAGCGATGCCCCGCAAGAGGGAGGCCGCTATTTTGCGGAACCTTTGCCTTACGGCAGCCGTTGGTCCGGTGAACGCGCGAGCGGATGCGCGACCGATGACGCACGGAACAACGAGGTGAAGTCCATGCCCATGTGGGACCGGCTCAAGGACCAGGCCAAGACTCTGCAGCAGGCCCAGGGCGGCCGTGGGTCAACCCACGGACCGAGCCGCGGTGGAGGGTCCGGTGGCCCACGCGCCCAGTTGGTGAGTGTGCTGAAGACACAGCTCGGCTCCCTCAAGACCGAGCTGAAGAGTGGCGCGTACCGGGACGCGAGCATGGCCATGTGTGCACTGGTCGCTGCTGCGGACGGACGCGTGGACCCGGCCGAGCGGCAGCACGTCGAGTCGTTGATCCTCAGCAACGACGTGCTGCAGAACTTCCCTCCGGAGCAGTTGCGCCAGCGCTTCGGCAAGCATGCGGACCAGCTGACTCACAACTTCGCACAGGGCAAGGCCGAGGCGATGCAGGACATCGCCAAGACCGCGAAGAAGCCGACCGAGGCGCGGGCGGTGATCCAGACCGGCATCATCATCGCCGGAGCTGACGGAGACTTCTCCCATGCCGAACACATGATCATCCGGGAGGCCTGCACAGCGCTGGGACTGTCTCCCGCCGAGTTCCAGCTCTGACCAGCCGGCGGTCCGGAGCGAAGGCCGCCGACGGAGCGCTCATCAGGGGATCCGAAGAGACGCCCGAACCCTTGATCGCCGCTCAGGGGCTGTACGGCCGGTCACGGCTGAGGGGAGATCTGAGCGGCTCTGGCGTCCTCGCCGCGGCCGGAAGTCGATCGGTCGGGCCGAACCAGTACGCGACCATCGCCGGGTGAACCACGCCGAGGGCCAGGTATGGGTGCGAGTTGCGCCCATCGCAGCTCTTGGTCGAGCGGGACGACGGCACCGGCGATGGCCACATCAGCCTCGAGGCGCTCCTTTCGGCCGTCGGCCTGACGCCGGCACGGAGTGCCTTGGCGAGCGTCCTACGACTCAGCCCCACGCGGAGCCTGACAGCCGACAGCTCGAAAGAGCTGGGCCTGCCCGTTGAGACTGGACAGACACTCAGGGCCGGCCTCCCCGCAGCCCGCCCCTCGCGCAGGCTCTTCGCTCTCCGCCCCACCCATGCGCGCAGACCACCCGCCACCGGACTGTGGGAGCGGGCACCACGAAGCGGGCGGGTGGCCGATCGGGGCGTCAGAGGACGAAGACGCTCCCGGCAGTCTCGGAGTGGTACGTCTTGCCAGGATAGAGAAGTTCCTCCACGAGCCCGGTGCACTTGGGCCCGGAGTGCACCTCAGCGATGGCATCGGTGTGGTTGGTCACTGACGACGGGTACCAGGTGATCGAGTAGCAGCCGGACGGGTCCTTGTACTCGCTGCCATTGATGATCAGCACGCCTTCCGCCGCGTACGCGGAACTTGGGACCGTGAGGGCCAGCGCTGCGGCGGCCGCGAGCGCCCCCAGCGTTGTAGCCATACGTCGCTTCATGGCTGTCAGTCCTTTCGATGCCGCGAGCCGCCTCTGCAACGACCCACTGTCATCACGCAACGTATCGGCAATCCAACAATTCGTGAACAATGCCCGAGCGCGGCGGCCACCGAATTGCCTCTCGGCGGCGTGGTGAACGTGCCGGCGACAGGGGCGACCGTGACGCCGGCGGCCGTGAGTGCCGCGGTAGCGCACGGTAACCTAACTAGGTGTGCACTACACGCGGCCTGCTCTCACGCTGTCCGGCCTAGCCCTGAGCCTGCGGCAAGCCCCCCGACCTGCCGAGTCAACAACGCTGGGGATCAAGACACCTGGACGCGTGAGGTGTCAGGCACCGATCCAGGCGTCCACCATCTCAAGGCGCTGAACCGACGGCTCGGGCGGACGAAAGCCCAGCGCCGCCGTGACCACTCGGTCCACGACCGGATGCAGACGCTCCTCGGCAAACCGCTTCCAGTCGGCCTCCGACTCCCAGACATCCGTGTACCTCAGCCCACCGGCTGTGCGCTGGACGAGGTGAGCCACCAACCCGGGCGGCTTCTCCGGCCCCAGACCTTCCTTGATGCGTGCGTAGGTGTCCGCGTCGATCGGCACCTCGAAGGTGAACGCGTACGTCACAGGACCACATCCCTCATATTCAACCGAAGCCATTTCGGATGAATACGACTAGCATCGACCCCGTGGACGAACAGGTCAAGAGGCAGTACGACACGAGCCGCCGACGGGCGGCAGCGCAGGCGACCCGGCAGGCGATCCTGGACGCGGCGACGCAGCTGTTCGCCGAACGCGGTTACGCAGCAACCACGATGGCGCTGCTCGCCGAGCGCGCGGGCGTCGCGGTCGACACCGTCTACACAGTGGCGGGCCGCAAGCCGGCGCTGTTCCTTCAGCTGGTGGAGTCCGCCATCTCGGGCACCGGCGACGCCGTTCCGGCGGCCGAGCGGGACTATGTACGCGAGATGCGCGCCGAACCGGACGCGGCACTCAAGCTGCGCCGATACGCACGGGCCGTCAGAGAGATGCACGCCCGGCTGGCACCACTGCTGCGCGTCGCCCGCACGGGACCGCCTGAGGCCGCGGAGGTCTGGCAGGGCATCGCACGGCGCCGTGCGAAGAACATGCGGCTGTTGGCCCAGGACCTGGCCGCGACGGGACAGCTGCGCCCCGGGCTGGATCTGGAGGAAGTGGCCGACGTCATCTGGGCCACCAACTCGCCCGAGTTCTACTGCCTGCTGGTCGAGGACCGCGACTGGCCGCCCGAGCGGTTCGAGCGTTGGCTCGCTGACGGTTGGTGTCGACTGCTGCTCGCCTGATCTCAGCCACTGGGTCCACCGCAGGGCCGCCCCCAGCGACAAACGGGCAGGGGCGGTCGGCGGGGCGCTACGGGCTGCACGGTCCCGGCGTCACCCTGTGCGTGCTCGTCCGGTCACCGTCAGGAGTCGCTCCTGCGGGCAGTGACCACCAGGTACTCCCACTCCATGTCGCCTGCGCCCGCCCTTTCGGCGAGACCGTCGAGACCGGCGTCCAGCGCGGCGACACGGTCGGGGTCGTCAGCGATGTTCCGATAGGTGGCAATGGTCGGGCCGTAGTTGGCCTTGAAGTACTCACGGAAGTCCGCCGGCTTCCCGAAGCGGCCGATCCGCACCGTCCGCCGATGTGCCTCTACGTCGGTCACCCGGTCGCCGAGAAGGCCGCGGACGTGTTCCGCCCGGCCCCACATCGGCGGGGGCTGCGCACCGGGCGGGGGCGGGGGCGCGAACGGCTTCATCGTGGCGAACATCTGTCCGATGAACCCTTCCGGAGTCCAGTTGAGCAGGCCGATCGTCCCGCCCGGGCGGCAGACACGGATCAGCTCATCGGCACTGACCTGGTGATGCGGGGCGAACATGATCCCCACGCATGACATGACAGTGTCGAATTCTCCGTCGAGGAAGGGGAGAGCCTCCGCGTCGGCCTCACGCCACTCCACCTCCGCGCCCCGCTCTGCGGCGAGCTTGCGCCCGGCCTCGAACAGCTCGGGCGTGAGGTCGCAGGCCACGACGCTCGCCCCTGCCAGGGCCGCAGGAATCGCGGCGTTGCCCGACCCGGCCGCGATGTCCAGGACGCGCTGACCGCTGCGGATGCCGCATGCCTGGACCAGATCGGGTCCGAGGTCCGGGATGAGCTGGGTGGCCACGGCCGGGTAGTCGCCCAGTGCCCACATCTTGCGGTGCTTCGTCTTGAGTGCGCGGTCGGCCTCTACTGCGTCGATTGCTTCGGTCATGAGAGCTCGCCTCCGGATTCCGTGGCACTGCCGGGATCGTCACCGCTCCCGTAGAACCAAGGCTAGGAAGGTACGTGTGCCTGTTCCAGTACGGGATCTGTACCGGAGCCCGCTCCGTCGGTGTCCGTAGCTTCGTCCCCGGTCGGTGGCCGAGCTCTCACCAGGGTCCTAGCCTGTACCTATGGGGTCCTCGTACTACCAGTTCTGTCCGGTCGCAAAAGCGATGGAGCTGCTCGACGAACGCTGGACGCTGCTGATCGTGCGCGAACTGGTGACGGGGACCGAGCACTTCAACGAGCTGCGGCGCGGTGTGCCTCGGATGTCGCCCACGCTGTTGTCCAAGCGACTGCAGCAGCTCGTGCGCGCAGGAATCGTGGAAAGACGGTCCGAGGGCCATCAGGTGCGCTACGTCCTGACCCCGGCGGGCCATGAGCTCCGGCCGGTGGTCGAGGCACTGAGTGTCTGGGGCATTCGGTGGATCGGTGAGCTCGGTGACGCGGATCTCGATCCCAAGCTGCTGATGTGGGACATGCACCGGCGTATCGACCACGGTGTCGTTCCGGCCGGGCGCACCGTGGTCCGGTTCGTGTTCTCGGACGTCGCCGCGAACGCCCGCCACTGGTGGCTGGTGATCACAGCGGCCGAAGCCGACGTCTGCGACGTGGATCCGGGCTTCGATGTGACCGTCACTGTCTCCGCGAGCCTGCGTCACATGATCAAGATCTGGCGCGGCGACCTGGGATGGCCCGCCGCTCTGCGTTCCGGGGCCGTGGCGGTACAGGGACCGGAGACGCTGCGACGAGCGGTTCCCGACTGGTTCACCCTGCCTCCCTTCGCTGCCGTACCGCGGCCTGCTCAGCCGGCCGGCCCAGCTCGATGAGTTCGCGTGTGAAACTCATCATTTGGCACGGCTGCTGGAGGCAGCCGCGGAACGTATTCCGACAGGCTGGACGCCTGCGATCGTGCCTTCCCCCTGCGGACCTGGAGATCAAAACCGTTCGGAGTCCGTGAGGCCCTCGACGAACGAACGGAAGTCACCGGCCAGGACGAGCTCCGCGCCGAGGTCCGTCTCGAACCAGGTGACCGTGGGGTCTCCGTGCCGCCCGCAGATGCGGTAGTCGAGCCCCACCCAGCAGTGTCCATCGCCGGAGAGCAGCACAAGTGGGGCGGGCATGCCCCATTCCTCGACGAGGTACGGGGTGTCGAGCAACGAGATCAGCCCGTCGCTGTGCCCTATGCCCATGAGGTAGTCGAAGGGAACGTGGTCTTCGCTCCACGACGTCGGCCGACCGGTGGGGAACGCATCGTGACCAGCACCCACGATGCCGCCATTCCGTGCCCGCAGAAGGTCAAGCAGGGACGACGGCAGTGTCACGCCGAGCACGCGCTCAGCTTCTCGCACCATCTCGTCCGTCAGAGGCTGCTGGACGCCGTAGTCGTCGTCGGCCCAGAACGTCGCCGTGACCTCATCGAATCGCCCCATGACACGCAGCCTACGGCGCAGCCGCACGCAGGACGCCGGTGCGTGCGATTGCCCTGGGGAAGCCGGACGAGGAACTCCATGAACCAGCTGTCCTACTTGACCAGCCGGAAGGCCGGGTGTCCGACCCAGACACGAAGGAAATCGGCCGTTCCCAGTGCCATGCAGTCGTGCGCAATCCCCGATACCCCCGGAAGGTCTGCGACCACCAACTCCTGTCCGTCCAGCAGCTCGACGTTGGCCACGCCCCCGATGACGTCCATGACAGCGGCGGTCAGCAGAGCCGTGACGACGTGGTCGATGTCTCGATTGCAGCAGGCGCTGACATTGACGGCGTGGGTCGGCCTGAAGCCGAGGACGGCCTCCACCTCGGGCTGGTCCGCGTGCTCGGCCTCGAAGACGCCCTCGTCTCCGACATCCGGCCCCATCAGGTAGACCAGGAAAGGCCGACGCCGGTCTTCACGCTGCGGGTTGAATCCCACGAGGGCCTTGAGCTCCTCGTCCGAACCGGTCCTGCCGAGGAGCGGAAGGGGGAACGGCTTTCGCCAGTCCTCAGTTCTCCCGTCCTCGACGCCCAGCCGCTCTGCGGGCACATTGACGTCGAAGAACCCGGGCCGCTTCTCGTCGAAGTGGGAGGAGAGCCCCACCATCAACGCGCGGAACTCCCGCAGCGCAGCCGTGGAGAGCGGGTCCGCCAACTCGATCACCAACGTCGGTCCAGACATGCTGAGAGCCTAGATTGATCGGCCCCGCGACCGCTCAGCATTCTGTCTCGATCGGGGCCCCGTACACGTGAGGGCAGGGTCCGGCCGCCCCGTGGTGGCGACGGTCGGGCCCTGCCGGTCATGCGGCGGCGGCGCTCTGCGGTGCGATCAGCTGTAGACGCCGAACTCGTGCAGCGAGTAGCCCCACTCCGTGCCTCGTGCCTTCAGCTGGAGACGCACGTGCCGGGCGGTGGTGGGGGCGTCGATCGTGTCGATGTCCCCGTTGCCCGCCGCGGTCGTGTGGATCGTGCGCCAGTTGGTGCCGTCGTCGGAGACCTGCACGTCATAGGACTTGGCATAGGCGGGGTCCCAGACCAGCTGGATCTTGCGGAACGCGGTCGGAGCCCCGAGATCGACCTGGATCCACTGGGGATCGCTCCAGTCGCTGGCCCAGCGTGTCTCCGTCTTCCCGTCCGTCGCGAGGGAGGCCGGGCACGGGCAGTCGCCGTAGGAGGCCTGGGAGGAGGAGGCGGTGGTGGTCTTGTGCAACGCGACGTTGGTGCCGTCGACGGGGGGTGCGACGACCTTGACCGACTTCGTGTCGATCCCGGCGTTGCCGCGGCCGTCCTCGGCCTGGATGTACACCTTCCACACGCCGAGCTTCTCCGGCGCGGTGACGGCGAACGTGCCGTTTCCGGTGGACCGCCACTGAGCCTCGACGAGCCGCTTGTCGCCGCTGGCGTAGTTGCCGCTGAGGAAGATCTTGTACGTCACGGGGTCGCCATCCGGATCCCGTACGTCCGCACGGACGGTGA
This sequence comes from Streptomyces sp. NPDC059499, assembly GCF_042749285.1. Taxonomy (NCBI): domain Bacteria; kingdom Bacillati; phylum Actinomycetota; class Actinomycetes; order Kitasatosporales; family Streptomycetaceae; genus Streptomyces; species Streptomyces sp. NPDC059499. The sequence continues at coordinate 111,634 of NZ_JBHYTT010000012.1, forward strand.
ACTCCTTGCCCGCCGGGGCGGCGGATGCCTGGGCGACGCCCATGCCGGTGATGACGGGCGGCGTGTTGTCACCGCTCGTCGATCCGGCGTAGGCCTTCTTCACCGCGTAGTACGACAGGCGCTTTAGGCCGTCGGGCACCAGGTTGAACCAGACGCCGCCGAAGTCGTGCTCCAGCCCGTAGTGGAACAGCGTGGCACCGAGCGCCACTCCCTGATGTCCGGTGACGCAGCCCCACGCCTTGGTGTAACCGTCGGCCTTCTGTACGTCGGTGGGCTCGTCGGGGACGCCGTTGGCGTCGTCCGGGACCTCCCACTCGCCGGCCGGTCCGCCCTCGGTGATGATGTAGGGCTTGGTGTAGCCGCCCTGCTCCCAGGCGCCGCGGACGCCGCAGATGTCGCCGTAGGAGTTCATCGAGTAGAGGTCGAGGTCAGGGGCGTTGCGCTTGTAGTAGGGCCAGGCGCCCGTCCACGCGTCGGTGGAGGTGACCGGGTGGTCCTTGTCGATGGAGTGGATCTTCTTGGCGACGTCGTTGACGAAGGAGGTGTAGGCGTTGCGCTGGTTCTCCAGCTCGGTGCCGCTGTAACAGTTCTGGAGGCCGAGTACCGATTCGTTGCCGACGTTCCACATCAGGACGCCGGGGTGGCTCTTGTACGCCTCGACCCACTTGGCGAACTCGGTGAGCGAGTTGCTCTTGTACGCGGTGTCGGTGACGTAGTTGACGCAGCCGCCGCTTCCTGGACCACCGCCCGGCTGGAGCCAGAAGCCGCTGACGACGCGGATACCGTTGGCGGCCGCCTCGTCGAGCAGGGGCTTGCTGGTCCCGTCGGTGCCCCAGGTTCGGATGGTGTTGACGCCCATCGACTTCAGGTCGGGCATGTAGCGGGCCGCGTCGGCGACGGACGGCCCCCAGGTGAGCCCCTTGACCTGGTAGGGCTTGCCGCCGACGGTGAGCTGCCAGTTGCCCTGCGAGCCGGTCACCGCGACCGCGCCCCCGGTGGCGGGCGGCGGACCGTCGCCGTTGCCGTAGACCTGGAACTCCCACAGCGAGTAGCCGTAGCCACCGGTGCGAGCGGTACCGAGCATCCGGACGTAGCGGCCGGAACCGGAGACGGCTACGTCGTCGGTTCCGCCGTCACTTCCGGTGACCGTCTTGAGGGCGCGCCAGTCGGTGCCGTTGTCGGAGGCCTGGAGTTCGTAGTTCTTGGCGTGCGCCGCTTCCCAGGTGAGTACGACTCGGCTCAGGTCCTGCTTGCTGCCGAGGTCGACCTGGATCCACTGGGGGTCGCTCCATTGGCTGGCCCAGCGGGTCCCCGTGAGGTTGCCGTCCACCGCTGCGGACGCCCCGTACGCCTCGCCCTCCTGGGACGAGGCCGTGGCGGGTCTGCCCTGGGACAGCAAGGTCTCGGCGGCCTGGGCGGGCGGAGAGGCGGTGAGGGTGAGCGACGACGCGAGCAGCGCGCCGAGGGCTACGAGGGGCACGCCGACGCGGCGGCGTGCCGGCGTCGGGTGTGAGAAGAGTTTGGGCACATCGACTCCTGACAGGTCGGGGGTTCCGGGTGGCGGGACGTGCGTACGAAGATCCCTGAGCCACCCGGAGATCGGGGAGGACCGCCCGTCCGTTCGGCGGGGCGGGACAGCTGGCTGCCGGCGCGTGTCCGTGCGCCCCTCCGGGCCGGGTCGCGGGGACGGACCCCGGCCCGGAGGGCGTTGTGTCCGGTCCGCTCCGGTGGACCGGGGCGGACCGAGGGGCCATCAGGGGTAGGACACCACCGTCGACGGGACCGTCGAGGTGCCCGAGGTGGGCGATCCGGTGTCGTTGATGACGTGGTTGTAGTGGCCGTTGCCGCCCAGGGACACCACCAGCAGGCTGTGGAACCTGACGCCGGGCTTCACAGGGGCCTTGAAGCCGTGGTCCTGGCGGATCGTCGGGTCGACGTTGTAATTGGAGTAGCTCCCCATGCCCCAGCCCTCGTGGGTGTTCACGGAGTCGTCGACCCGGTAGGCGGCGTAGCCCTTGGTGTCGCCGTTCTGGATGGCGGCCTGGTTGGGCGCGTCGTACGCCTTCTCGTTCTGGTAGAAGATCGTCTTGCCCCTCTCCCCGTACCACTCGACGTCGTACTTGTTGAAGTGCTCGACGAACAGGCCGGTCGCCAGGACGTCGTCGCCGTTGACCCGTACGCCGTAGTCGGCGCGGTTGGTCTCCCAGCCCACGCCCTCTCCGTGGTCGGCACGCCACACCCAGGTGTGGTCGATGATCACGTCGTCGCTGTTGACGAGGATGCTGGTCGTCGCCTTGCCGGGGCCGGCACCACCGACGCGGACGTAGACGTCCTGGACAGTGGTGGGGTTGGCGGCGTGATCGGCGGAGGCACCCTGTCCGCCGATCTCCAGCAGGGTCGGCGAGTTGACCGGTCCGGCGTCTATGAGGAAGCCGGCGAGCTTCACCCCGTCGACGTCGGCGACCTTCATGGCGGTCACACCGTTGTCGGGGATGATGGTGGCGAGCCCGAGACCCAGGACGACGGTGTCGGCCCGGTTCACGTTGATGGTCCGGTCGACGTGGTAAATGCCGGGGGTGAAGAGCAGGTTGAGTCCCTGCTCAAGAGCGGCGTTGATCGTCGCGGCGGTCGCGCCGGGCTTGACGACGTAGAACTTGCTGAGCGGGATGGACGTCCCCTGCGGGGTGCCGTTGGCCCAGGTGGTGCCGCGCGCGTTGGTCCGCTTGGCCGGTGCGAAGACCTTGAACTCGTTGCCGTCCAGGTAGAGGAAGGGCTTCTCACGCGAGCTCGGGGTCGTCTCCAGCGTGGTGTACCGGGGCTCGGGGAAGCTGTTGGCGGGAGCGCCTTCGACGCCCGAGAAGGTCATGTTCCACACGCCGTTGGTCCAGCCGCCGATGGTGCTGTCGCGGGTGTACCACTGCTGCTGGGAGTACGGGCCGACCTGGCCGTCGATCTTGCTGTCGGCGATGTAGCCGCCGCTGGCCCAGCCGTATCCGTTCGGGGCGAGGTTCAGGTCGCCCTTCACGTGCATCCGGCGGAACGAGGCCGCCTGGGAGACGGCCCAACGGTTGGTGCCGCTGACCGGGTTGAGGGCGAGGTTCTCGGCCGAACGCCAGAAGTTCTGGGTGGCGTTGCCGTTGAACCAGCCGGCGTCCACGGTCACATCACCGTTGAACGTGGTGTCGTCGGGCTTCAGGCCGAGACCCGCGATCTGGGTGTAGAAGCCGATCTGGGCGTTGATGTTGTCGTACGTGCCCGGCTTGAAGAAGAAGGCATGCCGGCCACTGCCGAACTGAGCGGACTCCTGCTCGCTGAAGACCTGGTCCAGCTTGGCCTGGATGCCGGGCGTGGACGGGTCGAAGACGTGGACGTTCGGGCCGAGGTCTCCCCCGCCGGGAATGACTGGTCCCGTACCACCGTCGGTGCTGCCGAAGACCTTGAACTCCCAGAGGGAGTAGCCGTATCCGGTGGCGCGTGCCGTTCCGAGCATGCGGACGAAACGCGCGGTCCCCGAGACGTCCACCGTCTCGGTGCCGCCGGCTCCGGTGGTCGTGGAGTAGGCGGTCGACCAGTCGGTGCCGTTGGAGGACACCTCGATGCGGTACGTCTTCGCGTACGCGGCCTCCCAGCTCAGTTCGACCCGGTCGAGGGCGGCGGGGGCGCCGAGGTCGACGCTCAGCCACTGGGGGTCGGAAGCGGCGCTCGACCAGCGGGTGCCGGGATCCCCGTCGACGGCGCTGCCGGCCGGCGTGCCGTAGTGCTCCTGGCTGGATGCTGTCGCCTGTCTGCCCTGGGACAACAGCACGGGCGCCGCGTCGGCCTCCGTGGCGGGTGTCAGAGCGAGCAGAGCCGCGGCCAGCGCAGTGACCACTGCGCCGACGAGCCCTTTACGGGCAGTTCTGGGCGGCGGTGCCGCTACGGGATGTATGCCAACTGCGGGCATCAGGGTGCTCCTTGAAGAAAACTAACCGGAGGGAGAGCGCTCTCCGGAACCTTCCCGCGACCCGCCTGCGAGGTCAAGAACCCTGACGCGGCTTTTCTTTTGCCTTTTATTAAGACGGGCCACTTACTCCATCCGCGCGCCGCGCGGGCGGCCACCGGGACGTTCGGGGCAGCTGCGTCACGGATGACAACGACCCCCGCCACGAGGGTCGGCATCCCGCACCGCAACCCGTCGGTACGACGGCGCGGGCAGATCAAGCCATCTCGTGGCCCTTCAACCACGGGAACACGTCGAGCGGTTCAGGAACTGACGAGCGAATCGAACGGGCAGGGCCTGGCCCTCAGGCGGACCGCACGTAGCCACTACCTCTCGTGTCGAACATGCGAACGCACAGGCGCCCGGCCCATCCCGTATCAGCCCTGTGATCAGCGGCGTTGTCCGGGTGCCTTACCCCATCGCCCTTCCGAGGAGAGATCCTTGGATCCCGTCCGTCTTGTTCCCGCCGCCCACTTCAGCGTTCGAAATTCCTCCCGCTGAGCCCGGCAAGCCCGTAGTGCACCGACGTCCGACGGACGCACGCCGTGCTCCGTTCGCTTCCATCTCACGACCGTCACCGAGGTGGGGTGCATGAGCGATGCAACGGCACGCAACACCCGCTCTGGATGCCGGCCGAGCCCCTCAACTGCGTTCGTCGAGCGCCGATCACCTGGAACTCCCGACGCCGCCGTTCCCGGCAGCCCGGTGGAGGACCTCCCACTCACGGCGGGAGAGGAGTACGAGGGGACGCACCGGCAGGGCGGATTCCTCCCGGTCCGGCTTCATGCGGCCGGCCACTGGCGCGCAGAAGCCGAGGCATCCGCTCAACCTCCCGCAGGCTCGCCGCAGCGCAATATCCCTGGCTCAACCGGTACCGGACCGCCATGTACACAGCGTCCGCTGCCAGGCCGACCATGCCGGGGGCCTCGCGGGTCGCCGGTCTCCCCGGCGGCTTCTGCTGCGGCCATCAGCAGGCGGGCGGCCGGTTCCGCAAAGCCGGCAGGTCCGGGCCAGGTGCCGGGCGGCTGGCGTCGCGTACCAGCGGGGGCAGCCGCGTGTCCGGCCCGGCCGCAGAGTGCCGAGTCAACGCGGCACTTCGTCCCGTCGCCGGTCATCGCCGGCCGTGGCGGGGATGGCGTTGTCGATGAGGACGGCGGCGATGGCGGCGGCGGTGGGGAAGGCGTCGGCGTCGAGGACCCGGGTGCGGGCCGCGGCGCCGTCGATGAGCAGCGCGAGCTGCTCGCCGAGCTGTTCAGGGTCGGCGGCGCCGGCTTCGCGGGCGGTGTCGGCGAGGCGCGCGGCGACGGCCTTCTTGTAGTCGCGCGCGTACTGGGATGCGGGGTGCTGGGGGTTGTGGAGTTCGACGGCGGCGGCGATGTAGGGGCACAGCGGGGTGGTGGGGGGGACGTCGAAGGCGGCGAGGAGCCGTTCGCGGGGCGTGAGGTCGGTGCGGTCGAACACGCCGGAGAGAACGGAGGGGTCGAACCGGCGCAGGTACTCGGCGACGAGTTCGTCCTTGCCGGCGAAGTGCTGGTAGGCCGTGCGCTTGGACACCTCGGCCGCCGCACAGAGCTGGTCCATGCCGGTGCGGTTGATGCCCTGCTCGCGGAACAGCTGCTGGGACGCGCCGAGGATGCGCTCGCGGGCGCCCCGGCCGCGGCGGCGGCCCGTGGGGCCCTTCTCCAACTCCGTCATGGGCCCAGCGTACCGCAGCTAGGTAACGACCGGTGTACATAGTTTGCGTCCCGGCTGTCCGCCCCGTACGTTAAGCACACCAGGCGGTGTACTTAAAGCCGTCGGCCCCAGCTGCACACGGCACCACCGACCCAAAGGAATGACCATGGGAAAGCTCGACGGCAAGGTCGCGGTCATCACCGGCGGCACCACCGGCATGGCCCTGGCCGGCGCGAAGCTGTTCGTCGACGAGGGAGCACATGTCTTCATCACCGGCCGCCGCCAGGACGCCCTGGACGAGGCCGTGAAGCAGATCGGCCGCAACGTCACCGGTGTCCAGGGCGACGCCGCCGACCTGGACGACCTGGACCGCCTGTACGACACCGTCAAGCGGGAGAAGGGCAGCCTCGACGTGCTGTGGGCCAGCGCAGGCGGGGGCGCGCCCGCCCCGCTCGGGGAGATCACCGAGGCCCACTTCGACGCCGCGTTCCACCTCAACGCCCGCGGCACCCTGTTCACCGTCCAAAAAGCCCTCCCGCTCTTCAACGACGGCGGCTCCATCCTCATGACCGGCTCCAACGCCTCCCTCGGCGCCTTCCCCGGCTGGAGCGTCTACGCCGGCAGCAAGGCCGTCCAGCAGGCGTGGGCCCGCGTCTGGCTCAACGAGCTCAAGGACCGCCGCATCCGCGTCAACGTCCTGACCCCCGGCCAGGTCGCCACCGCCAAGCAGGGAGAACTCTTCGACGAGGCCACCAAGCGCCAGTTCGAGTCCCTCATCCCCCGCGGCCAGATGGGCCGCCCCGACGAAATCGCCACCGCCGCCCTCTTCCTCGCCTCCGACGACTCCAGCTACGTCAACGGCATGGAGCTCGTCGCGGACGGCGGCACCACCGCCCTCTGAACCCAACAACCACAACCACAACCAGGGCAGGACACCTCATGAGCAGCATCAGCATCATCGGCACCGGGAACATGGCCCGCACCATCGGCGCGCGGGCGATAGCGGGCGGCAACACCGTCGAGATCATGGGCCGCGATCAGTCCAAGGCCGCCGACTTGGCCAAGGCTCTCGGCGGCGCCACGACGGGAGAATGGGGCACCGCCCCGGCCGGGGACATCGTCGTCGTGGCCCTGTTGCACGACGGCGTCGTGCCGGTCATCGCCCAGTACGGAGACGCCCTCGCGGGCAAGGTCATCGTCGACATCAGCAATCCCTTCAACTCCGCGTTCGACGGGCTGGCCCATCGCGAGGAGACCTCCATCGCGCAGGAAGTCGCCAAGGCGGCCCCGGCCGACGCCAGCGTGGTGAAGGCGTTCAACACCGTCTTCCGTCATGTCCTGGAGAAGGGTCGGCCCGACGTCTTCATCGCCGGCGACGATGCACAGGCCAAGGCAAGTGTGGAGGCGTTCATCGAGAGCCTCGGGTTGCGCCCGCTGGACGTCGGCAGCCTGAAGATGGCGCACTGGCTGGAAGGAGCGGGCGTGGTCACGGTGGGCCTCGCCAACCACGGGGTGGGAAACTTGGACTTCGCCCTCGGCATCACCAAACTTCCCGTCTGAGCAGACGGGTTGACGGTGTCCAAGGCGGGAGTGTCGGCATCGGGTGTTGTGTCCGCGTACCTCGACCAACATGGCATCCTGCTCGCCACCGCGCCCGACCCTCCTCACGCATCGACGGCGGGCCGCGTCTCGGCGCAGGCCCGCCCTTGCGTGCCCGAGGATCCTCAGGACCATCGCCAAGCCGAACCATCGTCAGTTCCGGCGAGAGGTACCGGTGCGTTGCCCGTCAGGGTGCGTCACCCCAGTTCATGCTGATCACGGCGTACGTCTCCCCGTCTCCCGGCGGTCGCGTCCATGAGCGGGTGGTGAACGTGTGCAGCCGTCCCTGCGTGATCGCGTGGCGCGGCAGGTGAACACCGAACTCCCCGGTCACGGCCTCCAGCAACGACCGTTCCACCTCGATGGCCTCCTCCTGGGAGCCGAAGAACCGGTCCGGATCCAGAGCCGGTGCTATCGGTCCGGTTCGCCGTGTCTCTCCGTCCGCGTACGTGAAGGCGTACTCCTCGACGCCGTTCCGCCCCACGGAGAGGTGGAAGAACGGTTCGCCGCGCCAGGTCCTCAGACCGCTCCACACGACCACCGCGCGGGTACCCCCGCTGGCGGCCGCGGCCGGGGAGACGAACCGCTGCGGATTGAAGTGCGCGGGGGCACTGTCGAAGGCGAAGCTCCAACGGGCACCGGCCCGGCCGACGGCAACGAGGGCCTTGTCGTCGTAGGACGAGAACTCCCCCTGTCCGCCGCGCATTCGGCGGCGCGCCTCGTCGCAGGTCATGGGGTCGTCCAGCGCTGCCTCGTTCGCGTCCGCGAGCCGCCCGGGCAGGTGCTCCGGCTTCACATCCTCGACCAGGACGAACCGGTAGGACGTGAGGTTGTCGTGGGCGTCCGGATGCGCGAGCCACGCGAGGCCGTCCGGGTCGAGGCCGACCGGCCGGGTCGGTGCCTCACCCCCCTGTCCGCCCCTGGGCGTGGACAGCAGCTCGCGCCCCCGTTCCGGGGTCAGCAGGGGTCCGAGCAAGGGGTCGGCCACCCACCCCAGCGGCGCAAGGTGGTCGGGACCCAGCGGCTGCCAGACCGGCAGGGCGTCGAGCAGCGTCCGCCACGCCCTGTCGGTGTCGCCCCACCGCGCCAGCTCCCGCGCCCGCTCGACCGCTCCCCCGAACGGTCCGGTCGCCGTGTACCGGTACGTGCCGTTACGCACCTGCTCCAGCGTCGTACGGGCCAGCGACACCACGTCGTCATCCGCACCCCGCAAGTGGAACATCAGGGTGGAGTCGTCCCTGTACGAGTGGGCCGCATGCTCGACAACCAGCGCCGGCAACATCTCGGGCGCATACAGCGGGTCGGTCACCACACCCTCGAAGTACACCATGTAGGTCTGTCCGAGCAGACGGCGAATCTGGTCACCCAGCCCTGCGGCCCGTGGCCTGCTGTACCCCTTCGCCTCGTCCAGCGTGTGCTCGGCCTGTTCCCAGTCGCCGCGCAGCGCCTCCAGTCGGGCGGACTCCACTCGCGCGTCCAGCCCTCTGGTCGTCTCGTTGGCGAACTCCGGTTCCCCGTCGGCCCTGCGTGCCCGCAGGCTGTGGAACTCCCGGTACATGTCCTGCATGAACTCGACGAAGTTCGCGTACCGCGCAGGCGACTCGGCCCGCCAGCTCGCCCACGTGTACACGGCCCACTCGCCGTCCTCGCCCACGTCCTCGGGGTCCAACAGGACGTAGGTGGAGTCGGACTCCACTTCGAGCTGCAGGCCGCGCCGCCAGATGTCCGCGTCCTGCCGTTCGGCGGGCTCGGCATCCTCGTCCAAGTACTCCTCGAACATGTCGGCGAGCCCCGACTCGTTGTTGTGCCAGCGGGCGTCCGTTGCCCCCGCCAGCAGTCGGACGAACCCTCCGGCGTGCTGCCAGCCGTCGCTGACCTTCAGGAACTCCCGGTAGGTCGGGGGCATGCGGCGGCCGAGGCGCTCCTCCATGGCTGCGATCCGTGCCTCGGCCGCAGGTGGGAAACCCAGCCAGCGAGCCTGCCGAGCGGCTTCGTCCTTCTCATTCCGCGTCCCGGCATCGGGCAGGGAATCCGACCACTCCCCACTCCATCTGAGCAGGAACGGCCGCCAGTCGAACGCTGGTGTATGCGTCATGCGTCCGATGCTGCCATCCAGCACCGACACTGCTCTGCAATCCTGGCGTGGGCCGGCTTTCGGCACGTGCCGCGGCCGGCCCGGCGGTCGCGGAGTTTCACGGCTCGGGATGCCGCGGGCCCCTGCCGAGTTGGCCGGGGACCCGCGGCATGAACAGCGGAGGAGTGCCGGGACCTGCCGTCGCATCCTTGCCGACACGGCCTACTGTCGGCCGGTGGCCCGACGACCCGGCCTCACTTCAAGTGCCGCGCGAAGAACCGGGCCGCGTCGTCCGCCGCGAACTGCGGGACGCCGGTGTGCCCGCCCATGTTGGCGTGCAGCGTCTTCTCCCTGGAGCCGAAGGCGTCGAACAGGTCCAAGGCCGCCTGCCGGTCGTTCCCTTCGTCGTCCCACTGCAGCAGGACGTGCAGCGGAACGGTGACCCGGCGGGCCTCCTCGAACATGGCGCGAGGCACGAAGCTCCCGGCGTAGAAGCCGGCGGCCACGATGCGGGGCTCGACCACCGCAAGCCGGATGCCGATGGAAATCACTCCCCCCGAGTACCCGACCGGCCCGCCGATCTCGGGCAGCGCCAGGAGGGCGTCCAGGGCGGCCTGCCATTCCGGGACCGCCTTTTCGACGAGCGGGAGGATGAGGGCGTCGACGATTTCGTCGGTGACCGGCTCACCGGCGTCCAAAGCCCGGCGCAGGTCGACGCGGGCCTGTTCGGCGGCGGCCCAACGAGGCCGGTCACCGCTTCCGGGGAGCTCGATGGTGGCGGCGGCGAAGCCATCCGCCGCCGCCTGCCGGGCCCGCCCCGCCAGCCGGGGGTACATCCTGTGCAGCCCGAGCGGGGGATGGCCGAGCAGGATGAGTGGCGCCGGTGCGGATGCGGATGCGGGCGTCCACAGGACGCCGGGGATCTCGCCGAGGGTGAATTCGCGTTCGAGGACGCCGTCGTCGAGGCGCTTTTCTGAAGTGAAATGCATGGTCGTGCCTTTCGGGAGTGCTCTGGAACGGCGCTCCCGGACGACCTATCGCCCGACCGTGGCCCCGGAGGGGAGCACCCATGTCGATACTGCGTTCACGGGTACCACCTCCTCGTTCTCTCGCACGGCCTCCGGAAACGTAGCAATGGTCGGCATGTTCCGCCAAACGAATTCCGGCCTCTTGGCGGGTTCACCGCGGCGGGCGGGCTGGGGGCACTGTCGTTGCTCATGACCTTCGACCATGACGCGCCGGCAGCTCAGCCATCGCGAGACCGATCGGAGCCACCGGGACGGGGGCACGAAGGACGGTTCGCCCTTGGTTCGACCCTGGCCCGCCCCGAAACGGCTTCTGACAACGGCACCGGGCGGCCGTCAGTGCACCTGGCCCTGCTGTGGCATTCCCGGCCGGACTCGCACATTCATGAGCGCGTCTCCCACTCCCAGTCTCGTCAGGAGAACAATTCATGCTGTTCAGAAGCAGGTCCATCGCTACGGCGCGTCGCCCTGCGAAGCACGGCCGTGGTCTTGTGCACCGCTTTTGCCGTCGGCACCGGTTTCACGGCCGCCACACCCGTCGTGTCCGCGGCGTCGGTGACCGCCGGAGCTCTGCGGTGGGCTCCGTGCCACGCTTCGGACAACCTGAGCACCGTGTGTGCCACCCTCACGGTGCCGGTCGACTGGGCCCATCCGGACGGGCCGAAACTCGGCCTGGCCGTGGCCCGCCGCCAGGCCACCGGCCCCGGTACGCGCCTCGGCTCGACGGTGTTCGGCCCAGGGGGTCCGGGCGACTCCGGTGTGGAGCGGGTGATGACCGGAATCAGCCGGTTCAGTCCCGAGGTCCGCCGCAGGTGCGAAATCGTCAGTTTCGACCCGCGTGGTGTGGGCCGGAGCAACCCGGTGACCTGCTCAGGCGATCTGCTCGCCTGGCGACCGTCACCGCAACTGGCGGCCAAGCGGACTTCGACGCCACCTTGGCGTACAACAAGCGGCTCCGGGCGGACTGCCGGGCACGTACCGGCCCGGTGTTCGACCACCTCGACACCCTCCAGACGGTCCAGGACCTGGACACCCTGCGGGTCGCTCTCGGCGAGGCCGAACTGACTTTCCACGGCAGCTCGTACAGCACGTTGCTCGGGGCGGAGCACGCAGAGACCTATCCGCACCACGTTCGGGCGATGGTGCTGGAGAGCCGGACGGCAGGCATGTAACCCTGCCCAGGATCGACACGGTCCGCCTCCACGAGCGCCGCCCTGACCTGCGCGCACCTATCGACGCGGGCATCATGCGGATTTTGTCCGCGACGGTGCGTCTGGACCGGGGCGCTGGTTCGTCTCGTTCCAGGTCGAGGAGGCTTCCTTCCTCGACGACGTGCTCGCGTTGTGGTGCGGTGAAAACCAAGCTTCCCCTGAGTGTGCGGGTCTTCGAGTGCGACACCTGTGGTCTCGTCCTTGAACCGGGACGAGAACGCGGGGCACAACCTGGTCACCCTCGCGACCCGCGCCACCACCAGCAATACAGGTACCGGAGTGGCCGGAGACCTGGACCCCGCCGCCGTGGCGGGGTCGAAGCCCGTAGAGCCGACTGCAAGACCCGCACCACCCGCCCGCGCCTCACGGCCGGGACGGGGCGGGCAGGTGGCACAACCCCCAGCCCTCGGGCCGGGACAGAAACGCCTGCCGTCGGCTACGTCTGGGCCTTCGACTCCCTCACCCGGTCACCAGGCGCCAGAGCCCACTACGACCGCCGCCGCCCGGCACGTCGCCACACAACGGAATCTCATGCCTTGTCACCACTAATCCGCAGCGGACGGATGCAGGGCCGGCCCAGCCCGAGGCGACGAACCCGGATGGCTTCCAGCGTGGCTGTGAACTGCGGGCTGTCTCCCCGCTGCCCGGCTGCGACCAGCAGCGATAACGGCTTCTGCCCTTGTTCGCAGGCCAGGTGAATCTGGCGGTCGTGGCGGCTGGAAGTGCGGAGACGTCTGATCCAACCGCCGGAGTGAAGGCCCCTGACGGGCGGCTCCCCCGGCCGGCGTATCCGGGCAGGCGTACCGGCGGGGTGGGCCCGAGCCTGGAGTCATGCACAGGCCCAGGGTTGTCGTGGAACCACCGGACAGTCGTGGCCTGCGGAAGGTCCGTGTGGGGGGCGAAGTCGTGGGCGCGGCCTGGTCGCTGCACGATCTTCGGAAGATCCTCGTCCGCAATGGCTTCCCACCGGACATGAGCCTTGAGGATCGGGTGCTCATCTCCTGGCGCGAGGCGGGCAGCGACAGCTGGCCCGACCGCACGCGCAAGAGACGCGCGACCGCCGTAGCCATGACTGCGGGATTGATCGGGTCGGCGGTCTTCCTCATCGTCATCGGCAGCGAGGATGCCTTCGGCGCGCTGACCTTCGCGTCGCAGGCAAGCGGCTTCCTCCTCTTCCTCGCAGGCGTGACCCAGTTCCTGGCTGCCTGCGCTGTGCAGGACTACTGGGGCAAGCGGGCGATGCGGTACTCGGGGATGCTGATCCTGGTCAGCGTCTTCATTGCGCTGCTGGTCCATTCCATGCTTGTGGCCATCTGGTTCAAGGAGATGGAGTTCACGCCCTGGGTCTTCAGCTACGTGCCGCTGTTGGTGTGGTCCCTGTGGGCAAGCTGGCTCGTCGTTCGGGAGAAGGTCTGGCGTGGCACCCCGCACCCCAGACAGGTCACTGCGGGAGTGCTGGTGACTGCCGTCATCGCCGGGGCGAACTTCGCGTACTCGGCCGCGTATCAGCCGTACGCCACGCACCCCCAAGTCACGCTCAGCGCCGAGTTTGGTACGCCGCAGCTGGATCCCAGGGAGTCCGTAATTCATATTCCGGTGAGGTTCTCCCTGCAGAACACTGGAAAAGTGTCGACCATGATCCTCGGCAGCGAATTCCAAGTGCTCGGCCGTTTTTCGGCCCCTGAGACCGGCGAAATGGGGATGGATGGGGTCAGAGAGGATGCGGTGTCGGACACGGACAGTGAACTTTATGCCGGCTTGCAGAAACGGATTCTGATCATGACTGGGCTGATCATCGGCCCTGGAGACTGGTTCGACCCTGGGACGGGGCACGTCAAAGAGGTAACGGTACAAGTACCGAAGGAAGCCCCTTACGAGAGTCTGGAGGTCCACGGAGACGTCACCGTGCTCAGAAGAGACCGGGGCAGGGTCGACAACGCCTTCCAGTATCCGAGGTGGTCCTGGAAGAAGGGGAAAACGGACATCTTCGAGTGTCCGCCGAAGAAGTGCGGTGACTACGTGCTGTACGTGGGCAAACTGACCCACAACAACAACATCATTAACGTGACGCGCAGGCAGCGCTACGTCTTCGCGCGGCGACAGCTTGGCGACGAGTCGTTCGTGTATACATTCATTGCCCCGCTCAATTCCCAGGGGAGGGTGTCCTATAAATACGAATCCGAAGAGACATATGGGATGGCAACCGTCCCTACCGGAACCGTCGTCATCCCCTATGCCACTGTCCTGAAAACCGCTACCTAATGCTTCTCCCGCAATCGATCAGGCGCATGGCGTCCCGCAGTCAGCTCGGTACGGCGAGTGTCCGGCCCCAGCCGCGGATGGCAGTCGGGGCGTCCTGGGCCGTCAGGCTCGCGGAGGACGGAGTTTGTGACCGGACTGAGTCCGCGCCCGTTCCGGAAGCAGGGGGCCGCCCTACGCCGCGAAGGCGCCGATGATGTCAGGCCGGGCCGCCCCTAGCGCCTGCCGCTGGATGGTCGCGTGCGGCTGATCACGGTGTATTGGCGCACGAATTTAGCACTGCGACACCTCGCCCGGACGGCACCCGGTACCCGGTACCCACCCGTATCACGAGATCACCGAGCAGTTGCTGAGCAGCCCACGGAACAGGCCGGACGGGCTCGCCCCCCAGTCCGCGCCACAGCACCCGGACGGACCGCCAGCCCTGACAGCCCCGCCGGAACGCCCCCAACCGCCCCTGGAGCCCAATGCCATCCAGCCGAGGGGCGCCATGCCAGGGATGCTTCTGGTCCCTCCCGCTTTATCGTGCACCAGGTCGTGAGGGACCTTCACGGACGAAATGCGGTGCATCTCGTCTGCCGGATACGCAACGCACCGCACGACCACAGTCTGAGTCACTTTGGTGAACTCAGAAGGGTTCAGATTGAACAATTTCTGGTCGCCCGGCTCCTTTTGGAGTGTGTGCACCCGAGTTGCGGGATGCGGTGCGAGAGCCAAAAGTGGATATGACCTCCCAGCGCCCGTTGAGTTTTGGATCACCAGTGACCTCGGGCCGACACAAGCACATCCGGGGTAGAAGAGCACGTCCCGAGAGCATCTGGAGCCATCATGGCCAAAACCTCCCGGCGACAAATCTCCCGCATCATTGGCGCGTCCTGCTTGGCTGCCACATTTGCCCTGCCAGGTGTTAGCAGCGCTGCGGCCGCGCCTGATGCTGTCGCTCGTGCCACAACCCCAGCGCCGACCCAACCCACACCCCCAACGCCGAACCCATCGACGCCGGAGATGCCCCCACCTGTGGAGGATGGGACGCCGTCGGCTACGCCACCATCTGCCGACACCCCACCGTCTGCCGACACGTCGGCGCCACCGGACTCGCCACCCCCGGATGCGTCGTCGCATCCGGAAGAGCCCGGGGAGCTTGAGGCGGAGGTGGAGGATCGGATAGCCCAAGCGCCGGCAGAGGTGAAGGAGGAGGTCAAGGAGGTGCTGACCAAAATGCTGGACCTCATCGATGACCCGGATGCGACGCCGGAGGATCAGGCCACGTACATGAAAATCACGGGGGGGCTGACCGCAACGCTGAAAGCAATCCAGGATCCGGATGTTACGCCGGAGGATCGGGTCGCGTACATAAAGATCGTGAAGGCGATGACCGCAGCGGTGATATCAACCCTGGGACCGTCGCCACAGTCGGATGCACCGCAGGGACCCAAATGGGCCATGAGGGCTCTGGGTGAGAACAGTGCGGGTCTGAAAGAACTCCTTGACTCACAGTCAGCGCCGGAGAATCCGAAGGATCGAAAGATGATCCAGAAGACCATCGCGGCGGGCTTTAAGTCAGTGCAGACGGTTCAAGATCCGAAGGCATCACCGAAAGAACGGAAAGGGGCACAGGAGACGGTGAGGCAGCAGCTCGAAGCGCTCAAGAGTCCCCAGTACCTGAAATTGATGAAAGAGATCAAGCGATACAAGCCGTCGACGGAATGTGTCGAGACGATCGAGAACCGAACGCGTCAGGTCGGTTGGTCAGACGGATCTCTCTGGGGTCTATCTGGTTCGTCGTGCGCTGCGACGGTGGCTGCGGGTACCAGTCAGGAAAGCACAGAGTGGCACGCACTGTTCGTGTGCGTGCAGCGAAAGCCGTTCTCTTCGTGTGTGGACTACATACCCGAGGATTGACAAGGCAAGGCGGGCCTTGGCCGCAGGAAGACTCCGGCGCTCGCGGACGCATGGCTCTGCCTCGCAACCGGTTCGGGCTCCAGGAGCCTGATCATGTGCGCCGTCGGACCGCTTCCACCCCTCCTCCCAGGGAGTCCCGATGCGGACGACCGTGGACTCAGCGCTGCGATGGCGGCAGCCCTCGGACTCCCTTCAGATTCGCTCCCGTGAGCCTCGCGTCGGTCATGTCCGCGCCAGCCAGGTCAGCCTCTTGAAAATCCCTGCCGGAACACTCGGCGGCAACGGGATGTCGTCCAGCCACAACCATTGCCCCTGCGCACCCTGATCAGGAAGGCAGAACCGCGCGTCCCTGGCCGTGTCCGCCTCGAACGGGGCGTCATCCCCCACCGCCCGCCGCAGAGCCCGCGGCCGCGCACCCCCTCACCCCGCAGGGCGGCGGTGGTGTAGGAAGCGACGTTCACCCCGGTGCGCCGATGGCCGTCGGCGTGGGCAACGGCTTCCGAGTGCTCCACGATTGACGCCAGGGCCTCCGGCCCGGTGACCGTGTACGTGAACACAACGTCCCCACGCTGAAGGACCGATGACCGCCACAGTCGGCGTCGCCAGACCCGCTCCCGCCGTACGTGCGCCGGCCCGACGCCATCGAGATGAACACCATCGCCGCAGCGGTCACCGGCGGGCACCAGCATGTAAGGCGGACCCGGCAGGGTTTGGTCCGCCCTGCTCGGCGTCCTGGTCATCCAGCCGATCGCCCACAGCGTGTCCTGGATGGGCAAACAGCCATGCAGCCGCCCCGACAGCACACGGATGGGCCTGTGCCGGGCTCTACGCTGGAGGGGACCGCAGTCGAGCGGCATCCCTCCGCAGGAGATCCTCATGGACTACTACGACCTCGGAACCCTGACCCGGCCCGTGTCGACCCGTTCGCCCGATGCACAGCGCTGGTTCGACCGCGGTCTGGTCTGGAGCTACGCGTTTCACCACGAAGAGGCGGTCACCTGCTTCGAATCGGCGGCGACCGCGGATCCCAACTGCGCCATGACACACTGGGGCATCGCGTACGCCTTGGGCCCCAACTACAACAAGCCCTGGGAGTTCTTCGACGAAGCCGACCTGCGGCGCACGGTGGAACGCACCCACGCCGCCGTCGAACGAGCCCATGCGCTGTGCGACGGGGCCACGCCGACCGAGCGGGCCCTCATCGAGGCGCTGCGCGCACGCTATCCCTCCGCGCGCGCCGCGAAGGACTGCTCGATCTGGAACGAGCCCTACGCCGACGCCATGCGCGGCGTGTACGAACTTGCGCCCGACGACCCGGACGTCGCCACGCTCTACGCGGACGCGCTGATGAACCTCACCCCCTGGGAGCTGTGGGATCTACGCACGGGCGAACCCGCCGCCGGTGCGCGCACGCTGGAGGCGAAGGCCGTCCTCGACCGCGCGCTGCTGAGCGATACCGGCGCCGACCACCCGGGCATCCTGCACCTGTACATCCACCTACTGGAAATGTCCCCGGCGCCGGAGCAGGCCCTTGCGGTCGCCGACCGGCTGCCGGGACTGGTACCGGACGCAGGGCACCTGCGCCACATGCCCTCACACCTCGACGTGCTGTGTGGCGACTACCGACGAGTCGTGTCGGGCAACAGCGATGCGATCAAAGCCGACGAGAAGTATCTGCGCCGGGCCGGGGCGATGAACTTCTACACGCTGTACCGCTCGCACAACTACCACTTCAAGATCTACGGCGCGATGTTCCTCGGCCAGTCCCGGACGGCCTTGGAGACGGCCGTGCAGCTCGAGGCATCCATCCCGGAGGACCTGCTGCGGGTCGAGAGCCCGCCCATGGCCGACTGGCTGGAGGGGTTCCTCGCCATGCGGGTCCATGTGCTGATCCGGTTCGGCCGGTGGCAGGACATCCTCGCGCTGCCGACGCCGTCCGACCCGAAGCTGTACTGCGTCTCCACGGCGATGCGGCACTACGCGCGCGGAGTGGCGTACTCGGCCACCGGGGCGATCGCCGAAGCCGAGGCTGAACAAGACCTGTTCCGCCGCGCGGTCGACCGTGTCCCCGAGACGCGCATGCTGTTCAACAACACCTGCCAGGACATCCTGGCGATCGCCTCCGCCATGCTCGACGGAGAACTTGAGTACCGCAGAGGCGAGTACGACCTGGCATTCGCCTCCCTGGAGCGTTCCATCGACCTAGACGACGGCCTCCCCTACGACGAACCGTGGGGCTGGATGCAGCCGACCCGCCACGCGTATGGGGCCCTCCTGCTGGAGCAGGGCCGTATCGAGGAGGCCGAGGCCGTCTACCGGGCCGACCTCGGACTCGACGACACCCTGCCCAGGCCCTTGCAGCATCCGGGGAACGTCTGGGCTCTGCACGGCTTCCACGAGTGCCTCATGAAGCTCGGCAAGACGGGCGAAGCTCGCATCGTGGCCCAGCAGCTCACCGTGGCCACCGCCCTCGCGGACGTACCCGTCCATGCGTCGTGTTTCTGCCGCCTCGACAACATGGGCGGGAAAGCCGGCGGCTGCTGCTCCGACTGACCAGCACCGGGGCGGTGGCCCCCGCGAGGACCACCGCTCCCGTGCTGGGACAAGACCACCGTGTACCCCCTGGAGGCGAACTGCCCGTTTACCCAGGACAGTTACACCGTGGCCGATCTTGTGTTGCTGCCCGGCCAGGCTCAGCGCGGCAAAGCAGCTCGACTGGTCGCGGGCAGTGAGCGACTACTCCCATTTGTCCGGGCTGGCTCGACGGGGTCCAAATACGGCCCCAGACGTTGATCGCGCACGGCCGGGCAGCAAGCACCACATCCACGTCGACGGACAGGGCGTTCCGCTCGCGGTGTCTCTGATCGGCGGAAACCACAACGACGTCACCCAGCTGACGCCCTTGCGCGAAAAGACCCCACCGGTCCCAGGACTCGTGGGACGACCACGTCGACGGCCTGATCAGCGACCGCGGCTACGACCACGACAAGTGCCACCGTGCGGTCTGACTTCAGGGCATCAAACCGGTCATTGCCCGCCGCGGCCTCCCGCACGGCTCCGGCCTCGGTGTTCACCTCTGGGGTGTCGAGCACACGATCGCCCGGTTTCACGGCTTCAGGCGTCTCCGCATACGTTGGGAATGACGCGAAGACATTCACGAAGCTTTTCTCCATCGCCACCTACCGCCACGTCCAACGCCTTTGCCAGAACCCCTCTTGGCGGATTCTGCTGCACGGCGAACTCGCCCGGGCGGCCCCGCCCATCGGGCCGGACTGCCTTTACAGGTCGAGCTCGGCGACGATGGCAGCGTGGTCGGAAGCCTGGTCGTCGGGCCCGTTCACGGTGTCGAACGCGGTGCCGGACTCGAAGATCCCACGCCGCTCCACCTCGACCCTGTCTACCTTGGCGAAAAGCTCCGGCGAGAACATCAGGTAGTCGATCTTGTCGTTGGGGTTCATGCACCTCCCATGAGTGCCGGGCGGTCCCTCGTGGCACCACCTTGGCACGGCCGTTCTTGAGTACCGCCAGGTTGGCAGGAGTGATCCCTACGCGGTCCGCGAGCTCACCCACGGACATCTTCCGCCTGGCCAGCGTCACATCGATGTCTACGACGATCGGCATCAGATCACCTCGTTCAAATCGGCTTGCATCTGCGCCGCCTCGACATCGCGCGCGACGGCCTGGGCGAGCAGCATCCGCAGCACGAGCACGATGAGCGCGACACCCAGGATGACCACGCCACCCCGGCCGTGATGACAGTGACGCCCGGGTCCTCCCGCTGGCCCGGCGCATTGATCGCCGTGACCGCGAACCAGAGGAGGGCAGCCGCCACGGAAGGCGGTGCGGGAGAACACAGTTTCGCGTCGCACCCTCGTGACCTGCAGCCGCTGGGCACACGCTCGGCAAGCAGGCCGAGTGTGTGCGGTGGTGTAGGCGTGCCCGGTACCCACCGAGATACCGTAGCCAGCGGTGATCTGCGTGAAGGTGTCGTGCTTGCACAGTCACACCAGGGCGACCAGCGCGCTGATGCGGCGGGAGTTTGCAGCGGCGTTCACTCTCGAGGATGGCAATGAACATGGTGGTGCGCTCGACCAGGGCGTGAAGCAGGTCGAGCGCGACTCGATAGGGCCTCGCGCGTTGCGTACCCGGCCGCCGCCACCCGATCAGTGGCCAGCTGAAAGAGCTCGCTGAGCTTCGGCGGCCAACGTGGCAATTCAACGGGACATCATGTCAGTCCTGCGTACTGAGGTATTCCGACGAGCCCACATGGTCAATTCTATCGAGGACAGTGGGAATGGTTGATTC
Source organism: Streptomyces sp. NPDC059499 (assembly GCF_042749285.1). NCBI lineage: Bacteria > Bacillati > Actinomycetota > Actinomycetes > Kitasatosporales > Streptomycetaceae > Streptomyces > Streptomyces sp. NPDC059499. Next base: position 131,662 of record NZ_JBHYTT010000012.1, read on the forward strand.
GGCAAGCGCACCTCCAACTGCCCGCCCCTGTTGCGGATCACGCAGGAGATCACCGGTATACGCGGTCTCTCCGTAGCCAGAACGTGCGTTGCCTTGGATCTCCTGGGTTGTGGTCTCGTAGGGCATGTGCATTGTCAGGTGTCCGCCTGACAATGCCGTGACAGGCACAGACGACGCCCACGCCAGGTTCCGGCGCTGCCGAACATCGCGTCCTGGAGGGGCTCGAAGCGGTCGGCAAGCGCCCCGAGATGTACATCGGGCCCGCTGACAGCCGCTTCTGCTCCCTCATGCTGGTTCGAGCGCGTGACCGATCTCTGCAGCAACGCCGGGGTGGGCGAGATACTCCTCAATGCTGTGTGCCCTGTCGCGCGCGTTCGCCACGGCCACGTCGGTCAGCTTGCCCCAGGTGGCGTGAAGGGGGCAGCCGACGGCGACTGCGTCTGTCGGGCACCAGACATTGACCCAATTACTCACTCGCTCAGGTCGTTTGGCGCCCCCGACAAGGAGTCGGCTGTGCACGGTGTCCATGCCCAGCGGGCTGCCGGCGGTGACGAGCAGGGGAACGCTCAGGCCGTCCGGAAGTCGGTCGATCAAATCGACCCCGACCACGGTACCGAGGCTGTGGGTGACCAGTACGACTTCTCCGGATGGAGGCAGCGTTTCCAGTACCTGGGCCAGTACCGCCTCGCGTACCTTGGCGTCGTCAAGGTACGCGTCCACGTCCCTGAAGACGGTAGCGATGGTCAATGCGTCCACATCGGTCTTGGCCGCGAGCCAGCTCAGTGCACGGTGAACGGGTCCGGCCAGCGCAGTGCCAAGTCCTTCCATGGCTGCCGGACCGTCCTGTGGCATACCTGCCGCCACTGCTGCCTCTACGAGGAGCCGTTCGTATGACCCTGTTGTGGAAGCAGCAGCGAACGTCTCCACCGCTACTGCCGCCGGAGGCGCGCTCTCGAACGTACCCCCGACGGCCTCTCGCCGCCTGATGGCCTCGATGATCCGGTCGCCGTAGTACGGAAACCAGGCATCCGCCGGGTCGATCGCAGGGATTCCCGCACGTGTGAGCCCGTGGTTCAGCCCTGCGGTCCAGTTCCGCCGCAGCACCTCGGGGTCCTGCTTTTGCTGGCTCCTGCCGTGCAGAAAGACCAGGTGCCGTCCGCCGACGAAGGCAGGGCCGCGGGCGGGGCGACCGGTACGAGGCACGGTAATCTCCGCCGCTCCATCCGTGCGTTCGGGTGCTGCCCTCTCCGGGCTCGGGGCGACGGTGCCCTGCTGGAGACCCGACTCCGGGCCCATTTCGGCCAGGAGCGCCCGTTTATCGGGATCAAGCGCGGTGGCAGCGAGATGCTTGAGGATCGAGCTGATGCGGACGCCTTCGTTCGACACGTACTCAACGGTGTCGTCGTCGTCCCCGGGCTGCCAGACTTGGCCGTCCTTGCGCAACACTCGCCCCTGGGCATCCAGCCTCGGCACACCGCTGTGGTGCAGAGCAACGACTTCCCACTGGTCGTTGAAGACCGGAGAACCCGAGTTGCCGGGTTCGCTGTCGGTTCTGTACTGGAGGAAGTCCTCGAGCCGGATCTGGAGAGCGTTGTCTCGAAGGGCAATCTCTTTGAGACGACCATTCGGATGGCCGATGATGTTCACCGGTTCACCGATGACCAGTTTGCCGAGCTGACGGCTCAGCCGGTGCCAGCCAAAGACATCACCGGCGAGATGGCCGTCGCCAGTGGGATTCACAGCCACCAACGCGTAGTCAAGATGTTCGTCCGCCGTGAAGAATGTGGCGGGGTCGAGTTCGAGACGGAGGGCCGTGTCCGGGGTGTTGTCCACGGTGACCTGTGCGTTGAACTCGAGGAAGCAACGTCTCGTGAAATCTTCATCGGGGAAGACGTGTTGATTTGTCAACAACAGCCGCGGCGAAACCAGAAACCCGGTGCCATGCGGGAGTTCCCGACCGTTGTGTCGGAGAGTGATCCGGGCAACAGCGCTTGCCGCCCGTGTGCCACGCGGAAGGAAGCTCCACGCCTGCATGTCGTTGGAGGCGCCGATGATGCGCTCATAGGCGTCGGGCATCTCCAGAGCCTCGGCGTGAATTCCCGCGACAGCGGCCGAGGGCGCCACTCCGCCTCGGTCCAAGAGCCGTCCGGCCCGGGCAGCGATCGACGCCTGTGAGTCGGGATACTTGGTGCCCGCTTCCATCCGCTCCGCAATAGCCTGTCGTTCGGCACTCGTTGCCTGATACCGCTGCGCTGCCGCAGCAGCCTGCCGCGCCATCTCTTCACGCGCCTTCTCGATCGTCACCATGGATCCAACCTCCTGCTTGTCTGTGTCCCTCCCTCCAGAAGGCAGCCACCCGGACCGCTTCGCAACAGGAGTCGGCGTCGGGTGGATGAAGGCGTCCCCTGATCCGTCCGAAGCTTGAGGAAGGTTCCGGAGCACACACCGGTCAGGCGAAGGATGCGGGGCCCGCCAGTGCACGCAATCACGGTGGTCAGTCAGTCCCCGGATTCACCCCGCCGAAATCAACTCCACTATTCACTCCCGTGACGTCGCGGTGGCTTACAGCGAGAACCCCGACACCTGCCCGGTGCGCTGCTGGTCGGCCTGGAAGGAAGCTGCCCAGCTCACCGCAGGGCGGCCCTTCCTGCCCGTCGACGAGAAGGGCTACCCCGGCACGCAGAGGCGTTCAGCGTCGCCAGCCGACGTAGCGGCCCCCCACTAACGCAGGCAGGAAGACCACTTGGCTGAAGACACTGCCGGAGGAGTGGATGCCGGTGACCAAGCCGCGACGCTGGCATCAAGCCCTGGCACGCCAGTGCCACCACCGACAACAAGCGGCCGCCGGCTGTGAAGATCACGATCTGTGGCTGGAGTACGGGCGTGTCGGTACTGGCCGAGCATGGTGTGGATAGGCGCCCAGATGAACGTGCCTGCGGCCCAGTGGGACGCCATCATGTCGTCCTACTCCACGGCCGATATGGAAGCCATGTTCGCCCACATGAACGCCTCAACGAGGACATCAATGCCGCTGGTGAATAGGTGGACGGTCAGGGCCTCGGCGGCCCCTCACTCGTCAAGACGGTGAGGGCCGGAAGCGATGGGCGCCCGCAAGTGGCCGATGGGCCGGCACAGGCGGAACAGAACATCCTGGCCGGTTACTGGGTGGTCGACGTCAAGAGCGAGGACCGGGCGCTGGAGATCGCCGCACGAGCGTCCGCGTGCCCCGGCCCGGGCGGGAAGCCCAGCAACGCCCGGCCGAAGTGCACCCGATCGCCAAGCGCTGAAGCAACTGCCGGACGCGCGCTGTCTCCTCCTCCGAACCGAAGTACCGGGCGCGGCCTGGCCACGGCACCTGGTGGGGGCACTCGCTTCCTGGCGTTCTTCGGTCCCGCCACCGCGCTGACCTGCTACAAGAAGCTCGCCAAAATGCGGGCAGGCAGCCGCGGAACGCCTGCGACCACCGACTGCCCGGCCGTGGGGCTCTGTTCCTGGGACGATGGGCCCTGGGCTTCCGTTCCCTTCAGCATGAACCGCAAGGCGGCGCTGTGGCTGTGCCAAGGCCTGTCATGCCCGTCGGCTCCGTAGATGTCGCCCCGCGTCCACCACCGAGCCGTGTCAGCCCGAGTACAGCGGGCCGGGATGTGGGCTGGCTGCATCTCATCCGCGGGCTGTTACACGGAGCCGCCGCCGACAAGACCCTGCGCCGGATCGCCGGAAAACACCCTCTCCCGTCCGGATGCGGGTTCGCCGGGCAGTGACTCAGCCTCGGCCGAAACGACGGCGTCACCCAGTTCTCCTACCCGAACGACACAGCACCGACCGACCGGATTCCCCTCAGTCGGATACACCGCGCGACGCCGTCCAGCGCCCGACCCGCAGCCTAAGGCAATACTCAGCAAGGGTGGGCGCGGAGGTGGTGGACAGCCGGGAAGGACGTGCTCATCTCACTTGCGCCCCGCCGTGACGGGACAACCTCTACCGCTTGCGCAACAACGCGCAGACGAAGTTCTCCTCCACGGTCCGCAGCCGCTCCAGCAGTTCCGGCTTGTTCAACTTGTTGATATGGGTGGTGAGGGAGACGGTCAGCGACCGCTTCCCGTCCGGGGTGGCTGCGACCAGCTGTGTGTAGCCGGGGAAGTTGCCCGTGTGCCCGTAGACCACGCCGCAGCGGGTGGTGTACCGGAAGATGGCCAGGCCTGCTTTGTTCTTGCCGGGACCCGCGGGTTCGGATGCGCCGTTCACCCAGTTCAGCTGCTGCCGGCGTGTCCGGTCGGAGATCAGCCTTCCGCCGGCGTAGCCGCGGATGAAGGCCGTCATGTCCTTCGGCGTCGAGATGATGCCGCCCGATGCCCACACGCCCGACGCACTCAGTGCCTCGCTGACGTCCTCGGGCGGGTTCGGCGGGGTGACGTCGTAGCCGTGCATGTACGGCTCGGGCATCCTGTAGCCCTGCGGCAGGCTGGTGCTGCGCAGATCCAGCGGGCGGTACACGAGCTGGGCGAGCAGCTCTTCGTAGCGGCGCCCTGTCGCCGCCTCCGCCATCAGCGCCACGGCGATGTTGTCGGAGTTGGAGTAGGCGTACCGGGACCCCGGTCGGAACACCAACGGCTCGCCGGCCACGAAGCGCAGCAGTCGTCGGGAGTCGAAGTGGCGACGCGGGTTCTCGGCCAGGAGGGCCAGGAACTCCGGGTCGGATGTGTAGTCCGGCAGTCCGCTGGTGTGGTTCAGCAGCTGCCGCAGCGTGACCCGATGCCATGCGCGCGGCAGCCGCGGAAGCACCTTGCCGATGGTGTCGTTCAGACGCAGTTTCCCGCGGTCGACGAGCTGGAGGGAGACCGCGCCGCTGTACGCCTTGGCCGTGCTGGCGATGCGCATGTGGTCGGTGACCTCGATCGGCCGGTCGGTGCCGATCTCGGCAACGCCGGCCCGGTAGACCTCGGTGCCGGACTCCCGCTTGAGGACAGCAATTGCCCCGGGCGGTCCGCCGGGTGCTGTCGTCAGTTCCTGCAACTGCCGTCGCAGTGCGCGGTTGTCGTCTGCGGGGACGTCCGTTGAGGCTTGGGCCGGGGCGTGCACCAGCCCGGCCATACAGGCCGCGGCCAGCAGAGCCACAAGGGGGAAGCGGACCTGCGGGGATCTGGAAGCTGGCACGGGGGACTCCTGAAACGTGAGCGCGGTGGGACGTCCAGCTTCACCCGTCGGTCAGGAACCCGCGCGTGGCCTTGCTCCAACCAGCCGAGAGCGGAGGTCGGCGCTCTTGTTCACCACGAGTGGCAGTGCTCAGCGGGTGTGCGCGACCAAGGCGTCGATGATCTCGGGCCAGAGTTCGCGGGGACGGTCGTGCCCCATGTCGGGGAGCAGCAGGAGTTCCGCTCCGGGTACCAGGTCGGCCGTGCGCCGTCCGCCGCTGGGGTCGATCAGCGTGTCATCCAGACCATGTATCACCAAGGTCGGGACTCGAACCGTGCGGAGTGCGTCAGCGCGTGAGCCACCGAGGATCATTGCTCCGAGTTGACGTCCGGCTCCGGCCGGGTAGTGGGCGCGGTCGTAGCTTGCGGCAGCGAGTTCGCGAAGGCGCGCGGGGTTGCCGTAACGCTTGGAAGCCCAGGTCAGTTCTCTCTCAGCCGCTGAGATGTATCCCTCGCGATCGGATGGCTTCGGACTGGAGAGCACGGCTTGGGCCTCGGCATTGGCCTGTCCGTAGTCGGGCTCGCCAGTGGAGGACATCATCGACGTCAGGGTCAGCAAGCGCGCAGGCCGGTTGATCGCCATCGTCTGGGCGATCATGCCGCCCATCGAGGACCCGACCACGTGAGCGTGTTCGATTCCGAGGGCGGTGAGCAGTCCGAGACCGTCATCGGCCATGTCCGTCAGTGTGTAGGGCGCCATCGCGAGGGCGGACGAGATGTCTCCCGAGCTCACAGCGCCGGTGAATCGGCCCATGTCGACGGGGTGGTCGTCGAACTTGGTGGACAGTCCGCTGTCGCGGTTGTCGTACCGGATCACGTAGCGGCCACGCTCCGCGAGCGCACGGCAGAAGTCCTCGTGCCAGGCAATCATCTGGGCGCTGAGACCGATCACGAGCAGGACAGCCGGATCAGCTGGATCACCGAAGGTCTCGTACTCGATCGACACTCCGGGCGCGGCTTCGGCTATCGGCATGCTGGGAGTGTCCCAGCATCGCCCGCCTGCGCGCACCCGGGTATTCGGCCATGCCTGACCAGCACATTCGACAGCTGCGGGCGCAGCCGTCCGTCAGGCGGTTCCGCGTGCGACTCATCGGGTCAGTCGGTGATGTACCAATTGCTCTTGAGGTACTCCAGCGTGTAGCTGCCGAGGTCGTTCTCGGAGAAGGAGACGGAGGCCCGGACCGCTTCGACCGGCATTTCGATCTTTGCGGGCGTGCGCACGGCGATGCGCTGCGGGTCGACCGTCGCGGTTTTCAGCGCCTCCTTCTGTACGGGGGAGATCATCTGGAATACGGCGGCGTACGTCGACGTGCACGGGCCGAGCCCTTGGTCCTGGGCCTTCTTCGCAGCGGGTCCGGCCACTTCGCAGACCGTGTCGATGTCCTCACGGCCGAGGGCGTGGAGGTACTGCTCGTAACGCTGGATCGCGCCCTCCTGCGTCCTGGGCAGGGACGGGTCGCCGTTCGGCTCGGCCGGCGGCTTCCCGGTCCGGGCGGACTCGGAGGGCGTGGCCGACGGCTCGTCGGCCCGCGTGGACGCGGACGGCTGCGGAGGCTTCGCGCCCGTGTCCTCCTTCGCCTCATCCGGACCGCACGCGCAGGCCACCATCGCCACGCAGGTCGATACCAGCACGCTCACCATCGTCCGCGCTCTCATTCGGTCCCCTCGACGCCGCCGACACCACGTCAAGAGGTCACGCAGAATCCGGGGGCACGGTTCCCGAGCCGGTCCGGAGCGGGCGACGACCTGTTCGCCGCGTACCCGGAGTCCGCATGCCGGCGTCTGCTGCTCGACGCCGTGGACGACTCCGAGGCGACGGATGGCCGGGACCGGCGGGTCCATGAGGGTATGGGCCGATAGACGTTTGCACGGAGTTTGAAGTTAGGGTGCCGCGACAGCACATCGTGAACCGGAACAAGGAGCAGACGTGAGCGAGCCGGCGTCCATCGCCCTGCAGCAGAAGATCGCCCAGGAACTACAGGTCGCCGAGACCTTCGAGGCCGAGCGGGAGATCGAGCGCCGGGTCGCCTTCCTCGCCGAGCGGCTGACCTCGACCGGTCTGCGCTCCCTGGTCCTCGGCATCAGCGGCGGCGTCGACTCCACCACTACCGGTCGTCTGTGCCAGCTCGCCGTCGAGCGTGCCCGCGCCGCGGGGCACGAGGCGCGGTTCCACGCGATGCGGCTGCCTTACGGAACCCAGGCCGACGAGCACGACGCACAGCTCGCGCTCTCCTTCATCCGCCCCGACCAGGTGCTGACCGTGGACATCAAGCCCGCGAGCGACGCCGCGATCGAGGCCTCGTTGGCCGCCGGCGTGACCTTCCGTGACGCCCACCACCAGGACTTCGTGCACGGCAACATCAAGGCCCGGCAGCGCATGATCGCCCAGTACGCGGTGGCCGGAGCGACCGACGGTCTGGTCGTGGGCACCGACCACGCTGCCGAGGCGGTTTCCGGCTTCTTCACCAAGTTCGGTGACGGCGCCGCCGACCTGGTCCCGCTGACCGGCCTGACCAAGCGCCGGGTGCGCGCCGTCGCGGACACGCTGGGCGCGCCCGCCGAGCTGGTGTGGAAGCTCCCCACGGCCGACCTGGAGACCCTCGACCCGGGCAAGGCCGACGAGGACGCGCTCGGGGTCACCTACGACGACATCGACGACTTCCTGGAGGGCAAGCCGGTGGACGAGCGGGCCTTCGAAACGATCACCAGCCGCTACCGCCTCACCGAACACAAGCGCCAGCTGCCTGTAGCCCCCTGACCCTGACAGGTTTGCGGTCATCCTGGACAGCCCACCCGCCCCCGGACCCGGCCGACTGTCGGGCGGCTCACATACGGGTGGGGTGTCCGGTCAGTCGCTCGCGGGTGACAGATGGACGGGGAGGTCGGTGAGCCGTTCGATGCGGAGCACCGCCTCGTCCGCGATCGGCGATGGTCCACCGGTGACGAAGTCGATTCCGCGGTCCAGCCAGATGCCGGTGAGCCCGGCGACGGCGGCCGCCTTGACGTCGCTCTCCAGCATGTCGCCCACGTTGACCGCCTGCGCGGGGTCCGTCCCCATCCACCGGCAGGCGGTGGCGTAGGCGACAGGCTTGGCCGCACCGAGCTCGGTCGGGGTCAGGACGGCATCGAAGTACTCCAGGAGGCCGAAGCGGGCGAGCTTGGCGCGCTGCTGCTCGGGGTCCCCGTTGGTGAGAACGGCCAGACGCGGTCCTCGGGGAAGCCGCTTCAGGTTCTCCAGGCAGGGCTGGACATCGGGATAGCACCGCCAGGACTCCTCGAGCGGGGTGATGTAGCGCTCGGCGATCCAGGAGTCCAGGAGGCCGGGATCCTCCGGAACCGGCTCGCCGAGCATCGGCAGGAAGGACCGGAGCCTGCGTCGGTGGTGCTCGGCGAAGGAGCACCGACCTGCCAGGTACTCCCCCATGTGGCGCGCCTCGAGCGTCCACCACAACGTCGCCAGTTCGTCCGGTGGAGCCGTCGCGTTCGGCGCGGCCTGGACGATGTGGCCGATCGCCTCCCAGACCGCGCTTCGATGATCGACCAGGGTGCCGTCCAGATCGAAGAAGACCGTATCCACCATCGGATGATCATCCCATGTGACCTGTCTATGACGCCAGAGCACGCGCACCTGCCGAGCACCTCCTGAGCGCCGCACCCACCGACCTGGGATCACGGTCCGGGTGATCGAACGGGGAGACTGGACCCGTGACTCACACCGACCCCGCAATTCGCTTCCGGTTCGGACTGACTCCCTTGGAGATGGTCGGGCCGTGGGGTCGCGAGCATCCCGTACCGCACTGGTTCGGGCTGACCGACGGCTGGTACTGCATCGACGTCGACGGCCATGAGGTGCTGCGCTACTCCGAGCGCACCGTCCAGGAACTGCGGAACGACAGTGACGGCAGGGAGCCACATCCGTATGTGGCGTACTACGTCGTCCGCCTGTGGGAGGACATGATCGCGCTCGTGTCGGAGGCGATGGAACCGGTGCCACAGGACCTGGTGGACATCGCGGCCGACATGTCGCCGGACTGGACGTGGCTTGACACACCGGAGACCGATGCGGCACTGACCTGGCACAGCGCGGGCTACCTGTACACCGGCTATCTGCGAATCGCCCCGCACGTCCGCTGCTGGCGCACCGTCGTCGATGACGAAGACACGGTGACCGTTGCCTGGGAGCATCAGACCGACCCGGAGGGCGCGATCGAGTTCGTCTGCCCACCGACGGGTCGGGTGAGCATGCCGACGAGCGAGTTCCTCGCTGCGGCGACGGAGCTCGACCGGGCGCTGTTGGCCGCCATGGACCAACGCATCGGCGAGCTGGAGGAGTCGGGTCCGGTGCCCGGTGCCGAATCGGACGTGGAGCAGTTGCGCCGTGAGCACCGGGACCGGGCGACCTGGCTGCAGCGTGCGCGGGACCACGAACCGGGCACCGACTGGGATGCTGTTCGGATCGGTGTGCGCACACTCCTGGCTCCTGGAGCAGCGGCGCAGGACTGGGCGGATTAGGGATCCGACGACCTGACCGACGCATAATGGGCGCTGCTGGAACGCGTGTTCAACGCTCCGGAAAGGGGGCACCCAGCACGCACCGGACCGCAGCCTTGTGCACGCACATCAGTTGAGTAGGCGCACCCACTCCTCGCCAGGTATCCGCACCCATCCGTCCCGCCCCCCGCGGACCTACTGTCCCCCTATGGCCGAGGAGATCGCACCGACCAACTCGCCCCCGCACCGACCGAACCCAGGTCCCCTGCGTCGTCCTCATCGGCCGTCCGTGAAGTACGCGAACACTATGAACAGGACTCTCAGAGTGATACGACATGAGCAAGTGCGGCTGCTTCCGGCCTTCGTGTTGGCCTTGCTGGTGCTCCCCGTCTCGGCTTGCTCGTCGAGTGCCGCCAAGTGCGAGGAGGCCTTCACCGAGGTGACGATGTCGATTCCCGGCATTGCCTCCGCGGAATGGGACTGCAGCAACAACTTCGGCGGCGGCTGGCAGCGTGCTGACGTGGTGATCGAGGCGACAACCGAGGAGGAGGCCATCTCCGTGGTGGACGCGACCCTTCGGGCCTATGCCGCATCGCCCGAACTCGACGACCGTTGGGGGACCCCGCAGGAATACGTGACCGAGGACGGGTCGATCATCGTCAGCGCGGGCGACGGGTTCCCCGCCGTGCCGAACGTGGGCGAGGTCCGTGAGCACTACGGCATAGAGCCCGGCTGACACCGGCCACCCCTCCCGACCCGACGGGTCCGGATTGCTTCGGCGGGCCGGTGCGGCGTGGCAGCGCAGGCGCCAGGCCCGCCGGGTTCGACCGGAAGCACTACCGGCGGGGCGGCAAGGTCGAACGAACTATCGGCCGGATCACGAACTACCTTGCGATTACTGCCCGTTACGACGAACGGGCCCGCTTCTTCCACAGCACGGTCCCCGCAGCCGCAACCCGCTTGTGGCTACGCCCCTGATCTGCGGGACGGCCCTCAGCCGGGCGGGACGGATCCGGGCTGCGCTCGCATGACCCACATGTACCCGGCCAGAGCAATTGATCCGCGCACCATGGCGTCAGCCCATGGAGGCAAGATGCTGCCCCAGGTGTTCCACCCCAGACTCCAGAACACGAGCAGACTCAGTGCGCCGGCCACCGCGACCGCGCTTCCGAACTTGACCAGTGTCGAGCGGCTTCTTCCCAGCCAGGCTCCCAGAAGCCCAGCCGGGATCTGCACCGTCACGTGGAAGCCCGCGCATGCCAGCGGCACGGCGAGGAGGAAGGCAAGGGGCGCATCTGCGGTGGGATCACCCGGTGGGGTCGTGTAGGCGACGTCGAGCATCCACAACGGCGGCACCACGAACGTGAGCAGGAGTACGCCTCCGCTCACATGCATGGCTCCGAGGTGTCGCAGTGCGGAATGTGACGCCCCGATCCTTCGCCGCCCGGCAGTCGGAGTATTGGTTCTCTCGCCCATGTCCCTCTCCAGCCGCCGTATGGAGGCGTGGTCATCGTAGTCGTGCGGCTGCGGCGTCCTCGCGCGGCGTGGCACGTCCCGCATGCGGGTGGCCGGCGGCTGCCGACCGACAGGCGGTCTTGGCCGGTGGCATGCAGCCGGTGCGGCCGGCGCACGGTGGAATGGCCATCTGTCAGCCCGGCGAGATCCCCCGCCCTGGACCGGATCGGCGCGGCTCACGACCCGGTGTGCAAATGCCTCGCGGACGGCCGTCCCGCGATCTACCGTCCCTGCCATGACGTCACACGAAGCGCCTGCAGGCTCCCGTGCCCGGCTGGTGATCCGGCATGAGACCGCTGACGATCACCAAGATGTGCGCGAGCTTCATACGCGCGCCTTCGGTGACAGCGATCGGGTTCCCGGGCTCGTGGAGGCGCTGCGCGTTGCGGAGGCCGCATTGGCGCCGATGTCCTTCGTGGCTGTCGTTGATGACCGGGTCGTCGGGCACGTCCTGCTGAGCGCGACACGGTTGGACGCTCCGCGCCGGATCGTGGACGTGCTGTCGCTGTCACCGCTGGGCGTGCTCCCGGAGTTCCGGCGTCAGGGCATCGGTACGCAGCTCATCGCCCACGCCCTCGAGGCGGCCGACGGCCAGGGCGTGCCGTTGGTATTTCTGGAGGGGCCACCGCACTACTACGGCACGTGCGGCTTCGAGGGTGCCGACGCGGTGGGCTTCCGTTCGCCGTCGCTGCGTATTCCTGAAGCGGCGTTTCAGGTAGCACGGTTGTCCGCTCACGAGCCGTGGATGACGGGCACCTTCGTCTACTCAGAGGCCTTCTGGGCCTTTGACTGCGTCGGCCTGCGCGACGCCGAGGACTGAGGGCCTGGTCGAGCTCGTCAGTTTCCTTTCCCAGAACACTTCGTCGCGCCATGCGCCGTCGGCGTAGAAGTGGTCATGGGCGATGCCCCAGGAACTGAACCCGTGCTTGCGGAGGATCGCCTGGGACGCGAGGTTCTCCAGTTGCGTGTGTGCCTCCAGCCGGTGCAGGTTCAGTTCGTCCTCGGCGATGCGCAGCGCGAGGCCGACGGCACGGCTCGTATGTCCGAGGCCCTGGTGGAGAGTGGAGACCCAGTAGCCCAGGAAGCCCTTCTGGAACGGGCCGCGCAGGATCGAGCTGATGCTGACCTGCCCGATGACGGCGCCGTCGCAGACCACGACGCCGGGCCACGCGAGTCCATCGCCGTGGGCGGCCAGGAGGGTTTCGATGACCGCGGCCTGCCCCTCGGGTGTGTAGAACTCTGCGGGCCTCGTCGGCATCCAGCGCGCGTACGCCTCCTTGTCCCGGGTGTGCAGGTCCGCGAGTGCGGGGCCGTCGGCGGGCTCGATCAGGCGAATCAGCGTGGAGCTCATGGGCGTTCCACTGCCTTGTCGAGTACGGACCGGGGGTCGCACCGCGCGGGAGTGCGCGTGCCGTCCGTCCCCCGCAGTGTCACGGTTACCGTGCCATCGAGGCTCTCCGCGAACGCCACCGTGCAGACGAGTTGCCGCTCGGCGGGCCTGGTGAGCCCTTCCAGCGGGGCCTTCAGGATGACATCCACCCCGTCCTGGGTCACTTGTGGCGTCGCCGGGGTGCCCGGGGCGGGCAGCGATGCGTCGTTGACCATGCCCGCCTTCTTCTCCGCCTCGTTCGGGCCGGCGAGCAGCGCGGCAATGGTCTTCTCCGTGGAAGGCCTGGCAGCCTCCCCATTCCCATTGCTGTCCTGGCCCAGTTCGTCCCCGGGGACCTCGGTCTCGCCGACCGTCCGGGGAACAGGTATCAGCCCGGAGCCGTGGGAGAAGAACAGGAGCATCCGGATCTGACGGGCGGGGAGTACGTCGATGGTCGCGGCGCCCCCGGCGGCGATGACGTCCGTCTCCTGGATGCCGCAGGCCGCGAGCGGGAGCCAGGCCGCGAGCAGTGCCACCGTGCGCAGGCGCGCCCTCATCCCACTGCCCTCTCCGTGTCGTTGCGTGACGGATCCGCCGCCCATGCCCGTTGCCCTGCCTCGTCGCTGCGGGGTCGGCTCATACCGTTGCCTCGTCGCTGCGGGAGTCGTTCACGCCGTTGCCTCGCTCGTGCCCGGTGGACCCGCCGAGGGGGATCTCGACCGTGAAGACGGCGCCGCCGTCCGGTCCGTTCCCGGCGCGGACTGTGCCACCGTGCAGCCGTACGTTCTCCTGGGTGATCGCCAGGCCGAGGCCACTGCCCGCCGACCGGGTACGGGCCGCGTCGGCCTTGTAGAACCGGTCGAAGATGTGGGGCAGTACCTCCGGCCTTATGCCGGGCCCGCTGTCGGCGACCTCGAGGATCAGCGTGCTCTCCCCGTCGACGGCCGTCCGTGTGCTCAGTCGGACCGTCACCGGCTCCGAGCCGTGCCGCAGTGCGTTGCCGACGAGATTGGCGACGACGACGTCGAACCGGCGCGGATCGAGACGGGCCCGTATCCCGTCCGGCAGGTCGGTGCGTACGCGGCCGTCCCAACGCCGGTGCAGGAGCGTCCTGCCGATGGTCTCCGCCGCGTCGACCTCGTCGGTGTTCAGTTCGGCCGCGCGTGCGTCGAAGCGGGAGATCTCCATCAGATCCTCCACGAGGACCGCCAGTTTGCCGGTCTCCGCGCTGATCAGCCGGACGGCCTGGGCCGTGTCCGGGTCGAGGCCGTCCGCGTCCTCGTCGAGCACCTCGGTGACGGCGAGCATCCCGGCGAGCGGGGTGCGCAGTTCGTGCGAGACGTCGGACGCGAACCGACGGGCACGGGCCTCCGCCTGTTGCAGTTCGTCGACCGACTTCTCGAGCTGCCCCGCAGACTCGTTGAACGTACGGGCCAGATCCGCCAGTTCGTCGCTCCCGGAGACCTTGATCCGCGCGTCGAGCCGGCCACTGCCCATGGAGCGGGCCGCCCTGCGCAGCTCGCGGACCGGGCGCAGCACACTGCGCGCGGCGATCAGCGCGGGCACCAGGGCGATGGCGAGGCCGGGCAGAGCGCCGTCGCGCGCGGCGGTGACCAGGGCGTCGACATTGGCCTGCTCCTCGCTCATCTGCATCACGGCGAACAGGACGAGCCCGGTCGGCACGGTGCTGTCCTCGCCGGTCCGCGTCAGGACCGGCACTCCGATCGTGAGGTACGGGACACCGTCCTTCACGACCCTCTCGAAGCTGCCGTGCGACGACGCCAGGGTGGTGCGGCGCAACTCGGGGGTGATGACGGAGGAGGTGGGTCTGGTGCTCGATGAGACGCGCAGCGAGCCGTATTCGGCGAAGATGATCCACGGGTGCGGCTTCGCCTTGCTCGCGAGGACGAAGAGCATCTCGCGCAGTATCACCGGATCGACGGGGAGTGCGGGTGCGAGTGTCTCCACCTGTTCGCGGAAGGACACGACCGCGGTGTCCTGGGCGCTGACGAGGACGGCGCTGCGCGCCTCACGGTAGGTGAGTGCCGCGGTCGTCCCCGCGCTGACGGCGGCGACGAGCAGGAACGCGAGGACGAGGCGTGTGCGCAACCCGAAGGTGGCAATCCGGCGCATGCGACTCGTGCGGCCGGCGTTCACAGGGGTCCGAAGCGGTAGCCGAAGCCCCGCAGGGTCTGTATGTAGCGCGGGCTGCCCGGGGTGTCCTCGATCTTGTTGCGTAGCCTGCGGACGCAGGCGTCGACGAGGCGGGCGTCACCGTGGTAGCTGTGCTCCCACACGTGTTCCAGTAGTTGCTGTCGGCTGAACACCTGCTCCGGCGCGGCGGTCAGATGGAGGAGCAGCTTCATCTCGGAGGGCGCCAGGGCAACCCGTTCACCGGACTTGGCGATGGTGAGGCCGGCGCGGTCGACGGCGAGGTCTCCGTGGAACTCGACGGAGGGCCGGCCGCTGCCCGGGGTCTCCATCCTGCGCAGCACGGCGCGGATGCGGGCCTCGATCACCTCGGTGCGGGCCGGTTTGACGATGTAGTCGTCGGCACCGGCTTCGAGGCCGATGACGACGTCGAAGTCGTCGCCGCGGGCGGTGAGCATGATGATGGGCAGTTGGCTGTCCTCCCGCACGAGACGGCAGACCTGCACACCGTTCATGCCGGGCAGCATCAGGTCCAGCAGGAGCAGGTCGGGCCGGAACTCGCGGAGTGCGGCCAGTCCGGCCTCCCCCGTGGCGGCCGTGCGGACCTCGTGGCCGCGGCGGCGCAGTCCCAGCTCGACACCCTCCCGTACGGAGGGGTCGTCTTCGATCAGGAGCACGCGGGGCATGTGCGGGGGTCCCTGGGGGTCGTGGTGAATGGGTCAGGAGGGTTCACGCTCTCCGAGCGCTGCGCGGTTCCGCGGGTCTCAGCGTCGGCGACGGACACGGGCGACCGCACCGGTGACGAGGGAGTCGACTTCGGCGAGGCGTAGCGGGCGGGCGAGTAGGACGAAGACCGCTGCGACGGTGAGCGCGCCGGCTCCGGCGGCGACGGCCGGCCCGGCGGGTGCGGACAGCCGGACGGCGCCGAGGCCGAGGAAGGTAGCCGGCACAGCGGCGGCGAACATGCCGGCCTGGGCGGCGACGGTGGCGGAGCGCCACAGCCGGGGCCGGGGCGGTCCGTCGGCGGCGCCCTTCCCGGGCGTCAGACGACGGTGCAGCACCAGGGCGGTCAGGGCCCAGCCGGCGAACAGCGCCAGCGAGTAGCCGCCTGCCATGCCGGTGACCGCCCAGCGCGCAGGCAGGAGTTGGTACGCCGTCCACGACAGCCCCGCGTTGAGACCCGCGATCATCAGGTTCAGAAGGAACGGGGTGCGTGTGTCGGACAGCGCGTAGAAGGATCGGGAGAGCACGTACTGGCCGGAGAAGGCGATCAGTCCGGGGGCGAAGGCCATCAGGATCCCGGCGAGCACGGCGATGTCCTCCGGTCCTGTCCTGCCGTGCTGGAAGACCAGCGCCGTCGCGGGGTGCGCCAGGGCGAGCAGCGCGCACGCGGCGGGCACTATCAGGGCTCCGCTCGTGCGCAGCGCGTATCCGGCGTCCCGCCGGACCGCCGCCGTGTCGCCGTCGGCCGCCGACCGGCTCATCCGCGGCATCAGCGCCGTCACCAGGGAGACCGTGACGATGCCGTGCGGCACCATCCACAGCGTGTACGCGTTGTTGTACGCGCTGAACCCCGCGCCCTCGATCTGCTCGGCGGCGGCGCGGGCGCCTGCGGACGTGGCGAGCCGGGTGGTGACCCAGTATGCGGCCTGGTTACTGAGGACCAACAGCACGAGCCATCCCGCGGAACGCAGTGGCCGGGTCAGGCCGCTGCCCCTCCAGTCGAACCGGGGCCGGAATCGGAACCCGGTGGCCCGCAGCGACGGCAGCAGGGCGAGCGCCTGGACGACGATGCCGGCCGTGGTGCCCCACCCGAGGAGGGAACGCTCCCCCGGTGTCAGCTCACCGCCCGCTCCGGTCGCCAGGTACAGGCCGAACACGGCGATGACCACGACGTTGTTGAGGACCGGTGTCCACATCATGGCGCCGAAGCGGCCGCGCGCGTTGAGTACCTGTCCGAGCAGGGTGAACAGGCCGAGGAAGAAGATCTGCGGCAGGCAGTAGCGGGCCAGCGCGACCGTCATCGTGTGCTGGTCCGGCGGGTAGTCCGAGTAGAACCCGACGATGGCCGGCGCCGCCCACACCGCCGCACCTGTGAGGAGGAGCAGGGCCAGCACGCACAGGGTGAGCAGCCGGTCGGTGTACGCCGCACCCCCGTCCGCGTGCTCCTTCGCCGCCCTG
The DNA here is from genome assembly GCF_042749285.1 of Streptomyces sp. NPDC059499. Lineage (NCBI taxonomy): Bacteria > Bacillati > Actinomycetota > Actinomycetes > Kitasatosporales > Streptomycetaceae > Streptomyces > Streptomyces sp. NPDC059499. Next base: position 148,561 of record NZ_JBHYTT010000012.1, read on the forward strand.
ACCAGCTCCGGCAGGAAGACCGCGTTGAGCGCGCCCCCGAGCAGCAGGATGTAGACGATGGTGGGAACCGAATTGCCCACCGCGTACCCGTCGGCGACGATCCCGAGGCCGAGCGCGGCGGCGACGACCGCGGACCGCAGGAATCCGGTGGCGCGTGAGACGACCGACCCGGCCGCCATGATCGCGCCGCTGCGCAGCGCGGACGGCTGCTTCGCCGTCGGCTCGGCTGTGGCGGTCGTACTCATCGTCGCGCCAGATAGGTCTGAAACGCGCGGTACAGCGCGTGGTTGGCCGTGCCGTCCAACGGTCTCTCCCACTCCCCCAGGGTTTCGACGACCTCACCCCCGGTGCCGAGCTTCCAGCGCAGCAGCCCGTATCGACGGTCGTCGGGGTCGAGGGTGGAGGGTACCCCGCGCATGTCGTAGACGTCGGCGCCGAGTGCCTGGGCGTCGAGCAGCATGCGCCACTGCAGGAGGTTGGAGGGCCGGACCTCACGGCGGTGGTCGGCGGAGGCCCCCGTCTGGTACCAGATCCGGCGGCCGCAGCGGATCATGGTGTGGGCAGCGAGGATCTCGCCTTCGTGGCGGGCGAGGTAGAGCTGCATGCGGCCCGGTTCCTCAGCGTTGAGGGCCGCGTACTGACGCTCGTAGTACCCCAGGGAACGGCCGAGGCGGAAGCCGTCGCGTTCCTCGGTGATGCGCAGCAGCCGGTAGAACTCCGGCAGGTCCGCCGCACTTCCGACGACCACCTCGACGCCCGACTTCTGCGCCCTGCGGACGTTGCGCCTCCACTCCTGGTTGAGTCCCGCCCACAGGTCGTCCTCCGTGCGCCCGGTGAGCGGTATCCGGAATACGTGGCGCGGCTGCGCGTCCTCGTCGTCCTCGCCGCCGCACCGGTTCCAGCCCCGGGCCCGGAGCCGTTCCGCGACGGCCGTGCCCAGCGGGTCCACCTCGCTCGCGAGGACGTCGGTGAGCCTGCGGCCGGGCCCGGTCGCCGACTTGAGCCGTGCGCCGTTCCAGCGCCGGTACGCCGGCGAGGGGCCGATCCGTACGGCGAACACTCCGGACGCGCGCAGGTGCCTCAGCAGCGGGTCGAGCCAGCCGTCGATGCCCGGATCGGCCCAGTCGGCGACCGGCCCCTCCGGGAGGTAGGCGAAGTACTTGCGGGTTCCCGGGAGTTGACGCAGCAGGACGAGTGCGACGCCGGTCAGCCGGCCGGCCGCCGGGTCCGGCCCCCAGCCCACCAGCTGGGAACGCCAGCCGTCCTTGACCTGGGCCCACGAGGGGCACTGCAGGAACCCTGCGCCGAGATCGGAGCCCGCGCCGGAGCGCAGGAACGAGCGGTACCTGTCGGCGGTGATGAGCCCCAACGGGGTTTCCGGGCCGCGGGCAGCCGTCACGAGCAGTGCTGACACGGTGTGAGCCTCTCTGTGGGAGTGCACAGGATGCTCACAGCCGTCCGTGACCGCTCCGCGCGCCGAATGTGACCGGACGATGACCGTTGTCCTGCAGTCGTTGTCACATGGCCACAGGGCGGCTCACCTGGGCTTTTCCGGTTCTAGTGTCTCGGTATCCACATTCGAACCACCACGGACGGAGACTCCGTTGAGCCGTATATGTGTACGCACCGCGGCGGTCGCGGTACTGCTGACCCCGCTCGCGGCCTGCTCAACCGGAGCAGGCTCCGGTGCGGCGGCCGAGGACGCCAAGGGCGGCGGCACGAGCGCCGCGGAGGACCGCCCCGCGACGGTTACCGTGACGCCGAAGGGCAACGGCGTACGGGCCGGCGGCACGGTGAGGGTCGCCGCGGCGGGCGGCACCCTCACCTCGGTCGCCGTCACGGACGACGAGGGTCGCGCGTTCGCCGGTGAGGTCGCCGCCGATGGGGCGACGTGGGTCTCGGTACGCAAGGCGGCCCCCGGCACCTCGTACAAGGTCACCGCGACGACGACCACGAAGGCCGGCACGAAGAGCACCGTCACGTCCGTGTTCGCCACGGCCGAGGCCGACAAGGTCAACAAGGTCGACTTGCGGCCGGGCACGAAGGCGGTCGTCGGCATCGCCCAGCCGGTCTCGTTGGTCTTCGACAACCCGGTCACCGACAAGGCTTCCGTCGAGCGGCAGTTGAAGCTGACCACGTCGAATGCCACCGAGGGATCCTGGTCCTGGTTGGAGGACTGGTCCGGCCGGGACCGGATCGACTGGCGCCCCAAGGAGTACTGGCGGCCCGGCACGAAGGTCACGTTGAGCGCCGAGCTCAACGGCACGGACTCCGGGGACGGCGGCTGGTTCGTCCGCGACTACTCGACCGGCTTCACCGTCGGCGAGGGCCGGACGGTCAAGGTCGACCTCGACCGGAAGCAGCTCACCCTGGAACGGAACGGGCAGGCAGTGCGGAGCATCCCCGTCTCCGGCGGCACCCCCGGCGGCGACAGACGCTCCTGGCGCGGGACCGCAGTCCTGATGGCCAAGGAGGGCACGATCAACATGAACTCCGAGACCGTCGGCCTCGGCGACGCCTACGACAAGATGGTCGACCGTTCCATGCGGCTCACCTGGTCCGGCATGTACGCGCACGCGGCGCCGTGGAACGACAGGTGGTTCGGCAACGCGAACAAGAGCTCCGGCTGCATCGGCATGAGCGACACGAACGCCGCCTGGCTCTACGCCCAGGTCCGGCCCGGCGACCCGTTCGAGATCACCGGCAAGGACACCAAGGGCGTCGTCGCCCCGGGCAACGGCTTCGGCGCCTGGAACGTGCCGTGGTCCGAGTGGAAGGCGAAGAGCGCGCTGCGCTGACGCCGGTGACCTCCAGGGCGCTCACAGCTCCCACACGACGGGCAGGCCGGCTTCCGTGCCCTGGGCCGAGTAGTCGTGCACGACGTCGAGGAGTTCGGCCATGCGCGCCTGCCAGGCGATGTTGACCGGCAGCTTCTCCAGCGAGGCAAGCAGCGCGGCGTAGTCCTCGCACTCCAGGAGGTGGAAGAGATCGGTGCCGCTGCGCCAGATCGTCCAGGAGGTGGCGCCGCCGGAGCGGATCGCTGCCGTCAGTTCCTCGGGGACTTCGCGGTGCGCCGCGTCGTACTCCTCGATCCGGTCGGCGCGGACCGTGGTGTGCAGCGCGATCCTCATGACGGCTCCTCGGGTGTACGGGTGACGGCGTCCGCGTCTGCCCTGTTGTCCCGTTCCGCCACCGGGACCGGGACGTGCTCCGGAAGCAGGCCGTCGGCCCGCAGTTCGGCCCACAGTTCGTCGGGGACGGTGCGCGTCACCATGTCGGCGGCGTCGTGGACCTCGTGCGCGGAGCGGGTTCCGACCAGGATGCCCGCCACCGCCGGATGGCCGAAGGGGAACCGCAGGGCCGCGGCGCGCAGGGGCACGCCGTGCCGGTCCGCCACGGCCTTCATGCGCAGCGCGCGGTCCAGTACCTCCGGGGACGCGGCCGCGTAGTCGAAGGTGGCACCCGGTTTCGGGTCCGCGAGCAGTCCCGAGTTGAAGACTCCGCCGACGACGACGCTCCTGCCGCGCGCGTCGGCCTCCGGGAGGAGCTCGTCGAGGCCGCCCTGGTCCAGGAGGGTGTAGCGGCCGGCGCACAGCACCACGTCGACGTCGGTGTCGCGGACGAATCGGGTCAGCATCTCCGCCTGGTTCATGCCGGCACCGATCGCGCCGACCACACCTTCGGCGCGCAGCCGCTCCAACGCCGGGTAGGCCTCCGTGAAGGCCTGTTTCTCGTGGTCGTCCGGATCGTGGAGGTACACGACGTCGATCCGGTCGAGGCCGAGGCGCTCCAGACTCGCCTCGATGCTCCGTCGTACACCGTCGGCGCTGAAGTCCCAGACACGACGGTGGGTGGCGGGCACGGCGAAGCCGTTGGCGAGGTCGTCGCCCGCCGCCGCCGTCCGCTCCAGGCGGCGGCCCACCTTGGTCGAGACGACGTACGCGTCGCGGGGCCTGATGCTCAGTGCCGCGCCGAGCCGTTGCTCGGACAGGCCGAGGCCGTAGTGCGGGGCGGTGTCGAAGTAGCGGATGCCGGTGTCCCAGGCGGCGTCGACCGCGTTCGTCGCCCGGACGTCGTCCACCGCGGAGAAGAGGTTGCCGATCGCCGCTGCTCCGAAGGCCAGTTCGGTGACGGCGACATCGCTCGTGCCGAGCGCGTTGCGTCGCATGTGCTCCCGCTCCTCAGTGCTGGACCGGTCGAAGGCGAAGGCCTTGCATGCCGCCGTCGACGGCGAGCGACGTGCCGGTGACGGATCCGGCGGCCGGGCTCGCCAGGTACACAATGGCAGCGGCCACCTCGTCGGCCGTCACCAGGCGGCCCATCGGCTGTCGGGCGTCGAGCGCCGCCCGTTCGGCCACCGGGTCGTCGGCGGCGTCCAGGAGCCGGCCGACCCAGGGGGTGTCGGCGGTGCCCGGGTTCACGCAGTTGACCCGGATTCCTTCGCGTACGTGGTCGGCGGCCATGGCGAGGGTCAGGGAGAGGACGGCACCCTTGCTCGCGCTGTACAGGGCTCGCTGTGGCAGCCCGGCGGTGGCGGCGATCGAGCAGGTGTTGACGACTGCGGCCTGCGACGAGGACCGCAGATAGGGCAGGGCCGCGCGGGTGGTCCGCACGATCCCGAGGACGTTGACGTCCAGTACCCGGTGCCACTGCGCGTCGTCGTTGTCCTCGACGGTGCCGACGGCGCCGATACCTGCGTTGTTGACCAGGATGTCGATCCCGCCGAGATCCTCGGCGGCGGCCACGACGGCGGTGTGTACCGCGGTGTCGTCGCTGACGTCCGCACGGTAGCCGCGCAACGGCTTGTCGACGGCGTCGGGGGTGAGGTCGAGCACGGCCACGTGGGCCCCGCGCTCGGCGAGCAGTCTGGCGGTTGCCAGACCGATGCCCGACGCTCCTCCGGTGACGACTGCCTTGAGTCCACTCAGCTCACTCATGCCAGGACCTCCTTCTGCACCGTCTCGGGTACGGCATCGTGTGTGGCCTGTGCGGCACCCTGTGCCGCTCGGTCCTCGGTCCAGAACCGGCCGTCCGGGTAGCTGAATTCGGCGATCGAGGCGGCGTGCATCTCGGCCGAGAAGCCCGGGGTGTGCGGAGCCCGGTAGTACCCCTCGCGTATCTGCACGGGGGCGAGGAAGTGCTCGTGCAGATGGTCGACGTACTCGATGACCCGGTTCTCGGTCGAGCCGGACAGCGCCACGTAGTCGAACATCGCGAGGTGCTGGACGAGTTCGCACAGGCCCACGCCGCCCGCGTGCGGACAGACCGGCACGCCGAACTTCGCGGCGAGCAGCAGGATCGCGAGGTTCTCGTTGACACCGCCGACGCGTGCGGCGTCGATCTGCAGGACGTCGATGGCTCCGGCCTGGAGGAGCTGCTTGAAGATGATGCGGTTCTGGACGTGTTCGCCGGTGGCTACCTTGACGGGTGCCACGGCCTTGCGTACGGACGCGTGGCCGAGCACGTCGTCGGGGCTGGTGGGTTCCTCGATCCAGTACGGGTCGAACTCGGTGAGGGCCCTGGTCCATTCGATGGCCTCGCCGACGTTCCAGCGCTGGTTGGCGTCGATGGCGATGCGGATGTCGGGGCCGACGGCGGCGCGGGCCGCGCGGCAGCGGCGGACATCGTCCGCCAGATCGGCGCCGACCTTCAGTTTGATCTGGGTGAAGCCGTCGGCGACGGCCTGCTGTGCGAGCCGGGTGAGCTTCTCGTCGGAGTAGCCGAGCCAGCCGGGCGAAGTCGTGTAGCCGGGGTATCCGCGTCCCAGCAGATCGCTCTCGCGGCCGGCGGCTCCTTCGCGGCCGCGGCGCAGCAGCGCCAGTGCGTCCTCGGGGGTCAGCGCGTCGACGATGTAGCGGAAGTCGACCTGGGAGACGAGCCATTCGGGCTCGGCGTCCGCCAGGAACCTCCACAGGGGCTTGCTCGCGCGTTTGGCCGCCAGGTCCCAGACCGCGTTCACCACGGCGCCGATGGCCATGTGCATCACGCCTTTCTCGGGGCCGAGCCAGCGCAGCTGGCTGTCCCCGATCAGGTCGCGGTTCAGGGATCCCGGATCGGCGCACAGCGCGTCGGCCGACCGGCCCACGATGTGCGGGCGCAGCGCGTCGATCGCGGCGACCTGGACATCGTTGCCACGCCCGATGGTGAAGGTGAATCCGTGGCCCTCCTGGCCGTCTCCCGCATCGGTGCGGAGCACCACGTAGGCGGCGGAGTAGTCGGGGTCCGGGTTCATGGCGTCCGAGCCGTCCAGCTCCCGGGAGGTGGGGAAGCGGATGTCGTACGTGTCGACTGCGATGATTCTCGGGGCAGTTGAGGTCACGTTCGGGCCTCTCAGGCTTGTACGAAGGTCTGGCGCTGGCTGCCGAGGCCGTCGATGTCGAGCTCGACGGTGTCGCCGGGGCGCAGGTACGGGTGGCCGGGCAGCCCGAGGGCGACGCCCGCGGGGGTGCCGGTGTTGATGACGTCGCCCGGCTCGAGCACCATGTAGTTGCTCAAGTACGCAACCAGGTGGGCGACCTGGAAGATCATGTCGCTGGTGTTGCCGCGCTGGCGCTTCACCCCGTTGACGGTCAGCCGCAGGGCCAGATTCTGCGGATCGTCGATCTCGTCGGCGGTGACGAGCCAGGGGCCGAGCGGGTTGAACGTCTCGCAGGACTTCCCGAGGTCCCACTGCGGGGAGTAGTCGAGCTGGAACTCGCGCTCGGAGACGTCGTGGCTGACGGTGTACCCGGCGATGTGAGCGAGTGCCTGCTGAGGGCTTTCCAGGTAGCGGGCCCGCGTGCCGATGACGACTCCGAGCTCGACCTCCCAGTCGGTCCTCGACGAGCCGCGCGGTATGAGCACCTCGTCGTACGGGCCGATGACGGTGCCGGGGTCCTTCATGAAGACGACGGGCCGTGCCGGAATCTGCGCGCCCGTCTCGGCGGCGTGATCGCGATAGTTGAGGCCGACGCAGACGACCTTGCCCGGCCGGGCGACAGGGGCGCCGATTCGTACGCCCTCGGCGTCCACTGCGGGCAACTCGCCGGACGCGAGTGCCGCGCGGGCGCGGTCGAGACCGTTCGACGCGAAGAAGGCGCCGTCGATGTCCGGGGTGACGGAGGAGAGGTCGAGCACCCGGCCGTCGTCGGTGCGGATGGCCGGGCGCTCTTCACCGGGGGCACCGAGGCGCAGCAGTTTCACGTGTGTGTCCTTGCGATCTGGGCAGGTTGCGGGTCCATAGAGAACGAGATGAATATTCATCGGATCTTTCTTCTCAGTCAAGCCCCAAAACGGGCCAGGCAAGCGCACACATCCGGGAAATGACCCGACCACAGACAGAGGACCACACCCTCAAAACGCCACTGATCCACCTGCTCCGCCCATCGGTCGAGCAGCAGCGCACCCCCTCGTCAGCCATCGGACGTCTCCCGGCTCCGCTCCCCGGCCACTGCCTGGGAGGGGAGCCCGTAGGGGTGAAAACGAACCACCAGTGGTGACTACGCCCCACGCGCGGGACCCGGCTCCCTGCCTAGCGTGAGCACATGCCGATGCAGCCCTGGTTCTCCGATGCCAAGTTGGGCATCTTCATCCATTACGGGATCTACGCCGTCGACGGCGTTCCCGAGTCCTGGTCCTTCTATTCGGGAGAGGTCCCCCACGAGCAGTACATGAAGCAGCTCGACGGGTTCACCGCCTCGGACTACGACCCGAAGGCATGGGCCGAAGTGTTCGCGAAGGCCGGTGCGAAGTACGCGGTTCTCACCGCCCGCCACCATGACGGGGTGGCTCTGTGGAACACCGGGCAGGGCGATCTGAACGTCGTGAAGCACACCCCGGCGGGCCGTGACCTGATCGCCGGTTACGCCGAGGCACTGCGGGAGCAGGGCCTCAAGGTGGGCCTGTACTACTCCCACTCGGACTGGAACCACCCCGACTACGCGAGCGTGGTACACCCCGACCCGCCGAAGGAGGACGTGGGCACGAACCGCTATGTGACGCCGAGGAACGGTGTCGAGGACCCCGAGGCCTGGGCGCGCTTCCTCTCGTACCGCAACGCCCAGGTCGGCGAGCTCGTCTCGCGCTTCCGCCCCGACCTGCTGTGGTTCGACGGCGAGTGGGAGCGCAGCGAGGACCAGTGGAAGATGCGGGAGCTCTCCGAGGAGATCCTCGCCGGTAACCCCGACACCGTCCTCAACGCGCGCATGCTGAGCTACGGCGACTACGCCACGCCCGAACAGGGTGTGCCGCTGCAGGCCCCCGACGGGCCGTGGGAGCTGTGCCTGACGGTCAACGACTCCTGGGGCTACCAGCACCAGGACGACAACCAGAAGTCGGTCGGCCAGCTGGTGCGCTACTTCGCGGAGACCATCGGCATGGGCGGCAATCTGCTGCTCGACGTGGGACCCCGGGAGGACGGCACCATCCCGGCCGCCCAGGTCGAACGTCTCGAGGGCCTCGGCGGCTGGATCGCCAAGCACCAGGATGCCGTGTACGGAACGGTGGCCGGCCTGCCCGCCGGACACCATTACGGACCGAGCACCCTGTCCGCCGACCGCCGCACCCTGTTCCTGATCTGCTTCGACACGCCGCGCGAGACCATCGGGCTGCGCGGTCTGCGGACGCCGGTCAGGCGCGTCAGCGTGGTCGGCACGGGCACCGAACTGCCCCACCAGGTCATCGGCGGTCTCGGCGAAGTGCCCGGGGTCACATGGATCGACGCCCCGGTGAGCGCCGACGTCGACGCGTACGCGACCGTCCTCGCCGTGGAACTCGACGGTGAGCTGGACCTCTACCGCGGCTCGGGCCGCGACTGAGATCAGCCGCTGCCGGCGCGGATCGCGCGCGGGGACGCGCCCAGTTCGCGTCGGCATGCCTTGTTGAAGGCCTGCAGATCACCGATACCGACCAGGACGGCCACGGCGGGGATCGACAGCGTCGACTCCCTGAGCAGGTGCCGGGCCCGTTCCATCCTGCGCCGGCGGATGTAGGCCACCACCGTGCCGCCGGTTTCGGCCCGGAACAGCCGGATGAGGTGGTTGTGCGAGATCCCTGCGGCCGCGGCCACCTCCGGAACGGTCAGCGGTCCCGCCAGATGGGCCTCGATGTGCGCGACGGCCGCGGCGGCCGCGGCGTGCCCGCGCTCCTCCACCCCGCCCGAGGGCGCCGCCAGGCCGGCGACCCGCCACAACGCCGCCCATACTTCGGCCGCCGCCCGGGCCGGGTTGCGCGGAGCCGCCGCGATGGCCTGTTGCAGCAGATCGGTGAGGACCGACGTCTCGGCACCGGCGTCCTGCATCACCGGAACGGTCAACGGATTACCGGACTTCGGGAGTTCGAAGTGCACGTAGAGGTGCTCGGACCGCCCGCCGTAGCGGAACTCCACGACCGCCCCGGGCGGCACGAGGCTCACCCGGCCGGGCCGGATCGCGTGCACGACACCGTCGACGGTCAGTTCGGCGGCGTACCGGTACAGGTGCAGCTGCCACAGGTCCGGAAGCCGGAAGACGTCCCGCAGGCCGGTGGTCCCGTGCACTCCGACGCCCAGGTTCGCCACCCGGGGCGGCAGGTCCAGGTGGAGCTGGACGTCGAAGCCGTTCGGCTCGGTCGCACTCATCATGAAAATCTACCAGTGGCGGCGCCACCGCCTTCGACCTGGACGCGGTGCTTCCCCCTCCCGCGGCGGTACCCGAGTACGCAGGAGGCGGCGAGGACCCGGCCGGTCCTCGCCGCCTGTTCGCGGAACGAGCGCATGGCGAGCGCTTCGAGTTCCACCGCTGCACACCACCACATGGGCGACTGCCTGACATGCGGCGCCTCGCCTCGGGTTCCCTGGTCAGCTGCTGCGTCGGGCGAGGCTGTAGATGAGGATCAGCACAGCGGCCGCCATCACCAACACGTGCAGCCATGCGGGAGCAGCTGAGGCGTCCGCAGCTGCGATCGTAGTGAACGGGGTCATCGCGCGGTCTCTCCTTCTCTGCGGGTGTCCGAGGTGGACCGGAACCGGTCAGGCGGTGTCACCGTCGGCGGGTTCGCCACCCGTTGCCGATGCCTGCGACATGCAGGGCCAACAGGCCCAGGCCCAGCAGCATGACGTTCACCGAGGCGAAAACCTCGTTCGTCGCTATGTCGGCGGCATTGATCAGGAAAGCGATGAAGAACAGGACCGCCGCAGCTATCGCCAGCATGATGTGACTCCTTCCGGTAGTTGGAACACGTGTGCCCCCATAGGCAGAGATCAGGCCTGGGAAGGCATCCCGTGAAGGAAGTCGGTCCGCGCCGTCCGGCAGCCGGGACGTGCGGGAGGTCGCGCACCCGCCGTGTACCCCGACACCGTCCGGTACCGGGTGAACCGCTTTCACACGACGGCACAGTTCTGTCCGCCGCCCCGGGCAGCCGTTCCGCCGCTTTGTCTCTCGACAAGAGGAAGTTGCGACTCGGTGCGTCAAAGGGGTATCTGGCCGGAGAAAAAGCCATTACCTTCCTGATCTGAACCGGACAACAAGGACCGGGTGCCTCTCCTCCCCCCTGGGGCACCCGTCCTCCCGGCGCGACGGCGCGCGCCTGTGCTCCACCCCGACCCCGTCACCACACGGAGGATTCGCGTGCACAGGAGACTCACCCGAGCTCTCGCGGCAGTGGCCTGCACCTTAGTCGCCGTCGCGGGCACCCTCACCGCCCAGCAGAGACCGGCCGAAGCCGCACCTGCGGCAGCCGACGAGTTCCAGCAGGTCACCCTCGCCAAAGGGGTGGCCGAGACCGGTGAGCCGATGACGCTCGCCGTCCTGCCCGACAGGTCCGTCCTGCACACCTCACGGGACGGCACTCTGCGTCTCACCGATGCCGCCGGCACCACCAAGGTCGCCGGCCGCCTCGACGTCTACTCGCACGACGAGGAGGGCCTCCAGGGCATCGGCGTCGACCCGGGCTTCGCCGCCAACCGCTTCGTCTACCTCTACTACGCCCCGAAGCTCACGACGCCCACCGGGGATGCCCCCGCGGACGGTTCGGCAGCAGACTTCACGCCGTTCAACGGCGTCAACCGGCTCTCACGTTTCGTTCTCAGGACCGACGGCACCCTGGACACCGCTTCCGAGGCGAAGGTCCTCGACGTCCCCGCCAGCCGTGGTCTGTGCTGTCATGTCGGCGGCGACATCGACTTCGACGCGCAGGGCAACCTGTACCTCTCCACGGGCGACGACAGCAATCCGTTCGCCTCGGACGGGTACGCCCCCCTCGACGAGCGGCCGAGCCGCAACCCCGCCTACGACGCCCAGCGCTCGGCGGGCAACACCAACGATCTGCGCGGCAAGGTGCTGCGCATCAAGGTGAACGCCACGGGCGGCTACTCCGTCCCGTCGGGCAACCTGTTCGCACCGGGAACCGCGAAGACGAGACCCGAGATCTACGCCATGGGTTTCCGCAACCCCTTCCGGATGTCCGTCGACAAGCCCACGGGCACCGTCTACCTCGGTGACTACGGCCCCGACGCCGGCACCGCCAACGCGGGCCGCGGACCTGCCGGACAGGTCGAGTTCAATAGGATCACCAAGGCGGGCAACTACGGCTGGCCCTACTGCGTCGGCAAGAACAGCGCCTACGTCGACTACGACTTCGCCACCTCGACGTCCGGGGCCGCGTTCTCCTGCTCGGCCCCCAGGAACACCTCGCCGAACAACACCGGCCTGACCGACCTCCCTCCGGCCCAGCCCGCCTGGATCCCGTACGACGGTGGCTCGGTCACCGAGTTCGGCAGTGGTTCCGAGTCACCCATGGGCGGGCCCGTCTACCGCTACGACGCGGCCTCGACCTCGGCGGTCAAGTTCCCGCAGCACTTCGACGGCGACTTCTTCGCCGGCGAGTTCGGCCGCAAGTGGATCAAGCGCATAGAGCAGGGCGCGGACGGCACCGTGCAGGCGATCAACGCCTTTCCCTGGCAGGGCACCCAGGTCATGGATTCGGCTTTCGGGCCGGACGGTGCGCTCTACGTGCTCGACTACGGCACCGGCTACTTCAACGGGGACGCGAACAGCGCGGTCTACCGCATCGAGTACGTCACCGGCGGACGGGCCCCGCTCGCCAAGGCGGCCGCCGACCGCACCTCCGGCAGGGCCCCTCTCACCGTGAAGTTCTCCTCCGCAGGCACCTCCGACCCCGACGGCGACCCCCTCACCTACGCCTGGAAATTCGGTGACGGCGGCACGTCCACCGCGGCTGACCCCTCGCACACCTACACCACCAACGGCCGCTACACCGCGGAGCTGACGGTCTCCGACGGCACCGGAAAGACCGCGAACGCTTCGGTGATCATCACCGTCGGCAACACCGCGCCCAGCGTCACCCTCGAACTGCCCACCGACGGCTCCATCATCGACATGGGTGCCGCCGTCCCCTTCAAGGTCACCGTCTCCGATCCCGAGGACAGCGCGATCGACTGCTCCAGGGTCAAGGTCAACTTCATCATCGGACACGACAGCCACGGCCACCTGCAGACATCCGCCACCGGCTGTTCCGGCACCCTCAAAACGATCGCCGACGGTGAGCACGACCCGAACGCGAACATCTTCGGTGTCTGGGACGCCGAGTACACCGACGGAGGAGCGAACGGACAGCCCGCGCTGACCACCCACGACCAGAACCTCAGTCAGGGCAGCCAGCGCCAGGCCGAGCACTTCGGGGACTCCGCCGGTGTCACGATCGTCGACAAGACGGCGGCACACGGCGGCAAGGCGGTCGGCTACATCGAGAACGGCGACTGGATCTCGTTCAAGCCGTACCTCCTCGCCAACGCCACAGGACTGACCGCCCGCATCGCCTCCGGCGCCGCGGGAGGGACCCTGGAAGTACGGGCCGGCTCACCCACCGGCACCCTGCTCGGATCGGCGGCCGTCCCCGCCACCGGGGGCTGGGAATCCTTCCAGGACGTGTCCGCGAACCTCACCAACCGTCCCGCGGGCACCACCACCCTCCACCTCGTCTTCAAGGGGGGCAGCGGATCCCTCTTCGACATCGACGACTTCACCTTCACGACCGACGGCGCTCAGGCACGGACGGGTCAGATCACGGGCATCGACGGCAAGTGCGTCGATGTGGCGGCCGGAGCCAGTGCGGACGGCACGCAGATCCAGCTGTACGGCTGCAACGGAACGGTCGCCCAGCAGTGGACGGTCGGCTCGGACGGAACTCTGCGCGCGCTCGGCAAGTGCCTGGACATCAGCGGGGGCGCGGCAGCCGACGGAACGAAGATCCAGCTGTACGGGTGCAACAACACCGGAGCCCAGAAGTGGGCGCCGCAGTCGAACGGCACTGTGCAGAACCCGGCAACGGGCAAATGTCTTGATGCGGCCGGAGGGGCCTCCGCAGACCGCACCAAGCTCCAGCTGTGGACCTGCAACACCGGCGCCAACCAGAAGTGGATCCTGCCATGAGTCGACGGTTCATCCGCTCCACCTGCTGGGCCGCGTGTGTGCTCCTGAGCACCGCCGCGTTACCGGCAGCCGTCTCCGCCGCCGCCGAATCCGAGCCCGGAGCACCCGCTGAGGTCCGCTCCTCGGTGGCGGCCGCGGCCGACCCGGCGTACGACGTGCTGGTGTTCTCGAAGACCGCCGGCTTCCGCCACTCGTCCATCGACGAAGGTGTCACGGCCCTACGCGAGCTGGGCGCCGCCAACAGCTTCACCGTCACCGCGACCGAGGACGCGGCTGCGTTCACCCCCGCCAACCTGGCCGGCTACGAGGCCGTGGTCTTCCTCTCCACCACCGGCGACGTGCTCAACGCCTCGCAGCAGACCGCGTTCGAGGGGTACATCGGCGCCGGCGGCGGCTACGTCGGCATCCACGCGGCGGCCGACACCGAGTACGACTGGACCTGGTACGGCGGTCTGGCCGGTGCTCTGTTCAGGTCCCACCCGCAGATCCAGCCCGCCACGGTGACCGTGGAGGACCGCGCTCACGACGCCACCTCCCACCTCGGCCGGACCTGGCAGCGGACCGACGAGTGGTACGACTACCGCACCAATCCGCGAACGACCGCACACGTGCTGGCCTCGCTCGACGAGTCCACGTACAGCGGCGGTGCGATGGGCGGTGACCACCCGATCGCCTGGTGCAAGGACTACGAGGGCGGGCGGGCCTTCTACACGGGCGGCGGCCACACCGAGGACTCCTACACCGATCCCGCCTTCCGGCGCCATCTGCTCGGCGGGATCCGCTGGGCCGCGCGCCTGACGGAGGCCGACTGCCGACCGGAGACGGGCTACACCCCCCTGTACGGCACCTCGGGTACCAGTGGGTGGAAGCAGGCCGGACCTGGGTCCTTCGCCGAGTCCGACGCCACTCTCACCTCGCAGGGCGGCCTCGGTCTGTTCTGGTACGAGGCCAAGGAGTACAAGTCGTACTCGTTGAAGCTCGACTGGCGGCAGGCCGGCGACGACAACTCCGGCGTCTTCGTGGGCTTCCCGGCCTCCGACGATCCGTGGTCGGCCGTCAACAACGGCTATGAGATCCAGATCGACGCGACAGACTCCTCGGACCGCACCACGGGATCCGTCTACGGCTTCAAATCGGCCGACCTGCCCGCCCGTGACGCGGCCCTCAACCCGCCGGGCGAGTGGAACACCTATGAGATCCGGGTCGAGGGCGAACGACTCCAGGTCTTCCTCAACGGCCGCAGGATCAATGACTTCACCCAGACCGATCCCGCCCGCAGCCTCCAGCAGGGCCACATCGGACTGCAGAACCACGGGACCGGCGACGACGTCTCCTTCCGCAACATCCGCATCAAGGAGCTCGGAGTCCCGACCGGCCCTCGGGAGGGTGCCGTCACCGGCATCGGTGCCAAGTGTCTCGATGTGGCGAGCGGCGCGAGTGCGGACGGCACGCAGATCCAGTTGTGGACCTGCAACCGGTCGGCAGCCCAGCAGTGGACGGTCGGCGCGGACGACACTCTGCGGGCGTTGGGCAAGTGCATGGACATCAGTGGCGGCGGATCGGCCGACGGCACCAAGGTCCAGCTCTACTCCTGCAACGGCACCGGCGCCCAGAAGTGGGTTCCTCAGGCCAACGGCACGCTGAGGAACCCGCAGTCGGGCAAGTGCCTCGACGCCGCAGGCACCTCCTCTGCGGACGGCACCAAGGTCCACCTCTGGTCGTGCCACACCGGTGCCAACCAGAAGTGGGTTCTGCCCTGATCAACCCCGCGACTCCGTCGTCACCGCGGGAGGCGGTGACGACGGAACCGGCCGCGACACCGGGCCGGTGACGGCGGCGGGGACGTGACGCCGAAGCGCCCCGCCGCCGTTTCTCCGGACAGGGACTCTGAGTGCGAATGCTCGACTACGCGGCCACTCGCGGGTGCCTGCGACAGCGGGGCGCTGCGGCCGACTCGGCGACCGTCGACATCGCAGCGAAGCACTTCGGCCACTACGGCTCGATCGCGGCCGGCCACCCGACACACCCGCGTACAACAAGTGCTCCGACCGGTACGGGGGTTCTGGACCGCAGCTGCACAGGGCCGAGCGGAAGGGCAGGACCTACGGTGTGGCCTCGCCGGCCCCGTCATGGTTCGCGACGGAAGCGGACTCCGGGACAGGGCTGTAATAGACGGAGCGTCCCTGCTTGAAGCGCTCCAGCAGCCCATTGGCGACCCCCTGCTCAAGCGTGTTGCGCACCACCGCGACCTGGGTCTTGCGCTGGGGGTACGACTCGGTCAGGGCAGCGGCCACCTCGGCGGCAGACCTCGGTTCCCTCTGCCCGGCAAGATAGCCGGTGACCAACTCACGCCACGTCGGCTCGCCGGGGCCCTTGGATGCCGCGACCTCGTTGGCGGGAAGCTCCTGGACGGTCTTCGCCCGGGACTTCGGCTCACGCCCCTTCTTCTCCGATGCCGCCTTGCCCTTGGGCCGGCGAGCTGCGGGAACGGACGCCTCCTTGCGGTCCTTGGCCTCGGGCGCCTCCGGCCTTGCGGAACCGCCCAGTACCTCCTGCATCTTGACCAGGACCTGCTCGCCCTCCTCCAGCTGGATGAGCTCGTCCTGCAGACGGGTCAACTCGGCACGCGCCCGGTCCTGCTCTCGCCGGTTCGCCGCAAGATCCTCGGTGATCCGCTGTGTGTAGTCCGCGCTGATGGTGGACGTAGGAGTATTTTCGGACATGCAGTCCTCGGCTTTCGCTGTGTCTCAAACGTCTGTTGAGGCTGATGCTACCGACCACAGCAACGACAACGGTCCAAGAGATACCAATTCGCCACGGAAGATGGCCTCTTACGGCACTCGGTCACAGGGCGCCGAGTCCACCAGGAGTGCAGACTTCGGCGCGTTGCAGCTCCCCGCCGTTGGCGTGAAACAGTGCAACCCATCAAGCGCGGCCCTACGACCGCGACACGGCGAGTGGCCCGATCTATTGACGTGACCATGCCGCTTGACTAGCTTCGGAGAGCGCTCTCCTTCTCGGGCGGCGCACCCCACACCGCGACCAGACGTTTCAGGAGCCTCCTCCATGAAGCCACCGAGAACTGCGTCCATCGCCTTCCTCTCGACTCTGACAACGTTGTCCTCTCTGTTGGTCGGCGTGCTGCCTTCGACTGCCGCGGCGGCTCCGGCAGTTGTGTGCAACAAGTACTGCGACGCGCGGGATCCGGGGCTGAGTCCTCAGGACCGTGTCCCCGTAACCGCCACGGTCTCCTCGCGATCCGTCGCGCTGCACTTCGACGACGCCGACGCGATGGGATGGGCATCCATCGACAACGGCGGACCCGACGACCGCGTCTGGCTGGACCGGTCCATGGACGGTGGCCGGACCTGGGC
The DNA here is from genome assembly GCF_042749285.1 of Streptomyces sp. NPDC059499. Lineage (NCBI taxonomy): Bacteria > Bacillati > Actinomycetota > Actinomycetes > Kitasatosporales > Streptomycetaceae > Streptomyces > Streptomyces sp. NPDC059499. The sequence goes on from NZ_JBHYTT010000012.1 coordinate 165,341, forward strand.
GTCGGGAAGCCGTCTCGGCGACACCGCGGTGCCCGCGGGAGGGCGGGGCTGGCGCACTCAGATGTACAACGTCGACGACTGGAACACTCAAGGCGTCGGCGCCCTTCGAGCCTGTGGGCAGCCGGCCGGAGGCTCCATCGCGTGTACGCCCTGGGCGCGCACCACCTGGAACGCGGGCAGCAGGAGCACCGCGGCGGCCACCGCCCTGATGATGTCGTACGACCGGGGCACCAAGCTCTTCGGCGGCATCGGCTGGTGGACAGCCGCCAATGCACTGACCGCGATCATCGACAACATCCGGATCAGCGGCATGGGCAGCTACACCTACGCCATCGCCGACACCTACGAGAAGAACCTGAACGCGCAGGGAGGGCAGTTCAGGAACGAGTACCTCGATGACACCGGGTGGTGGGGCCTGGCCTGGATCGCCGCATACGACCTGACCGGTGACCGCCGGTACCTCGACACCGCGCGGGCCGACGCGGACCACATGTACGCCAACTGGAACAGCACCTGTGGTGGCGGGGTCCGGTGGAGCACGAACGGCAACTACAAGAACGCCATCACCAACGAGCTCTTCCTCCAGCTGACTTCCGCCCTGCACAACCGCATTCCGGGCGACACGGTCTACCTGGAGCGGGCGAGGAACGAATGGAGCTGGTTCCGGCAGAGCGGCATGATCAATGGTGACCGCATGATCAACGACGGTCTCAGCGACTCATGCGTCAACAACGGTCAGCCCACCTGGACGTACAACCAGGGTGTCATCCTGGGCGCGTTGACGGAGTTCCACAGGGCCACCGGCGACTCCGGCCTGCTCACGACTGCCCGCGGCCTGGCCGACGCATCCTCCGTGCGGCTCCAGACGGACGGCGTCCTGCGCGAACCCGGCGAGAGCGACAGCTGCACGGGAGACGGCCCGAGCTTCAAGGGTGCCTACGTACGCGGCCTGGGTACCCTCAACCGCCAGCTGTCCGACCGCCCGTACGCCTCGGCCCTCACTCGCTGGGCGAACAGCGCCTACGACCGCAACCGCAACCCGCTCGACCAGTACGGCCCGCACTGGGCCGGGGGCAACACCACCACCGACTACGGCTGCCAGCAGAGCGTTCTGGACCTCCTCAACGCCGCTACGGGCTGAAAGGACCGACGAGAGGTCCTCGCCCGCAGGATGCCGGCGGGCGGGCCCCGGGTTCACCGGCCGTCAACCTCCGGGGGCGTTCCTGATCGACGGAGACCAGCAAGGCGATCGACGCCGAAGCCGCTGATCAGGAGGCGTTCCTTGCGGTTGCCGATGAGGAGTTGACTCCAGTCGACGAATCCGCCGTCGGCGACTTCCAGGTAGTGGTCTTCAGTACCGGCGTAGATCTTGAAGCACATTCCCGTGTAGTAGCCGCGTCCGGTCGTCCGGTCGTTGTCCTCGATCACGGTGAGGCCCGGCAGTCCGGCGAACTCATCGCGTATCCCTTCGACGACCGGACGGCCGGCGTCCTCCAGGCAGGTGAGCCGGACCTGTGTGTGCTGCACGCCGACGGCAGCCAGTGCCGCGACGGCGAACCGCAGGTGTTCGGCCAACTGCCGGCGTTCGAAGGAGCGGTTGCCGGTGTCCCGGCCGGCGGTCACCAGGCCGAAGATCTGGAAGTGGGCCAGCATCCCGGGAGCGCTGAAGTGCTGTGCACGAGTCACTCGCTGGCTGGCTGCCAGCCGGACGAGCTCGGGTGAACGAGGATCAGTGGCAAGGGCCGGTGAACGTCGCAGGGATGCCTCGAGAGCCAATGCGTTCGTCGGGTCGGCGGCAACCTCGCTGCCGCGAACCGTTGCGATCACCTTGCGCGGATCGACGGTCGCGACGGACGAATGAGCTGCAAGCGGCAGGAGTGGGGCCAGTACGAGAACCTCGAATGCGTCGGGCAACGCGGATATCAAGGCGTCTTCGGTGCGGCGTAGTTCGGTGAAGCCGGTCGGTGCCGGTGCGACGAATCGATCGCTGCGGTAGCGCCGCATCACTTCCGCGGGCGCGAGCCTGTCCGCCCGTCGCCGGAACACCTCGAGCAGCAATGTCGTCAGATCACCAGCGGACAGATCATCGCTCAGCAGGTCCAGCAGTTCCGGGCCGCCGAGCCGTCCCAGTACTCGTCGTAAGGCCGGGTTGGCCGACATGTCTCCACCGGGATCACTACGCCTCATGAGTAGCGAGTATCGACCCGGAGGTTTCGGGTGCACCACGGGTTTTAACCGTGAGCTACCGGGTCAGAGCCCGAGGACGGCCCAGGTGCGGCGACCGTCCGGCCCGGTGTCCGTCCCGCATCCGGAGACCGAGGGGTGGGCGGTGATCCGGTGCAGAACGTCGTCCCCACCGTCCTCGTGCCCCGAGGTCAGGGAGGTGCTGTGGGAGAGGGTGAGGATGCACGCCTGACCCTCCTGGTCGGACAGGTGGACGGTGATGCGGGTTCCGGGGTCGGTGGTGGCCGCGTCGACGAGGAGTGTCACGACCGCCTCCAAGGCCGTCACCGTGCCCGCGGCCGGCCGGTAGCCCCACTTCTGCAACTGGCCGACAATCGCGGTCCGGGCCTTCCCCGCAGCCCACGGTGCGGACTCCAGCACCCAGTTCGCACCCCGCCGGTTCACCATCCCCACCCCGCGCCGCCCGGACCGCTCCGGCATCCACCCCTCTGCCACGTCCTCATGCTCGCTCGCGGTGTCCGGGCGGGGCGGGGAGAGCGGCCGCTTCGGCGGAGGCGGGGTCCGCGGCGGATAGTCCGGTGTGTGGTCGGTGGCCGGTGTCGTCATCAGTGGCTCCCCGAGGGTGTGGGCAGAACGTCGCCGTCCTGACCGAATGGTAGATCCGGGCGGGTGGCGGGGTGAGGGGTTCGGCGGGATGGGGCGGCTTGGGGCGCTGGCCCCGGTGGTCCGACCCCTTTGGTGTGACTCGGGAGTAACCTGCTGGCCTCGCCACATGAAGGGGTCCTCGCGATGCCGGTCCGGATCGAACGCCAGCAACACGTCACCACAGTCGTACTCTCCCGGCCCGAGGTCCGGAACGCGGTGGACGGTCCGACGGCCGCGGAACTCGCTGACGCCTTCCGGGCGTTCGAGGAGGACGAGACGGCCAGGGTGGCGGTCCTGTGGGGCGAGGGCGGCACGTTCTGCGCGGGCGCGGACCTCAAGGAGCTCGCCACGGAGCGCGGCAATCACGTCACCGAGGGCGGCGACGGGCCGATGGGTCCGACGCGGATGCGGCTGTCCAAGCCGGTGATCGCGGCGGTGTCCGGTCACGCCGTCGCGGGCGGTCTGGAGCTGGCGCTCTGGTGCGATCTACGGGTCGCCGAGGAGGACGCGGTCTTCGGCGTCTTCTGCCGTCGCTGGGGCGTACCGCTCATCGATGGCGGCACCGTACGTCTCCCCCGCCTCATCGGCACCAGCCGTGCGATGGACATGATCCTCACCGGCCGCCCGGTCGCGGCCTCCGAGGCGTACGAGATGGGACTTGCGAACCGTGTCGTCCCACCGGGCCGGGCACGCGCGGAGGCCGAGGCTCTGGCCGCCTCCATCGCCGGCTTCCCGCAGGCCTGCCTCCGGGCCGACCGAAGCTCCGTACTCGACCAGGAAGGCCTCGACGAGCAAGCCGCGATGCAGGTCGAACTCCGCCAGGGGACGCGCGTGCTGGGCGACAGCATGGAGGGCGCGGCACGGTTCTCGGCCGGGGCCGGGCGGCACGGGTCCTTCAACGAGCACTGATGCATGACGAAGCTGGGGCGGGGCGGTTCGGTCGACGGTGAGACCCGGTGAGCGCGACCCGCCGGTCCCGGAACGGGGACGCGCTCACCGAGTGCTGCTCAGACTGTCCTGATCGCCGGGTCGGAGACACCCGGGGCCCCGGTCTCCACGTGACCGGCGAAACGGCGCAGGAAGGTGGGGTCCGCGTCGGAGACGACCTTGACGTCGTACCAGCGGGCGGTGGCACGCAGCTCCACCGTGTGGGAGACGGTCGCACCGGGGTTGACCTTGAAGGCCTGGGCCGCGCCGCCGTAAGCGTTGGTCACCGTCAGGTTGACCGCGGCCGAGGCGGAGTTGGTCATGCTGAGCGTCAGGTTGCCGTTGGCCGCGACGTGACGGGCGGTGACCTCGGGACCGGCCTTCTTCGCCGGGCCCTTCCAGGTGCGCACGAAGCCGTTCGGGCCCCAGACCGTCAGATTGATCTGGTTGCCGGTGGAGCTGCTGGTGCTCCACGTGTCCGAAAGGGTCTTGCCCGCTTCGACGGTGTAGGGCCAGGGGCCGTCCGTACGGTTGCCCGAGGTGCTGTGGAAGTGGGCGCCCAGGGCGGGGCCGCCGGCGAAGGTCAGGGTGAACTTGCCGGTGGAGACGGTGGCCCGGCCATCCACGTACGGGCTGTAGCCGAGGGCGCGGGTCGGCTTGGAGCCGGCCTCCTGCTTCGGGAGGGTGCCCGTGGCCGGCGGCGTCGGGTGGTAGGACGGGTGGCGGTTCTTGTCCGGCGGCACGTAACCGGCCGTGGAGGGCAGCGCGGCGGGGGCCGGGTCGGCGCGGGTGAAGTCGAAGGCCGACGTCAGGTCCCCGCACACGGCGCGGCGCCAGGGCGAGATGTTGGGCTCCTGCACCCCGAAGCGCCTCTCCATGAAGCGGATCACCGAGGTGTGGTCGAAGGTCTCGGAACAGACGTAGCCGCCCTTGCTCCACGGTGAGACGACGATCATCGGAACGCGCGGACCGAGCCCGTAGACACCCGCCGCGTATCCCCCGCCGCCCTTGTACAGGTCCTTCGACACGTCAGCTGTGGACAGGCCCCAGGCGGAGGAGGCCGGCGGGTACGGCGGGACCACGTGGTCGAAGAAGCCGTCGTTCTCGTCGTAGGTGATGAACAGGGCGGTCTTCGCCCAGACTTCGGGGTTCGCCGTCAGCGCGTCCAGGACCTGCGAGATGTACCAGGCACCGAAGTTCGTCGGCCAGTTCGAGTGCTCGCTGAATGCCTCGGGTGCCGCGACCCAGGAGACCTTCGGGAGGGTTCCGTTGACCACGTCGGCGCGCAGCCGGTCGAAGTACCCCTCGCCCGCCTTGGCGTTCGTGCCGGTGCGGGCCTTCTCGTACAGGGCGCTGCCGGGCTGTGCGTTGCGGTAGTTGTTGAAGTACAGCAGGGAGTTGTCGCCGTAGTTGCCGCGGAAGGCGTCGTTGATCCAGCCCCAGGACCCAGCGGCGTTCAGTCCGTCGCCGATGTCCTGGTAGACCTTCCAGGAGACGCCGGCCGACTCCAGCCGCTCGGGGTAGGTCTTCCAGCCGTAGCCGGCCTCCTGGTTGCCGAGGACCGGGCCACCGCCCGTGCCGTCGTTGCCGGTGTGGCCCGACCAGAGGTAGTAGCGGTTGGGGTCGGTGGCTCCGATGAAGGAGCAGTGGTAGGCGTCGCACACGGTGAAGGCGTCCGCAAGGGCGTAGTGGAACGGGATGTCGTTCCGTGTCATGTGCGACATGGTCGTGGCCGTCTTCGCCGGTACCCACTTGTCGTACTTGCCGTTGTTGTAGGCCTGATGACCGCCGGCCCAGTCGTGGTCGAGCCCTTCCAGGAACTGCATCCCGAGGTCGGCGACCTGCGGGTTGAAGGGGAGGATGTCCTTCGTTCCGTCGGACTGGTGGAAGACGGACTTGCCGTTGTCCTGGAGGACGGGCCGGGGGTCCCCGAAGCCTCGTACCCCCTTCATGGCCCCGAAGTAGTGGTCGAAGGAACGGTTCTCCTGCATCAGGACGACGACGTGCTCGATGTCCTGGATCGTTCCTGTGCTGCCCTGCGCCGGAATGGCGGCGGCCCTCGCGATGCTCTCGTTCAGCATGGCGAAGGCGGCGGTGCCTCCGGCGATCTGCAGGAACCTGCGACGGTCAAGCTCTGTCATGGGTGACGACCTCTGGGGTGGTGGGGGGTATCGGGGGCGCCCCAAGGACAGCGGTCCCGGGGTACCGGCAGGGGGTGGGTTCGTGACACCACGACGTACACCTGGAGAACGAAATCCCTCCCTTGCTGCACGGACCTGCCCGCGCCGACGGCTGGTGGGAGGGTACGGGTAACCCGTCCGGGCACAACAGGGCCCAGTTCCCGTCTCCTTGCACAGGGGTCGGTTTCCGCCACGTATGCGCAACCCGTGCGAGCCGCAAGGAGGTTGGAGGGCCCATGGGTCCTCAAAGCCAGTCCGGCAGCAACTTCCGCCGAAAGGGAACCACCGCGCCGGACGGGCTCGTGTCCTGGTACGGGTGGACGAGCAACCGGGCCGGGTTCGCGGGGGAATCATGCAGATCATCGAGGTGACCGGGTACGCCGTCCGATCCGCTGTGATCACCATGCGGCGAAAGGGTTCCCCACTCGAATTCGTGATCTTCCCGATGCTGCATGTGGCTTCGCCGACGTTCTACTCCCAGGTCAGGCGCCGGCTCAGGGAATGCGACCTCATAGTCATGGAGGGAATCCGGGGTGACTCGGTCGGAGTGAGTGCCCTCACGCTTGCTTACCGGTTCGCCCCTCTTCGGCGGCGCAACGGCCTGCAGGAGCAGCGCGCAGAGCTGCTCCTGTCCGAGGGCGCGGAGGTCATCAACCCGGATGTGACCGCGGAGGAGGCGAGCGCGGACCTCAGGACACTGCCGCGGGGAATGTACTGGCTGCTCATGATCTCGGCTCCGGTGATGGGCCTGGTGTTCGCGCTGCGCGGTCCGCGCGCCTTCCTCGACGAAGACCTGGTGGTCGAGGATCTGCCGTCGACGTTGCGGGCGGAGCTGATGGCCGACGACCCTGTGATCCACGCGATCACGGATCGGCGCGACCAGCGGTTGCTCGACGCGCTCGGCGAGATACACGCGGAGCGCGGCGACGAGCCGATCCGGGTGGCGATCGTCTACGGAGCAGGCCACGTCCCGGCGATCGTTTCAGGGCTGAGGGACCGTTACGGGTACCGGCCATATGAAGCGGAATGGGTGACCGTGCTCATTCCTGCGTAGACCACCGGACAGAACCGGTTCCGTGCGACCCGCTGGGAGGTTGTCGCTGCACAGAACCGGCCCTTGTGCCGTGTCACGGGCCGGTGGTGCCGAGCGATTCCCGCCCGCCCTGGGGCACATCGCCGCCTGCTGCCTCCTCGGCCTCCCAGCGCAGCAGGTCGCCAGGCTGACACTCGAGCACCTCGCAGAGCGCCGCGAGCGTTGCGAAGCGCACCGCCTTGGCACGGCCGTTCTTGAGTACCGCCAGGTTGGCAGGAGTGATCCCTACGCGGTCCGCGAGCTCACCCACGGACATCTTCCGCCTGGCCAGCATCACGTCGATGTCGACGGCGATCGGCATCAGATCACCTCGTCCAGTTCGGCTTGCATCTGCGCCGCCTCGACATCGCGCGCGACGGCCTGGGCGAGCAGCATCCGCAGCACGAGCACGATGAGCGCGACACCCAGGATGGCCAGGCCCACTCCGCCCATGATGACGGTGACGCCCGGGTCCTCCCGCTGGCCCGGCGCATTGATCGCCGTGACCGCGAACCAGAGGAGGGCAGCCGCCACGATCGCGCCGATCACGCCGTCCACGTACCGGAAGGCGGTGTGGGAGAACACGGTTCCGCGTCGCACCATCGTGACCAGGCGCCATACGCAGACCAGGGCGACCTGTGCCGACATCATGCCGAGCACAGTGATCAGGCGCATTGGGGTCAGCGGGAGCGACCCGTCCTCCGGGTCGCTCCCGCTGACCAACACCCACACCATCAATGCCTGCACACACACGGTGCCGGCAAGCACCACCGCGAGCACGGCGCGCAGCGCGCGCACTGCCAGCTTTCCCATGACTCATCCTTCCATCGAATTTCGATGGCAATCTATCGAGTTTCGATAGATCATGCAAGACATGCGCATCGGTGACCGAAGGGGGTGTGCGGCGGACCCACATCGGCGCCGGCGGTGAACTCCCGTGCCTGTAAACGCAGTCGAGGAGCGGATCGCTTCAAACGCGTCCGTGGCCTGTCACGGCACTGTCACCGCGGCGGCCGACGCGCCCCACCTGCCACACCATGAGTCCACTCGTGTCACACCAGGGGGGATCATGCGTATCCGCACCACCGCGGCCGTCGTCGCCGTACTCGCCGTCACCATCGTTGGGTGCAGCAGCGACAAGGGCGGCGACAACAAGGCCGCCACGGTCAAGAGCACCGCGCCCAAGGCGTCGAGTGCCGCAGACAACAGCGGCACCGCCGAGAACGTCGGCATACCTCCCGAGCCCACCGGCGCCGAAAGGTCCGCCGTCCTCGCGGCCATCCATGACGTCAACGGCAACCTCATCCATGACGAGGACAAGGCTATCGACGCGGCCCGCAACCAGTGCGCGGCCCTCGATGGAGGCGCGACGAATCCGGACCACACTGCCGCACAGCGGTTCTCCTACGACGGCATCACGCTGACCGACGACGACGGAAAGCACATCAACTTCGGGCTGCGCAAGACGCTCTGCCCGAAATCCTGATCGGCCACCGACGCAGGCCCGGCCACGATCGCCTGTGGCCGGGCCTCGTCATGTCGGCCGGTGAGAGCGTGACCACTCACCGGCTACGAGTACCGGCAGGAGGGGACGACTCACCGTCGATGATGCGGCCGTCGTGGTCGAGACAGCGGCTTGGACGCCTGCAACCGAGCGCTTCGCCCGCCTGAGCGCGACAGGGCCTACCAACCCCCGGCAGGGCCGACGCCGGCTGGTGTCAGTGGTGGCGGATACGGTCTGCGCATGGTTGATCAGTGGGCAGGGATCCGCGACCGAGTCGGCGCGCTGGGCGCCCAGTCGGCGAGCAGCAAGGTGTTCGGGTCGCTCGGGCACCGGTGGACCCTGGAGGAGCCGCTCACCGAAAGCGGTGTCGCCGAGCTCGAAGAGCAGATAGGTGTGAGGCTGCCTGCGGAGTACCGGGCCTTCCTCCTCCAGGTCGCCGCGGGCGGCGCCGGTCCCGCTTACGGCCTCTTCCACGTGCGGCGCGTGCAGGGCCGGTGGCGCTGGGAGGGCGACGGCGCCGACCTGGCCGACCTCTCCACGGTCTCCGAGCCATTCCCTGACCAGGGTCCGGATCCCAAGGCGCTCGAGGAGCTCCTGGCCCAGCGCCCCGAGGAAGAGGAGTTCGATGAGATCGAGGACTTCGACGACGCCTTCGAAGCATGGGATGAGCTGTGGGCCGCCCTCATATTCGCGCCCGAGCGAACATCCGGCGCCATCCCGATCTCTCATCTGGGCTGCGCCCAGAGGGAGTGGCTGATCATCAGTGGCCGCCACCGAGGGACGGTCTGGTCCGACCGCCGAGCGGACGACATCGACCTCATGCCACTCCTCGACGACGACAGGGAACCGGTGACCTTCGCCCGCTGGTACATGACCTGGCTGGAGCGGGCCGAGCATGCGGCACCGACGTCACCCTCGGACACCTGACGCCGTTGCGGGGAGCACGGCGAAGGCGCTCCTCGCGAGCAGTGCGTGCGGCTCCGGCGCATCTGCAGCAGCCCAGCCGCCCACTTCGATCAGGTGACCCACGTCACATTCGACTCCTGTCAGCAATCCGGGCGCCATCTCGTTCAAGGGGCACGCGAACGAGACAGGAGCAACGTCATGAAGCACCGCATCGTCGTACTCGGCGCCGGCTACGCAGGGGCCTTCGCCGCCGGGAACCTGGCCCGTCGGCTCTCCCCGTCCGACACCGAGATCACCGTCGTCAACGCCGTGCCCGACTTCGTTGAGCGGATGCGGCTCCACCAGCTCGCGATCGGACAGGACCTCGCGTTCAGCAAGCTCGCCGACGTATTCGCGGGCACCGGGGTACGACTTCGCCTGGCGCGCGTCACCGGCGTCGACCCCGAGCGCAAAACCGTCGCCGTGACCGGTGAGGAAGGCGAGGGCGAGCTGGCCTACGACACACTTCTCTACGCACTCGGCAGCTCCGTGGCCCACCACGGCGTCCCCGGCGTGGCCGAGCACACGTTCGATGTGACCGGCCGGTCCTCGGCATTGCGTCTGCGAGACCGCCTGGCCGGCCTGGGCGAGGGCGGCACCGTACTGGTCGTCGGTGAGGGGCTGACCGGCATCGAGACCGCCACCGAGTTCGCCGAGTCCCGTCCCGACCTCTCGGTCTCGCTGGCCGCCCGAGGCGAACTGGGCGCCTGGCTCTCCCCCAAGGCCCGCCGTCACCTGAGGCAGGCCTTCGACCGGCTCGGGATCACCGTCCGCGAACACACCAGCATCGAAGCCGTCGAGCCGACACGGGCGATCGCCGCCGACGGCACGTCCATCCCGGCCGACGTGACCGTGTGGTCGGCCGGGTTCGCCGTGCACTCCATCGCGGCAGCCGGCGGCCTGGAGGTCGCCGAGACCGGCCAGATCGTCGTCGACCGCACCATGCGCTCGGTCTCGCACCCGGACGTATACGCCGCCGGTGACTGCGCCTACGCGATCGGCGAGAACGGCCGGCCGCTGCCGATGTCCTGCGCCTCGGCCGGTTTCACCAACATGCAGGCGACCGCCGCGATCATCGCGCGACTCACAGGAAGCAAGATCCCCACCACCGGGCTGAAGTACTACGGCAACCACATCAGCCTCGGGCGCCGGGACGCGATCTTCCAGATGGTGGGCGGCGACGTCCGGTCGAAGTCCTGGTACCTGGGCGGCCGGACCGCCGCGCGGCTCAAGTCGGGCGTGCTCAAAGGGGCGGGGTGGGGGATCGCCCACCCGACCTTCGGGATGCCGAAGCGCAGGCGCCGCCTGGCCGCCGCGCCTGACCGGGCCGGCGTGAGGACCGCCGCATAGGCTGTTCCGCATGGACAGCGCAGCCATCGGGACGTTCGAGGCCGGCCGGGGCCGGCTGGCCTCGCTCGCGTACCGTCTGCTCGGCTCCGCCGCCGACGCAGAGGACGCCGTACAGGACACGTTCCTGCGCTGGCAGGCCGCAGACCGCGAACGGGTCGAGGTGCCCGAAGCGTGGCTGACCAAGGTCGTCACCAATCTCTGCCTCGACCGGCTCAGATCCGCTCAGGCACGCCACGAACGAGTGGCCGGTGCCTGGCTGCCCGAGCCGCTCCTCGAGGGAGATCCGATGCTCGGCCCTGCCGACACCTTCGAGCAGCGCGAATCGGTCTCGTTGGCCGTACTCACCCTCTTGGAGCGCCTCTCGCCGGTCGAGCGGGCCGTCTACGTCCTGCGTGAGGCCTTCTCGTACAGCCACGCCGACATCGCCGGGATCCTCGACATCAGCAAGTCCGCGAGCCAGCAGCATGTCCACCGGGCCCGGATCCGGGTCGCCGCAGAGCGTCCCCGCGGCGGCGAGACCGACCCCGCGTCCGCGCGCCGGATCGTCGAGGAATTCCTCACGGCTGCCACGTCGGGGCGCGTCGAACGCCTGGTCGCGCTGCTCACGGATGACGTCACAGCGGTCTCGGACGGCGCCGGACTGAGCAAGCGGCTGTTGGAGTACAGGACGCGCGAGCGGGTCGCCGCCTACGTGCGGGCCGGCTTCAAACCCACGCCGGCGAAGCGGCGGCTGGCCGGCGGCTCGCCCTCGATCCACATCGCGCTGGTCAACGGCTCCCCGGCCATCCTGGCCGTGATCGACGACCGGGTCGTGGGCGCCGTGGCGTTCGAAGTCAGGGACAGCAAGGTCGCGTCCCTGCAGGGCATTGCCGCCGCCGACCGGCTGGGGCGCCTCAACGAGGCCTGGCGGCAGCACGAACCCGACACACCGGTCATCAACGCATGGTGACCGGAGCCACCGGAACTCAATTACCTGAGCCGGAGCGATGACGCCACTTCGAAGCGACTGTTCCGGCCTCAGCCATCAAGGATTGGCCGCAAGGGGATGGTGACGGGCGCATGGCTCTTCGGGTGACCACGGGACCCAGGAATACGCCTCACGCCAACCGGGCCGCTCGGAGACCCAGCCCTGGAGCACCTCGGCCGCAGGTTCCACCGTGAAGACGCCGCGCCCGCGGGGTACCCGCGTCTGGAAGTGCCTGTCCGGCCCTCCCTCACGGTATTCCACCTGGTAGCTGAGGTCGTCGTTGAGGAAGACCTGCATGTAGTGCTGGTCGGCGGGTTCCAGATCGAGGCGTCGCACGATGACGAATCGCCATGTGAGGCTCATGTCAGCGAGCAGGTCATGCAGCTGGTCCTCGGACGGGTCGTCCCAAGTCGTCCCGTCCGCCTCAACTGCGCGAAGCGCTGGTATTGCCATGTAGCCGACCCTATCCCCCACCAGGTTCTCGACCCTCACGGGTTCCACTTCTGAGACGTGGAGGGTGGTCAGTCGATGCAGAACTCGTTGCCCTCGATGTCCTGCATCGGGATGCACGCGTCGTGGCCGTCGTACAGCGTTTGCACGTGTACAGCGCCGAGCGGGATCAGCCGTGCGCATTCGGCCTCCAGCACGGCCAGACGCTCCTCACCCACGAGTCCGGTGCCGACCCGCACATCAAGATGCACCCGATTCTTGACGACCTTGCCCTCGGGAACGCGCTGGAAGTACAACCGCGGGCCCACACCCGAGGGATCACTGCACGCGAACCACGAATCCCGCTCCTCGGGCGGCAGCGAGCTGTTGAAGTCGTCCCACGTGGCAAAGCCCTCCGGGGGCGGCGGTACGACGTACCCCAACACCTCACACCAGAAGCGAGCGAGACGCTCAGGGCTTGCGCAGTCGAAGGTGACTTGGAACCTCTTGATCGCCGACATCGGCGCACCCTACCAAGGGGACTCTGCCGCCTGGTGAGCTCGCAGAGCCGGTGCCTCAGTCGTGGTGAGTGCCCGAGCCACCGTCCGACCAACCGCCCGAGTCCAGGTAGTGGGCCAGCCCTTGGTCGCCGGTGGTGACGTCGGCGTAGAGGTTGGCGAGCTCGTTCGCGAGCTGACCGGCGGGTAGGAAGGTCTGGGCGACCGGAGCCCCGGCGTCTCCTTCGCCGAACGGGGCAGCCGCCTGCGTGGAGGCGAGGAGGGCGCTGCCCGTCGCAGTACGGGCGGCCAGGCGACGACGGGCTGCGGCGCCCCGTACACCGGGGTACACGGCAGGGGCGATGTCCGCCACCCGGACCAGGACGGCCAGAGCGAGGTCGTGCGGTTCGGCGGGCGGCATCCCGGGGCCCGAGCGAGCCACTGCGTCGAGACGGTCCAGCACGCCGCGGCAGCGGGTCAGGTCGACGGAGAGGATGTCGTGCCTGGTACGTCCGCCCGCGTCGCGTCGGCGGCGGGACCTCAGCGCCTTCTGGTCCTCCAGCCGGGAGAAGTACTCGGTGATGAGTGACCGAGGCGTCAGGCGCAGCCAGTCGTGGAGGGAGGGCGGCGGGACGGTCCGGCCGAGGCCGAGCAGGACGTTGTTCAGGCGGCGGTCCTCGACAGGCGCGGGGTCGAGGATCTCGATCCGGCGGGTGGAAAAGGCGATCCGGCCGGCCAGGCACAGTTCGGCCAGCTCCGCGGCGCTCAAAGCGATCCGGAGCCGGCTCTCGGACCGAATCCGCGGATGCCGTCGGCCGGTCCCCACCGCGAGCAGAAGTAGTTCGTCCCCCATGGTCATGCCGGTCACAGTAGGCGTGGAAGTACTGCGGACGGGATACTTCCGTGGCTACCCCCCATTACCGTCTTCGCAATCCCACAACAGCGTGATCAACTACCGGAGTTGACATGACTGCACTCCCTTCCCTGCCCCAGACCGGACACGGCTCCGTGCGCGTCATCGTCGACCAGGTTCCGGTCAGCCGCTGACGGTGAGCCGGATGTTGTCGATCCGGCCCAGCCGGTCGAAGGAGACCACGGCGGCGTTCCCGGTCGGCAGATCGGCGATCAGGCGGTCGCCTTCCACGCGCTGCGACACCCCGTGGTGCTCGAAGTACCCGGTGACGGCCTGCCTGGGCGAACGCCCGATGAGAGAGACCCCGGCCATGAGCACACGCGGCAGGGCCACCGGATCGAGCTCGGCGCTCGGTACCTTCGGATCGTCGGGCAGGAAGTACACCTGAGTGCCGGGCCCGGCAGGCTGCCCTATGTATCCGGGAGCGTTGGCTACCCCCATCCCCGCGAAGGCCAGCATCTCGGCGGCGCGCCGAGGGTCGTCGAACCCGGACAGGTCGAGTTCCTCAGCGGTGAACTCAGGAATCCCGTGCGCCTGCCCGTACCGTGCCACGGCAGCGGACAACGCCACGGCCTCACTCCCGCCGAGCCCCGGATTTGCCCAGCCCCACAGCCAGGAACCCCCCTCCATGTCGTACGTCCCAAGGACACCGATCCGTAGCTGCACCTCCCCCTGCTGGTACGAACACGTCGGCAGGTCCGCGCTCCACGGCGCCTCGGGAAGGAACTCCATGAGCGTCTCGAGCTGTGCTGCGCCCCAGACGGAGTGCCGTTCCGCCTCGAGCAGGAATTGGTCGCTGAATCCGTTCGTCATGATCACGAGCCTAGGGGGCGGCACCCAACGACGGGTAGCCCGGGCTCCGTTCCTGCCATTGCCCGGCTCACCGCCGGGGTGGCCATCCGATGGCATCCTCCGCTCGAACATTGCGCAGGGACGCTCCCTCGAACCGGGCGCCGGTGATGTCGGTCAGCCCGAACGGAGGCACGCCGGTGTTCACGCTGCCGAACTCGGCGTCGGTCAGATCGCTGTCGCGCAGATCAGCACCGCGCAGGTCGCACCCCGCGAGGCCGACCGCACGCAACGAGGCACCGCGCAGGTCTGCGCCGCTGAAGTCACAGAACTTGAACCAGCACCCGTCCAGGGTGGCGTGGCGTAGATCTGCCCCGGTGAACGTGCAGCGGGTGAACCGCAGTTGCGATGTGCGAGCGGAAGCAAGGTTCTGACCGGTGAAGTCCTCACCGGTCACGGCCGCGTACCTGCGCAGCCCTGCAAGTCGTTGTCTCGCGGTCAGCGGCGTGGTCATGGGGGTCAGCGTCTCAGCCGGGGCGGTGACTGTCGCCCGGATTTCCGGCAGTTCGCGGTCCGAGAGCCGATCGCACATGACCCCGTCCTGCCGGCCGCAGGCCCGTCGCGACTACGAAGGAACCTGCATCTATGGTGGGCCGATGACGTCGATCAAGCAGGTACAGATCACCTTCGACTGCGCAAGCCCTGAGCGCGTCGCCCGCTTCTGGTGTGAGGTGTTGGGATACGTCGTACCGCCGCCCCCGGAGGGCTTTGCCACGTGGGACGACTTCAACAGCTCGCTGCCGCCCGAGGAGCGGGATTCGTGGTTCGCGTGCAGTGATCCCTCGGGTGTGGGCCCGCGGTTGTACTTCCAACGCGTTCCCGAGGGCAAGGTCGTCAAGAATCGGGTGCATCTTGATGTGCGGGTCGGCACCGGACTCGTGGGTGAGGAGCGTCTGGCCGTACTGGAGGCCGAATGCGCACGACTGATCCCGCTCGGCGCGGTGCGCGGGCGGCTACTGCCTGCCGACGACGACAACGAGTCGTGCCTCGGCATGCAGGATGTCGAGGGCAACGAGTTCTGTCTCGACTGAGTGCCACGAACGTGACACCTTCCCGGTCGACCGGTGCAGTTCGCCGTCCGCGGGCCGACGTTCCGCGTCGCGCCCACGGTCCTGACCAGGCCCTCGATGCGCACACACATGCCTACGCGCACAGCCATCCCCCAAGGGGCAGTTCTGGCGGCGAGTTCGACCTTGCGCCTGCGTCTCGTTGCGGGACTACTTGTCGACCGAGGCGGTCATTGTGATGCGCACCATACTTCGGGCGCCTCGGGTCGGACGTGCACGATCATGACCGGCATGGACACTCGCTTCCTCGGTATCCCTGATCTGGTCGAGACCCCGGCCGTCGCGGTCGTGGTCGACGTCATGCGTGCCTTCACCGTGGCTGCCTGGGCCTTCGCCCAGGGTGCGGAAAAGATCGTTCTTGCCGAGTCGCTGGACGAAGCCCTGGCCCTCAAGGCCCGCCACCCGGATTGGGTGGCGATCAAGGACGGTCCGCCCGCGCCCGGGTTCGACACCGTCAACTCGCCGGGCCTGCTGCGGTCCATCGACCTCGGCGGACGGACCGTTGTGCACAAGACCACGGCAGGGACGGTAGGTGCCCTCGCGGTCAAGGAGGCGTCGCTGGTGCTGTGCGCCGGCTTCGTGGTGGCGGAGGCAACGGCACGGCTCCTGCGGACGCGCAGGAGCGACAGCGTCACGTTCGTGGTCACCGGCGAAGACGGACGGGCCGATGAAGACCTGGCGTGCGCCCAGTACATCGCTCGACGAGCCGCTGATGACGGGACGGATGCTGCCGAGTTCCTCCGCCGCGCTGCCTCGTCGCGCGCCGCCGCCGAACTGGCGGAGGGTGTGCGCCAGGGAGTCCATCCCGACGATGTCGCACTCTGTCTCGAGCTCGACCGTTTCCCCTTTGCCATGGTGGCGACTGCGGAGGCCTCACTCATGGTCCTGCGCCCACACCCGTTGTCTTCACAGCCTGACGAGGACCCGGTCCGCTAGCTGCTGAGGCTACTTTCCGGGTCGAGGCCGGGGCCGCGGGGAAGTGGCGGCGGAGCTTGGCCGAGCCGGGTGGGATCGGCGGATCGGTCCGTCACCGTGCGTCGCGTAGCTGCAGAAGGTACGCCGCAGTCACCGCAACAGCACGGTCCACGTCGTGCGCCAGTTCCTCGAGTGCCCGTGACGCCCTCGTCCCCGGGATGCCTGCGAGAGCCTGGGTCAACCGTCCGCGTGCGGGCGCTTCAGCGGTGTCGTGGGCCAGGCGGTCGACGAGGCCCGTCGCGATCTGATCCGCCGCCACGGGGTCGCTCGCCAGCACGCTCAGCGCATCGGCTGCATCGGTGTCGTTCCTTCCCTCCACGATCATGTCGATGAGCGTAGGAACCGCATCAGCCATGCCACGTGTCCCGAGTGCCAGAGCCGCATACCCGCGGACCACGACGTCGGGGTTCGCCAGGGCATCCCGGAGCCCCTCGGCGGCCTCGGCATCGGGCATCTCGGCGAGAGACCGAACGGCACGTTCACGCACCGCCGCCACCGGTGAGCGCAGGCCCTCCGCGAGCAGTGCCGAGCCGCCCTCGCCCGCTCGCGCCAGCGCCCATCGAAGGGCCCCGGCAACGTTCGGGTCCGTCTCGCTCAGAGCCGCGTCGACCAGGGCCTCCACCGGCACCGGAACCTCGCCGGCCGAGGAGAGGGCAGCGCGCTGGCGCGCGTCGGCACTCTTCGATCCCAGTGCCTGGAGGAGCACAACGACGTGGAGGACGTCTTCCCAGCCGGCGGGGTCCGCGGCATCGATCCGACGCAGCCGCGTGAGCAGTTCGGTCTCCGCCGCGATGCGTTCGCGTGTCTGTCGGATGAGGTCGCCGACGAGCGCCGAGGGCGCGAAGCCGGGATCATCGAGCGCGCGTCCGATCTCACGCAGTGACAGACCCAGCGACCGCAGGCTCTCGATGTGGAAGATCCGCCGGATGTCCTCCCCGGAGTACTCCCTGTAGCCGGAGCCGGTACGACCTGAAGGACGCACCAGACCCAGCGACTCGTAATGCCGAAGCATGCGGGCACTGACCCCGGACCGTCGCGCCACCTCACCGATCAACACGCCCTATCGTCCCTCCTCGCCGGACCCGCCGAGAGCCACGACGCGCTTCGCCTCCTCGATGGCGGACTCGAATCCGGCATCAGGGTCGCGCAGAAGCCTTTCTGTCGCGAGCGCGTGCGCACGCGCGTGCGGATCGGAGGCGGTCGTCGCAGCATGCAGAGCCGACGCCGTCGCTTCACCCAACGCGACCAGCGCCCGGCTGAGACTCAGCTGCGTCTCCCGCCCGCCGCGCCCGAGCTGCGTCGCCAGCACCGTGGCCAACGCGGGCTCCTCGCCGTCCGGTACGAGCACGACCGCGGCCCGCCAGGCGCTCCGCGCCACCTCGTCGTCGGCGTCGGACAGGAGCGTCCGTGTGATGGCCGGCCACGCCTGCGGGTCCCCGATCTTGGACAGCGTGTGCAGCGCCTGGCTCCGTGCCTGCCCCCGTTTCGAGCGGACTTCGCGGAGCAGCTCGGGAAGCGTCATGGACACGGGGTGCCTGGTGAGCGCCCAGGTCAGCATGTCGCGGACGAAGAACTCGGGCTCGACCGCGCAGCGCTCGATGAGCTTGGCGACGAAGCGCGGGTCGGGCGTCGTACCGACGGCCAGAGCGGCCCGCAGTCGTACGGACGAACGGTCGTCCTCCAAGCCCCGGAGTGCTCGTACCGCATCCGTGTCCTGATTCGTGATCGTCATCGAGATCACCTCCTGGCAAGGAGTGAAGACCTTGTCACCGTGTCAAGGTCAAACCGGGGCTGGGCGCGGTACTGGTCACGGGGTTCGCGTGAGCAGGGTATGGGGTAGTCCGGCAGGCCTCGACGATCGACTTCAGTTCCCGGGCAGCAGCTCGCTGTCACCGTGTCGACTCAGGAGTGACAGAGCAGGTCGAGGACGACGGCCTGGTCGTCGAGGTCGTCGAGATAGCGGTTGGCTTGTTCCCAGTATCCGTCTGCGTCCGCGTCCATCCACTCGCCATCGAGGGTGACCAGGGCGAAGCCCGGCACTGCGCACCGGACCGACCACAGCCGGGTTTCCTCGTGTTCCTGCGCGAAGTACGCGACCGGATCGTTGAGCAGGAACGACGTGCCGAAGTGCGGATCTCCTGCGACGGCTCGTTGAGCCACGTCCTGCACCAGCGGCTGGGCCAGATGCTCTTCCTTGGCGTCTGCCAGGGAGTACCTTTCGGGGTCGGCCTCGTGGCGAGCCACGAAGTCGGTGAGCGGGCGGGCCGGCGGATGTATCGCGGTCAGCTCGTTCCAAACGGTGAGCTGGGCGTCCTGC
Source organism: Streptomyces sp. NPDC059499 (assembly GCF_042749285.1). NCBI lineage: Bacteria > Bacillati > Actinomycetota > Actinomycetes > Kitasatosporales > Streptomycetaceae > Streptomyces > Streptomyces sp. NPDC059499. Next base: position 184,162 of record NZ_JBHYTT010000012.1, read on the forward strand.
GTGCGGACCGCGCGTTTACGCATACCGTCGAAGTCGAGCAGACCCCGAGGCCCTCCGTAGCATTCCAGTGGCCCGAGGGCATCGAGCTTGGCTTTCCTGCGCGGCACGGTTGAGGCCGTGACGAGCCTGCGGTCGCCGTCGTGCGGAGGCAGCACGAGGTAGGCATTGCCCGTGCTGGAGTGTATGGCCCACCAGTCCCAGTGGCCGACCGGATTCCATTCATCGGTGAGGTTGACGTCGTAGGGCGCCATGATGGCAGCGACGGCTTGAGGAACCTTCCGAGGCGCGGTCGGGGGCAGGCACACTGTGGCAAAGAACTTGGTCATACCCGGGAGCGTAAGCCCCGGGATCTGCCCGCCCGCGTGGGTGTCACGTCGGTGGATCGTTGCCTCGCAGAGTGCTGCTCGGTGGAGCTACCGAGCTGTCATAGGCGGGTGAGTGTCTGGGCCTGTGCTGACAGAGGGATTGGGGAATGCTCCGGTCGTGGCGGGGGAAGAACTGCTGTCGTTGCCGGGGTTCTGGGCGGCCTACCTGACGTGGCTGAGTCAGATGGAGGAGGACGACGACACCACTCCAGGATGGTTCGGTGTCGACTGGGCCGATGCCGATGCAGACGACCACACCCTCGCCGTCGAAAGCGCGCACACCGTGGGTCAGTTCGGCTCGGCGACCCTTCTGCCGATGTGTTCCAGGAACTCCTGGATGCTCGCCGCGTCGACCTCGAAGTCGTGAAACCAGGAGGCCGTGGTCGACCTCCACACTCGCCCGCTCCCGGTCACCGCAAACAGGTGGCCGCCGCCGTCGCTGGCGAACACGAGAGCGGGTGGCTCGTCGTTGATCTGGACGGGTCCGTACTGCCGGAAGTGTTCCGCGACCGTGGAGGATCGGTGGATGAAGTACCCGTTGCCGACGTCCGGCAAGGAGACCTCGCCGAGGACCCGGTAGAGGGTGGTGAGGTCGGAAGGAGTCGGTGTCATGTCCACCAGCGCATCCATCGCCCTGTGGCCCTCGTCCGTTGCGAGAGCGACGACGTTCTCACCTGGTGGAAACCCGTGTGTCCTGAGAAACGACGACGTCAGAGTTCTGATCGCCGAAGCAGTCTGCTCACACCAGCCACGCACCCACTCCGAGTCGAGCCGTTCGCCGGACACACTCGTCCCTTCCTCATGTCGAAGACTCCGCCCCCCGAACTCTCGACCACGCTCGAAACAGGGGTGCCCTTCCGTCAGGTCGTTACCCGAGCCGACGTGGCTCGACGGGGGCTCCCCGAAACGACGGGTGCTCAGCCTGCGGTCCTGGTTCTGATGAGCGGCACGTCTCGCGTGAACTCCCTGAACCCGACGCCGTAGTACAGCCCGCGTGCCTGGGGATGACCCGGCGCACCCAGGCAGGCGACCATCGCACGCGTGGCCCCCGCAGCCCGCGCCCGATGCATTCCGTGCAGGAGCATGGCCCTTCCCAGCCCTCGACGCCTGTAGTCCGGATGCGTCCCGACCGGTTCGAACTCAACCGTCCTGTTCGCCTCGTCGAGCCACATGATCGTCGAGGACGCCATCGTTCCGTCCGGCGCCTCCACCAGGACGTGGAGGTCACCGCGGTATGCCGCCGTCTGCCGGACGCCCTCGTACCCCTCGGCCGTGTACGTCGAGGGAGTCCATGCGTCGAGATGGGCCTGGACCGCGGCCTCCGGCCCCGCCTCGGCGGCGGTGCGGAAGCGGAATCCTTCGGGCAGTACCGGCTGTTCCAGGTCGGTGAGGTCGCGCTGATTGAGCTGGGTCCAGGTCCCGGCGTCGCCGAGCGAGTCCGGGTCGGTCCCGTAGCCGTGCGCCGCCCATCGCTTCAGGGCGAACTCATCGGCGGCGCTCGGCATCACCGTACGCTCGACGTCCGCCGCCGTACCGTCGTACCAGTCGATGACCTCGTCCACCAGCCCGGCGTGGTCGGGGTGTACCTGATACGCCAGGTAGGCACTGCTGACGTCCCTCACCGACCCGTCGCTCAGCCCCACCCGGCGCGGAAGCCAGGCCCAGCTCCACGCCACCAGATCCCCACCGGAGAACCAGAGGCCACGCGGCCAGTGTGCGCCGTCGGCCGAATGCCCCTTGCCCCAGTTCCAAGCCAGCTCACCGAACGTCGCGTCGCTGTTGACGAGGTCCGGGCGGGTGGCAGTGACACGCTGCGCGAGACTCTGCATGAGCTGCACGTCCGCGGCGGTCACAAGCGCGAAGTTCGGCATGGTGCAGCCACTGTGTCAGGACTCCACAAGGCCGTCGAAAGGTTTTCCGGGCCGCGTCGGCGCTGCTGAGATTCGGGGGCCGATTGCGGGGGTGGCAACAGGAATGCGGTGATCCTTCGCGCTCTGGGCATGCGCGAAGGATCACCGCAGGTCCGCCGCCCTGCGTCGCGGTACTAGCTCAGCGTCTTCAGGGCCGCCGCGTCGTACGGCTTCATCCCGTCGACCTGGCCGGCCAGGACCTTCGCGGCCCATTCCGGGTCCTGGAGCAGGGCGCGGCCGACGGCGACCATGTCGAACTCGTCGCGCTCCAAGCGGTCGAGGAGATTGTCGATGCTGCCGACCGCGGCCCCCTCGCCCGCGAACGCGCGGATGAAGTCGCCGTCGAGGCCGACCGAGCCGACGGTGATGGTGGGCCTGCCGGTGAGCTTCTTGGTCCAGCCCGCCAGGTTCAGGTCCGAGTCCTCGAACTCGGGGAGCCAGTAGCGGCGGGTGGAAGCGTGGAAGGCGTCGACGCCGGCCGCGGCAAGCGGGGCCAGGATCGCCTCCAGCTCTTCCGGGGTCCCGGCGAGCCGCGCGTCGTAGGCCTCCTGCTTCCACTGCGAGAAGCGGAAGATCACCGGGAAGCCGGGCGAGACGGCTTCGCGGACCGCTGCCACGATCTCGGCCGCGAACTTCGTACGGGCCACGGGGTCGCCGCCGTAGGCGTCGGTACGGCGGTTCGTCGTCGCCCACAGGAACTGGTCGAGGAGGTAGCCGTGGGCACCGTGCAGTTCGACGCCGTCGAAGCCGATGCGCTCGGCAGCCGCGGCGGCATCGACGAAGGCGCCGATGACGTCGTCCAGGTCCTGCCGGGTCATCGCCTTGCCGGTGCCCTCCGTGCCGTCGACGCGGATGCCGGAGGGACCGACGGCCGGGGCGTCGGCGTAGGGCGCCTCGCCCTGCTTGCGCACCATGCCGATGTGCCACAGCTGCGGGACGATCGTGCCTCCCGCCGCGTGAACGGCGTCGGCGACCTTCGCCCAGCCTGCCAGCTGGTCCTCACCGTGGAACCGCGGCACGCGGTCGCTCTGCCCGGCCGACTCGTGGCCGACGTAGGTCCCCTCGGTGACGATCAGGCCCACACCCGCGGCGGCGCGACGGGCGTAGTACGACGTCACGTCCTCACCGGGGACGCCGCCCGGGGAGAACATACGCGTCATCGGCGCCATCACGATGCGGTTCGGGACGGTCAGGCCGTTCAGCGTGACGGGCCGGGACAGGATCTCGGCCGCACGGTGGGCCGAAGACGCGGTGACGGTCACGGAGGTGCTCCTCGCAGGTACTTGATAATGTTGATGGTTGATAACGTCAAGCAATAGAAAGACGGTAGATCTAAATATTTGAGATTGTCAAGTTTCCTGGGTAAAGTGGCTCCCATGACAGGAACTGCCCGCGTCGACACGGCCCGGCTCATGGAGCTGCTCTCGGTGTCCCTCGGTGCCTACTACGGCGACTTCACGGTCGCGGCAGCGAGCGAGAACCTCACCGCGAGCCAGGGCAAGGCACTGACCGTGCTGCGCCGGGGCCCCGCCGCGATGCGCGCCCTGGCAAACACCCTCACCTGCGACGCCTCGAACATGACCGGGATCGTCGACCGGCTGGAGAAGCGCGGCCTCGTGCGCCGCGAACCCAACCCTTGCGACCGGCGCATCAAGAACGTCCTCCTGACCCCGGAGGGCGAGCGTGTCGCCGACGCGATTCGCGCGAAGATGCGCACCACCCAGGAGGGGCTGGACAGACTCAGCGACGAGGAGCGGGACTCCCTGCACACCCTGCTGGAAACAGTCTTCGTTCCCCGGCCCGGCACCTGCGGCGACGACGTGTGACCGAGGTCGAGACACGTTCGCGCCTCGACGGCCGCGGCCAAGTCGACCTGCTTCCCTGCCGGATCACAACCGCGAGGCAGCACCGGATCGAGGAGCCCCCCCCCCCGCCCTCTTGACGGCCTGAAGCCCCGCCCCCATCGGGGCGGTGACCTGTGGCCGGGGCAGGTCCGGCGCAGCGAGGCCGATGGCGAACACGGCACCGCGACCCGCTGTCGACCAGGAGCAGGGGCCGCCGGCCACAGCGCCGTCCGTCCGCCGGTTCAATGCCCGGCAGACGGACGATGCCTTGGTCTATACCAACCATCACTGCCCCCCGTATCCTCATCCGTGGCCAGGAGCACACTCTTCCCCCACCCAGGTTGCGTGCCGGCGCGGGCGACCCCATCTGCCTCTCCCCCGAGCAGCCGGGTGACCTCCCCGTTCGCCGCCTCTAGGAGTCACGGTGAACATTCGCACCAGAAGCTCGGCGATCATCGGCGCCATCTGCCTCGTGGCTTCCCTCGCCTTGACCACGGCGTCCGCCGACGAGCCCGTCGCCCCACGTCAGGCAGCGAAGGTCACGCTCACGAAGGTCGCCACGGCCCAGAATCCGTCCGCAGGAGCCGCCGGCCCCGGTGGCACGGTCTGGATTGCCGAACGTGCGGGCACTGTAAGGGTCTTGGGCCCCAAGGGGCTCGGTGAGCCCGTCCTCGACATCTCCGGCGAGACCACCACCGATGGTGAACGCGGCCTGCTGGGCGTCGCGTTCGACAAGAGGTTCGCGCACTTCTACATCTCGTTCACGAACCTTGAAGGAACCAGCACCGTGGACGAGTTCGCCGTACGGGGCGGCAAGATCCAGCCGAACACCCGACGCACCGTCCTCACCCAGACGCAGCCCTACTCGAACCACAACGGCGGCGACATCAAGTTCGGCCCCGACGGCTACCTCTACATCGCGTTCGGCGACGGCGGCGCGGGCGGCGATCCGCACGGCAACGGGCAGAACCTCGACACGCTGCTCGGCAAGATGCTGCGGATCGACCCGAGAGGCGGCAAGCCGTACGCGATCCCGCCGGACAACCCGTTCGTCGACGACCCCGGCGCCCGGGACGAGATCTGGGCGTACGGGCTGCGCAACCCGTGGCGGTTCTCCTTCGACGCGGGTACGGGCGACCTGTTGATCGGTGACGTCGGGCAGAGCGACTGGGAGGAGATCGACTGGGCCCCGGCCGACAGCAGGGGCGGCGAGAACTACGGCTGGTCCCGGATGGAGGGCACCCACCCCTTCCGGGGCGCCACGGAGCCCGCGAACCACGTACCGCCGGTCCACGAGTACGACCGCAGCGGCCTGGGCTGCTCGGTGATCGGCGGATTCGTCTATCGGGGCAAGGCGATCCCGGACCTCAAGGGTCAGTACGTGTTCAGCGATTACTGCGACGGCACCGTTCGCACCCTGCAGATGAAGAACGGCAAGGTGACCGGCGTGAGCGACCTCGGCGTGAACGGCGGCGAGACCGTCTCGTTGGTGGAGGGCTGCAAGGGGGAGCTGTACGTGCTCGGCATTGCCGGGAGCATCTCCCGCATCGACCCGGCGTAACGGTCACCGGAGACAGAGCCGCCGACGGAGCAGCACGTGCCCGGGTCGGGGGGTGTATCACGGGGGGGGGCAGCCCGCCCGGGGGGGGTGTGGGGGGGGGGGGGGGGGGCCGGCTGCGTGGCGGGCTGGGGGGCCGCGGAACCGGGCGCCGGGTGG
>NZ_JBHYTT010000012.1:190007-233522 GCF_042749285.1 Streptomyces sp. NPDC059499
GCCCCCCTGCCCCGCGGGGCCTGGGGCCGCCGGCCCGCCCGCCCGCCGCGCGGGCGGGGGGGGGGGTGGGGGGCGCCACCCCGGGCCCCCCCCCCCCCCCCCCCGGGGTTGTTTTCGGGGTCGGGCTCGGCGTCCGGCTCTGTGCCGGACTGCGGGCCTGCTTACCAGGCGCCGTGGTGGGCCAGGCCCAGTGCCAGGGCGGCCACCGCGGTGAGGAGGAATACGATCCCGCCCACGATGTTGCGGGACCCCACCCGCAGATGGGCGATGATCGCGCCGATGAAGTACAGCACGAGGCCCGAGGCGGCGAGAGTTCCCAGGAGTGGCACGGCCAGGCCGGCCAGCAGCCCCACGGTGCCCGCCGCCAGCAGTATGCCCAGCACCGGTACCCACTTCCGGTCCAGCCCCTTCATGTCCGCCTGGGTCTTGGGGTATTCGTGGCCGATCAGGTAGGTGACGGCCGCGGCGCCGTTGAAGACCGCGCCGAGGATGGTGACCGTGACATAGGCGGCGAACACAATTTCTCCGATTCTGTGGTGCGTAGCGTTGCTGAGCAGTCCGTCATGGGATGCCGCTCTCCTGCATGACGAACCATCGGCCCACTTTCGTGACATCGGTGGGCAGCCGAGCAGGCCGCAGGCCTCGACGCAGCATGGTGTCCGCCGGCACCACCGCGGCCGAAGGTGCCGGCGGAGCCGCGATCCGTGCTTCCCCTGCGTCGATGACCGCCCCGTGTTCTACGGAAACGGAGTCAGCCGGAAGCCCCCGGGAGCCGGGCGATGACACCGGACAGGTCGGTGCCGGCCGGGAGCGTGCCGAAGGCCAGGCCCTGGTCACCGGCCAACCGCGAGGCGCAGAACGCGTCGGCGACGGCGGCCGGGGCGTGCCGGACGAGCAGGGAGCCCTGCAGGACCAGCGCCATGCGCTCGACCAGCCTGCGGGCGCGCAGGGCCACGTCCTCGGTGAGCACCAGTTCGCCGCGCAACTGCCGCCAGGCCGCGTCGAGTCGTGCATCCGCACCAGCGGCGATGTCGATCTCGGCGCCGAAGGCGTCGAGGGACTCGGGTTCGCGGGTCAGGGCACGCAGTACATCGAGTGCGTTGACGTTGCCCGAGCCCTCCCACAGACCGTTGAGCGGAGCCTCCCGGTACAGCCGGGGCATTCCCGATGCCTCGTCGTAGCCGTTGCCGCCGAGGCACTCCAGGGCTTCGGCGACCGCCGCCGGCTGGCGCTTGCACACCCAGTACTTGCCGACCGCCGTGGCCAGCCGCAGGAACACCCGCTCCCCCGCGTCGCCGCGCTGGGCACGGTCGGTCGCTCCCGCGATCCGCAGCGCCAGGGTGGTCGCCGCCTCCGACTCGATACCGAGGTCGGCGATGACGTTGCGCATCAGCGGCTGGTCGATCAGCTTGGTGCCGAACACGGAGCGGTACCTGACGTGATGGGCGGCCTGCGCGAGCGCGGCACGGGTCCCTGACGCGGAGCCCAGGATGCAGTCGAGCCGGGTCATCGTGACCATGTCGATGATGGTCCGCACGCCCTGCCCCTGACGGCCCACCGGCCAGGCAACGGTGTCGTCGAACTCCGGCTCGCTGCTGGCGTTGCTGCGGTTGCCCAGCTTGTCCTTCAGCCGCTGGATGCGGAAGGTGTTGCGACTGCCGTCCGGGAGCACTCGCGGAACCAGGAAGCAGGACAGGCCACCCGGAGCCTGGGCGAGCACCAGGAACACATCGTTCATGGGGGCGCTGGTGAACCACTTGTGGCCACGCAGCCGCCAGGTGCCGTCGGGCTGTTCGGTGGCGACGGTGGTGTTGGCCCGCACATCGGTGCCGCCCTGTTTCTCCGTCATGCCCATGCCCGCGAGGAGGCCGCTCTTGCCGGCAGGCGTGCGCAGGCCGGGGTCGTACGTCCGGCTCGTCAGCAGCGGCTCGTAGAGAGCGGCCAGTTCCGGCGCCGAGCGCAGGGCGGGGACGACCGCATACGTCATCGAGACCGGGCAGCCGTGCCCCTGCTCGGCCGAACTCCACACCATGAAGCCCGCCGCGCGCGCCACATGGGCGCCGGGCCGGGCATCGGCCCACGGCGCGCCACCGAGGCCCTCGCTGATCGCCACCTCCATGAGCGCGTGGTACGAGGGGTGGAAGTCCACCTCGTCGATCCGGTTGCCGTAGCGGTCGTGGGTACGCAGCACCGGCTCGTTGCGGTTGGCCTCCTCGGCCCAGCGCTGGACCTGCTCCGAGCCTGCCAGCCGGCCTATGCGGTGCAGGTCCTCCTCGTACCACCCGGCGCCCTCACGATGGACTCCCTCCAGCAGTACGGCGTCGTCGGCGACGTCGTGGCCGACCAGCGGTGGCGGCTGGTTGGTCACCTCGTGGGTGCGTGCGGTGGGGTCGCTGCGCAGTGCGGCGTCTGCTGTCGTGGTCATCGCGGTCCTCCGGACTCGGGGTCGTACCCGGGCGTGGTCACAGTTGGTCGGCGTCGGCGTCGGCAGTGGCGTCCGGCTTGGCGTCGAGGGGTGTGGCAGCACCCGCGCAACGCAGGGCCATCGCCACCAGTTCGGCGACCAGATGGTCGGCGTCGGCGCCTTCGGCGGGAGCGGACAGTGGGTCGACGAGCACTTCGCCGATCGCACCGGTCAACGCGGCTGCGGTGACCTCGGGGTCCTGGTCGGGCAGCAGACCTGTGTGGATTCCCTCGCGGATCACCTCGGCGAAGACCTTGCGGTAGCGGCGCCGGAACCCCAGCCGCTCCTGGCCGAGCGCCGGTTCTGCCGGGGCGGCGAGCAGGGCGTGGGCCAGACCGGGGGACTCCATGGCACGGCGGGCGAAGACGCCGACGCCCAGCGCGAGCCGCTCGACCGGGTCACCGCCGCCCTCCGTGAGGACCTTGCCGAGCACCTCGACCTCCCGTCCCGATGCGCGGCGGAAGACCTCGACGGCCAGCGCGCCTTTGGAAGGAAAGTGCTGGTAGACCGAACCGACCGACATCCCGGCCGCCGCGGCGACCACGGTGACGGATGCGTTCGCCCAGCCCACATCGGCCACGACGGCGGTCGCCTGCTCCACCAGATGCTCCCTGGCGGCGGCGAGGCGGTCCTGCACAGCGGGTGTCTTGCGGTAGGCCATGCAACAAGTGAACCACTGTTCAGATCTTCACGCCAGCATCCGTCTGCGCAGGGCCTCGCCGCCGATCGAGCTCCCCTCACATTCCGGTTCCGGTTCCGGTTCCCGCACCGAGCACGGGGTCACCGCAAAGCCGGGTACGGGTGTGCGGCCCAGTGTTCGGCGGCGGTGATACCGAACAGCACGACGTCGTGGTAGCTGCCGGCGAAGAACTCATGCTGCCGAAGCCGCCCCTCCTCCACGAATCCCAACCTGCGGTAGAGGGCGAGGGAAGCGTCGTTGAATGAGTAGACCTCTACCTCACACTTATTGTGGCGCTGCTCGGCGAACATGTAGGTGAGGACCAGCTCGGTGGCCTCAGCCGCGTACCCCTTCCCGCGGTGATCCCGGCTGATCTCGATTCCGGTCTTGAATCGTCCGGCACGGGTGTCGGTCTCTCCGACCGTCACAGCCCCCGCGAACGCGCCGTCGTCCAGCACCTCGACGACCAGCCGGAATGCTGCGCCCCCCGGCGGGCGCCCCGCACGTTCAGCAGTCCAGGATCGAAAGCTCCCGTCCGAGCGCGGGGGCTCGACCAGGTCGGCATTGCGGACGTCTACGGTGTTCTGGGCCAGGTCACGGAAACACTCCCAGTCGTCCGCCTCGACGCCTCGCAGACGCACCTTCTCGCCGGTCCACATCTCACTCATGGCATCCTCCACTCAAGTCGGTTGCAGGCGCTGACGGCCATGCATTCAAATGCCACACAGTAGCGGTGGGACGCGACCGCCTCCGAGCGGGCGATCCGGTCCCACGTCGTCATCACGCCTGGCCGGGGCCGCTGTCAGTAGCGGATCTCATGCGCTTCGTACCCTCTGAGGCCCGCGGTCGCGAGGGCGGGGACGAGCGCGTTCAGGTACCAGGAAAGGTCGGTGAATTCCGGCGCCGCAGGAATGCGCCGCCGGTCGATCGTAGGAATGAAGAACACGCCCGTGCGACCGGAAGGGAACATGAGCATGCCGCCTGTCTTCGCCTCCGGGTGATAGATGTCGAGGGCCACCGTGTACGGCTCGTTCGCCGTCGCGTCCAAGACCCCCAGCACCTTGTCGATACGGTCGGCCGCGCTGTCGTACCACTCGTAGTTGTCGTCCGGGTCGTTCACCATGTACGAGACGTGGCCACCCCGTTGCACGGCGGACCAGCCGGCCGCAGCCACGGAGTCCAGAACGGCGCGCACGGTGGTCGGACTCGTGAAGGTGAAGTCGATGTCGGCGTCTCTGGATCCCACGGAACCTCCGGGCGGCTGGATCGCTTGCCCTCGCATACTCACGTGCGGAACCGGGCCCGTCGATCTGTTTTCCCTGTCGGCACAGGTGCGTTCCTGACCCGACGCCGCCGACGGCGGCGGATGAAACTCCTCAAAACAGACTCACCGCGTCACACCCCGTCCCACCGCATCACACCCCCGCCCGTCACATCGACCGTCCGGATGCGGTACGAAGTCCGGTGTGAACGAACAGACCCAGCCCGCGACCGTTCGCGTGTTCATCGCTCTCGCCCCGCCCGACCAGGCGAAGGAAGAACTCGCCCGGGAGCTGCGCCCCTCCTACGCCACGCACCCTCAGATGCGGTGGAATCGCATCGAGGACTGGCACATCACCCTGGCGTTCCTCGGGGAACTCCCGGCCGAGACGGTTCCGCTGCTGCGCTCGCCACTCGCCGAACTCGCAGCGCACCACCGACCGCCCCGCCTGGCACTGCGCGGCAGCGGCAGCTTCGACGACCGGGTGCTGTGGAGCGGGATCGACGGAGACCTCGATGAGCTGCACATGCTCGCGGCCGATGTGCGTACGGCGGTCAAGAGCTGCGGTGTCGCCTTCGAGGACCGGCCTCTGCGCCCGCACCTGACACTGGCCCGTGCACGCCGGGGCGATCGGTCCTCGGCGGTGGAAATCGCCGCAGGGCTCGCCGCCTTCACCGGTCGGCGATGGCCTGCCGAACGCCTGCACCTGGTCGGCAGCAATGTCGGCCGCAGCCCTGGACCGATCCACTACCGCGACATCGACGCCTGGGCCCTCGGCAGCGGGAACGCCAGGGAAGCTTGAACGCGCCTGGCGGCAGGCTGTCCCGGACGAGCACTGGGGCGACGTGTGGGCCGTGATGCGCATCCTTGCCGAGCGCCACGGTCCGGACAGCGTCCGCCTCGTCGTCTGGTTCGACAACTAGGACTTTTCCGGCTGATCAGGCGCCTGTGATGGAACGCGCAAGATGTCACCCAGGGCGTGGCATCTGCGACGCCACCACGGCCAGGCGTCTGGAGTGTGGGGGTCGGGCAGAGTGCGTGCCAGGAAGTCGGCATCGGCTTCTTTGACGACCGATGCGATTTCCCGGGCTGCTCGTCTGTCGAGAGCGCCGATGGCTGGCTCTATCAGGAGGCGGTCGTCCCAGATGTCGTAGCCGGGCAGATGTGGTTCGGGCAGGTAGAGCGGCCGTCCTGGACGGCGCACGAAGCCACGCCAGCAACGGACGGCGTGTTCGAGAGCCCGGACGGGAAGACCGCGTTCGGCCTCGAACCGGGCCGCTTGGCGGAGTGTGTGAGGTGAGAACAGTGAGGACCGGCGCCGGTAGTCCTCGAGGTGGGACTGGAAGACAGCGTCCAGACGTAGAGCAGCCGCCGTCATGCGGGGCACGGCTCTTCTTTCGACGTGGCGATCTGGGCAAGTCACTCTACGGTCTGATCTTGCGGTGGTTCGTGTCCTGAGCCAGATGGCCGGCGCCGCTGCGGTACCGCCAACGGCTCCACCACCGCCGCAACCCCGGTCACGGACAACGCCGTCGTACCGATCGCACGGCAGTCCACCGGCATCGGGACTCGACGCGGATGCGCGCGACGTCCGGGCGTAGGCTTCGCCCAGCACCGACCGGGGGGAGCGGAAGACATGACGGCCGAGGCAGCGCAGAGGTGGGGGTCGACCCTCGATTCTGTGGTGGTGTACGAGCAGGGCGCGGTCTGCCGCCGCCTGGCGCGGGTCAGTGTGCCGCCGGGTGGCAGGGTGCGGGTGACGGGACTCCCCCGATCGCTGGACCCGGGGTCGCTGCGGGCCCGTGTTCTGGGTGCCCCTGGCGTTCGCGTCAGTGAGGCTCGGGTGGAGGTCGAGGCCGAGCCTCTCGGCACGTCCGCACCCGACGAGTTGCAGCGCAAGGTCGAGCAGTTGCGCGACGAGTACGCGGCGGCGCAGCATCGCCGGGAGCACCTGGTGAGCCTGATCGAGGAGGTCAGGGCTCTGCACCCGGTCCCGCCGGCCCGCAGACGTGAGGAACCCCACCGTCGCACCCCGGTCGACGCGTGGCTGGAGCTCGCCGACTTCGTGCAAGAGCGGCTGACGGGACTGCACACCCGCCTCGTCGAGTCGGAGGAGGCGCTGCGTCGTATCCGGCACGAGCTCGACGTCTCCGAGGACAGGCTTGCCCGCGCCTCGACGGACGCGCCGTCGGCACACGTGGAGACCACGGTCTCGGCCGTCGTCATCGTGGACGCCTCCGGCACCCCTGCCGGGGGCGTGGACCCAGACGCGGAGGTCGAACTGGAACTGGAGTACGGGGTGCCGGGAGCCGTCTGGGTGCCCGCCTACCGCCTGACTCACCGCCAGGGCGACCGCGGCGGCCGTCTGGTGCTGCGTGCCTCGGTCGCCCAGCGCACCGGCGAGGACTGGACCGACGTGTCCATCGCCCTGGCCACGGCCGACCTGCGGCGCGGTACCGAGCTGCCGAGGCTCCGCTCGATCCGGATCGGGCGCCGCCAGCCCGCCCCCGCGCCGTCCGGCTGGCGCGAGCCCCCGGCCGGCCTCGCCGACCTGTTCGCCGGCTACGACGCGGCGGGCCCGCGCCCCGCCACGAGCACCGCGGTGCCTGTCGCCGTCGCCGCCCCGTCCTGGCCCGTCGCGCCGCCACCGCCGCCGTCCCCCGCACCGCAGGGCTACGGCGCGGCCACCGGCGCGCTTCCTGTGCCGGGCGGCACGGGCGGGGCCTTCCCCGAGGCCTTCACCGGCGCAATGCCCGCTGTCGCTCGGCCGGTCCAGGCCCCGGGTACCGGTCGGAGTTCCGGTGGCCGGACCTTCGCTGCCCCCGCCCCCATGGCACCCGCGGCTCCTGGCGGAGCCGCACCGCCGCCGCCTCCTGTACCGGCGGCCGGTCCGCCGCGGCCGAGCGGCGCGGAGCTCGACTACACCGGCCTCGTCCTGTGCGGCCCCGACGAGCCCGGCGGTCGCAGGGGCCGGTTGTTCCCCGGCTCTCCGTTCGACCCGGTGGCCGCCGAGTACCGGCGCCGCGCCGAATCGGTGGCCGCGCTGCGGCTGCCCGGGCACTCCGTGCGGCCCCGCGAGTCGGCGGGTTCCTTCGACCACCGCTACGACCCCGCCGCCCGCGCCGACATTCCGTCGGACGGCACCTGGCACACCATCACCGTCGGCGAGATCCCGGTCGGTCTGCACACCGAGTACCTGTGCCTGCCGTCCGTGGAACCGACCGTGTACGCGACGTTGATACTCTCCAACGCCACCGACCAGGCTCTGCTCGCGGGCCCGGTGGAGGTCACGGTCGACGACGACTTCCTGCTGACCGCGGCACTGCCCACGGTCGCCCCCGGTGGCGTCTGCCAGGTCGGGCTCGGACCGGCCGAGGGCGTTCAGGTCACCCGCCGTACGAACCTCGACGAGTCCACCTCGGGCCTGCGCAACAACACCACCGTGCTCGACCACCGCGTCCACGTGGAGCTGGCCAACCGCCTCTCGGCACCCATCACCCTCGAGGTCCGGGAACGGGTGCCCGTCACCTCCGAACCGGATGTCCGGATCGTGGAACGCGCCGACTGGACGACACCCGAAGACAGCCAGGGGTCCGATCGCCATGCCCCCGGCACCCGCGTCTGGCGGGTGGACCTGCCCGCCGGCGGCTCCGCCGTGCTCGACGGCGGGTACGAGATCCGAATCCCGGCCGGCAAGGCCCTCGTCGGCGGCAACCGCAGGAGCTGACACGCCCATGACCACAGCCCCGAAGCCGATCGCCCTGCCCGTCACCGCCGTCACCTGTCTGGAGGACCGCGCCCACGTCGAGCGTGCCGTCGTGCTCGACCTGGAGGCGGGAGTCAACCGGTTGCGCCTCGGACCGGTCAGCGCGATGGCCGTCGACCGGACCCTCCACGCCGAGCTGACCGCCGATCACACGGCGGCCGTACTCGACGTGCGGATCACCCGCAGCTGGACGCCGCGCGGGCCGCGGCCGGACACGGATGACGACTCCGCCCTGCGTCGGCGGGTACACGCGCTCGAAGAGGAACAGTTCGCTCTGGCCCAGCGGCGCGACCGGCTGCAGACCCGCCGGGACCTCCTCGGCCGCCTCGCCGCCGATCTGTTGCGGGAGATCGGCGAGGGTGCCGGTTCCGGAGAGACCGACGGACCCCGCTGGGTACGTGAACTGGACCGGGTGGACGAGGAGCGCGACTCGTGCGGAGAGCAACTCCGTACCGCGCAGGCCCGGCTGGCCGCCCTCGCCGACGAACTCGGGGAGGCGCAGCGAGCTCTCTACGTGTCCGAGGACGAACCGGCCGAGCTCGTCGGCCATGTCGAGCTGACCGTGGAGACGGCGGTTGCCGGGCCCGTCGGGCTGCGCCTGAGCCACCTCACCCCGTGCGCGCTGTGGCGTCCCGCGTACCGTGCCGTGCTCGACGGGGACTCCCTGACGCTGGAGACCGACGCCATGATCTGGCAGCGCACCGGCGAGGACTGGTCGGACGTACGGATGACGCTGTCGACGGCACGCTCGGCGCTCGCCACGGATCCGCCGCGTCTGGGAGAGGACCGGCTGACCCTCACGGACCGGTCCGTCGCGGAGCGCCGCACGGTCGACATCGAGCTGCGGGAGGAGGAGATCGGGAACCTCGGTCCGTCCTCGGTGCTCGGCCTGCCGGGGGTCGACGACGGCGGCGAAGCACGGGTGTTGCGGTCCCCGGCGCCGGTCTCCGTGCCCAGTGACGGCCACGCGCACCGCGTGCCGTTGTCCACCTTCACGACGGCCGCACAGAGTGAGTACGCCTGTTCGCCCGAGCTGTCCCCCTTGGTCACCCGGGTGGTGCGATGCGACAACCTGGCGGGGCATGCGCTGCTCGCCGGACCCGTGGACCTCGTCCGCGACAGGGGATTCAGCGGCCGCGGAACGCTGGACTTCACCGCCCCCGGCGCCCCCGTGGAGCTCGCCTTCGGCAGCTGCGACGACCACCGGGTGGTCCGGCAGGCCGAGGAGTCACGCGATACCACCGGAATCACCCAGCGGACCGTCATCACTCGCACGATCCGACTGCACCTGTCCCGGTTCTCCGCCCCCGGAGAGCAGGGCGACCAGATGGTCGCCCTGCGCGAGCGGCTCCCGGTCTCCGAAGTCTCCGCGGTGGAGGTCCGCGTGCGCGAGGAAGCCTGTTCCCCCGCGCCCGATGCAGTCGACGCCGAGGGCATCGCCCGCTGGGACGTCACCCTCCCGCCCAACGGTCACCGGACGGTCACCCTGGTCTACGAACTGTCGGCCGGCGCCAAGGTCACCGGGCTCTGAGCTCCACGCGACGGCGGCCCTCAGTCCGTCGCCGCCCGGTAGGGGCGGAAGAACGCACGCAGCTCCTGTGCGTAGAGCTCGGGCTCTTCGAACGGCGCGAAGTGCCCACCGCGCGGCGGCTCCGTCACGCGTACGACGTTCGTCGTGCGCTCGAGCCATGCTCGCGGTGGGCGGACGACATCCCCCTGGAAGATCGAGAAGCCGGAGGGCACGTCGACCCGACGGGCGTGCTGGGTGGGCGGGATCGCGGCGTTCGCGCGGTACATGCGCATCGACGAGCCGATCGTCCCCGTGAGCCAGTACAGGGTGACGTTCGTGAGGATCTCGTCCTTCGTGAAGCTCCTCTCGACGTCGCCGTCGCAGTCGCTCCAGCCCCGGAGCTTCTCGACGATCCACGCGGCGAGCCCGGCCGGCGAGTCGTTGAGGCCAAAGGCCGCGGTCTGGGGCTTCGTTCGTTGCATGGCGGCGTAGGCGCCCTCGGTCGCGCCCCAGGCCGCGGCGCTCTCGATCCAGGCGCTCTCCTCGGGCGCGAGGTCCGCGGGGTCGCCGGTGAAGACGGGCAGCCCTCCGTCGGTGCGGTGAACGGCCACGACCCGGTCCGGGTGGTCGAGCGCGAGGTAGCGGCTGACGTGGCTGCCCATGTCCCCGCCCGCCGCGCCGAACCGCTCGTAGCCGAGGACGTCCATGAGCTCGGCCCACAGACCGGCGACGGCGATGGAATCGAGAGGCGGTCCGGTGGGGCGGTCGGAGTACCCGAAGCCCGGCATGTCGGGCACCACCACGTCGAACGCGTCGGCGGGATCGGCGCCGTGCGCGCCGGGATCGGTGAGGAGGGGGATGACCTTCGCGTAGCGCCAGAACGAGTCCGGCCAGCCGTGGCTGAGGACCAGCGGCAGGGCGGACCCGGCAGGCGCGCCTACGGCCCGGACGTGCACGAAGTGGATCCCGTGGCCGCCGAGGGGGACACGGAAGTGGGGCAGCCGGGCGAGCGCCGCCTCCTGCGCAGGCCAGTCGAACTCGTCCGCCCAGTAGGCGACGAGTTCGCGGAGGTAGGCGACGTCGGTCCCGAGCGACCACCCGGCGTCCTCGGGCGCGTCGGGCCAGCGCGTCGCGCGCAGCCGTGCCCGGAGGTCCTCGAGCGCCGCGGATGCGGTCTGCGGGGTGAAGGGCTCGGGGCGGGGCAAGGCGTCCGGCATGGGAGGCATGCTAGCGCCTCCCATTCGGATCACGCCGGGCTCTCGGGGCCTGACACGCGGTGCGGCAGACGTCTCGGCGAAGGCACACTGCGCGGGGGCGTTCGCCCGACCGTCCCTACTCGACAGGGCGCCTGACCATACGTCACGCCGCCTCCTTGCCGTGTCCGTCGGCGGGCGCGGCGCGCCGCATGAGGCGACATCCATCCAGCTCAGCCACACGAGCCGCTTCCCCCACCCCGCCCCGCGATGCGTCCCTCGTCCGGTGGTCCGACCCGCGCCGGAGGTCATCGCACAGCAAGTGATCAGCGAACATAATGCCGCCCATGAACTCCGCGCACCGGGCCGGCACCGACGAGGGCAAGCCGGCGCATCGCCTGGTGCCCATGACGGGCCGTGACCCGGAGGAACTCGCCCGGTCCTCCTCTCCACTGGAGCTGCTGTTCGACCTGACCTTTGTGGTCGCGGTCGGTACGGCGGCCTCCCATTTCGCCGAGATGGCGGCCGAGGGGCATCCGGGGCAGGCGGTCACCGCGTTCGTGCTGGCGATGTTCGCGATCAGCGTCGCGTGGATCAGCTTCAGCTGGTTCGCCTCCGCCTTCGGTACCGACGACTGGCTCGACCGGGCACTGACGATGGTGCAGATGATCGGCGTTGTCGTGTTCTCACTCGGTCTGCCCGCCATGTTCCACTCCGTCGAGGAGGGGGGACACCTCGAACTGCGCGTGATGGTGCTCGGATACGTCGTGATGCGCATCGCGATCGTGCTGCAGTGGTGGCGCGCCTCCCGGGAATCCCCCTCGTACCGTGCCGTCTGCACGGCGAACATCCGCTGGATCGTGACCGCTCAGCTCGGTTGGGTCGTGGTCGGATTCACGCAGCCGCCGCTCGGTGTCGCGTTCGTCGCCTTCGCCGTGCTCGGGGCTTTGGAACTGGCCGTTCCGGTGCTCACGCAAGGCGGTGCGGGCGGAACCCCCTGGCACCCCCACCACGTGGCCGAGCGCTACGGCCTCTTCGCGATCATCGTTCTCGGCGAGAGCGTGGTCGGCACCGTCGCCTCCTCGGGCGAGCTCCTCGGTGGCGTGGACGGACTGCACTGGAGCTGGAACGCCATCGCCGTCGTCGTCGCCGGTGTCGGACTGACCTTCGGCATGTGGTGGGTGTACTTCTCCACCCCCTTCGGTGATGTCCTCGTGCACCGCCGCAACCGCGGATACCTCTTCGGGTACGGACACATCCCCCTGTTCATGGGGATCGCCGGTGCGGGCGCCGGACTCCACATGGCCGGCCTGCAACTGGAACACCACTCGGAGCTCGGTGACGTCGCCGTCGTCCTGTCCCTGGCCATCCCGGTCGGCCTCTACCTGCTGATGGTCTATCTGCTGCACACCCTGCTGCTGTCCGCCGCAGACCGCTTCCACCTGCTCCTGATCGCCGTCACCCTCGCCGTACTTCTCGCGGCCGTCCTGTTGTCCGCGGCCGGAGGCGCGATCGCTGTGTGTCTGCTCGTCATCATGTTCGCCCCCTTCGTCACCGTGATCGGTTACGAGACGATCGGCCATCGCCACCAGCGACGCATGCTGCGGGAACTCGTCGAAGGGGACCACTGACGAGTCGCCGGAGCGCACTGACCCCGGAGCCGCACCCGTGGGAGGCGAGTCGAGTTGTCCGGCGACGCCCGGGCGCCGACCGGCTCTCACGCAAGGGCGAACGCTGCCGATGACCAAGGTGCCCAATACAGGTATCCTGCTGCGGGATTTGCAGGCGACAGCGACGAGCTGACGCAGTTTCAGCCAGGGGGTAGACGTGGTGCGCGTGCTGAAGGCGGTGGTCCCGGTCATCGCCATGGTGGTGGTAGCGGCGGGATGCTCCTCGTCCGAGGGCAAGGACGAGCGGCGGCTGACGGAGTTGCGGGAGAACTACTGCACGCAGCTGGGAACCTGGCAGAACGCACGGAACGCGGCAGACACGGACCCGCCGGATCCGTCGGGGTACGACGAGGTCGGGGCCGTCGCCCATGACGCCTTCCGCGCGATGCGACCGCTCCGGGACGAGACCGTCGGCGAAGGGCGCACCTTGGCGGAGGCGACGGTGGCAGCGGTGAACAACAAGGACTCCGAGGCGGAAGGACGCGTCGTGCAGTACTGCGCCGATTCCGGCTTCGAGACACTGACCCGCTAGTGACCTGGGAACTCCTCCCCTGTCAGCTGAAGGCGCGCCGGTAGCTGTGGGGGCTGACACCGGTGGACTTCTTGAAACGGTCGCGGAAGGCGGTCGGTGAGCCGAAGCCGACCTGGGCGCCGATGCGTTCAACCGTGTGCTGGGTGGATTCCAGCAGATGCTGGGCCTGGCGGATGCGGGCGCGGTGGAGCCACTGGAGTGGGGTGGTTCCCGTCTGTTCGCGGAAGCGGCGTATCAGCGTTCGGGTGCTGACCCCGGCGTGGGCGGCCATGTCGGCAAGGGTGAGTTCGGTGCCGAGGTTGTCCTGGAGCCAGGCGAGGAGTGGCTCGAGGGTGCTGCCCCGAGGGGTGGGCGCGTAGTCGTGGACGATGAACTGCGCCTGGCCGCCCTCACGTTCCAGAGGCATGACGGACAGCCGGGCCGCGTCGGCGGCGACGGCCGAGCCGTAGTCCTTGCGGATCATGTGCAGGCACAGGTCCAGTCCTGCGGCGGCGCCGGCCGACGTGAGGATCTGGCCGTTGTCGACGTAGAGGACGTCCGGGTCGACCTCGATGTCCGGGTAGGAAGCGGCGAGGAGTTCGGCTGCGATCCAGTGGGTCGTGGCGCGCAGGCCGTCCAGGAGGCCGGTGGCGGCCAGAGGGAACGTGCCCGAGCAGATGGAAGCGATGCGCGTGCCGTCCTGGGCGGCGGCCCGTAGTGCGTCGCGGACGGCAGGAGTCGGCGGGACGGTGGGCCGGGCGGTGCCGGGCACGATGATCGTGTCCGCACCCTTGAGACCCTCCAGCCCCCAGGGTGCGCGCAGGGTGAACGCGCCCGCGTCGGTCTCCGGCTGCTCCGCGCATACGCGGATCCGGTATCCGGGGTGGCCGTCCGGGAGGCGGGTGCGCGTGAAGACCTCGATGGGAGTGGAGAGGTCGAACGGGATCACCTGGTCCAGGGCGAGGACGGCGACAGTATGCATGTCCAGAAGGTACCTCTCCTGTGTGACGGGAAAGCACCTCCCCACCGGCCGCCAGAATCGGGATCCAGCGTCGAAGGATCTCTGGTTGACCAGGTCAACCGGTCATTCCTGGGTTTGGCGGTTTCCCGTTGGAGGGTGTCATCAATGCCTCTGGGAGGCGAGGTCGCAGCTGGCTAGCGTCAGGGGTGAACCCGGCGCTGACCGGGCCGGCCCGACCCCGAGGACACCACCCATGCGCGCCCAGATCGTCCTGTTCGACGGTTTCGACCCCCTCGACGTCATCGCGCCCTACGAAGTGCTGTACGCCGGCGGCACACTGTCCGGTGGCCTGGTGAGCGTGGAACTCGTCTCCGCCGAGGGGCCCCGTGAGGTGGTCAGCGGTACCGGGGCCCTGGCACTTCGCGCCACAGCCGCCCTCGATCCCGCCCGGGCGGACCTGATCCTGGTGCCCGGCGCCTCGGGCCGGGTCGGGGAGCCCGGCGAGGTCCCCGACCACGACGCCGGTGCGGGTGGGTGGGAACAGGACGCGTTCATCCCGGTGCTGCTGGGCCGCACGCTCACCACCGAACTGCCCACGCTGCTGAAGGCGGCGATGGACGACCCCGAGGTGATCGTCGCCGCGGTGTGCGGCGGCTCGCTCGTCCTGGCGATGGCCGGCCTGCTGGAAGGACGTCACGCCACCACCCACCACATGGGCCTGGACATGCTCGACGCGACCGGTGTCCACGCGGTGAGGGCGCGTGTCGTCGACGACGGAGACCTCGTCACCGGTGCCGGCGTCACCTCCGGGCTCGACCTCGGCCTGTACCTCCTGGAGCGCGAGGTGGGCCCCAGGATCGCTCACGCCGTCGAGGAACTGTTCGCCCACGAGCGCCGCGGCACCGTCTGGCGCGACCGGGGCCCGGAACCCACCGGCCTCTGACCACCACCCGCCCCGCCACACACCGCGACCGTCAGAAAGAGAAGAAGACATGCCCGTCGAAGGCACCTGGGATCTGTCCGTCTCCACGCCCATCGGAAGGATCGAGGCCGTGGTCGAACTCCGCAGCAGGGACGGTGTCCTGACCGGCGTCGTCCACGGGGCGGGCGAGGAGGTCCCGCTCAGTGACGTCGCTCTCGACGGCGACCGGCTCACCTGGAAGCAGAAGGTCACCAAGCCCATGCGCGTGAACCTGGTGTTCGCCCTGGAAGTCGACGGCGACACCCTGGTCGGCACCTCCAAGGCCGGACGCCTGCCCGCCTCCAAGGTCACCGGCCTGCGCCGCACCGTCCCGGCGGCCTGACGGCCTGACAGCCGGCCTGACGGCGAGACGGTCCAGCGGCCGGTCGCGCCACTGGACCGTCTCGGTTCCTGTCAGCCGAGCGGTTCGATCCAGAGATTCCTGAAGCGGACCTTGTTGCCGTGGTCCTGGAGCCGGATCGCGCCTGTCGCCGCCGATTCGGCGTCACCGGCCCCGGTCGGGCCGTCGATGGCCACGTTGTCGTGGACCTTCTTGCCGTTCCACACCACGGTGATCCTGGCGTCCTCGGTCTTCGTGCCCGCGGCGTCGAAACGGGCCGCGCGGAAGTCGATGTCGTACGTCTGCCAGGTCTCGGGGGCGGTGGCCGCGTTCAGGTCCGCGGCCTTCTTGTTGTAGAGGGACGCGGCCTCGTTCGCGGCGAGTTTCTCCACTCCGAAGGAGTCCAGGATCTGGAGCTCGTACCGCTCCTGGAGGTAGATGCCACTGTTGCCGCGATCCTGCCCGGTGACGTCGTCCGGCAGCTTCGGCACCCGGAATTCGGCATGCATTCTGAAGTCACCGAAGGCCTGCTTGGTGCGGATGTCGCCACAGCACACCTCGATGGAGTTCTCGGCGGTACGTGGCCATTCGACGCCACGGCCGTCGGTGTGCTGCCAGGCGGTGGAGACGCTTCCACCGGAGAACAGGGCGATACGGCTGCCGGGTCTGCGCACCTCGATCATGTCGAGGTTGACGTGGCCGGTGTCCTCGGGCCGATAGGTGTAGGTGATGGTGTTGCGGCCCTTGCGCAGGTCGAGGCGCTCGGTCCCGGTGGACCAGCGGTTCCAGGCGCCGGTGGAGGGGAGGCTGGTCTGCCGCGCCTGCCCGCCGTTGGCGCTCACGCCGATCGTCTTGGTGCCGGTGAAGGGGTTGGGTCCGTTGGCGTAGCGGAGCCCCACGTCGTAGGTGCCCTTCACGGGTACGTCGACGTCGAAGGTGGCGGTGGCACCCACGGTGCCGAAGCCGTCGACGAAGCCGCCCCCGGTGTAGCCGGCGTGTTCGGTGTCGATGTCCGCTCCCCCGGAGAGTCGCGCGGACTCGGCGTCGTACCCGGTGACGGGCTCCTCGGGGCCCGGGCGGGCGTTCAGTGTGTACCAGGCTTCGGTGGACCAGAGCTGCTCACCGTCCGCCGAGGCGAAGGGGCGCGGCGAGCGTACGTGCACCACCCGGTCGGTCTTCAGGCCGGGCACGGTGATCCTGACCGTGCGGCGGTCGTCGGAGATCCGGGCGGCGGCGACGGGGAGTGTCTCCTCGTCGATCTTCGGGCCCCCGTACGCCGGAGTGGGGACGTAGCGCCACTGCTCGACGGAGTAGGCCCCGCTCGTCAGCTTGGCGGCGGTCTCCTCCGACAGGGGCTTGGTGTAGCTGAGTTCGAAGCCGTCGCGGGTTGCGCGCATGGTCTTGATGTCGAAGACGCTCTTGCCGTTCGGCGTGAGCTTCTGCAGACCGAAGCGGAGTTTGCCTTCCTGACCCCAGTTGCCGTCGGCGCCGAGGCCGCCCGCGTAGATGGCGCCGTCCGGTCCGGTGCTGATCCGGGTGATGCCCGCTTCCAGGCCCTGCGTGTGCCGGAACACCGCGCCCTGGTACTCGCCGTCCACCTTCTCCAGGTCGGCGCGCTGGATTCCGCCGTAGGTGACGTCACCGAAGAGCAGCTGTCCAGCGTAGGGGCCCTCCTTCAACAGCATCGGTGTGCTGGGTGAGTTGGCTATTTCGTTCTGCGGCAGCCACAGCACCGGCTTGGTGACCGTACGGTCGTCGAACGGGCCGTCCGGGTTGGTGTAGTGGTTGAAGAACCGGTCCTGCTTGACGTGGACCAACTTGGAGGCCGGCAGCCAGCCGCCCTGGTTGTCGGTGACGAACAGTTCTCCCTCGGGTCCCCGTCCGATCCCGTTCGGTGTACGCAGGCCGCCGGCCAGGTAACTGACTTTCCCTGTCGCCTTGTTGACCTTGATGGTGGTGCCACGGTTCGCGGCAGGCTGCGGATCCGTGGTCGCACCGCCGTAGTTGATGGCGACGGACAGGTTCAGGTAGAAGTTCCCGCCCTCGTAGAGAAGGCCGAAGGCGAACTCGTGGAAGTTCCCTCCGTAGGGCCATTCGGCGACCTTGCGGATCTCGCCCGCGGTGTTGTCGCCCTCGAGGTCGGACAACTCGGTCAGCTGGTGCTTCTCCGAGACGTACAGCTTCCCGTCGACGTACTTGATGCCCATCGGCTCCCTGAGGCCGCCGGCGATCTTCTTGTACGTGACCTTCTCCGGGCCGGTGTCACCCGTGACGTGGTCGAGGACGTACACCTCTCCCTTGGTCTCGGTGCTGCCGCCCCAGGTGGTCACGGCGAGCCGGCCGTCCGGCAGCCAGTCCATGGCGGAGACCTGGGGTTCGAAGCCCGCGGGACGCAGGTCGGTGAGGGTGTAGCCGGGGTTGACCGACGTCAGCGGGAGGCCGTCGCCGGGGGTGTCGTAGGTGCCTTCACACTCCTTGCGCCCGGGGGCGGTGACCCGGACGACGTCGGCGTCGGTACTGAGCACGGAGTTCGGGACGACGACGAAGTCGGCTGCTCCCGGCGGCTTCCACTGGAGGGTGACCTGCTGGCCGCCGCCGCGGTCGAAGTGGTCGATGTGCAGGGTGTGGTAACCGGGAGCGAGAGCGATCTCACCGTCCTTGGGTTCGGCACCGTGCAGTCCGTCGTGGTCGATGACCTGCTGGTCGCCGATGAGGAGGCGGGAGCCGTCGTCACTGATCAGACGGAAGGCGTACGTGCCGTCGGCGGGGACGTCGATGTTGCCGATGATCTGCGAGACGAAGTTGTCGGTGAAACCGAAGCCGTCGGTGGAGGACCAGTCGGCCGTGGGGATCAGCTTGTCGACGTTGGGTGTCTGGGCGGGCTTGAGGTCGCAGAGCGCGTCCAACGGGGACTGGACGTCGAAGACGCGGAGCGTGACACCGGGTTCCTGGGGCGGCAGGTCCGCGAAGGGCCTCTCGTCCGCACCGGCGGTGCCGGCGGCGAGGCCGCTGGTGAGAACCACCGAGAGGAGCAGCCCGGTGATACTTCGTGCTCTGGGGCGATGGCTACGGAGGTTCGGGTACTTGCGTGGCGTCACTCTTCCTCCTGCTGGGCGCTGCGTAGCGGCGCGACCGGGGCGGCCCGCGTCCGCGGAGTGGAGTTCGTGCACGTACGAGTGGTGCGGTGGCGTTCCGCTCCGTTGCATGCGGTCCGCCGCGCGAAATCGACGCCCAGCGTACGAACATCGCACCGAACCGTCCATACTTTGTCCTCAACGAGGAAAAACTGGTGTGGAGTTGACAGCCCTCGGGGCGCAGAAGGTCTGCTCAGGAGACGGTTGCTAGTGTCGACGCCTTCGACGGAGGACGGCGGCGGGCCATGCGGGTATCGATGACGAGCGTTGCGGCGCGGCCCGGCCGCGTGAACGAGGACTTCGCCGGCGCGGTACCGACGGCCGCGGTGCTGATCGACGGCGCCGGCATCCCCGGCTCCGAGTCGACCTGCCGGCACGGCGTGGCCTGGTACGCCGGCCGTCTCGGAGGCGGACTCCTCGGTCTCCTGTCACTCGTGCCGGACCGCGGTCTCCCGGCGTTGCTCGCGGACGCCATCGAGCAGGTGACGGACGATCACCGGGACACCTGCGACGTCGCCGCCCCCATCGCTCCGTCGGCGACCGTGGCCGTCCTGCGCGTGTCCGACGGCCTCCTCGAGTACCTCGTGCTCGGTGACTCCTTTCTCGTACTCGACGGAGCGGACGGTGTGCCGCTCGTCGTGTCCGACCCTCGTGAGGTAATCATCAGCCGGTCGTTCCTGCCCGCGCTGGTGGCCGCCCCGGAGGGCAGCGAGGAGTACCACCGGGTCCTGCGGGACCTGCGCGCCGACCGGAACCGACCGGGCGGCTTCTGGGTGGCCAAGAACGACCCACGCGCGGCGGACGAGGCGGTCACCGGGAGTTGTCCGATCCGAGGGCTGACCGCTGCCGCCCTGCTCAGCAACGGAGCCAGTCGCATCGTCGACCGGTTCGGGGTCACCGACTGGCCGGGGGCCATGGCTCTCCTGGCGTCGAGCGGACCCGCCGAAGTGGTGCGTCGTGTCCGGCAGGCGGAGGCTCGCCACGGGGTGGCGGCGGACGATGCGACGATCGTGTACCTCACCGGCCTCGGCGAGCGGATGGGGTCGGCGCCGGGCGCTGTGCGGGACGGCCGATAAGCGTCGGTAAGCCACAGGTGGGACATGCCGAGGGCAACCGTGTCGCCGCCCGGCTCGGCAGCAAGCCGCCAGTGGCGGCGCATCCGCGGGTCACGGTCGACGGCGGAGTCCGGACCTGCAGTCCGCGCCGGCCTTCGTTACGGCCAGGCCGGGGATCGCCGGGCCGGGTGATCACCGGAACACCTGACGGACCAGAGCAGGGAGCGCGGGACGGCTTCGGCCGACGTGGAGGTGTCGGGGGCGGTGGTGGACTTCATGCCGGTGTTCTCCCACCGCGTTCCGCCGCACGACGGTGACGGGCGACCGCCCGTTGCTGGACCATCGGCCGACCCACACCTCCCTCTGGCCCCAGGGGACCGCCCGTGTCCGTGTGGCCGCCGATGCAGTCGCCACGCTCACTCGTGGACGTGCGCGAAATCCGACGTCACTCCCCCGTCGGACGGGGCAGGAGGCCGCGCCCACCGTCCCGGAAGATGCGGTCCAGCGTGTGGTCCAGCACTGCGACGGCCGACTCGGCGCTGCGCTGACCGACGAGGATGCCCGTGCCGAGTCCTGCGGACATGGCGAGCAGACCTGCCGCTTCCAGCCTCGGGTGAACACCGGGCCGGAGCAGATCCGCCTCCTGCGCCTGCAGAAGGAGTTCGGTCACGGCGTCCTCGGCCGCGTCGGGGTCCTTGATGAAGGGCTGGGCGGCAAGTGCGGGGTCATTGACGGCCAGCATGGCGTACGAGGTGTACACGAAGTGGAAGGTGCGGCTCTCCTCGTCGGTGGGCAGGGCCGCACTGAGCAGCGCCTCGATCGTGGCACGCGGTCCGGGTCCGTCCACCGTGTCCTTGATCCTGGCGGCGACCCGCTCCCCGAATCTCTGAGTCAGGTGCTGCAACCCGAAGAGCAGCAGCTTCTCCTTGGTCTCGAAGTAGTACTGCACCAGCCGCAGTGACACGTCCGCCTCGGCCGCCACATCGCGCATGCCCACGGCATGCAGCCCACGCCTTCCGGCAATCCGGACGAGCGCCTCGGCGATCTCGGTACGGCGCTCCGCGTGATCCACCCGCTTGGGCATCGGCCTGTTCTCCGCTCGTCGTCTCGCTGGGGTGCTCCTGCCGGGACCTGTCGTGGCCCGTCGCAGCCCGTTGATGGTACAGCGGTATCATCATGGTGATACGTTTGTACCGCAAAAGATCCGAACCAGGAGGTGCCCGTGTCCGAGACCGCTGCCCGCCCTCAGACCGATGTCGGCCGCTACGTGAGCGAAGTCCTGCGGGACCAGTACTTCGCGGCCTGCGAAGCGGCCTACGCCCTGGGGGCGCCGGTACGCGCGGAACAGGACGTGGAGACCACCTTCGGGACCACGCACGTCTACCGCTACGGCCCGGAGGACCCCGGCGCCCGGTCCCGCACCCCCGTCGTCCTGGTGCACGGGGCGGGCTCCTGCTCCGCCATGTGGTACCCCAACACCCCCGCGCTCAGCGCCGACCGCCCCGTCTACGCCATCGACACCCCGGGGGACCCGGGCCGCAGTGTGCAGCGCGAGCCCATCCACCGGCCCGAACGCGCCGCGCAGTGGCTGGACGAGACGCTCGCCGCGCTCGGGCTCGACCGCGTCCACCTCGTCGGCGCCTCGTACGGCGGCTGGCTCGCCCTGAACCAGGCGCACCGCAAACCCGACCGCCTCGCCTCGGTCACGCTGCTGGATCCCGGCGGCCTGGAGAAGGTGGGGCTGCGCTTCTTCGTCTGGATCTTCGCCGGCCTCTTCGCGACCTTCGCGCCCAGAGCCCTGCGCCCACGGCTGGCCGCCTGGCTGGAACAACCGGTCCTCGTCATGCCGGAGCTGCGCGCCATGGTCAGGACGTCCGTCCGGGCCTACCGCATCCGCCGCCCGGCCCCACTGCCCCTGACCGACGACGAGTTGTCCACCGTCCGCACCCCGCTCTACCTGGCACTCGGCAGGCGCAGCCTGCTCGTGCACCCGCAGCGTCAGATGCAGCGCGTACCGCGCCTGGTGCCGGGGACCAGGGCGGAGATCATCTCCGGAACAGGTCACGGACCTCAGATCGACCGTGCGGAGGAGATCAACCGCCGGATGCTGGACTTCATGAACACCGTCGACTGACCATCGCGGGGCCACCCCGGGGCAGGCCTGCGTCCGAGCAGCGTGCGGCGAATCAGGCCGGGGTCACCGGTGACTGCAGTTCCGTCACCCAGTCGTCCCGGTTCTCCGGGCACTCCAGGTTGATCTCGCGCGGATATCCGGCCGACCGGTAGCCGTTGGCGTCGACCCAGCGCGCCAAGGCCTGCGCCGTGGGGAGCACGGTGTCCATCGAGCCTCGGTGGACGATGGTGGCCGCCCGATCGAGGGGCAGCAGGTCGAGGACACGGACGGCCCCGTCCTGGAGGGGGGCTGATACCTGGACGGCGGCATGGACGCTGATCCGCCCGTCGCCTTCCGGGGCATCCTCGTAGTAGGCGACCCCGGGTCCGGTCGGGGTGATACCCGCCGTTCCCAGGCGCCGGAACAGCTCGTCGTAGAGTGGCCCGATGACCGGGCTGATGGCCTCGGGCTCGAAACTCGCGGCAGTCGCGGTCAGCTCCGCCACCCGCACTGCGGGAACAGCTTTGATCACAACATCGTTCGTGGGCATGTGCCCCTCGCTCTCGATCGCCCGGAGCCTCGCCTCGACCTGCACCAACCGCGCCCCTGCGGTGGACACCGCGGTCTCCAGTTCGGCCCGCCGCAGCCGCAGCATGCCCCGGATTTCCTCCGTGGCGACTGTCTCGTCCACGATGTCGCGCACCTGCTTCAGAGTGAAGCCGAGGTCCTTGAGCGCGATCACCCGGTTGAGGCGGGCCAGCTGGGCAGCGGTGTAATAGCGGTAGCCGGTTGAGGGGTCGACATGGGCCGGACGCAGCAGACCGGTCGCGTCGTAGTGACGCAGCATCCGGACCGATACGCGGCCGTGCCGGGCGAAGTCTCCGATGGTGAACATGACGTCTCCGAGCTGACCACCTGACACGGTGTGAGGGTCAAGACAGTATGAGGCGGCCGACGAACAGTGGGGGGCGTGTCACCGGCTCAGCCGCGGCCGGGCCCCCGCCTCGATCGCACTTCGAGCGGCCGGGGCCCCGTCGCCCCATGGGCGCCGCCCCGGACCGGTCGGATGCGTCCCCGTGACAGCCATGACCACCGAGTAGAGACTGGTCTCGGCGGTGATGAAGAGGCGGTTCCGCTTGGCCCCGCCCCAGGAGATGTTGGACACGGTCTCCGGTACGTTCAGACGGCCGATGAGCGTGCCGTCCGGGTCGTAGCAGTGCACGCCGTCGCTCATCGCGGCAACCCACAGCCGGCCGCCGTCGTCGAAGCGCAGGTTGTCGAAGCGGCTTCCGGTCTCGGCGTCGGCCGTGGCGAAGACCTCGCCGTCCGAGAGGGTGCGGCCGTCCGCCCGGACGTCGAAGACACGGATGAAGCCCGCCCTGGTGTCGGAGACGAACAGCTGCCGCTCGTCAGGGGAGAAGACGAGCCCGTTGGGGGCGCCGAAGCAGTCGGCCACCAGGCTCACGTCGCCCGTGGCCGGGTCGATCCGGTACACGTTGCAGGACCCGATCTCGCTCTCGGCGAGATAGCCCTCGTAGTCACTGGTGATGCCGAAGTCCGGGTCGGAGAACCAGATCGAACCGTCGGACTTCACGGCCGCGTCGTTGGGGCTGTTGAGGCGCCTGCCCTGCCAGCGGTCGGCCAGCACGGTGAGGGTGCCGTTGTGCTCGGTGCGGGTGACCCGGCGGTTCCCCTGCTCACAGGTGATGAGCCTGCCTTCGAGGTCCAGGGTGTTGCCGTTCGTGTGCCCGGCGGGTTCGCGGAAGACGCTGACGGTGTCGGTGGCCTCGTCCCAGCGCAGCATGCGGTCGTTGGGGATGTCGCTCCATATGAGCTGGCGCCAGGCGGGGAGGTAGATCGGGCCCTCCGCCCAGCGGCAGCCGGTGTACAGGACCTCGAGGTCGTGGTCGCCGTTCATGCACCGACCGGTACGGAAGCGGTCGTCGAGGCACTCGTACAACCCGGGGTGTTCGGTGGTCATGTGCGTCTCCCGTCCCAGAGCGTGAGCCGAATGCTGTTCGGCTCATCGCAAGTATCACCGTATGCAGTATCGTCCTTTCAAGTACTCGTCGAATGGAGTGTCGTGGATCACGTGGACCGTGCGTTGCTGACACAGCTTCAGCAGGACGCCACCCAGCCCTACTCCGCCCTTGGCCGGTCCGTCGGCCTCTCCGCCGGTGCTGCCCATGAGCGCGTCCGAAAGCTCCGCGAGCGCGGCGTGATCAGGCGCACGGTGATCGAGGTGGACCCTGCGGCGGTGGGGCGCGGTGTGCTCGCGTACGTGATGGTCGACTCGACTGCCTGGATGGGCGATGCGGCGGAGCACTTTGCCGCGCTGCCCGAGATCCAGGAGGCGCACGTCATCGCGGGCAGCGCCTCGTTGCTGGTCAAGGTCAGAACCGCGACCACGGAACAGCTCCAGGACGTGCTGCGCAGGATCTATGCGATCGAGGGCGTCAGCGGGACGCAGGCCACCATCGTGCTGGAAACCTTCTTCGAGCGTCCGTTGCCGCCCCAGGAGCTGTAGCCGCAGGCGAACGCTCATCAGCGGGGGCTGGCACCAGGAGGTCCGGGTGGACCGCACCAGTGCGTCGAAGTGCGCGTCGGGACAGGCTGAAGCGACAGTCACAGCACCGCACTTGGGGGACTCATGCCCACCTTCGTCTCATCTTCGTCGCCGCTCGGCAGAATCCGGCATCGTCACGGTCTGCGGGCGTACGCCACGGTGGTCTGCTGCTGCTTACTCCTCAGCGGACCCGCCGTCGCCACCGCCACCACCCCCCTGGAAAGATCCTGGACTCATGCGCACCCGTACGAGGGGTCCGACCGGGGCACGCTGGTCTCCGCCGAGAAGCTGTACACGCTCGCGACACCTGAGGCCGTGGTCGCCGAACTGGGTACGGCCGGGTTCGGAGGCGACACCGTCCGGCACGGTGTGGTCGCGTACCGGCTGGTCTACCGGACCGTCGACGCGCACGGCCGGCCCACCACGGCGAGCGGGCTGTTCGTGCTGCCGCTCGTCCGCCAGGAAGGCTTGCGGACGGTCTCCTTCGCGCACGGCACCGGCAGCCACAAGAACGACTCCCCGTCCATGCGGCGCGGCGACTTCGTGTCCGCGCCGGTGATCGCGCACGCGGCGGCCGGTGCCGCGGCGGTCGCCCCCGACTACCTGGGAATGGGCGAGGGACCCGGCCTCCACCCCTGGATGGACATCGCCTCCGAGACCACGGCCTCGCTGGACATGCTGCGGGCCGCCCGGACCTTCGCTCCCCGGGCGGGACACGCCCTGGAGCGCGAGGTCATGGTCACCGGCTTCTCGCAGGGCGCCTCGGCGGCACTGGGGCTCGGCCGGGCCCTGGAGGCGGGCGGGGACCGCTGGTTCCGGCTGGGGGCGCTGGCGCCGGTGAGCGGTGCCTACGACTTCGGCGGGGCGGAGCTGCCCGCCCTGCTGGAAGGCAGACTGGAGCCCAAGTCCGGTGTGCTGTACGCCGCTTACACGCTCGTGGCGTTCAACCGGCTCCACCACGTCTACGACAGTCCCGGCGATGTCTTCCGAGCCCCATATGACACCACCGTCGAGACACTCTTCGACGGCGCCCACACCGGGGAGCAGCTGATGCGGGGTACCCCGGACACCTTGGACGACCTGCTGACCGGCCACGGCAGGGAGTTGCTCACGCATCCGACCGGGGCCCTGGCTGCGGCGCTCCGTACAACCGACGCGGTATGCACCGACTGGGTCCCCCGTGCGCCCCTACGGCTGTACATGGCGGCCGGGGACGAGCAGGCCGTCGACGAGAACACCGAGCACTGCCGGGCAGGCCTGCTCAGGAACGGCGTGGACGTCCCGGTCGTCGACCTGGGCGATGTCGACCACCTCGGATCCCGCCATCTGGGGTCCAACGTCGCGGCCACGCCGGCCGTCGTGCGCTGGTTCGGGGAGCTGAGCCGACGGCCGCACCTGCCGACGATCGCGGACCGCTCCGTCGACGGCGGACATGCGTCGGGCTGATCGACGCGGAGAACGCGCTGCGGCCAGGGTCCCGGGGGGATGCCCTCCCGAACCCTGGCCGAGCACGCTTGCCGGCTTCCGTGCGTGCCGAGACCGAGCTGCTCGCAGTCGTTGTCCGGACTCGCGGCAGCGTCGGAACGTACTACTTGCTCACGGCGAAACGCATGAGGGCGCGCTCGTCGCCCTGCTTGATCTTGCCGGTCTCGTTGATCACCTGGAGCTTCCAGCCCGCGCCGTCCCGCATGGCCTTGGCCACGGCACAGCCGTTGTCATCGGTGAGCAGGCTCGGCCAGATATCGGCAACCTGCTGGGTGGTGCCACCGGTCGCGTCGTAGACCTTGAAGCTGATGTTCCGGGCGTTCTGGAAGGCGCTCCGCTTCTTGTACGCGGCAGCGATGAACACGACGGACGTGATGTTGGACGGCACCCGGGCAAAATCCACGGTCACGGTCTCGTCGTCGCCGTCACCGCGCCCGGTCTGGTTGTCCCCGCTGTGCACAAGGGAGCCGTTGCCCAGCGGGTCCAGGGAGTCGAGCCCGGCCAGCCGCACGGGCTCCGCCCCCTGCATCGCGATGGCGATCAGGTCAAGGTCGGTTCCGGCCTTCTGCCTGAGCTTGCCAAGGATTCCTCCACTGGCGCCGACGGTCGGGTCCCAGGACACCCCGATGGACAGATGGGTCACCCCGTCGAGGTCGGCCGGGCCGTCTTCCTTCTTCAGCGTGATCATGGTGATCCTCTTGGTCGTCAGAGTGGTACGTATGAATTGTGCCTGGCGGCGTCGGTTGTCGGCCGACCCGGGGCGGAATATCCCGAACGCTACCCCCGCCCTCTACGCGTCGAAGCGGCGACGGGCGGCCTCGATGTGACCGAGGTACCGATGGGTCCAGTCGCACATCCTGTGGACGGTCTCCCGCAGGGCCAGCCCCGACTCGGTGAGGGTGTACTCGACCCGCGGCGGCACGGTCGGGTGAACACACCGCTCGACGAGACCGTTGCGTTCCAGCATGCGCAGGTTCTGGGTGAGCATTTTGTGGCTGATGCCCTCGATGCCGTTCCGCACCTCACCGAAGCGCAGCGTGCCCTCACCCAGGGCGTCGATGATCAGGAGCGCCCACTTGTTGGCGACGTCCGAGAAGATCTCCCGCGCCAGGGAGTCCGCGCGTGTCAGATCCGCCTGTTCCTCGGGCGAGCCCCTGAACTGCTTGGTCACCATGAGGTTCCCCAGTCACCGAAAAGTGCGTTCTTCCATGTCAGCGGCCACTCTCCTACGGTTCCTGAGTAACCACAAGAGACCGAGGGACGGACGCCCGGTCCGGTGGAGACGAGCCCTCGGGCTCTCATGACAAGGAGGCGGGCAGCATGGCCATCACCCTGGTGAACCCCGGCGGACTGCCGGAAGTCGATGCGTACAAGCAGGTGTCGATCGCGACCGGGTCGAAACTGGTCTTCATCGCCGGGCAGGTCGCCTGGGATGCCGACGGGGTTACGGTCGGCCCGGGTGATCTCGCCGCTCAGGTCGAGCAGTGCTACCTCAACATCGGCACCGCCCTGGCCGCAGTCGGTGGATCCTTCGCCGACGTGGCGAAGCTGACGGTCCACGTCGTGGACTGGACCCCCGAGCTGATGCCCCTGCTCCTGGACGGCATCTCACGGGCGGCCGCGAGACTGGGGGTCACCCCTGTGCCGCCGGCCACGCTGTTGGGCGTCGCGGCGCTCGACGTGCCCGACCATCTGGTGGAGGTCGAAGCCACGGCGATCATCGACTGAGCGAGTGCGCTGCGCGCCCCTCCGCACGGCCTGCGGTGTGCGGGATCTCAGTGGTGGGCATGGACGACGGCGTGGCCCTTCCCGCGGCCGATCATCCACTTGTTGACCGGCGTGGTGACCAGGAAGGCCACGGCGAAGCCGCCCAGCAGCGCCGCCCAGAACAGGCCGTCCGACAGTTGGGCGTCCATCGCACCGGGGACCAGGGCGATGATGCCGTTGTCGACGAGTTCCATCACGGCGATCGAGACGGTGTCCGCGGCCAGCGCCACCTTGACGGCGCTCTTGAAGTCCAGGCCCGCCCTGCGGACTGCGAACAGGGTGAAGGAGTAGCCGAAGACGAACGCCAGGGTGATCGCCAGAACCATGGTCGGGACGTTGCCCCAGAGCAGGGCGGTGCCGATGGCCATGCCCAGGATCTCGCCGATCACGCACCCGGTCAGGCAGTGCAGCGTGGCCTTGGCCGCGGACTTCCAGGTGGCTCCACCCATTCCCTTCCCGGCGGGGTTCCGATGAGCGTGGTGGTCGTGGGTGCTGCCCTCATGGTGCGCGGTGTGGTCCATGGCGTTCATCCCCGTTCCCGTCCGGTGGCCCGTCCCTGAAGCGTCCACACCTCCCAACCATATACCCCCCCGGGGTACTCCCGCTCCGGTGTGCAAACGCTCCGGTCGGGGGCCGGCCCCCGCGAGCCCGCCTCACCCCGGGCGGGACCGCCGCTCAGACCTGGCCGAGGTCCGAGCTGAGCCAGCGCTGCGGTCGCATGTGGAAGACCACCTGCTCGCCGTGCTCCTTCCAGGCGAAGTCGACGTAGCCTTCGACCTTCCCGGCAGGGAGGTAGCGCGCCGAGATCTCCACCAGTTGTTCGCGCGTGGCGGGGGTGGTCGCGATGACGGGGCCCTCGACCGAGACGTAGCGGATGGTCGGTGCGACTCGGTCGACCATCAGGCTGAACCGGCCCGCCCCGGCGATCAGGACACCCTTGCGGGAGTCGCGTCCCGTCATGATCCAGATGTCGCCGCCGGGCTCGTACTGGTACCAGATCGGCACGGTGAGCGGGGCCCGTCCGGGCTCCGCAGCGTCCACGGCCAGGGCGGCGACATGGGGCTCGGCCAGAAACTCTTCACGCTCTTCGCGGTTCAAAGCCACGGGGTTCGACTCCTTCATGAGCATGTGTCGGGGCGTCGGATGCCGCATTATGCAAGATTCGCCCCGCTTCGTCGGTATCGACCGGTCCCGTTGCGCAGGGGGAGCACGGACAGCCTTCCGGGGTTCCTTCCCGCTGCCGTCGACGCCTCGCAAGGGCACCTGTCCGGGTACAGGGACCCCTCGAACCATCACCTGCCCCACGCCTTTGACCCGCACACCCACGGGCCACGCCGCTTCTCCCCCGAAGCACGCGACGGCCGGGCGTCCCATGCGTGCGGTCGGCAGCGTTGCGGGCCGACAGACTGCCGAACCATGCCCACGCATGTGCAACCGGGATGATGAAGGATTCCGGACATGACCCATGCGCTCGAAGTGACCTGCCGCGCCCGCTGGAAGCGCACCCTGTGGTTCTTCGTCGGACTCGGTGCGGTCGGTGTGGGCCTGGCAGGTGTGCGCCTGGCTTTCCGGGGCCCGGACCCGGGGGCAGCTGTCGGCCTGCTGTTCGCGGCGGTGGGCATCGCGTCGCTCCGCGGGGTCACCGCCGAGGTGACGGCGGACGCGCGCGGGCTGCACCACCGGACGCTGCTGCGCCGCCGGAGCGTTCCCTGGCACGACATCGCCGACATACGTGTCCACCGGAAGTACACGAACACCTCACGGGGCGAGGAAGTCCGTCGAGTCAGCGTGTCGCTGCGCGACGGACACAGACGAATGCTGCCTCTGCCGCACAGCCGGTCCCTCCATGACCCGGACTTCGACGCGAAGCTGGACGGGCTCCGCGCGCTGCACGGCCGTCACGGAGCCCCGAAGTCGGCCCACCTCCCCGTCATCTCCTCCCGCACGGCCGGGCGCGGCTGGGCCGCGCTGCTGGGCCTGTGCGTAGTCCTGCTCGGGTGTGCGGGCGTGGCCGCGTGGTTCGTACCGAACGTCGCGTCGAACGAGCGGGCGTGGAAGTCGGCGACCCCGTGCACCGCGGCCACGCCCGCGACGGAGCGCCGCGAGTGCCTGACCACGCTGCCGGCCGTGATCGCGCGGACCGAGGCCGCGCGACCCAAGCAGAGCAGCTGGCTGTACTTCGCCGACAACCGGCCCGTGCGCCGGGTCGCCGTCTCGGAGAAGGACGCGCGGACGTTCCGGTCCGGTGACAGCGTCGAACTGACCATCTGGCGCGGCAGGGTGAGGAAGGTCGCCGGAGAGCTTCGCGTGTGGCGCGAGCACATCCCCACCGGCGGAGAGACGGCCGTCGTCGCGGCGGCGCTCGCCCTCGCCGCGGGCTTTCCCGGCGCACAGTCGCTGCTGCGCCTGCGCGGGCGTCGGCTGGCCGACGACGAGGTCCTCCCCTCGGTTCTCCCGTTCGGGGTCACGCTCGTCGGAACTGCCCTGTGGCTGCTGCCGCTCTGCTATCTCCACCCCACGACACTGCCCACGGCTCCCGGTGCGGTCGCGTGGGCGGTGGCGGGGACATCGGCCACGCTCGCCCTCTTCATCTGGGCCTGGCGCGCCACGGGTGTCCGCAAGCCGGGAATCGGGGTGGCGGGAAAGGTCGGAGCGCAGGGACAGGAGGTACATCTGGCGGCGCGCTTCCTGGAACACACCGACTACAACCCGCACGGCTTCGGCACCCACATCGTCCTCGGGGGCGGCCCGCCCGCGGTGACACCGCACCCCGGCCCGGGCAGGTTCGCGGCACGTCGGATACCGGTGGAACGGCTCACCGTGAAGGACGTGCGGCGCGCCCGGGGCAGCGACGGCGACACCGTCCCCAGGAGCTGGCACATCGCGGAACTCGACGACGCGGGCGAACCTGTCCGCCTCGCGGCCGCCCCCGCCGAACTGACCCGCATCGTCAACGAGCTGCGCGCTGCGGGTACGCCGGTGGAGGCAGTGAACCGCGAGGCGTGACCGTTCGCGGCAGCCGGATCGAACAGGTTCGGACGGTCTGGCGGACCCCTCAGGGTGCCTTGAACAGGGTCGGGAACCGCGGTGCGAGCCAGGGCTTGCGGCCCCAGGCGAGAATGCGACCGCGGGCGATGGCACCCCAAGGGTTGCAGCGGCCGAGCGCGATGAGCAGGAAGGTGACCGGCTCGATCTGGATGGTGCAGTCCGTGCGGCCCTCATCCCGCGGGCTCACGGCCGCCGCGCCGTCGGTGAAGGTCACCGTGAAGCGTGTCCCGCCGCGCAGCCGGATCCCGAAGCGGGCGGTCAGGCCGGCGGCGGCCGCATCGACGACATGCGGCATGACCGTGAACATGAACGGCAGGGCCAGTTCGGCCCGGGCGCGGTCGACCATGTGCGGCCGCCCGACGGCACGGGCGAGGTCGTAGCCGTGGCCGAGCATGTGCGTGAGCAGATACGAGCCGAAGACCGCCATGTCCATGGGGCCGAGCGGCGTGGCCACCGTTTCCTCGGCCGCACGCCGCTCGGCCGCGGCGAGGAACACATCGGCCTGCGCCACGATCATGTCGGCCAGCGGGTCGCCGGCGCGCTCGCCGAACCGGGCGAGCGCACGTTCGTTGGCCGCCGCCAGACTCTGGGCCGTCCCGTCACCGTGACTGCGCTCGCGGCCCGACGCGACGTCCGCCATCAGCTCGTTGGCCTGTGCGAGATGGGCCGCGGCCTCACCGAGCGTCCACGTCGAGCCGGGAACCGGGCCGCCGGTGTCGGTACGACCGCGCAGCAGTGCCGCAATCTCCGTCGCAGTCTTGCGTATCGCATCGGCGAGACCGGGAGGCAGGGCGCCTCGTACGTCTCGGGCAGGCGTTGCTTCCACGTCCGGCTCCCCACTCTTCGCCAGGGAGGATTCCACCGCCCCGGTCTCGACGGTCGGCCTGCCTGACGCAGGTCCGACGGATCCGTGAAGGATGACAGGAGGCTCAGCGGGGACCGTCACCGGGCGGGCCTGGAGCAGGCGCTGGGGTCGGCACCCCGCTGCGCGCCGGGGCTCAGGCCGACAGCACTCTCAGTACGAGCGCGGCGGCGGCCAGCAGGGTGAGGATGACGGGCGCCGCGATCTCGAAGTCCTTCGCGCGTACGTGGGTGATGACCGCCCCGATGAAGTAGAGGACCACACCGGCCGCGGCGGCGGCACCGATGAAGGGCACCGCGAGACCCACCAGGAGCCCTGCGGCGCCCGCGGCCTTGAGCGCGGCAAGCCTCGGGAACCACGAATCGGGCACGCCCACCTTGGCCATCGAGGCCGTGACGGCCTCGTTGCGCGTGAAGGTCAGTACGGCTGAGGCACCGAGAGCCAGAGCGAGAAGGATGCCGACTGCCGCGTAGGCGATGAACATGACGTACTCCAATGTCTTCAATGATGGAAGGTCGAATATCATTGAAGCGTATCAATGATTTATCGATGTCCACAATGGAGTCCCTGATACGGTATGGGTATGGCAGCTCAGGACGGGGTCACCCAGGAACCGGCGGGGTCGCCCGCATCGCCCGGCGACCCGGACCACCGCCTCGGCTTCCTGCTCGCCTATCACGGCGGCATCACCGAAACCGTGATCCGCAAGGCCCTCGCGGCCACCGGGCTCTCTCCCCGGAAGACGATGACGCTCCTGCAGCTCGCCGACGGGCCCGTCACACAGAAGGCCCTCATCGAGAGGCTCGACGTCGACCCGAGCGTCCTGGTCGCCCTGCTCAACGATCTCGAGGGTGACGATCTCGTACGCCGCAGGCGCGACCCCGCCGACCGCCGTCGGCACATCGTGGAGATCACTCCCGAAGGGACCTCGCGGCTCCGGAAGTCGGACATCGCGCTCGACACCGTCGAACGGGAACTGTTCGCCGACCTGTCCGAACGCGAGCTCACGACTCTGCGTCGGCTGCTGGACAAACTGCGGACCTCTCCGGAGGACTTCAGCTGTACGGAGGCATGAAGCGGCCGAGGGCACCGTTCACCGCCCCCGTCGAAGGCCCGTGCCACGGGGTGCACGTTGTCCCCTGCCCGTCGAACGGCCGCTGGGAAGCGACACGTTCGACCTGCCTTCGACCTGCGTTCACCGATCGTTCCCGCCGATCCCTTCGGCGCTCCCGACGATGCCCTCATGACGCACATGACTCGTGTCAGGGCCTCCTCCACCGCCCTGGCCACTGCCCTCCTCGTCGGCCTGGCCGCCCCCGCCGCCACCGCCGCCGGCCACTCCTCCTCCGGCCACGAGCGTTCTTCCCACACGCGCATCCCGTTCAGCTCCGCCGAGGTGACGGCGAACAAGGACGGCTCGTTCACCGTCGAGTGGGCGGCCCCCGGTATCCGTCATGTCGCCGTCCGCGTGGACGGCCGCACCGTCGCCACCGGCGGCTCCACGGGCAGGGTCACGGTGCGCGGGCTGCCCGCCAAGGACCGCCAGTGGTTCGATCTCACCCCCGCACACGGCGGCTCCCTGCGTCTCGCCGACCGACTCGTACAGCTCGAGGGCGCCGTCAACTTCCGTGACGCGGGCGGCTATCGCACCGCGGACGGGCACTGGGTGAAGATGGGCGAGATCTACCGGTCCGACGCCCTCGACAAGCTCACCGCAGCGGACCTGGCAAAGCTGCGGCGCCTGTCCATCCGGACGGTCTACGACCTGCGCACGGAATCGGAACGCGGTGGCGCCCCCGACCGCGTCCCCTCGGGCGCCACGCACGTCGTCGCCGATGTGCTGGCCGGTTCTCCGGGCTTCACCACCATGCCGACGACCGCCGCAGAAGCGACCGCGATGATGGTCGAGGGCGAGAAGTTCATGGTCAGCGGCGACACCGCCGCGTCGGCCTATCGCACGGTGTTCTCCGGAATCGCGGACGACGACGCGCACGGCGTCCTGTTCCACTGCACCGCGGGCAAGGACCGTACCGGCTGGGCGAACGCCGCCCTCCTCACGGCGCTGGGCGTACCCCGCAACACGGTGATGGCGGACTACCTCGCCTCCAACGACTACCGTGCCGAAGCCAATGCCGCAGCGCTCGCGTCCATGCCGCCGCAGCAGGCGGAGGTCTACAAGCCGCTGCTGGACGTCCGCGCCGAGTACCTCAACTCGGGATTCGAAGAGGTCACTCAGGCGTTCGGTTCCTTCCGGACGTACGAGCAGCGCACGCTCGGTATGAGCAGCAAGGACCTGCACGACCTGAAGCGGGACCTGCTGGTCGGCTGATCCGCCGGGCGCCCGGTGCCGGTCCTGCCCGGACCGGTCCGGTGTCCGGGCACCGGAGGACGCCCGGTGCCGCCCGACGGATGCGCACCCGCACAAAGTGCGGACCGGTCTGGCGTTTCGACGTGCGCGGCAGCTCCTTCGTGGGCGACGGTGGACCCGCCCCGGTATCTGCGGGCCACGGCACCCGTCCTTCTGAGGAGACTCCCATGAACCTGACCATCGAGGTCATTCCCGTCCCTGTCACCGACATGGACCGCGCGAAGGAGTTCTACACCGTCAAGGCCGGCTTCAAGCTGGACCTCGACGACGAGGTCGCCCCGGGCATGCGCATCATCCAGATGACGCCGCCCGGTTCACGGTGTTCGATCGCGATGCTCGAAGGGATGCCCGCCGCACCCGGTATGAAGCAGATGGCTCCGGGCGCGCTGCAGGGCATTCAGCTCTGCGTCACGGACATCGAGGCCGCACGCGAGGGCCTGGTGAAGCGTGGTGTGGACGTTTCGCCGATCCGTCACGTCGGCGCGACGGGCTGGGAGGACGGCAAGGGCGACACCTGGAACTCGTTCATGTCGTTCGAGGACCCGGACGGCAACGGCTGGGTGGTGCAGGAGGCCCCCTCGGAGCTCTCGGAGCGCTGAGCGGCAACCTTTCGGACAACGGCGACCACTGTCTTCCTGTAAGCCGCCGGCCAGGAAGAAGGAACTCGTATGCGTGTCGTCAGCATGTCCACGGTAGTGGTGCTGAGTGCCGTGCTCTCGGCGGTGGCGGTACCCGCCGAGGCTGCCACCGCCTCGACTGCCATCGTCGTGGCCGTGGACGGGGACGACTCCGCCGCCGGCACCCTCGACCACCCCCTGCGGACCATCCAGAAGGCCGTGGACAAGGCGCGCCCCGGTGACACCGTCGCCATCCGGGGTGGCACGTACGCGCTGGTGGACAACATCACCATCACCACGTCGGGCGAGGCGTCCCTGCCGATCTCCCTCGGCGCGTACCAGGGTGAGCGGGTCGTCATCGACGGGGAGCAGCTGCCCGCGTCCCACACACCGGTCGGCGGCAGCATCCCGCGCGCCGAGCGCGGTGCCATCCACCAGGAGGCGTCCCACTGGCGGGTGTCGGGCCTGGAGATCGTCAACGGTCCGTACGGCTACTACTGCGACGGCTGCGACAACAACGTCTTCTCCCGGCTCACCACCCGCGACAACTACGAGACCGGCTTCCAGCTCCAGGGGGACTCCAGCGGCAACCAGATTCTCGGCCTCGACAGCTACGGCAACCGCGACCCGCGCAAGAACGGCGAGAGTGCGGACGGCCTGGGCATCAAGGAGGGAAGCGGAACGGGCAACGTCGTGCGCGGCGCGCGCCTGTGGAACAACGTCGACGACGGCTTCGACGCCTGGAAATTCGCGTCCCCGATCCTGATCGACAGCACGATCGCGTACGGAAACGGGCTCAACCGCTGGGACTTCCCCGACTTCGCCGGCGACGGCAACGGCTTCAAGCTCGGTGGCGGGACGCCGGCGCCGGCGATGGGCCACACGCTGCGCAACTCGTTCGCCTTCAGGAACGCGAAGCACGGGATCACCGACAACGGCAATCCGGGCGCCCTCGCCCTGACCGGCAACACCACGTTCCGCAACAGCGGCACAGGCTTCGACGCCGACACCTCCGGAGCGGTCGCCGTCCTCACCCGTAACCTGTCCGTTGCCGACGGCAAGGCCGCCGCCGTCGGTGCGAAAACCGTCGCCGACGGCAACTCATGGAACCTCGGCGGTACATGGAACGAGGCTTCGGTCCTGAGCACGGACACGGGCGCCGTCACCGGGCCACGCGCGGCCGACGGCTCCGTCCCCTCCGCCCCGCAATTGTTCGTCCCCCGCAACGGAGCCGCCGTCGGCGCGCGGATGTGACGGGCCCGGGCGGGAGCGCGTCAGGACGCTCTCAGGACGCCTCCACAGCGGCCTTGATCCGCTGTCCGAACGCGGGGGCGTCCTTCCGTGCCCCGGCGACGGCGAGGCCGACCAGGAGCTTGCCCAGGCGGTGACCTTCGAGTTCGTTGA
Source organism: Streptomyces sp. NPDC059499 (assembly GCF_042749285.1). NCBI lineage: Bacteria > Bacillati > Actinomycetota > Actinomycetes > Kitasatosporales > Streptomycetaceae > Streptomyces > Streptomyces sp. NPDC059499. The sequence continues at coordinate 225,743 of NZ_JBHYTT010000012.1, forward strand.
AGATGCGCACCCTGGTCCTGCCGTCCGCGAGGGCCTCGAGGTCGTAGCCGCCCTCCCGGGCCGTCACGAGGTTGCTGGACAGCTCGTTCCACCGGATCCGGGTCGGTGCGACGAACTCGCTGATCCGGAACTCCCTCCGGGTCGTCATGCCGGCGTCCTTCACCGTGCTGCGGAACACGGTGCCCACGGCGGTCGGACCGGCCGGCGTCCTGGAGATCTCCTGCACACGCGGGCTGAACTTCTTGTCGTTCTCGCCGTCTGCGAGAAAGGCGAAAACCTCTTCGACAGGCCGGTCGACCTCGACCGTCGCCTCGAACTGAGCCATGGGTACTCCTCGTCACTGGCGGGCGCAGTGCCCGGGGGGCATCGCTGGGGCGTACCCCGGGTGCATGGTGCCTCTCGCCACCCGCGGTCCGCCAGCGCTCGGCGGCCGGAACCGTACGTCCGGCCGGGCCAGGAGGCCGGTGACAGCGTCCCGCGACGGCGGATGGGCGGGTCAGAGGAGAGTACTGCGAATGGGTGGCCCCGACGGCAGAAACAGCATGGCACTTCCGGCGCGGCGGGAGGCTCTGCCCGCTCGCCGGTACACGCGGGTTCTCCCCCTGCCCATCTCTTCGGGGATGACGGTAGAACGACGCCGAGCCGCGGTGCGGCCCGGCGAACATGGGGTTCCGCCGGGCCGCCCGCTGCTGCGGGCTGTGGGCTACTCGTCGATCGCGGCAGCGTACGCGGCGTCCACGGCCGGTGCGCCGAGCGAGCCGGCGCCGTACGTCCACGATCCGGCGGCGGTGATCCCGCCGGATCCTGCCGAGAGCACCCACACCACACCGTCGCCCGTGTTCTCGCCGGGGGCGGAGGCCAGCAGACCGAAGCGGCCGTCCCTGTTCGGGTCGGTCAGCCTGACCTGGCCGCCCCAGCGGTCGCCCTTCTCCGCCGCGCCCGGAATCCGGGCGGAGTTCTGGTCCCACGAGGCGGCGCCGGTGGCGGTCAGGCCGGCGGCGGCTCCCCGCAGCACCCACACCGCTCCCGCGTCCGTGACCGTGCCGATGTCCTCGCCGGCCGCGCCCACGGCCACGTCGGCGTAGCCGTCGCCGTTGGTGTCGGCCACGGACAGATCGGTGCCCCAGCCGTCACCGCGCTCGGCCGTTCCTGGCACGCCGGCCGAGTCCTGTGTCCACCACTGCGGCGGGCTGCCCGCTCCGTCGACGCCGAGCGGGCCGTCCGCGCTGCCGTGGTAGACACCGACCAGGCCACCGCTCAGGGTCTCGCCACCGTCGTCGGGGCTGTTCGGCTCGCCGGTGACGAGGTCGTCGTAGCCGTCGTTGTCGATGTCTCCGGACGCTGCGACGGGGCCCCCGCGCAGGTCGCGCTCGTACACCAGTCCCTCCTCCTGGCCGGAGAAGAAGGACGACCAGCCGTAGCCGGGCTCCGCTCCCCCGGTGACCCCGGAGACGATGAGGTCGGCGAGACCGTTGTTGTCGTAGTCGCCCGTGGTCAGGGACTTGGGCAGGATCTGCCGCTCCTGCGCCCGCGCGGCGGGGCGGTTCCGCTCAGTGCGTCGCAAGGGCGCCTTGCCGGCCTTGGACGCCGAGTCGTACGCGTACAGGTGGAGCTCGTCGCGATCGAGTACGGCAAGGTGGTCACCCGGGATCTCGGGGCTGAAGCGGGCCGCCGCGAGGGCGCTGCCGAACTTCTTCCCGGAGGCGGGCTCAGCTGCATCCAGCCAGTCGCTGGCGGCACCGGTCAGCCCTTGAGGGGAGCCCCACAGGACGGTGAGGCGACCGGCGTCGGCGGCGGTCCCGAGGTCCTCTCCCGGAGTACCCACGATCGCGTCGTCGTAGCCGTCCGCGTCGAGGTCACCGGTCGCAAGGGCAGCGCCGAACCGGTCACCCGTCTCGGCGGATCCGGCGACTCCGGATGTGGACTGGCTGATGAGCGCGGCGCGGCTCGTGCCGATGCCGGCCGACGCGCCGTACTGCACGGTCACGTATCCCGCGCTCCTCTTCCCGCTGACGGTCCCGCCGGGAGCGCCGACGAGGACGTCCTCGTAGCCGTCGCCGTTGAAATCGCTGTTGCGGTCACTTGCGTGCGTTCCGCCGGGGGTACCGGCGTGAGCAGTGGGTGCGGCGATGACCGCTCCCGCCGAGAGGAGAACTGCGGCCGCGGCAACGGCGGCCGAACGGTGTGTGCGCACGAGCGGCTCCTTGGCTCAAGGACGACCGGGCAGGCGCCGGGAGGATGTCCGGAAGGGCCCGTTCCTTCCTGGCGCCTTGTTTGACCGCGCGTGAGGCAGAAGGGTTGTACGGCGAGGCGCCCGCACGTTGCCAGGGCCGCCTCGCCGTTGCGGGAGGTCAGTGCGCGATGTTGTCGATCAGCTCGCGTGCGCCCTGACGCAGCAGGGCGACGGCCACGGAGGTGCCGAGGGTCGCCGCGTCGAGAGGGCCTGCCCACTCGTGCGCGTTGAGCACCGTCTTGCCGTCGGGGGTGAACACACAGGCGCGGAGGGAGAGATCTCCGTTGCGATGGGCCGTGGCGTAGCCGGCGATCGGCGAGTTGCAGTGGCCCTGCAGGACGTGGAGGAACATCCGCTCCGCCGTGGTCTCCCGGTAGGTATCGGGATGGTTGAGGCCGCTGACCGCTTCGATGGTGGCGGTGTCGTCCTCCCGGCACTGCAGGGCGAGGACTCCGGCGCCGATCGGGGGGCACATGGCGTCCGCTGTCAGGATCTCGGTGATCACGTCGTCACGTTCGATGCGCCGGAGCCCGGAGACGGCCAGGAGGAGGGCATCGGCCTCGCCCGCTTCAAGCTTGGCGAGGCGCCTGTTGGCGTTGCCCCGGAAGGGCACGCAGTCCAGATGGGGGTGTGAGGCGGCGAGTTGGGCGACGCGGCGCACGGAGGAGGTACCGATTCTCGTTCCGGGCGGGAGCTGGCCGAGGGTGAGTCCACCCGGGTGGACGAGGGCGTCACGGATGTCGTCCCGCTCGAGGAAGGCGGCGAACGTCGTGCCGGCCGGCAGCGGCCGGTCTGCGGGGACGTCCTTCACGCAGTGCACGGCGAGGTCCGCCTCGCCCGCGAGCAGAGCGGCGTCGACCTCCTTCGTGAAGGCACCCTTGCCTTCGACCAGGGCGAGGTCGCCCATCCACTTGTCGCCCGTCGTCCTGACCGGGATCACCTCGGTGGCGGTGGCGGGATGGAGCGCCGCCAGTTCGGTCCGGACGCGTTCGACCTGGGCCAGGGCCATGGGTGAGTCGCGGGAGACGATGCGGATCAGCTCAGGGGCGGACATGTCGTTCACGATAGTGCGCCGGACTGGAGCCGCGATGGTCCGCCGCAGGAACACTGGCCACGGGTACCGAATCCTCGGGGAAACGGACGAGCCGTCAGGCGATTTCCAGCCGCTTTGAAACGGCTCTCCAGGCACAGTCGTTGTGCGCATGCCCGCTCCGGAAGCCCCGGTGATACGCGCGGACGATCTCTGCCGACCCTCCGACCAGGGACACTTGAGGTCCTGGCGTGACACGCACCTCGCCTTCGCATGCCTCGACGCCGGAAAGCCGGGCGGATTCGACGCCCCACAGCCGCAGTATCTGGCCGATTCACCTCCGTGCGCCGCCCCCTCACTCCCCCGAGGACTGTCAGCGCCACGACGAGATCCCTAGCATGACCCCTCACGGCTACGAGAATTCTCTCTTTGACCTGGCGAGGGGCTGGATGAGCAACGGGGACACCTCCATTCCGAAGAACATCGACGTGAACGTGCCGAGCGTGGCGCGGATGTACGACTACTACCTGGGCGGCAAGGACAACTACCCGGCCGACCGGGTTGCCTGCGAACAGCTGCTGGAGGTTGTACCGAGCACCAAGGTCCTCGCCGTGAACAACCGGCGGTTCCTCCGGCGTGTGGTGCACCACCTGGCGTCCGAGTACGGGATCCGGCAGTTCATCGACCACGGATCCGGCCTGCCGACCCAGGACAATGTCCACCAGGTCGCCCAGCTCGTCGACCCCGAGGCCCGGGTCGTGTACATCGACAACGACCCCATCGTCCTGGCCCATGGCAAGGCGATACTCGAGGAGAACAGCCGGACCGCCGTCATCCAGGCGGACATGCGTGACACCGAAACGATCTTCGAGCACCCCGAGGTCACCCGCCTGATCGACTTCGACGAGCCCGTGGCCGCTCTGTTCGTGTCCGTCATGCACTGCATCCCCGATTCGGACGAACCCGCCGCGCTGGTACGCCGGGTCGCGGACCGGCTGGCTCCGGGGAGCTTCCTGGTGGTGTGCCAGCTCGTGAGCGAGGACAAGGCGACCCGCGACTTCGTCACGGACTTCATGGCGAAGAGCACGGGCAACCGGTGGGGGCGGGTGCGCCGGGAGGAGGACGTACGTGTCTTCCTGGAAGGGCTGGAGGTGCTGGAGCCCGGCCTGGTCGAGGTGTCGACCTGGCGCCCCGACTCGGATCTGGCGCCGAAGCAGGAGACACAGGAGTGGATCGAGTTCGGCGGCGTCGGCCGCAAGTGGTGACGTGACGGGCCCGCCCGCCGTTCCACCGGCTCCGCTCAGGTGTAGCGCCTGAGCGCCTGCCCCAGCAGGTGCCGGCTCTCGACGGGGCTCGGGGACTGGGCGCTGAGGGAGTCCAGGATCCACCGATACTCGTCGGTGCTCTCCGGCTTGTTCACGGACGTGGCGTTGGTCAGGTGCTCGATGTAGGCGACGTCGGGGAGTCCGCTCATCGCGAACCGCAGGTACGTGATGCCGTTGCCCGGCGACGTATGGGCGGTCACATCGAACGGGGCGACCTGCACGATCACATTGGGCAGTTCGGTCATTTCCAGCAGATGGGCCAGTTGCTCACGCATCACGCGCGCTCCGCCCGTGGGCCGCATCAGGACCGCTTCGTCCAGGAGCACCCAGAGTTTGGGTGCATCGCGACGGTGCAGCAGTTCCTGTCGCTTGAGCCGCAGTTCGACGCGCCGCCTCGTCGTCTCCTCGGGCTCCATGGCGTGCCCCGAACGCACCACGGCGTAGGCGTAGTCAGCCGTCTGCAGGAGCCCCGGAATGTAGTGCCCCTCGTAGGTCCGGATGGACGCGGCCGCCTCTTCCAGACCCACCAGTGGCTCGAACCAGTCCGGCAGAACATCGGCGTAGCTGCGCCACCAGCCACGCTGTCCGGCCACGCGCACCAGTTCGACGAACTCGGTCGCCCGGTCCGGATCGCTGACGCCGTACAGCGCCAGCAGGTCGACGGCGTCGCGTTCCTTGCACGGGGAGTGCCCCGTCTCCATCCGGCTGATCTTCGCCGTGGAGCAGCGAATCCGGGCGGCGGCGGCGTCGGGGGTGATGCCCGCCTCGCTGCGCATCCCTCGAAGCTGGGCACCCAGAACCAGACGCAGAGCCGTGGGACTTGACCCTGCGGCCGGGGTGGGCGCCGGCTTCGGTGAAGGCTGCAGCGGTTTCGTTCCGGGCATGCGGGCTCCTGAGGGCGGACGTCTCAACGCCAGTGTGCCATCAGGGAGTCCCCGAAGGACCGGGTCAGCACGAGAACATGGCGCGCTTTCAGCCGATCACGCTGTCGAAGTCACCGTCCCTGACGCCTGCGAGGAAAGCCCGCACCTCGGCCTCGGTGTAGACGAGCGCGGGCCCTTGCGGGTGCCTTGAGTTGCGCACAGCCACGTCGCCGCCGGGCAACAGGGCCATCTCGACGCAGTTTCCACTGGGGTTGCTGTGATGGCTCTTCATCCAGGTCACATCGGTGAGGGAGTCGGCGGGGACGCCGTTGTCAATGTGCTGCATGCGGTGCACTCCTTGTGCGGCAGTTGCTCGGACCACTCCTGGCGCGCGGCCAGGGCCCGCACCGGGTGAACAGTTGTCCCCTGCTCACACCCGGGTGTGCAATTTCGGATGCAATTGCACGGAGGCGCGGACGGCGAGGATACCAGTGGGCGTCCGACCCCCTTGGCACCACCGATCGGCTTTCACCGGAGGGTGATCAGCGCTCATGCATGCGGAGAAGGCACCCCCTCGCGGAGAGGGCGTCGAGTCGTCGGATCTGGCCGAAAGCGATAGCACCCGTCGCCCGAACCGGGCGCGGGACCTCGGCAGCGGGACAGCCGGATTCACCACTCACAGCCTGGCCGCCGATGCCGAAAGTCTGCAGCGGGCACGGTTGTTCGTCCGCGACGCACTGGACCGGTGGGGTCTGCGGTCCTGCTCGGACGAGGTCGCGCTCGTCGCCGGTGAACTGGTCAGCAACTGCGCGACGCCGACGAGTCGTGGGAACGCGGCCGGGGCCTGCGCATCATCAACGCCCTGACCAGTTCGTGGGGTTGGTCCCTTCCTACGAGCGCCGGCAAGACCGTCTGGGCGCGGATTCCCGTTGACCGGGGGCCCTCCTTGGGGCCCGGCGCCGTCCGGCCCGGCTCGGCCTGATCCGACCGGCCCGGCGGGCACCGACGAGATCCGGCCCGGTCGGGTGGGGCCCGATGCGGTGGAAGCCGGCCGGGAGGGCCGGAGTTGCCCTCCCGGAGCAGAGCCCGGGTCCTGGGAGCTACAGGCCGACGAGCGCCGTCCAGGCCTCGGCCAGTACCGCGTGCCCGAGCGGGGTCGGGTGGACGCCGTCCCCGGCGATGTACTCGGCTCCGCCCGCGGTCCGCGCGGCCTGGTTGAGCAGACCGTCGGCGGCCAGCAGCGTGGCGTCGAACTCCTCGGACAGACGGCGGACCGCATGGATCCGGGGGTCGAGGTCCTCGCGCCAGGCCCACTGCTCGGCCGTCACCGGCACCAGGAAGGGTTCGACGAGAATCAGCTGCGCGTCCGAACCTTCCCGGATCTGCGTGAGCATGGTCCGGTAGTCGTCCTCGTACGAGGACAACGAGGTGACATCACCCGAGTCGTAGCGGCGCCAGGTGTCGTTCACGCCGATCAGCACGGACACCACGTCGGGCTCGAGGTCGACGGCGTCCTCGCGCCACCGGGCCCGGAGGTCCGAGGTCCGGTCGCCGCTGATCCCCCGGTTGATGAAGGTGATGTCGCTCTCCGGCCGCGCGATCCGTACGAGATCGGCGGCCAGCCGCGCGTAGCCCCGGCCCAGGGGGTGGCCCGGGTCGATCGTCCGGCCCGCGTCGGTGATGCTGTCCCCCTGGAACAGGACGGTGGCTGAGGCGTGCAGGCTGATGGTCACGCAATGCTCCGAAGGGTGAAGGACGCCGAGGCGCGGGGCGCCCTGTCCACCTTGCGATGGCGGCAGCTGCAACCTGGCAAGGACTTCGCCTCCGGAGCAGCCCGCTTCCGTCCACCGGGACCGTAGGCGCCGGGTCGAGAACTACCGGAAGGACGCGGGTGCGCGTACCGCACTGAAGTCGAGCGCCCGGTCCACCTCTCGCAGGGTCTGCTCCGCCACCCGTCGCACCTCGGCGGGAACGTCGCCCTGTTCCTCCACGAGGCCGGCGTAGATCGGCGCTTCGGATCTGTCTACGAAACTCACGGCGAATTGCCCATCGATAGGTAATGCCCGCCAATCAGCGGAAACGGGAGCAGAGTCTACGCGTCCCCCTCCGGCCGCCGCGGGGCGCATCGGGGATCGGACGCCACGCCACGGAAAAGCGCTTGTCGGCAGGCCGTGCCCGCTGCCAGGATGATCACACCGAAGGGGTGTAGCTCAGAGGCCAGAGCGCCGGTCTCCAAAACCGGATGCCGCAGGTTCGACTCCTGCCTCCCCTGCTCGCTCAGTACCTCCCCCGGCCCCCCCGCCCCCCGGAGCTAGCTGGCCCAGCAGCC
>NZ_JBHYTT010000013.1:0-45538 GCF_042749285.1 Streptomyces sp. NPDC059499
GGGGGGCGGGGGGGGGGGGGGCCCCGGGGGGCGCCCCCCCCCCCCGCCGCCCATGGGCCGGGAGAGCGAGTGGAGTGGGGCCGGTCATGCCCCTGTGTGTGACAGGTGCGCCGGTGGCACAGCCGCCCCGCGATGTCTGATGTTGACGGCCGAAGCCTTCGCCAGCGCTACGGGGTTCAGGAATCGCAGCGGACCGATCAGGCGGGATGCGAACAGATGCATGTGCCGCGCCAGCGAATCGTCCCGTGCCGCTGCCGAGAACATCAGCCGTTCCATCGGATTGAACGGACGGGCCGTGGCGAAGTCGGCTGCCAGGTACTGGTGACCTCGCAGCCGGCGGCGGTGTGTGCGTGCGTATGCCGCGAGCGACCTGTCGAGGTCGCCCCGACCGGTTGCGGCCGACGCGACCGCCTCTGCCAGCCATTGCGCGGACTGCAGGGCCCACCCGCATCCCACTCCCCACAGAGGATCGCCGGTCAGGGCGGCGTCGCCGACGAACGCGACACCCGGTGCCGTCGGCCTGCGGCTCTGAAGCGGGTAGTCGACAGTTCCGATGATCTTCGTGATGCGTTCGGCGGAGTCGATGGGCGGGGCCTCGGGCAGGGCGCGGACGAACTCGAAGAAGCTGCCCTCCAGGTCGTCGCGGAAGGCCGGCAGCCACTTCTTGTCCGGGACCACGGCAAGGACCGTCACCCCGTCGTCGTTCGGAAACGCGTACGCCATGTCGGGCTCCAGGAACCAGACGTGGTTGATCCCGCCGTCGAGCGGAAGATTGCGGAAGTGCGCGAGATAGCCGAACCGCGCGTTCTCGTACGGCCGCGCAGGTACCCCGGCGAACTTCGCCACGGCCGAGTCCTTGCCATCGGCGCCGACCACCAGACGGGCCCGGATCTCGCGCTCACCCTGAGGTGTCGACGCGCGCACCCCCAGGGTTCGCCCGGCTTCCCGGACCAGTCCGGTCACACGGTGACCGAGCAGCAGATCGACGCCGGGGGCCTGTGCCGCACGGGACCTGATCAACGGGTCGAGGGTGCTGCGCCGAATGTTGTACGCGTACGGCAGTTCGGGGCCCGTCGGCGCTGCTCTCGGCTCGATCCATCCCCAGCGGGTGTACCAGCGGGCCTCGTTGCGGACAGCTCCCGCCTTCTCCAGAGAGGGGACCAGGCCGAGTTCGTCCAGTACCGGGTAGGCGCTGGCCTGGATGGAGTGGGTGCACAGCACCTTGTACGCTTCGGGGTCCGAGCGGCGTTCCAGCAGTGCGACGCGGACACCGCGTCGAGCGAGCAGGATCGCCGCGGCGCTGCCGGCGAGGCTGGCTCCACTGATGACGACGTCGTAGTCGTATCCCGCGCTCTCAGGCCTGGTCATGCTCTGATCGCCCCTTCCGTGGTGCGGTGCCGTTCGTGGGAGTGGTGCAGTGCCACTGCTGTCAGGAGCATGGGAAGTTGTCAAGAGTGGTGGATCGGCCGATGTGAGCAGGTTGCGGTGGCTGCCTCGGTGCGTTCGGCTGGGGGGCGCCGTCCTTGAACCTCGCACCGGAGCTGACCAGCGCGACCAGGCGTGCCTCGGCGATCGCTCGCCGGCATGCCCGGGCGGACTCGATCATGGACACGTCGGAGGGCTGCCGACCGGGGCACAGAGCCCGGCCGGCAGCCCTCCGGCGGTGCGGCGAGGGTCAGACGCCCGGCGGGACCCGGGACGGACGACCGCTGCCGCGGGTCAGGCCGTAGCCGAACACGGCTGCCAGTGCGGCGAGTACGCCGCCGCCCACCGTCCACAGCCAGCGGTCGGTCCACCAGCCGGAGGCCCAGCCGTCCTCCGGCTCGCTGCCGAGCGAGACCCTGGGCTCGTCCGTGCCGTCGCCCGTGTCGGCGGCCTGTTCCACCGAGGACGCACCCGGTACGAGAGGCTCGGCGAGCTCGCCGCCCACGTCGTGGGCGCCGCCGCTGTCGACGGAGGTCACCTCGGTCTCGGCGTGGACCGGCAGGCCCAGGTCATCCTCGGCCGCGTCGACGACCGTGAGCCGTACGTAGTAGCTGCCGGGCAGCGGGTCGTTCGCCCACGGCTCGGACCAGGCCCGCACCGTCCGCAGCACACAGGAGAGCTCGACGGACGCCGCGTCCGCCGCCGCCTTCCTGGTCTGGTGGCCGTACATGCAGGCCTGGCGGCGGCGCAGCCCGTCGTACACATCGACCTGCCAGGTCGACGCACCGTGCCTGGCGGCGCTCTCGGGGAGGGTGACCTTCGCCCGGACGGTGGGGCGTTGACCGGTGTCGGCGGGAAACACCCAGTACAGGTAGTCACCCGTGGAGGCGTCCGCGGTGGCGGTCATGTCCTGCTGGATCGCGGTGGCGGTACGGAAGGTGGTGCCCGCCTCGGTCGGTCCGGCCTTGCCCTCCTCGTCGGGGCTCGCGCTCGCCGACGGATCGTCCGCGGCAGCACCGCCCGTCGAGGTGAACAGGGTGACTCCGGCGAGCAGTGCGACCGCACAGGCGCGCATCACGGTGTTCCTGCGGGTGGTACGCATCAGTTGGTCCTCCATACGGCGACGCGCCAGCGTGAGATCCAGCCGGTCAGCAGGCCGGCGACCAGCCCGGTCAGGACCAGGACGCCCAGCAGCCACCAGCCACGGCCGAGTCCGAACGCGGCCGCGTCGGCGCTGCCGTCGGGCGCGGCCACCAGGTCGACGGTCAGCTCGACGGGCATGCCGGGGGTGGTCTTCACGGACGCGGGCGCCGAGAAGGAGTTGCTGAGCTGGAGGCAGACGGTCTCGGCGGCGGGCTTCGTGTCGCCGTCCGTGTCGTCCTGTTCGGCCTTCGGGTAGCGCAGGCCGGAAGAGATCACATCCGTACGTCCGGTGCCGGACTCCGCGCCCCGGACGATCTCGCGCCCGTGCGCGGTCACCGCCCGCAGCAGCACGCCGTAGTCGTTGTTGACGGCACGGTCCGCGGCCACGCTCACCGAGGCGCGCAGCTCCTCACCGGGCAGTACGTCCACCCGGTACCAGCGGTGCTTCCCGAACTCCTGGCGATCCGTGTACAGACCGGCCTTCAGCCGGGGTGCCTCGGAGCAGCTGCCCGCGCCCTCGGTCGCCACCGGGACGACGACGGGCTCGGCGGCCCGGTCCACCAACTGTTTGACGCGGCCTGAGAGTTCGTCGGTGTGCTGAACGGCTGTGTAGGTTCCGCCGGTGGCCTCGGCGATGCAGGTCAGCTGCTGCCTGATCTTGGCGTCGGGCACCAGGCCCAGCGTGTCGATGACCAGGTGGATCCCACGGGCCGCGATGTCGCGCGCGACCTCGCAGGGGTCGAGCGGGCCGCAGGTGTCCTCGCCGTCGGTGATCAGGACGATCCGCCGGGTGGAGTCACCGCCTTCGAGGTCGTCGGCCGCGCCGAGCAGGGCGGGTCCGATCGGCGTCCAGCCGGTCGGCGCCAGTGTGGCGACCGCGGCCTTGGCCTCGGTGCGGTCCAGGGGCCCGACCGGGTAGAGCTGCTTGGTGTCCTTGCAGCCGGTCTTCCGGTCGTCGCCCGGGTAGTCGGCGCCGAGCGTCCGGATGCCGAGCTGCACCTCCTCGGGAACCGCGTCGAGCACATCGTTGAACGCCTGCTTGGCGGCGGATATCCGGGACTGGCCGTCGATGTCACGGGCGCGCATGGAACCGCTGACGTCAAGGACCAGTTCGACCTTGGGCGATGCGGAGGAGGAGGGTTCGTCGGCGGCGGCCGGGAGCGCGGTGCCGAGCCCGGCGGCCAGGGTGGCGAGCAGTACGCACACCCCGGCCGTCAGCCGTTTTCTTGTGATCATCGCCGGATCCTATTGAAGATCCGCAGTCATCCCCAAAAGCAGTCCGCGGGACGCCTGTTCACCTTCCGGGCTCAGCCGCCGAGCAGCGGCCCGGACGCTCGTTCCAGCACCGAGCCGACCCGCTCCCATGTCTCCGTGTCCCGTTCCACGGGCGGGAGTTGCGTGTCCTCGGCCTTCTCGTTCCAGCGGGTCGCCACCGCGACCGGGTCCCCGCCGCCGGCCGCAGACGCGGCGAGGGCCGCGGCGCCGAGCGCGACCAGTTCGCCGCTGCCCGGCACGATCAGGGGCCGCCCGGAGAGGCGGCGCACGGTCTCCACCCAGGTGCGGCCCTGGGCGCCGCCGCCGATCAGGCGCAGCGGCCGGCCGGCGACATCGGGGTCGGCCGGGTCCAGACCGCAGGACCGCAACAGCTCGTCGAGCGCGCGCAGCACGGTGAAGGCCGCACCCTCGTAGGCGGCGCCCAGCAGCTGCTGCGGGGTGGTGTCGTGGCGGAGCCCCGTGAGGAGACCGGACGCGGTGGGCAGGTCCGGTGTGCGTTCGCCGTCCAGATAGGGGAGGAGCACGGCCGCGCCGCCCGGCGTCGCGTCGTCGCGGTGCAGGCCGAGCAGGGTGGCGACCTTGTCGACGGCGAGGGTGCAGTTGAGCGTGCAGGCCAGTGGGAGGTACGTGCCGTCCGCCGCGGCGAACCCGGAGAGGGCCGTGGAGGCGGGCCTGGCCCGGGACGCGGCGAAGACCGTCCCGGAGGTGCCGAGGCTGAGGACGGGGTGGTCCAGGAGGCCGGCGCCGCCGAGGCCGAGGCCGACCGCGGCGGCCATGTTGTCACCGGTACCGGCCGCGACGGCGATCCCCGCCGGCAGGCCCAGGGACTCGGCGGCGGCAGCGGTCAGCGAGCCGATCCGGGTCGCGCCGGTGGCGGCGACCGGGGGCAGCAGCGATGCGTCCAGGCCGAGCAGGTCGAGCAGCTCGGCGTCGTAGGCGCCGGTGGCGGTCGAGTACCAGAGGGTGCCCGATGCGTCGCCCGGGTCCGTCGCCGCCGTGCCCGCGAGCCGCTCGGTCAGGAAGTCGTGCGGCAGCCGCACGGCCGCGGCCGCTGCGGCGTTCGCCGGATCGTTCTCGCGCAGCCACTGCCACTTGGAGGCGGTCATCGCCGCGACCGGCACGGAACCGGTGCGGGCGGTCCAGGCCTCGGGTCCGCCGAGTGCGGCGGTGAGGGCGGTGGCCTGCGGGGCGGAGCGGGTGTCGTTCCACAGCAGGGCCGGACGGAGCGGGCGGCCGGTCTCGTCGAGCACGACCAGGCCGTGCTGCTGTCCGGCCACGGCGATGCCGGTGACGGCGGACGCGGAGAGCCCGGACTCCTTGAGCCCTGCGGCGACGGCGTCGCACAGTGCCCGCCACCAGACCTCGGGGTCGCTCTCACGCGCCCCGCCCTCGCCGGTGACCACGTGCGGGGCGCGGCCGACGGCGAGCAGCTCGCCCGTCTCGGCGTCGGTGACGGCCGCCTTGGTGGACTGGGTGGAGCTGTCCACGCCGATGACGACGGTACGCGGCGGCATGGGCTACCTCTTCTCGTGCAGGGGTTTCGGTCGTACGCAGGGGGTCGCGCAGATTTTGGTTGTGCGACAAACAAATTACGTGATCGAAGCTGTGGGGAACAGAGGCGGCCCCCGTTTCGCCGTCCGAGGGGTTACGTCGACGGGGTGCCCCGTGCATGATTAGTCATGCGACTGAACAAATTGATCCGGCCGGGGAGGCCGGTGCCGGACCGACGCACGCGAAGGCGGACAGACGATGACGGAACGCTTCACGCCCACCCCTGCGGACAAGTTCAGCTTCGGCCTGTGGACCGTGGGCTGGCAGGGCCGCGACCCGTTCGGTGACGCCACCCGGGCCGCGCTCGACCCGGTCGAATCCGTCCAGCGACTGGCGGAGCTCGGCGCCTACGGTGTGACCTTCCACGACGACGACCTCATCCCGTTCGGCTCCACGGACACGGAGCGCGAGGGCCACGTCAAGAGGTTCCGCCAGGCTCTGGACGCCACCGGACTCATCGTGCCGATGGCCACCACCGACCTCTTCAAACACCCCGTGTTCAAGGACGGCGCGTTCACCGCGAACGACCGCGACGTGCGCCGTTACGCGCTGCGCAAGGTCATCCGCAACATCGACCTCGCCGTCGAGCTGGGCGCCGAGACGTATGTGGCCTGGGGCGGCCGCGAGGGCGCCGAGTCCGGTGCCGCCAAGGACGTCCGCGTGGCGCTGGACCGCATGAAGGAGGCCTTCGACCTGCTGGGCGACTACGTCACCGAGCAGGGCTTCAACCTCCGCTTCGCGATCGAGCCGAAGCCGAACGAGCCCCGCGGCGACATCCTCCTGCCGACCATCGGGCACGCCCTGGCCTTCATCGAGCGCCTGGAGCGCCCCGAGCTGGTCGGCGTCAACCCGGAGACCGGCCACGAGCAGATGGCGGGCCTCAACTTCCCGCACGGCATCGCCCAGGCGATGTGGGCGGGCAAGCTCTTCCACATCGACCTCAACGGCCAGTCCGGCATCAAGTACGACCAGGACCTGCGCTTCGGCGCGGGTGACCTGCGCCAGGCGTTCTGGCTCGTCGACCTGCTGGAGAGCGGCTACGAGGGTCCGCGCCACTTCGACTTCAAGCCGCCGCGCACCGAGGACTACGACGGTGTCTGGGCCTCCGCCGCGGGCTGCATGCGCAACTACCTGATCCTCAAGGAGCGCGCCGCGGCCTTCCGCGCCGACCCGGCCGTGCAGGAGGCCCTGACCGCCTCCCGCCTGGACGAGCTGGCCCTGCCCACCGCCGCCGACGGCGTCGCGGGGCTGCTCGCGGACCGCTCGGCGTACGAGGCGTTCGACGTCACCGCCGCGGCCGAGCGGGGCATGGCGTTCGAGGCCCTGGACCAGCTCGCGATGGACCACCTGCTGGGCGTGCGCTGACGGATGCCGGACACGGGGGCGGGCGCGTCCTGTCGCGGAGCGGGCCCAGCCGGACGGGGGCCGCTCCGACCCCGTACAGGGTGAACCGATCCTGTACGGGGGCCCGGCCCCGTACGGCGGGTCAGGCCTCCAGCCGGGCGGGCCCCGCGTACGCCACCGGATCCGCCAGCACGTCCTGCACCACCAGTGCCGCCGCGCCCCGCGCCGCGTCACCCGCCACGGACGACGCGCGCAGCCGGCCGCTGCCCCGCGACCAGAGGCCCGACACCACGCGGCCCGTGAGCTCCTCGTCGGCCGGCGGCGAGAGCCACGGCATCAGGCCCCGGTAGATCCCGCCGAGCACCACGGCGTCCGGGTCGAAGAGATTCACCGCGCCCGACAGGACGCGGCCCAGCATCCGGCCCGCCTCGGCGATGGCGGCGAGCGCCCGGGCCTCGCCGGCCTGCGCGCGGCGCTCCAGCTCCATCACCCCGGCGGCCCCACCGACGGCCTCCTCGATCCCTGCCGAGCGGAGCAGCGCCGTCTGCCCGGCGTACTGCTCGAGGCAGCCGCGCGAGCCGCACCGGCACTCCGGACCGGTCGGGTCCAGGACCACATGCCCGATCTCCCCGGCGAACCCGTGCGCACCGCGCAGGAGTTCGCCGTCGAGTACGAGGGCGCCACCGACACCGATCTCGCCGGTCAGATAAAGGAAGGTGCGGACCGAACCGAGCCCGCCGAACCACAGCTCCGCCAGCGCCGCCAGGTTCGCCTCGTTCTCCGAGCGCACCGGCAGCTCGGGCGCACCGGGGCGCAGCTCGCCCAGGGCCTCGGCGAACAGGTCCTCCGCCGCGACCCGGTTCCAGCCCAGGTTGGGTGCCTGGCGGACCGAACCGCCCGAGACGAGTCCGGGCAGCGCGAGCGTCGCCCCGACCGGGTACAGATCCTGCTCCCGCGCCGAGTCCAGGGTGCGCGCGGCGATCGCGGCGGCCCTGGCCAGCACCTCGCCGGGCGGGGCGCCGCGGTTGTCGAGGTGCTCGGTCTGCCGGACCCGGCCCGTTCCCGCGAGATCCACGACGCACACCGACACATAGTCGATGTTGATCTCCACGCCGAGGCCCGCGGGGCCGGTTCGGGCCACCTTCAGCGCGGTGCCGGGGCGTCCCGCCTGCCCGCTGAACGTCTTGCCGGACTCGGTGACGAAACCGCTGTCCAGCAGCTGCTCGACGAGGGAGGACACCGCGGCCCTGGTGAGCCCCACCCGGGCCGACACCCCGGCCCTGGTCGCCTCGCCGGCCTCGCCCTCGTCCCGTACCGCGCGCAGCACGAGGCTCAGGTTGTGCCGTCGCACCGTGTCCTTGTCCGCCTTGGACCCCAGCGGTGTGAGGTAGCTCTTCATATCGTTGACGAGCCTATGCGATGGCGTACGCGTGTACGGACCTCAGGAGGGCCCGTCCGGCCCGCGGGTGGGGGCCGCCGGTCAGCGTGCGCGCGCGGCACCCTGCGGTACGACTCGGAGGTCCGCCTCGATCCGGGCGGCCGTGGCCAGGAGCGGCGGCAGCAGGTCACGACGGATCGATTCGACCGAGTTCCGGCTCGCGTGCACGGGGATGTTCACCGCCGCGACGACGGTCCCCTCCCGGTCCCTGACGGGAGCCGCCACCGAACGGAGGCCTTCCTCCAGCTCCTGGTCGACGATGGCGTGGCCCTGTCTGCGGACCCGGCGCAGCTCGTCGAGCAGCGGCTCGGGTCCGAGGACCGTCCGCTCCGTGAACGGCTCGATCTGCGCGCGCCGCACCCGGGGCCCGATCTCGCTCTCCGGCAGGTGCGCGACGAGTACCCTGCCGACCGACGTGACGAGGGCGGGGAACCGGGTGCCGACCGTGATGGACGCCGTCATGATCCGGGTGGTCGGCACCCGTACCAGGTACACGATGTCGTCCCCGTCCAGCACGCAGAGCGACGAGGACTCGCGGACCTCCGAGACGAGCCTCTCCAGATGGGGCTCGGCCACATGGGGCAAGGAATAGCTGGATATGTAGGCGTAGCCCAGTTCGAGGACGCGCGGGGTGAGCCGGAAGAGCCGCCCGTCGGTGTGCATGTAACCGAGGTCGACGAGTGTCAGCAGGAACCGGCGTGCAGTGGCCCGCGTGATGTCGCAGACCCGCGCCACCTCGCTCAGGGTGAGCTCCGGGCGGTCCGCGTCGAAGGCACGGATGACGGCGAGGCCACGCTCGAACGACTGCACGAAGTACGGCTCACGCGCCTGTCCGTCCATCGGTCGCCCCTCTGTCGCGAGAGTGCGCACAAGTGTGCGCCAGGTGCACGGTAGGGGGCGGCCGACGAGGCGTCAACGGACCTGACGCTCCCTCAGGAAGCAGTGGATTCACGGAAAACGGTTCCGTGCACGGTGGTTGACCCCCCTCGGAGGGCAGCCCTATGTTCCCACCGGGAACCACTGTTCGTTCCCCGCACGCCATGTCGAGCGCCACCACCACTCCGGGGGCACCATGCGTCGTCTGCTTGTCGGGTTCACCGCCGCGCTCCTCGTCTCCACGACAGCGGCCTGTGGATCGTCGGAACCGTCCACCTCGTCGAAGGACGGGAAGACCGCCCTCAAGGTCGGAGTCATCCCCATCGTCGATGTCGCACCCGTCTACCTGGGCAAGGAGAAGGGCTTCTACAGCGAGCGCGGCATCGATCTGACGCTCGTGGGCGCCCAGGGAGGCGCCGCGATCGTGCCCGGCGTGGTCAGCGGCCAGTTCCAGTTCGGCTTCTCCAACGTCACTTCGCTGATGATCGCCGCCGACAAGAACGTCCCCGTCGAGGCCGTCGCCAACGGTGTCGCCTCCACCGGCGAGGACGGCAAGGACTTCGCGGGCATCGTCGTGAAGGGGAACAGCCCGCTGAAGACCGCCAAGGACCTCGAGGGGAAGAAGGTCGCCGTCAACACCCTCAAGAACATCGGTGACACCTCCGTGCGCGAGTCGGTCCGCAAGGCGGGCGGAGACCCCTCGAAGGTCGGGTTCGTGGAGCTTCCCTTCGACCAGATGGCGGCCGCGCTCGACGGCGGACAGGTCGACGCCGCCTGGGTCGTCGAACCCGCGCTCGCCACCGTCAAGGGCAAGGGCGGCCGTGTCATCGCGTCCAACTTCGTCGACCTCGCGCCGGACCTGACCGTCGCCCTCTACTTCACCTCCCAGCAGTACGCCCAGAAGAACCCGGAGCTGGTGAAGAAGTTCCAGGAAGCGACCCGGGAGTCCCTGGCCTACGCCGACAGCCACCCCGACGAGGTCCGCAAGATCCTCACCACCTACACCAAGATCCCCGAGTCGACGCTCCAGGCGATGACCCTGCCCAAGTGGCCGGCCGAACCGAACCGGGCATCCCTCGAAACCCTCGGCCGGCTCGGTGAGCGCGACGGCCTCCTCTCCGGCACCCCGGACCTGGACGCACTCCTGCCATGACGACCGCCACACCACCGAAAACCCCCGCGGCACGCGGCCGGAACGTCCGGCAGGGGCCGGTCGACGCCGCGCTCGGCCTCGCCGGACTGGCCGGCTTCCTCGCCCTCGTCGAAGTCGTCCCGCGCACCGGCCTGGTCTCGCCCGACTACCTGCCGCCCACCAGCCGGATCGCCGGAGCGCTCGCGGGCGAACTGGCCGACGCCGCGTTCTGGACGGCGCTCGGCGACACCCTCACCGGCTGGTCCGTCGGTCTGCTGATCGCCACGGTGCTGGGCGTCGCCGCCGGAACCGTCATCAGCGGCGTCCCCCACCTGCGCCGCGTCACCGCGTCCACGGTCGAATTCCTGCGCCCCATACCCTCGGTGGCCCTGATTCCCCTCGCCGTCCTGCTCTACGGCACCGACCTGCGCTCCACCCTGCTCCTGGTCGTCTACGCGGCCTTCTGGCAGATCCTCGTGCAGGTGCTGTACGGAGCGCAGGACGTCGACCCGGTCGCCGACGAGACGGCCCGCAGCTACGGCCTCTCCGCACGTGCCCGGATCCGCCACGTCGTGTGGCCCACCGCCCTGCCGTACGTCATGACCGGCGTCCGGCTCGCGGCCTCCGTCGCGCTGATCCTCGCGGTCACCGCCGAACTCGTCATCGGGTCACCGGGGCTGGGCGCCCGGATCGCGGTCGCGCAGACCTCGCAGGCCGTCCCAGAGATGTACGCCCTGGTGGTCGTCACCGGCCTGCTCGGCCTCGTCGTCAACGTCGGCGCGCGCGCCGTCGAGCGCCGTGCGCTCGCCTGGCACCAGTCGGTCCGCGGCGAGGCGGCCCTGTGAGGCGCGCCCTCGTACAGGTGCTGTTCGCCCTCGGGCTGCCGGCCGTTCTGCTGACCGTCTGGTGGGTGGCCTCCGACGCGAGCACCCAGGTCTACTCGCCGCCGTTGCGCACCATCCTCACGGCCTTCGGGGACGTCTGGACGGGGGACAGGATCACCGCCGACGTCCTGCCCAGCGTCCTGCGCCTGCTCGCCGGATTCTCCGTCGCGGCCGCCCTGGGCGTGGCCGCGGGGATCGTCATCGGCTCGTACCGGCGGGTGCGGGCCGCGACCGAGCCCGTGCTCGAGTTCCTCCGTGCCGTACCCCCGCCGGTCCTCGTCCCCGTCATCATGCTGTTCGCCGGGATCGGGGACACGATGAAGATCTTCGTCATCGCGAGCGGCTGCGTCTGGCCCGTCCTGCTCAACACGGTCGAGGGCGTACGGGCGGTCGACCCCGTCCTGAGCGAGACCGCCCGCGCGTACGGCCTGCGGGGCGGCGTCCGCCTGCGCCACCTGCTGTTGCGCTCGGCAAGTCCCCAGATCTTCACGGGACTTCGCCAGGCGCTCTCGATCGGGATCATCCTGATGGTGATCAGCGAGATGTTCGCGGCCAGCAACGGACTCGGCTTCGCCATCGTGCAGTTCCAGCGCAGCTTCGCCATCCCCGAGATGTGGAGCGGCATCCTCCTGCTCGGACTTCTGGGCTTTCTGCTCTCCGTGCTCTTCCAACTCGTCGAACGCCGCGCGCTGGCCTGGTACCACGGTCTGCGCGCGTCCAGGAGGCAGCCGTGAACGAACCGGTGAAGGACCCCGTGAAGGACCCCGTCGTGAAGGGACCGCAGCACATGCTCGACGTACGGGGCCTGCACAAGGTCTACGAAGGCCAGGGCCGCCGCGTGGAAGCCGTGCGCGACCTGACCTTCACCCTCGCACCGGGCGAACTGGCCTGCCTGGTGGGCCCGTCCGGCTGCGGCAAGACGACCCTGCTCAAATGCGTCGGCGGGCTGCTCACGCCCACGTCCGGTGAGATCCACCTGAACGGCACCCGCGTGACGGGGCCGCCGCCCGGAATGGCCGTGGTCTTCCAGGAGTACGGGCGCAGCCTGTTCCCGTGGATGCGGGTACGGGACAACGTCGGCCTCCCGCTGCGGCAGAAGAGAACCCTGGACAGGTCCCGGCGGCACGAGCTCGTCGAGCGCTCCCTCGCCGCCGTCGGTCTCGCGGATGCGGGCGGCGCCTATCCCTGGCAGCTCTCCGGCGGTATGCAGCAGCGCGTGGCGATCGCTCGAGCCATCGCCTACGAGCCGGAAGTCCTGCTGATGGACGAGCCGTTCGCCGCCGTGGACGCCCAGACCCGCGCCGATCTGGAGGACCTGGTGCGTGGGCTGTGGCAGGAGCTCGGGATCACCGTCCTCTTCGTCACGCACGACATCGACGAGGCGGTGTACCTGGGGCAGCGGGTGCTGGTCCTCTCCGGGGCACCGACCGTGGTGCGGGAACAGGTGAAGATCGATCTCCCGGACGAGCGGGACCAGTTGACCACGCGTGTACTGCCCCGCTTCGCGGAGCTGCGCACCCATGTGTACGAGCAGATCCAGGCGGCGAAGCGGGGGGAGACCTGAGGCCCCCGGTTCCCTGCGGGCCGGGCGGCGACGTGGGACGCGACGGCTCCCGCCGCCGCGTCCCACCCGTGATGCCGGGCGGTCCTACATGTCCGCCGCGTCGGTCACCGCACCGAGGTCGACGAACTTGAACCCCGTGGTCTCCCGGTCATCCTCGCCGCCCGACCCGGACGTCTCGTGCCCGTCCTGGACCACCAGCAGGCCGCGCGGGTAGCGGGCGCCCAGCGGCTCGTTCAGCACCGCGGCACCGTCGCACTCCTCACTGCCGTCGAGGTCGGCCGACACGGAGGTGATGCGGAACCCGCCCTCGTACTCGTTGTGCTCGGAGACCTCGCGGTCGTACAGGGCGAAGGTGTTGTCGCCCTGGCTGGACGCCATGAGGTAGCCGTCGCCGTCCGCCTCCCGGAAGAGGGTCAGCCCCTCCACGTCCGCGGCCAGCCGCTTGCCGCCGAAACCGGGGTCGGTTCCGGGCGCGCACTCCTCGGTCGCGGGGTCGTACGTCCCGGGGACGCCGTACTCCCGGACCTTGTCGACCAGGACCGGGCGCCCGTCGAGACCGGCCGGGACACGCCAGATGCCGACGTCCTCCTGGCCGGCGTAGAGGACACCGTTCGCCGGGTCGACGACCATGCCCTCCACCTGCGGCAGTTCGCCCGGCTCACCGCACGGGGTCCACGACGTGCCGTCGGGCAGCCGGAAGGACGACGGGAGAGTGAGGGTGCGCACCGTGCGGTAGCCGACCGTGCCCGCGGCCGTCGGCCGCAGTTCCAGCAGCGCGAGCTCGGTGGCGTTGCGCCGGCTGACGACGGCGTACGAACGGCCCGTGCCGCGGTCCTGCCAGGCGGCCAGACCGTACGTGGTGCGCTGGTCGTTGATCTCGGCCTGGTCCGCCGAGAAGACCGGAGCGGCGGCCGGGTCCGTGATGTCGGTCAGCGGCTTGCCGGGGCGCGAGGGGTCGATGCGGTAGATGCGGAGGCGGTCGTTGCCCCGGTCGCTCACCACGGCCACGTCGGCACGGCCGGCCGGGGTGCGCAGCCCGGTGACGAGGTCGACGTTGTTGAACCGGCCCGGTGCGTCGTCCTCGGTCGCGGGCGACGGCGCCGGAATCGACTGGACCAGGGCGGCGTCGAGCCCGTAGACCCGGAGCCCGCCCTCCTTGGCGGTGGCGACGACCAGACTGCGCCCCGGGTCGGCCGGGTTGCGCCAGATCGCCGGGTCGTCGGCGTTGGCGTTGCCGCCCGCCTCGTCGTCGTACAGCGCCGGCGTCTCCGACGTCGCCCCGACGGCCGGCAGCGACCGTGCCTGTGCGGGGGACAGCGGGGCGAGGGTGATCAGGGCCGTACCCAGGAGGGCGGTGACGGTCAGACGCGAGGAGCGGTGCATGCGCACGGATGCTTCCTGTCGTGAGAGGGACATGTCCATGACTCGTCAGGAAGTGTCGGGTGACGGGGCGGTGCTCCGGTGTCGGGTTGATGAGCGGGGCATGGGCAGGAGGTGAATTCGCGCCGGGTCGTGCGACGGCCGGGGCCCGGTGGTGGTGCGCCACCGGGCCCCGGCCGTCGCCGCCCGCGGGCTCAGGGCCGTGCGCCCCTGGCCTTCAGCATGTCCGCCATGAGCGCGATCTCCGACTCCTGGGCGCGGGCCATGCCCGCCGCCAGGTTCCTGATCTCCTCCGTGCCCGCCGTGTCCGCCGCGGCCTGGGCCATCTCGGCGCCCGCACGGTGGTGGACGGTCATCAGCCGGAGGAACAGCACTTCGGCGTCCCTGCCTTCGGCCGCGCGCAGCCGGTCGAGCTCGGTGTCGGTGGCCATGCCGGGCATCAGGGCGCCGTCGGCCGCGGGTGCGGAGGTGTGCCCCATCCACCCCATCGGCGGCCGTTCCGAGCTCTTGGGCCGGCCCCAGGTCTCCAGCCAGCCGAGCATCATGCCGCGCTGGTTGGCCTGCGTGTTGATGATGTCGTACGCGAGCCGGCGTACGTCCTCGTCGTCCGTGCGGTCCCGGACGATGAATCCCATCTCCACCGCCTGCTGATGGTGGATCGACATGTCCCGGGCGAATCCCACATCGGCTGATCCCTCCGCGGGGGCGGACGTCCCGGAGCCCGACGAGGGCTGCCCCGACGGGGACGCCGAGGACGGCCGTACGACCATCAGCAGCACCAGCCCCACGGCCACCAGGAACACCACGGCGCCCGCCGCCACCAGCGAGCGGGGGGCGCGCACGGGTGAGGTCACTTCGCGATCCCGCCGCTGCAGGCGGCACCCGGCTCCGGGGTCTGCGCACCCTGGACGTACTTGGTGAAGAACTGTCCGACGCGCGCGTCGGTGGCGCTCTTCACCGTGACCTGCTTGCCCCAGGCGCTGAGAACCAGCGGATCCTTCTGGTCGGCCACCGGGCTCATCAGGGAGTACGGGGTCTTGGACACGCGCTCGGCGAGCGCCTCGACGTCCGCGTCCTTCGCCTTCTCGTTGTACGTGACCCAGACGGCGCCGTGCTCCAGGGAGTGGACCGCGTTCTCCTTCGGTATCGCCTCGGTGTAGACGTCGGCGTCGCAGTTCATCCAGACCGGGTTGTGGTCGCCGCCGACCGGCGGGTTCATCGGGTAGTCGACAGGCTTCTCGACGTGGTTCTGCTTCAGCTTGTCCCAGGACCGCTCACCCGTGACGGGGGAGGTCCTGGCCTGTTCCTCGGCCTTGTCCTGCTCGTCGGCGGCGGACATCAGATACCCGCCACCCGCCACGAGTGCGGCGACCACGGCGACGGCGGCGCTGATGGTGATGATGCGGCTGCGGCGCTCGCGGGCCCGCTCCTTGCGGCGGGCCTCCTCGAGCTTGGCGCGGCGGGCGGAGGCAGGGCTGTTCTGGTTCTTGGCGGAAGCCATCTCGGGTCCTCGGGTTCATCGGATTCACGGGGAACGGAACGCAGACGCGGGAAGCGCGCGATGCGGGGGAACGAGGCATGGGCGGCCCCCTCGGCGCCGTACGCGGGGCCGGGAGGAGGCCGGGCTCCTAGATCCGTTGGACCTGCAGACGGAGATGATCGACGGCGCCCGCACCGTCGTTGGAGGGTCCCCGGATGACCGCGGCGCCGGTGAGGGGACCGGCCGGGGGCAGGGCCGAGGTGCAGGGGAGAGCGGCGGGAGCGCCGGGGCCCGGAAGCACGACGGCCGTCGAGTGGTCCGTCACACCGTGGCAGGAGCTGCCGAGCCCGCGCTCACCCGGGGCGTCGGCCGTGACGACCGACAGGGACGCGGCAGGCACCGGGGTGAAGGCCCGGACGGCGGACGCGGCAGGTGCGTCGGCGCGGGGCGCGGCCGTGACGGACGGCGAGCAGCAGAAGAAGACGGCCATGAGGACGAGCACCCAGCCCAGCACGACGGACGGGGTGACCCCGCCCCGTCGCCGGTCCGTCCGCTCAGTCCGCCTGGTCATCGCCGCCATCGTACGGTGCGTGAAATTTCAATGAGTGTGGCCCACAGCTTGGCAGGATAGTGTGCCCCGGTGACGACGCAATCGAACATACCTGCGGGTTGGCATCCGGATCCCCATGGCGCACCCCAACTGCTGCGCTACTGGGACGGCTCGCAGTGGACCGAGCACACGCATCCGGCCCAGGCTCCCGCCGCCGGCCAGGCCCCTGCGGCCGGCCAGGCCCCCGTGCAGCCCCAGGCCGCGGTGCCGCAGCAGCAGGCGGCCCCCCAGCAGCAGATGGTCCCGCAGCAGCAGGTCCCCCAGCAGCAGGCGGCTCCCCAGCAGGGTGCTCCCGGCGCCGGGTCGCTGTTCAACCAGCAGGTCCTGGTCGTGAACCAGAAGGCCAAGCTGATCGAGGTCACGAACGAATACCGCGTCTTCGACCAGCAGGGCAACACCGTCGGTTCCGTCGTCCAGGTCGGGCAGAGCGCGTTCCGCAAGGTGCTCAGGTTCGTCTCCAGCATCGACCAGTACCTGACGCACCGGCTGGAGATCCGCGACGCCTACGGTCAGCCGCAGCTGCTCCTGACCCGGCCGGCGAAGTTCATCAAGTCCCGGGTCGTCGTGCAGCGTCCGGACGGACAGCCCGTCGGCGAGATCGTCCAGCAGAACGCCATCGGCAAGATCAACTTCGCCATGATGGTCAACGGCCAGAAGGTCGGCGCCATCAAGGCGGAGAACTGGCGCGCCTGGAACTTCGCCATCGTCGACCACAACGACGCCGAGATCGCCCGGATCACCAAGACCTGGGAAGGCCTCGCGAAGACGATGTTCACCACCGCGGACAACTACGTGCTGCAGATCCACTACCAGCTGCCCGAGCCGCTGCTGAGCCTCGTCGTGGCGACCGCCCTGACCGTCGACACCGCACTCAAGCAGGACGCCCGCGGCTTCGGCTGAGCAGGCACGGAACGCCCCGCCGCGCACACCCGGTGCGGGGCGGGGCGTTCCGCCGTGTCGGGTCAGGCCCGGACGTCGTCCGGGCCCTCCATGTCCTCCAGCACCCGCTTGGCGACGGCGAACGCCGAATTCGCCGCGGGAACCCCGCAGTAGACCGCGGTCTGCAGGAGCGCCGCACCGATCTCCTCCGGGCCGAGCCCGTTGCGCACCGCCGCGCGGACGTGCATCGCCAGCTCGTCGTGGTGCCCGTGCGCGACGAGTGCCGTGAGCGTGATCAGGCTGCGCTCGCGCCGGGACAGTGTTGGGTCGGTCCAGATCTCGCCCCACGCGTAGCGGGTGATGAAGTCCTGGAACCGGGCGGTGAACGGCGTCGTGGCGGCCTGTGCCCGGTCGACGTGCGCATCACCGAGCACCTCGCGCCGCACCTCCGTCCCGCTCCCGCGCTCCGCGGGAGCGAAGTGGGCGCGCAGGGCCTCCCGTACGGCCTGGGGGCGCTCGGCCGGCGCCAGGTGCGAGGCGTGCGGCAGCTCGACGAGCGTCGCCCCCGCAACGGCGTCGGCGATCTCCCGGGCATGCGCAGGCGGGGTCGCGGGGTCCTCGCGGCCCGCGATCACCAGCGTCGGCGCCCGCACCTGCGAGAGCCGGGAGCGCAGATCGTACGAGGCGAGCGCGTCGCAGCACGCGGCGTACGCGGCCGGGTCGGTGCCCAGGAGGTCGTCGAGCAGCTCCGGCGCGGTGAACCCGGGGGTGAACCACCGGGCCGCGGCGCCCTCCGCGACCGGGCCGATGCCCTCGGCGCGCACGCGAGCGGCCCGCTCACGCCAGCCGCCGGGGTCGCCGAAGCGGGCGGAGGAGCAGACCACGGCCAGCCGGTCGATCCGCTCAGGGCGGTGTACGGCGAGCCAGAGCCCCACGGCGCCGCCGAGCGAGACCCCGGCGTACGAGAAGCGGTCCAGGGACAGCGAGTCGGCGAGGGCGAGGACCAGTCCGGCCAGATCCGCGACGTCGGCGCCGGGGCCGATCAGCCCGGCGGGCGACCCGCCGTGTCCGGGCAGGTCCCACCGCACGACGCGGTGGCTCGCGGAGAGTTCCGGCGCCACCCCGTCCCAGAGCGCCGTGGAGGTGCCGAGGGACGGGCCGAGCAGGAGCGGGGGAGCCGAGGCGGGCCCCTCGGCGCGGTGGTGCGGAAGGCGGGCGGGAGTCGTGGTCATCGGCGCTCCAGGGCGCGATCGGTGAGCGGGCCGGCGGCGCCGGTGTACCGGGCGGGGTCGGTGAGTGCGGTGAGGTCCAGACCCGCGAACGCGGGCTCGTCGGCCAGCACGTCCGCGAGCGATCTTCCCTCGTCCCTCGCGCGCCGGGCCGCTCCGGCCAGGATCTCTCCGGCGCGGGCCCGGCCCACCCGGCCGGCGGCGACCGCGGCCAGCCGCTCCGAGACGATCAGCCCGCCGGTGACCGGCAGATGGTCCCGCATCACGGCGGGGAGGACCCTGAGCCCTTCGGCGAGTGCCACGGCATCGCGGGCGGCACCGCCGACCAGCCGCAGCAGGTCCCGCAACGGTTCCCACTCGGCGTGCCAGGCGCCGGCCGGCCGTTCGTCCTCCGCGGCGAGCGAACCGTAGAGGGTGGCGGCCGGTCCTGGGGCGCGCCGGGCCGCGGCGGCGATCAGGGTGGCCCGGACCGGGTTGGCCTTGTGCGGCATGGCGGACGAGCCCCCGCCCCGTCCTTCCGCGACCTCACCGATCTCGGTACGGGACAGAACGAGGACATCGGCTGCCGCCTTGCCGAGAGCGCCCGCGGTGAAAGCGAGCGCGCCCGCGAGATCGGCGATCGGGGTGCGGAGCGTGTGCCAGGGCAACAGCGGTTCGGCCAGGCACAGTTCCCGTGCGTACGCGGCGACGAGCGGCAGCCCCGCATCGCCGTGGACCTCCGGGGAGAAGGCCCCGAAGGCGGCCAGGGTGCCTGCCGCGCCACCGAGTTGGACGGGCAGGGAGTCGCGCACCGCTGTCAGCCGGTCCCGGGCGTCGAGCACCAGCGACCGCCAGCCCGCCGCCTTGAGGCCGAACGTCGTGGGCACGGCGTGCTGGGTCAGGGTGCGGCCCGGCATGGGGGTGTCGCGGTGCGCGGCGGACAGCTCCTCCAGCGCGTCGGCCGTACGCCGCAGGTCGTCGACGACGAGCGTCAGCGTCCGGACCGCCACCAGCATCGCGGCCGTGTCGAGGATGTCCTGACTGGTCGCGCCCCGGTGCACGTACGGCCGGACGTCCTCCTCGACCGCCGCGGTGAGATCGGCGACCAGAGGGATCACCGGGTTGCCGCCGGACCGGGCCCGCAGCGCCAGATCCCGTACGTCGAAGCGGTCCGCGTCGGCGGCGGCGGTCACCGCCCGGCCCACTCCGGCAGGAGCTAGGCCGCAGACCGACTGGGCGCGGGTGAGCGCCGCCTCGGCATCCAGCATCGCCTGCAGGAAGGCGCGGTCGCCGGTTGCGGTCTCGGCGGGGGAGCCGGCCCGGCCGGGGGCGAGGAGCCCGGCATCGCTCTCGTACATCAGCTGAACTCCAGGAAGACCGTCTCGCCCTCGCCCTGGAGACGGATGTCGAAGCGGTAGGTACGCGGGTCCGTGTGTGTCGCGATCAGTGTGGCCCGGCGCTCGGGCTCCAGCGACTCCAGCAGCGGGTCCGCGGTCCCGGTGTCCCGTTCGAGCAGGTCCGGGAGGTAGACGCGGGTGTGGAGGTGGTGCAGCAGACCACGGGCGAAGAGCGCGACACAGAGGTACGGGACGCCGCCGGGCGGCAGGGTCCGCACGGCCCAGTGCCCGTCCGCGTCGGTCGGCACACGGCCGAAACCGGTGAAGTCCACACCGTTGCGCCCGATGACCCGGCCCGTGGCCGCGTCACGGCGGAGCGACCCGGGGCTCCCGGTACGCGATCCGTCCGGAGCGGGCTGCCACGTCTCCACGACGGCGTCGGGAACGGGGGCCCCGCTGCCGTCCCGTACGACCCCGTGCACGGTGACCGTGTCCGGGTGGCCGGCCGGTGCGATCTCGCCGCCCCCGGTGAAGGGCAGCGCGTATCCGTAGAAGGGGCCCACGGTCTGGGACGGTGTCGGGGGGAGGTACGTCATCAGGCGCGGCCTTCCTCGGTCCAGGTGGCGGCCGGACCGTCGAGGACGATGTCCCAGCGGTAGCCGAGCGACCACTCGGGGACGGACAGATCGTGGTCGTACGACGCGACGAGCCGCTCACGGGCATCGGGGTCCGTGACCGAGCGGAGTACCGGGTCGTACGGGAGGAGCGGATCGCCCGGGAAGTACATCTGGGTGATCAGCCGCTGGCTGAACGCCGTGCCGAACAGCGAGAAATGGATGTGCGCGGGGCGCCAGGCGTTGACGTGGTTGCGCCAGGGGTAGGCGCCCGGCTTGATCGTCGTGAACGCGTAGCCGCCCTCGTCATCGGTCAGACAGCGTCCGAAGCCGGTGAAGTGGGGGTCGAGCGGAGCAGGGTGCCGGTCGAGCTGGTGGGCGTACCTCCCGGAGGCGTTGGCCTGCCACAGCTCGACGAGCTGCCCGCGCACGGGGCGCCCCGCCCGGTCCAGGACCCGGCCCTGGACGGTGATGCGCTCGCCGAGCGGTTCGCCCAGGTGCTGCGCGGTCAGATCGCGGTCCAGCGCGGTCACGTCGGTGACGCCGAAGGCGGGTCCGGACAGCTCGACCGCCTCGGGGTCGCGTACGGGGACCGGAGAGCGGTGCGGATGGCGGTAGTGGCTGCTGCGGTACGGGGGGTAGTCGCGCGGCGGATGGTGCGCCCCCGCCGGGGCGGCGGCCTGGACCCCGGCCACCTCGGAGTCGATCTGTTGCTGGCTCAGCCCGTCGGGCAGCGGGTGGGTGGTGTCACGTGCGGTCATGTCACGGCTCCGTGAGAGTTGCGGCTTGGCCGACAATGCTCAGTGCACTGAGTAATATGCGATGGGGGTGAAGCTACTCATGGCATGTTGCTGAGGTCAAGAGGCTCAGTACACTGCTTGTTTCCGTGAAGAACAGAAGCGCAGAAGAGGACGGTGCCGTGTCCGCGGTCGACCTGAGCAGCCATCCCGGGCATCTGGCCCGGCGACTTCAGCAGGCGCACCATCTGCTGTGGAACACCATCGTCTCGGAGGAGACCACGTCTCCCCAGTTCGCGGTGCTCAACGCTCTGACCGCCGAGCCGGGGCTGGACCAGCGGACGGTGGGGGAGCGCGTCGGGCTCGACCGGTCCACCGTCGCCGAGGTGATCACTAGGCTGCTGCGCCGGGAACTGCTGGACAAGGTCCGCGACCCGCACGACGGGCGGCGCTTCCTCCTGCGGCTCACCGACGACGGCGTCCGTACGCACCGGAGACTCGCGGTGCGCACCGCGCGGATGAACCAGGTCTTCCTCGGCCCGCTCTCCGCCGATGAGCAGCAGGTGCTCTTCGACCTGATGCGGAGGGTGTCGGACGCGGCGGAGAGCCTGCGGGCGCCGGAGGACGTCCGGGCCGCCGGCCGCTGAGGTCGCGTGCCGGCCGGCCGGCGGTACGCGGTTACGGCGTGTGGATGCCGAACGCCGCCTCCTGCGGATCGCGGAGCACGGCGATCCATCGCCCGCTCGGCAGGCGCCTCGGCGGCATGAGCTGGTCGCCGCGCGCGCCCAGGGCGGTGGCGGCCGTCTTCTCGGCGTCCGGGACCACGAAGTAGGGCAGCCATCGCGGGGGCGCCTCTTCCCCGCTCATCGTCGTCATGCCGCCGAAGTCGTCACCCTCCACACCCCAATGCGTGTAGTGCTCCGACGCGTTGACCGTCCAGCCGAACACAGTCGTGTAGAAGGCGAGCGCTCCGGCCGGATCGGGAGTGCGGAGCTCCGCCCAGCCCAGCGTGCCCGGCTCGCCGAAGCGGGGCGTGCCGGCGAAGGCGCGTGCCTGCCAGAGCGAGAACACCGCTCCCGAGGGATCGGCGACCACCGCGAACCTGCCCTGCTCGAACACGTCCATCGGCCCGACAAGCAGTGTGCCGCCGGCCGAGCGCACGGCGTCGACCGTGGCGTCGGCGTCCGCGGTCGCGAAGGACACGGTCCAGGTGGGCGTCTGGTCCGGCTGGTAGGAGGGGGTGAACGCGGCGACGGCGTCCTCGCCGAGGCGCGCCATCGTGTACCCGCCCGCCTCGGGACGCGGGTCGGTCTCGGACCGCCAGCCGAACAGCGCCGCGTAGAACGTCCGGGCGGCAGGAACGTCCGAAGTGCTCAGCTCGACCCAGCAGGGGCGACCGGGGACCGGCTCGACGAGCGTCATGCGCATTCCTCCAGGGGCGAGCGCCAGGGCGCGTTCACAGCTGCTGTGCGGAACGCTATGTCCGCACGGGTGGCGGGGCTACCGGAGGATTTTCGTTTACTGGTGTAATACCTGTTAACGTATTTAGGTGAGTGATACAGCAGTGCGCCCCCGGAAGCCGTCCGTCCGCAGGCTGCCGGTGACCGGCACGCTGCGGCTGAACAGCCCGGCGGAGATCTGGTTCAAGCCCGCGCTGAGCGTGGTCGTCGCCTCCGCGGCGCCGAATCTGCTGCTGTACGCGATGGACCGCCTCGACCTCGTGATGTACACGATGGCCGGCTCGCTCTGTGCGCTGTACGGGCACAACCTGCCGTACGCGCGCAGGGCGCACACCGTCGTTCGCGTGGTCCTCGGCATGGTCGCCGGCCTCGCCGTGGCCCTGCTCGCCGCCTCGGCCACCGACTCGACCGCCGTGCTGATCACCGTCGGCGCACTGCTCGCGGCCGTACAGAAGAGCTTCTGCGACGCCTCGCGCATCGGCCCGCCCGGCAACCTGATCTTCACCTTCGTCACCTCGGCCGCGCTCTTCGCTCCGCAACAGCCCGGACAGATCCCCGGGCACCTCGCCCTGGCCCTGGCGGCGGGAGCGTTCTCCTGGCTGGTCACCGCCGGGCCCGCCCTGTGGCGCAGGGAAGGCCCGGAGCGGCGCGCCACCGCCCGCGCACTCGACGCTGCCGCGGCCTACGCGGCCGAGCCCGGCCCGCGCACCCGTCATGCCGCGGTCGCCGCCGTCCACGCCGCCTGGCAGTCGCTGCTCGCCGCCGGGCGCCCCACCCCCGTACGACAGGAACTCGAACGCCTCGTGGTCCACGCGGAGCGGACCCTCGCCGGAACCACCGCTGACGCCCGCTGCCCCGTACCCGGCCCGGGGCAACTGGGCGCATGGGCGGCGGCGACGCGGGCACGCGGGCCGGTGCCGAACCCTCCGCCCGCCCCCGGCGCCGTCGGGCACCTCTTCGGGATCGACGCCGAACGGGCGGGGCGGCGGACCCGACGGGGGAGGCGCGAGGCCCGGCGCGCACTTCTGCGCGCACTCGCCCCCGGCTCCCCGGTCCTGCCGATCGCCCTCCGCACGCTGATCGGCTGCGCACTCGCCGGCTACGCGTCCTCGGCCCTCGGCGTGGGCCACCCGTACTGGGCCATCGTCACCGCGGCCTCCGTGTACCAGTCCAACGTGACGCTCACCTGGAGCCGGGCCGTGCAGCGCACCGTGGGGAACCTCGTCGGCGTCCTCGTCCTCGCCGCCGTCATCCCGGTCGCAAGAATCGGCCCGCTCGCCCTCATCCTGTGCGTCCTGGCGTTCAACTTCGCCGCCGAGGCCCTGATCACCCGGAACTACTGGCTCGGTTCCGTCGCTGTCACTCCGATGGCCCTGCTCGTCATGGAATTCGCGGACACCCACCCGGCCGGAGGGCTCATCGCCGACCGCGCCCTGGACACGCTCGTGGGAGCGGCGGTCGGACTGCTCGTCGCGATCGCCGTCCCCAACCGCCGTGCCGGGGGCCGCGTCGAACAGGCCCTCACCGCAACCGCGGAGGCGCGCGGCCGTGCCGAGGACCTGATCGCCGACCCGGACTCCGACGCCCTCTCGCTCGACCTGGCCCGCAGGCGGCTGACGTCCTCCCTCGTCGAACTGCGCGACGCCGGTGACATCGCGGCAGGGGAATGGTGGCAGCGCGCCCTGCCCGAGGAGGAGATGCTGGCGGCGGAGCACGCGGGACACCGTACGCTCGCGGCCACAGCACAACGGCGGGGACGCAGTATCCCGCCCCCGGAGAACGGAGCGGTGTGACCGACGACATCGTGGCCTCGGTGGTACGGCAGTGGCACGCCGTCAATCCGGAGCTCGACACCGGGCCGATGGAACTCATCGGCCGCATCAACCGATGTGCCGCCCTCCTCCAGCAGGCGGAGGACGCGCCGTTGCGCGCCGCGGGCCTGACCCGCGCCGAATTCGACCTGCTGGGCGCGCTGCGCCGCACCGACCGCGAGCTCACCCCCGGTGACCTGGCCCGCGAGACCTTCTCCTCCGGCGCCGCGGTGACCAAGAGGCTCCGCGCCCTGCAGGAGGGCGGCCTGGTCGACCGCCGCGGCGACGACCGGGACCGCCGGGTCGCACACGTCCGGCTGACCGGCGAGGGCCGTGAGCTGGTCGACCGGGTGCTGCCCCAGCAGCTCGCCTACGAACGTACCGTCCTGTCCGGCCTCGACGAACGGACCCGTACACG
This sequence comes from Streptomyces sp. NPDC059499, assembly GCF_042749285.1. Taxonomy (NCBI): domain Bacteria; kingdom Bacillati; phylum Actinomycetota; class Actinomycetes; order Kitasatosporales; family Streptomycetaceae; genus Streptomyces; species Streptomyces sp. NPDC059499. The sequence continues at coordinate 24,567 of NZ_JBHYTT010000013.1, forward strand.
GCTCAGCGGGCAGCTCAGCGAGCTGCTCGTGCAGCTGGAAGGCCGCATCGGCGGATCCCGCCGCTGACCCGGGCGCGACAGCCGCACCGGTGATCGCCACCGACCGCGCCTGGGCCCGTCAGGTCGTCTCCACCGTCAGCGCGACCGACTGCCGGAGCTGCGCCGCCCGTTCGGCGAGTGCCGCGTCGTCGCCGCGGTCGGCGGGTGCGGACGCGCTCAGGGCGAGCCGGTCGCGCCGACCCGTTACGGCCAGGGGAACCGCGACGGCAGTCAGGCCCGGGACCGACTCGCCCCGGCTGAAGGCCCTGCCGAGCTCACGGACCTCCGCCAGTTCTTCCAGCAGCCCGGTCCGGGAGACGAGGGTGTGCGCGGTGAGCGCGGGCAGCCGCTCCTGCGGGTAGAGGGCGCAGACCTGGTCGACGGTCATCCGGGAGAGCAGCACCTTCCCGGCCGCGGTGGCGTGCGCGGGGTGGGCCCGCCCCGTCTCCAGCATCACGCGCACCGGGTGCGGGGACTCGCGGCCGTCGGTGACGATCACCTGATCCCCGATCAGAGCGGCGCTCTGCACGGTCTCCCCGGTGCGCCGTACGGCTTCGTCGAGTACGGCTCCGAGGTGGGCGCGCACCTCCCTGCCGAAGCCGGCCGGCAGCCCCAGACGGAGCAGCTCGGGCCCTGCCTCGTACCCCCGCCCCGACGGGTCGCGGACCGTGAAGCCGCGGCCCTCCAGGGTGCAGAGCACGCGGTGCGCGGTGGACCTGCCGACGCCCAGGCGGCGGGCGGCCTCGGACACGGTGAGGCAGTCCTGCGTGAGGAACAGCTGCATCAGCCGGAGGCCGGTGTCCAGCGATTCGATGGTGTAGCCCCGTGCCGTCGGTACTGCAGCGGAGACCTCCCCGTACATCCGTCCGTCGATCACGAATCTGCTCCTTTCGATCCGATTCGATCGCATGTGCCTTTGTCCCGCCCTGCGGTGCTCAGGGTTTCGTGTGCGTCTCGAATATTCGCCCAAGTGTGCGTTTCACATGGGGAACTTGAGCTTTCCGGTGTCCCTCACGCGATCGGCCGGTCCGCTGCTTGTCCCGCACAGAAGGACAAGCGGGTCTGGTTTCGGCCGATTTCTGTATTCCATTACTCCCTGCACACGCGCGACGGCGTTGAGTGCAAAACCTGGTGAGTGTATTACCGCCGGAGTGCTCGTGCAGGGGGTTGGGCGAATATGCCGAAGCGCTGTTCTGATCTGGCTAGGCTCACGCTCAGTGAAGTCGAGTTGATATGAATTCGAGCACTTGTTCATAACTGTCCGCACAAGTGCGTATACCTGCCGAATCAACCGCCAGAGGGTTTAGATGGTTCGTGTTGAAGAACCGCCGACAAACAGAGACATTCCCGTTGTCCGCGCCGCGCTGTTGCCCGTACTGCTGATGGCCTGCGCCACCGCCGCCGGTGCGGTGCCGCTGACCGGGGGCGCGCGGACGGCAGTCGTCTGGTGCGGTGCGGCCGCCACGGTCGTGGTCGCCGTGCTCGCCGTCCAGCTCAACCGCCGCCGCCGCGCCATGCGCGTCCAGCGCGCGGAGTACGAACAGCGCATCGCGTTCCTGGAACACCGCCTCGCGGCCCACGACCAGGAGACCGTACAGCTGACCAAGGAACTCCTGCCCGCCGCGATCCGCCGGCTGCGCGCGAGCAACTCGCCGCAGGAGGTGATGCGCGACGTCGTCGACGCCGACGACGCCTACCGCAACCTCCCCAAGGCGCAACGCGCCCTGGTCCTCCAGGTCCTCGACATCATCGACAACGAGGAGGCGATGCGTGACTCCGCGCAGCGCGCCTTCGTCAGTGTCGCCCGCCGTGTCCAGGCGATCGTCCATCGCCAGGCGAGCGAGCTGCGGGAGATGGAGGACCATCACGGGCGCAACCCCGAGGTCTTCGACGACCTGCTCCGCATCGACCACGGCACCGCGCTGATCGGGCGTCTCGCCGACTCCATCGCCGTGCTCGGCGGCGCCCGCCCCAGCCGCCAGTGGCCCAAGCCCGTACCGCTGTTCAGCGTGCTGCGCGGAGCGATGTCCCGGATCCTCGAGTACCAGCGCGTCGACCTGCACTCGATCGCCAAGGTCGCCATCGTCGGCACGTCGGTCGAACCGCTCATCCACGCCTGTGCCGAACTCCTCGACAACGCGACCCGCTACTCGCCGCCCCAGACCCGGGTGCACGTCACCGCGGTCGAGGTGCAGACCGGCATCGCCATCGAGATCGAGGACGGCGGCGTCAGCCTCAGCGAGGAGGCCCGCGCCAGGGCCGAGAACATGCTCGCCCAGGCCCAGGCCGGCATCAACATGAACGACCTGGGGGAGTCCCCCCGACTGGGCATGGCCGTCGTCGGCCGACTCTCCAGGATGTACCAACTCCAGGTCTCCCTGCGGCAGTCCGCGTACGGCGGTGTCCGCGCCGTCCTCATCGTTCCGCGCGACATGATCACCACCGGGCCCGCTCCCGGCATCGCGCACGGCATCGGCGCCACCTCCCGGCCCCAGAGCTCGCTGGACATGTCGCAGCTCCAGCACGTCGTACCGCCGCCCGGCAAGCGCAGGGCACGCTCCGCGGCCACCGGACCCGTACCGTCGGTCGGCGCACCCCTGGCGGGATCCGCGTCCGCGCCCGTACCCGGAACCTCCTCCGCGTCCTCGTCGCGTCCCGCCGCCACGGCGTCCGCGATGGGTGACGACGAGATCGTGGTCACCGAGTGGACCGAGGGCGGGCTTCCCCAACGCCGCAGCCGCGGTCGCGCCCCGCTCGGCTCGCACAACCTCCCGCAGCAGCATGCGGCCCCGGCCGCGGAGCCCGCCGCAGGAGCGCACAACGGATCGAACGGTCACGGCGGCGGACGGCCGGGCGGCCAGGAACCGCCGCCCGGTCTCTGGCTGGAGGCCTTCACCCAGGCCGTCAACGGCGTGCCTCAGGAACCGAAGACCGGCGAAGACTCTGACGATGCGTGGGACAAGGGAGACCTGAAGTGATCCAGCAGCGGGGAAACATGGACTGGATGCTCAAGGAACTGGCCGACGACGTACCGAGCATCCATCAGATCGTGGTGCTCTCCTCGGACGGCCTGCGCATCGCCCGGCACGGCGGTGACCCCGACGTCGCCGACCGCCTCGCGGCGGCCTGCGCCGGACTGCAGAGTCTGGCCGCCGCGGTCGCCACCGAAATCCCCTACAGCGACGGTCTGATGAAGCTCGTCGTCATCGAGGTCACCGGTGGGTTCTTCTACCTGATGGCCGCCGGCACCGGCGCCTACCTCGCGGTGCTGGCCGGCGAGACCGTCGATGCCGGACTGGTCGGAGCCCGTATGCGGGACATGGTCGTCCGGATCGGAGCCCATCTGACGAGCCCGCCCCGACATGACGGGCAGGCCGGATGAGTGCTCCCCGACGAGAACGCCGAAAGGTCGATCCGGCACTGAACGACCCGGAACGGCTGTATGTGATCACCGGTGAGACCGACGGTGAAAGGGCGGCGCTCGACCTGGTCACCATGGTCGTCGCGCAGGCCGAACCGTCACCCACGGTCCAGCCCGAGCAGGCCGCGATCCTGCGGCTCTGCAGGGCGCCGTTGTCCGTCGCCGAGATCTCGGCCTATCTGAGCCTGCCCTTCAGCGTGGTCACCTCCCTCCTGACGGAACTCCTGGCGACCGAACTGATCGAATCGCGCGCGCCCATCGTCCGCGCCGCACTTCCGGACCGGTCCCTCCTCGAAGCGGTGATGCATGGACTTCAGAAGCTCTGACACGATCACGGGCCCCCGCAGCGAGGACGTCCTTCCCACCACGGCCACGGCCGCGGTGAAGGTCGTCATCGTCGGCGGCTTCGGGGTCGGCAAGACGACCATGGTCGGCTCGGTGAGCGAGATCCGGCCCCTGACGACCGAAGAGACCATGACCCAGGCCGGCGTCGGAGTGGACGACAACGTCGGCGTGGAGAGCAAGACCGCGACGACCGTCGCCATGGACTTCGGACGGATCAGCCTCAGCGAGGAACTGATCCTCTATCTGTTCGGCACCCCCGGCCAGGAGCGCTTCTGGTTCCTGTGGAACGGACTGTTCGAAGGAGCCCTCGGAGCCGTCGTCCTGATCGACACCCGCAGGCTCCAGGTCAGCTTCGACGTGATCGGCCGGCTGGAGGAGCGCGGTGTGCCCTTCGTCGTGGCCGTCAACACCTTCCCCGACGCGCCCCACCACCCGGTCGAGGCGCTGCGCAACGCCCTCGACCTGCCGGACGAGGTCCCGATGATCGACTGCGACGCCCGCCTGCGTGCCTCCAGCCGCGATGTGCTGATGACCCTGATGCGCTATCTGCACAGCCTGGCCGTTCCTCTCGCCTGACGGCGGGACGCGGCTGCCCCAGGCCCCCACCTGCGCGCACCCCGCCCCGCACCCCCCGCGCCCGACCTTGGAAGCCCGATCCCTGGAGCGACTGTGACAACCCCCTTCCACCACGAACCCGGAGCGGCCACGGGGCCGGTGCCGCCGCCGGAGTGCCCGGCCCACGGGACGGGCCGAGGCCCTGGCGGACTGCGCCGGTTCTACGGGCCCGAGGCGGAGAACGACCCCGCGGGCCTCTACGGCAAGCTGCGTGCCGAACACGGCACGGTGGCACCGGTGCTGCTGCACGGAGACGTACCCGCCTGGCTCGTGCTCGGCCACAGCGAGAACCTCCACATGACCAGGACCCCCTCGCAGTTCTCCCGGGACTCACGCCGCTGGAGCGCACTGCAGGACGGCAGTGTCGCTCCGGACCACCCGCTCGCCCCGATCTTCACCTGGCAGCCGGTCTGCGTGTTCGCCGACGGCGACGCCCATGAGCGACTGCGCGGTGCGGTCACGGACAGCATGGCGCGGATCGACACCCGCGGCGTCCGTCGGCACGTCAACCGCTTCAGTAACCGCCTCGTCAACGACTTCTGCCAGAAGGGCTCCGCCGAGCTCGTCGGCCAGTTCGCCGACCATCTGCCGATGATGGTGATGTGCGCGATCTTCGGCATGCCCGAGGAGTACAACGACCGGCTGGTGCAGGCCGCCCGCGACATGACCCGGGGCACCGCCACGGCCGTGGAGAGCAACGCCTACGTGCTCTCCGCGCTCACGAGGCTCGTCGAGCGACGGCGTGCCGCCCCCGCCCACGACTTCGCGGGCTGGCTCGTCGAGCATCCCGCGGGGCTCACCGACGTGGAGGTCGCGGAACACCTGCGGCTCATCCTCATCGCCGCCTACGAATCGACCGCGAACCTGATCGCCAACGTCGTACGCATGGTGCTGACCGACCCACGCTTCCGCGCCCGGCTCAGCGGTGGGCACATGACCGTGCCCGAAGCGGTGGAGCAGACCCTCTGGGACGAGCCGCCGTTCACCGCCGTCTTCGGCCGCTGGGCCGTGGGCGACACGGAGCTCGGAGGCCAGCAGATCAAGGCGGGTGACGCGCTCCTCGTCGGGATCGCGCCGGCCAACACCGATCCGTCGGTACGGCCCGACCTCACCGCGAACATGGAGGGCAACCGCGCCCACCTCGCCTTCAGTGGCGGCCCGCACGAATGCCCCGGCCAGGACATCGGGCGTGCCATCGCGGATGTCGGGGTCGACGCCCTGCTGATGCGGCTGCCGGACCTCGAACTCGCCGTCGACGAGAGCGAGCTGGACTGGGTCGGCAACATCATGGGCCGCCATCTGGTGCACCTGCCGGTGAAGTTCGCGCCGAGCCCGCAACAGGAGGTCGACGCGGACCCGCAGACATCGATGTCGGCACGGCCGCGGCCCCGCACCGACTGGGAGGTGTCGTCGCCGGCCGTACCGAGGCCCGCGACGGCCGGCGGACCGGGACCGCGACCCGGCTACGCCCCCGGCGCGGGCCCGGTTGCCGAACCGGCCGCCGCGCACCGGGTGGATCCGTCGCCCGCACCGGTCGCCGCCCCCACGATTCCCGCACAGCGGAGCGGGCCCGCGAGGATCTGGCAGGCCGTGACCCGCTGGTGGAACGGCTACTGACGCATCGGGCGCCCCGGGCCTCCGGGCCCGGGGCGTCGCGCCCCGGCAGGCATCCACCCCCGTACCATCGAGCAGCGTGAAGCTGACAATTCTTGGCGGTGGCGGATTCCGGGTGCCTCTCGTGTACGGGGCGCTGCTCGGCGATCACGCCGAGGGCCGCGTGTCCCGGGTGACCCTGTACGACACGGACACCGGCCGGCTCACCGCCGTCGCCAGGGTCCTCGCCGAACAGGCCCGCGGCATCCATGACGCACCCGCGGTCGTCGCGACCGACGACCTCGACGAGGCCCTGCGCGGCGCGGACTTCGTCTTCTCGGCCATCCGGGTCGGTGGCCTCGAAGGCCGCGCAGCCGACGAACGCGTCGCGCTCGACGAGGGCGTTCTGGGCCAGGAGACGGTCGGAGCCGGCGGCATCGCGTACGGGCTCCGCACCGTCCCCGTCGCGGTCGAGCTCGCCCGGCGCATCGCCCGGCTCGCGCCGCACGCGTGGGTCATCAACTTCACCAATCCGGCGGGCCTGGTCACCGAGGCCATGGCACGGCACCTCGGCGACCGGGTCATCGGGATCTGCGACTCGCCGGTGGGCCTCGGCCGCCGGATCGCCCGCGTCCTCGGCGCCGACCCGGACCGGGCGTGGATCGACTACGTGGGGCTCAACCACCTCGGGTGGGTCCGCGGGCTGCACATCGAGGGCCGCGACGAGCTCCCCCGGCTGCTCGCCGATCCGGCGCTGCTCGGTTCGTTCGAGGAGGGCAGGCTCTTCGGCGCGGACTGGCTGCGCTCCCTCGGCGCCGTTCCCAACGAGTACCTGCACTACTACTACTTCAACCGGGAAGCGGTTCGCGCCTATCAGGACGCCGAACAGACCCGCGGCGCGTTCCTCCGCGACCAGCAGGAGGGCTTCTACGCGCGGATGAAGGACCCGGACGCACCGGCGCTGACCACCTGGGACCGCACGCGCGCCGAACGCGAGGCGACGTACATGGCGGAGAACCGGGACGTGGCCGGGGCCGGTGAACGCGAGGAGAGCGATCTGGAGTCCGGCGGCTACGAACAGGTCGCGCTCGCCCTCATGCGGGCCGTCGCCCGTAACGAACGGACCTCACTGATCCTCGACGTCCGCAACCGCGGGACCCTTTCGGTGCTCGACGCGGACGCCGTCATCGAGGTGCCCTGCCTGGTCGATGCCAACGGCGCACACCCCGTCTCCGTCGACCCGCTCCCGTACCACGCGGTCGGCCTGGTCACCGCGGTCAAGGCCGTGGAACGCGCGGTCCTCGAGGCGGCGGAGACCGGTTCGCGCGCCGCGGCCGTGAGGGCGTTCGCCCTGCATCCGCTGGTCGACTCCGTATCGGTGGCCCGCCGCCTCGTCGACGGATACACCCAGGTCCACCCGGGTCTCGCGTACCTCGACCGCCCCTGACCGTCCGGCCCCGCCCGCTTCCGAGGACTCCAGGCCTCAGGGAGCGGGTACGGCCCTCGGCCGGCCGGCCGCCGCCCAGGACGGTGCGACCCCGGTGACCTGGCACACCATGAGGAAAAGCGGAATGGGCGGCGTATAGGGGGTGCGGCTGTCCGGCGCGTGGATCAGCCGGGGGCGGCCGGCCGGGACGTAGGCGCCGGTGGCGTACGAGGCCTGTTCCGGCCAGTCCAGATCGAGATCCGAACCCGACGGAACGATCCACCACCACTGGTCCGCATCCGCGAACACGCATCCGGCACGCGGCAGATGTGACATCAACCGGAATCCGTACCGAGCGGGCACGCCCACGGCGTCGTAGCCGAGGCTCGCCGAGAGCGCGGGCGGCAGCGGCAGCTTCACACGACCGTCGGCGTTGCCACCCGTCCGGGACCTACGCGCTCCGAGCAGCTGGGACAGGGCGTTCTTCAGCATGGCTGCTCCGAGCTGTGCTGCAGTTCCGCCCAGACGATGCGGCCCGATGCGTTCCCTGTGTCGCACGAACCCCAGGCGGAGCTCATGGAATCGACCAGCAGCAGCCCTCGCCCGTGCTCGTCGTCGGCCTGCAGGGACAGCCGTGGTCCGCCCGGCTGGTGTCCCTGGTCCTGCACGGATATGCGCAACCGGCCGTCGGAGCAGCGGAGCTCGCACACCACGCGCGCGCTGGCGGTGTGCACCACGGCGTTGGTGACCAGCTCGGAGACGATCAGGACCGCCGCGTCGTAGGCGTCGCCGTGCAGCCGCCACTCGGCCAGCCGGGCCCGTGTCAGCCGCCGCGCACCCGCCACCGATTCGGGGTGCGCCGACAGCGCGAAGCAGTAACGGAGCGCTTCCGTCCCGGGGCTGAGGTCCATGAGCCGGGGGATGAGCGCACTGCCAGGTGCCACGACCAATTCCTCACAGTGGGGGCTGCGTCACGCTTCGCACCGTGGTGAAAGGAGGTCGGGCGCGACTACGTGAACTGGTTCACCCCCCAACTCTCCCTCTGACATGAACACTTGGCAAGAGGCACTCTGAAAAATTCAGAGTGGCTGTGTCCATGGAGCCGAGCGCATGGCACACTGCTCGCAAACAGCGCATCGGGAGGTCTGAAGTGAGCGAACCGCGGTCCGCCCCGACCGTGGGCCAGGTCGTTCTCGGCAAGCGTCTGCAGGACCTGCGGGAGCGCGTCGGTCTGAGCCGCGACCAGGCTGCCAAGGTGCTTCGTGTCGCTCCCGGGACGATACGCAGGATGGAGACGGCCGAGGTCGGTCTGAAGATCCCCTACGTCCAGCTCCTCCTGAAGGCCTACGGGATCTCGGACGAGGAGGCCGACGCCTTCGTCGAACTCGCGGAGGAGGCCAACAAGCCGGGCTGGTGGCAGCGCTTCCACGACGTGCTGCCCGACTGGTTCAGCATGTACGTCAGCCTGGAGGGCGCCGCGAGCCTCCTGCGTACCTACGAGCCGCACTTCGTTCCCGGTCTGCTCCAGACCGAGGACTACGCGCGCTCCGTGATGCGTACCGGGGCTGTCGGCCAGACCAGGCCCGAGGACATCGAGCGCCATGTGGCGCTGCGGATGGAGCGGCAGTCGCTGCTCACCAGGGAGGACGCGCCGAAGCTGTGGGTGGTCATGGACGAGACCGTCCTGCGCCGTCCCGTCGGCAGTCCCGACGCCATGCGGGATCAGGTCGACCGGCTGCTCGAGGCGACGGCCCTGCCCAACGTGACGCTGCAGATCGCGGAGTTCGCGACCGGCCACCACCCGGGCACCTACGGGCCGTTCGTCCTCTTCCGCTTCGCCGTCCCCGAACTGCCCGACATGGTGTACAGCGAGTACCTGACCGGCGCCGTGTACTTCGACGCGCGCCCCGAGGTGGCTTCCTACCTCGAGGTCATGGACCGTATGGCGGCTCAGGCCGCAACTGCACAACGCACGAAGGAAATCCTCAGGGACTTCCGCAAGGAGCTGTGATGAACCATATATACAACGGCATGCCGGCCGCCGATCTCGGCTCCGAAGGCTGGTACAAGCCGTGGAGCGGTGGTAACGGGGGCAACTGCATCGAGGCCATGAAGCTGGCCGACGGCAGAGTGGCGGTCCGCCAGTCCGCGGATCCCGACGGCCCCGCCCTGATCTACTCCAACGGCGAGATCGCCGCCTTCATCCAGGGGGCCAAGGCAGGTCAGGCCGACTTCCTCCTCACCTGACATAGCGCCATATATGCTCGCAGGACACGCTGTTCGCCGTTACCGCCGACCAACGGAGCGCGCCATGACCGGGATTGACCCCTCAGCCGTCGAGATCGACACCAGCAAGCCGCATCCCGCGCGAATGTACGACTGGTTCCTCGGCGGCAAGGACAACTACCCGGTCGACGAACAGATGGCCGAGCAACTGCTCGCGCTGGACTCCCGCGGCCGCGACATGGCCAGGGTCAACCGGGCCTTCATGCACCGCGCCACCCGATGGCTCGCCGAGAACGGCGTCCACCAGTTCCTCGACATCGGATCGGGCATACCCACCGAGCCGAACCTCCACCAGATCGCCCAGCAGGCCGTCCCGGCCGCGCGCGTCGTCTACTGCGACAACGACCCGATCGTGCTCGCGCACGCGGCTGCCCTGCTGCGCTCCACCCCCGAGGGCGCCACCGAATACATCCAGGCCGACGCCCGCCGGCCCGAGTCCATCCTGGAAGCGGCCGGCAAGGTCCTCGACTTCACCGAGCCGGTCGCCCTGTCCCTGCTCGCACTGCTCCACTTCCTGGACGACGGGGACGGCGCCGCCGAACTCGTCGACCGGCTGGTGGAACAGCTCCCCTCCGGCAGCTACCTGGTGCTGTCACACACCACCGGCGACTTCAACCCGGAGGGCGCCGCCCAGGCCCGTGCCATGTACAAGGCGCGCGGCATGACCCTGCGGCCCCGCTCGCGCGCCGAACTCACGGAGTTCTTCCACGGGCTCGAGCTCGTCGAGCCGGGCGTCTCGCTCTCCGCCGACTGGCATCCGGAACTCGGCGAGGTCATCGACGTCCCGGGCGACGAGCCGATCCCCGGCTACGCGGGCGTGGCACGCAAGCCCTGACGGCCGGACCCGCCGCCCGGTCCGCGAAGGACTCCGGAACGCGGGTCACAATGGAGACATGTCACGACGCCCCTCACGCCCGCGGCGAACGGTCGCCCCCGGAGCGAGCGCCCCGGAGATCACCCCCGCGTCCCCGTGCCCGTGCGGCCTGCCGGCCACCTACGGGGACTGCTGCGGCCGCCTGCACGCAGGCACGGCCAAGGCGCGGTCCTGCGAGGAACTGATGCGCAGCCGGTACGCGGCGTTCGTCGTCCGGGACGCCGCGTACCTGCTGCGCACCTGGCACCCCGACACCCGTCCGCCCGCCGTCGACTTCGACCCGGCGATGCGCTGGGCGGGCCTGGACATCCTGGACACGACCGAGGGCAGCGCCTTCCACTCCACGGGCACGGTCACCTTCCGCGCCCGCTACACCTACGACGGCACTCCCGACTCGCTCCACGAGCAGAGCCGATTCGTCCGCCACGAGGGGCTGTGGGTCTACTCGGAGGCGGTCTTCGTCGACTGAGAAACCCGTTGTACCCGGCCGCGCCGCCGCCCGTACGATCCGCGCATGAGCGACAGCACGCCGGACCCGGACGACGAACGAGCACGCTGCTGGCGCGGCCGGGGCCTCGCCTTCACCCCACTGGAGATCGAGGACGCCGAGCTGGTCCAGCACTGGCGCTCCGACCCGTCGGCCGCACATGAGACGGGGGCCTGGCCCACTTCGCTGTACGGGCTCCGTGAGCGCATCGAGCGCAACCTCGACGACGACTCACGCGACGACTTCCTGGTTCTCCTCCCGGACGGCACCCCGATCGGCCTCATAGCGCTGCACGACCAGCAGCCCGCCGACAGCACCGCCGAGGTCTACCTGATGCTGGCCCCCGAACACCGGGCCAAGGGCCACGGCGTGGCCGCCCTCGACGCGCTCACCGACCTGGCCTTCGGCGAACTGCCGATGCACCGGGTCGAAGCGTTCACCCACACGGACAACACCCGGGCCCTCTCCGTGCTCACCGCTGCGGGCTTCGTCCACGAGGGCGTACGCCGCTCGGCCTGCCTGCACCGCGGCCGCCGCCACGACCTGGCGGCCCTCGCGCTGCTCCGCCCCGAGTGGGAGGCCGGCGAGCGCCTGCGGTCCTGGGAGCTCTGACCAGGTCCTCGCCCGGATCAGACCGTCGCCACCGCGCGCTGTCCCGGTGCCAGGTCCTCGCCCGGATCAGACCGTCGCCACCGCGCGCTGTCCCGGTGCCAGCTCCTGCGCCAGGTCCTCCGCGAGCATCCGCTTGGCGATCACATCGACCGCCGCCCGCAGCTGCCCGTCGTCGGGCCGGGCGCCGTCCTCGGCCAGACGTTCGTTGAGCCAGCGCCCCCACGCGTCGGAGATCGTTGCGGCCTCCCGCCGGCCTGCCGCCGTGTGGGTGAAGAGGTGGCCGTTCCCGGTCAGGTAGCCCTCCTCGATCATCCGGTCGAAGACAGGCACCAGCACCTCCGGCGGGATCCGGTGCCGGGTGGCGATCAGACTCAGGCTGGCGTGGCCGACCATCCGGGTGAAGAGGTCGACCTGCATCACCGCCCAGGCCCCCGCCATGTCGAGGCGTGTGTCGGAGTCGGCGACGATCCGCCGGGCCGTGTCGGGACCCGCCGCGTGCAGGATCCTGGCCACGGCGAACTCGAGCACCTTCGCCGAGTCCCCGGAGCTCGGCTGGGCGAAGCCGTCGCCCATGTCGGTCGAGTTCGCCCGCGCGGTGTCGCGGAGCTTCACCTGCTTCAGGAAGAGCGACACGACGAATCCGATGAGGGCGACCGGGACCGTCCACAGGAAGACCGTGTGCAGCGTGTCCGCGTACGCCTGTGCCAGTGGAGCCGACTGTTCGGCGGGCAGCGCGTGCAGGGCCTGGGGGCTCTCGGCCGCCCGCGCCAGTACAGCGGGGTCACCGCCGGCCCGCACGGCCTCGGCGATCCCCTCCGTCAGGTTCGGCGTCAGCGCGTTGGCGTAGATCGTGCCGAACACCGCCGTGCCGAACGAGCTGCCGAGGGTACGGAAGAAGGTGACGCCGGAGGTCGCCGTGCCCAGGTCCGCGTAGTCGACGGTGTTCTGCACCGCGATCGTCAGCACCTGCATCGACAGGCCGATGCCCGCGCCCAGCACCAGCATGTACAGCGACTCGAGCCAGACCCCGCTGTCCGGGCCCATCCGGGAGAGCAGGAAGAGACCGACCGCCATCACGAGCGAACCCACGATGGGGAAGATCCGGTAGTGGCCGGTCTTGCTGACCACGTTGCCGCTGAAGATCGAGGCCACCAGCAGCCCGATCACCATGGGCAGGGTCCGCACCCCGGACAGCGTGGCCGAGTCGCCGTCCACGTACTGCAGATACGTCGGCAGGAAGATCATCGCGCCGAGCATCGCGAAGCCCACGATGAAGCTCAGGATGGAGCAGACCGTGAACACCGGGTTCCGGAACAGCCGCATCGGCAGCATCGGCTCCTTCGCCCGCGCCTCCACCACACAGAACAGGGCCAGCGCGACGAGACCGCAGACGAACAGGCCGATGATGGCCGGGGAACCCCAGGCGTACTCGTTGCCGCCCCAGCTCGTCGCCAGGATCAGCGCGCTGGCACCGACCGCGACCAGCGCGATGCCCAGGTAGTCGATGACGGGCCGTCCGGCCGCCCTCACCGCCGGGATGTTGCGGGCGGCGGCGATGACGACCACGATCGCGATCGGCACATTGACGTAGAACGCCCAGCGCCAGGTCAGATGGTCGGTGAACAGCCCTCCCAGCAACGGCCCGACCACCGTGGCCACACCGAAGACAGCGCCGATCGCGCCCTGGTACTTGCCCCGGTCGCGCAGCGGGATGACATCGGCGATCAGCGCCATCGACGTGACCATGAGGCCGCCCGCGCCGATCCCCTGCAGGCCCCGCCAGATGATCAGCAGCAGCATGTTCGACGCCAGGCCGCAGAGGAACGAGCCGGTGATGAAGATGATCGCCGAGATCTGGAAGATCAGTTTCCGGCCGAACATGTCACCGAACTTGCCGACCAGGACCGTCGCCACGGTCTCCGCCAGCAGATACGCGGTGACGACCCATGACATGTGGGCCGCTCCGCCGAGGTCCGAGACGATGGTGGGCAGTGCCGTCCCCACGATCGTCTGGTCCAGGGCCGCCAGCAGGATCCCGAGCACGATCGTGGCGAAGACGATGTTCCTGCGGCGGGGGTCGAGCACGGGCGGAGCGGCGGCACTCTGCGCGGCGGGGGCGGTCTCGCTGGCAGTGGTCACGCTTGCACCCTCACACCGGTGCCCGCCCCACGCATGCGGGCGAAGGCCGGACGGGTCAGGCGAGCAGCTCCTGCACGGAGGCCTTCATCCGGGCCACGAACGCCTCCCGGACAGGCTCCGTGACACGGTCGAGCGAGAGGTACGGATTGAGGTCCTCCAGCTCGACGAGCAGCAGCTCGCCCTCCGCCGTCCGGCAGGCGTCGACGCGCTGGATGCCGTGCGTGAGGCTGTTCCACTCCACGAAGCGACGCGCGAAGGCCAGATCCGCCGGGCTCGGGGTGTACGGCTCCAGTACCCAGCGCCGATCGGGGTGCGGCGCGTTGAGCGCGTACTGGAAGTCCCGGTCGACGAAGTAGAAGGACACCTCGTAGCGGAAGTCGATCCTCGGCTGGACGAGCAGGGTGCCGTCGGTTCCCGCAGGCAGCTCCGGGTCCCGGGTGAACCGCAGGCCCACCGAGTCCGCCCCGAGCTTCGGCTTGACCACGTACTCGGAGGCCTCGGGCAGCAGCCCGAGATCCGCCGCACGGTCCACGGTGGGGATCACCGGGAATCCGGCACGGCTCAGATCGACCAGATACTGCTTGCCGCCCATGTCCCCGCGGCCGTCCAGCGTGTTGTAGACAAGGGTCCCGCGCTCCCGAGCCCGCGCGCAGAAAGCGTCGTACGCCTCCTGGTAGTGCAGCACCGGGCCGCTGTTGCGCACGACCACCGCGTCGAACCCGTCCAGCAGCGCCTCCGCGTCCCGGGGGTGACAGAGCGCGACGTCGAACTCCTCGCGCAGCCTGGACGTCAGGAAGATGTCCTCGTCGCAGTAGCGGCGGCCGCGCGCCTCGTAGGCGAGATCGGTGACGAACAGCACGGACGCGCGTGGCCGGCTGGATGAGGTGTGCATGACGTTCCCCCGGGGGGTGTGGATCGGACAGCCGGTCAATAGCCTTGTAGGGAAAGCTCGTTCACAACCCCGGAACGTACTGATGTCTGCCCCACAGGAGTCACACGTGTCCCAAGCGTTGCCACTGCCCGATATTCTCTCTCCCGCCTTCGCCGCCGACCCCTACGGGGCTTACCGCACGATGCGCGAGAGCGCTCCGCTCCTCCGGCACGAGGCCACCGACAGTTACCTCGTCTCCCGGTACGAGGACGTCGAGCGGATCTTCAAGGACAAGGCCCAGGAGTTCACCACGGACAACTACGACTGGCAGCTCGAACCCGTCCACGGCCGGACGATCCTCCAGCTCAGCGGCCGGGAGCACGCCGTGCGCCGGGCCCTGGTCGCCCCCGCCTTCCGTGGCGCGGACCTCCAGGAGAAGTTCCTGCCCGTCATCGAGCGCAACGCACGCGAGCTGATCGACGCGTTCCGGGACCGCGGCGAGACCGACCTCGTGGAGTCCTTCGCCACCCGTTTCCCGGTCCTGGTGATCGCCGACATGCTCGGCCTGGACCGGACCGACCACGAACGCTTCCACGGCTGGTACACCACCGTCATCGCCTTCCTAGGCAACCTCGCGGGCGACCCCGACGTCGCGGCGGCCGGCGAACGGACCCGCCAGGAGTTCGCCGCCTACATGATCCCGGTCATCCAGGAGCGCAGGCGGGCACCCGGCGACGATCTGCTCTCCGCGCTCTGCGCCGCCGAGGTCGACGGCGTCCGGATGAGCGACGAGGACATCAAGGCCTTCTGCAGCCTGCTCCTCGCGGCGGGCGGGGAGACCACCGACAAGGCCATCGCCTCGATCTTCGCCAATCTGCTGGCCCACCCGGAGCAGCTTGCCGCAGTCCGGGCGGACCGGTCACTGATCGACCGGGCCTTCGCCGAGACCCTGCGCCACACCCCGCCGGTCCACATGATCATGCGGCAGACGGCGCGCGAGGTGAAGCTGACCGGCGGCACCGTTCCCGCAGGAGCCACCGTCACCTGCCTGATCGGCTCGGCCAACCGCGACGCCGACCGCTACCGCGACCCGGACCGCTTCGACATCTTCCGCACCGACCTGACCAGCACCACCGCGTTCTCCGCCGCGGCCGACCACCTGGCGTTCGCACTCGGCCGGCACTTCTGCGTGGGCGCGCTGCTGGCCAGGGCGGAGGTGGAGACCGGGGTGAACCAGCTGCTCGACGCGATGCCGGACCTCCGGCTCGCCGACGGCTTCGTACCGGCCGAGCAGGGAGTGTTCACCAGGGGCCCGGGATCGCTCCCGGTGCGGTTCACCCCGGTCGGTGACTGAGCGGCAGGCGCTCAGCGGATGTGGCGCCCGGAGATGGCCCGTGCGATGACCAGGCGCTGGATCTCGCTGGTCCCCTCGAAGATCGTGTAGATCTTGGCATCGCGGTACATCCGCTCCACGGGGTGCTCCCTGCTGTACCCGGCGCCACCGAGGATCTGGACGGCCTTCTCCGTCGCGGAGACGGCGAGTTCACCCGCGCGCAGCTTCGACATGGAGCCCTGGCCCGCATCGAAGGTCCGGTCGTTGCGGGCCATCCAGGCTGCCTGCCAGATCAGCAGACGTACGGACTCGATCTCGGTACGGATGTCGGCGAGCGCGAACGCGATCGACTGGTTCTCGATGATCGGCCGGCCGAACGCCTCCCGCTGTCCCGCGTACTCCAGCGCGTACTCGTACGCGGCCCGCGCGATGCCCAGCGCCTGGGCGCCCACGGTGGGACGGCTGACCTCGAAGGTCGCCATCGCCGCCTGCCCCTTGGCGTTGCCGCCCTCGCGGGCGCGGGCGAGGCGGGCGTCGAGCTTCTCCTTGCCGCCCAGCAGACAGTGGCCCGGCACGCGGACGTCGTCGAGGAAGACGTCCGCGGTGTGCGAGGCGCGCAGGCCGAGCTTCTTGACGGTGCGGCCCGCCTCCAGGCCCGCGGTGCCGGGCGGCACGATGAACGCCGCCTGTCCGCGGGCTCCGAGCGAGGGGTCGACCGAGGCGACGACCACATGGACCTCGGCGATCCCGCCGTTGGTGATCCACGCCTTCTGGCCGGAGAGCACCCACTCGTCCTTGGCCTCGTCGTAACGGGCCTTCGTGGCCATGGCGGAGACGTCCGATCCGGCCTGCGGCTCGGAGACGCAGAAGGCCGCGACCTTCGGGTCGTCCTCGTCGCCGAAGCACTGCGGGACCCACTCGGCGAGCTGGTCAGGAGTGCCGGAAGCGAAGATCCCGGCGACCGCGAGCGAGGTGCCGAAGAGCGCCATGCCTATTCCGGCATCGCCCCAGAACAGCTCCTCGTTGGCGATCTGGAGGGAGAGTCCGCTGGGGTCCCCGTACATGTCCGCCAGCGATTCGAATCCGTACAGACCGATCCGGGCCGCCTCCTGGATGACGGGCCACGGGGTCTCCTCCCGGGCATCCCATTCGGCGGCTGCCGGGCGCACCACCTGGGCGGCGAAGCCGTGCACCCAGTTGCGGAGATCCTGCTGTTCCTCGGTGAGGGCGAGGGAGAAGTAGCTCACGGGCTCAGGCCTTCGGGATGTCGAAGTAGCGGGTGAGCCCCGAAGCCAGACCGACGTCACCGGCGATCTTCAGTTTGCGCGTCATGAACATCGTCACGGGGTTGGCGTTGCCGGAGACGAGTCTGAGGAATGCCGCATCGCCCAGCACCAGCGTCGTACGGGGCTCGCCGTCGGAGCGGCCCTCGCTCACGGTGCACCGGCCGTCGGCCACGGAGGTCTCGTACACCTCGTCGGTCTCACCGGTGATCTTCCAGCGGATCAGGGCCTTGAGCCCACCGGCCGTCTCGGGCCGGAACTGCTGCCGCATCCGGCCGAAGACCTCGCGCAGTACACGGGTGCGCAGTTCTCCGCGCATGACCTCGCCGAGCTGCTCGGCGGACAGGCCCTTGATGATCCGCGCGAACTCCTCGGGGGAGACGGCCGCGAAGTCGAGCCCGGCCAGGTCGTCGGTGAGGTTGCCGCTGGTGTCGTCGGGCACGCCAGTTCCTTACTCCGAAGTAAACTTACTTCTGAGTAAGGTAAGGGTGTCGTCGCCTCTCCGCAAGGCACTACCAGGCGCCGCCCGGCAGTACCGCGAGCCGGGGGTGATGGGCGGCGAGCATCTTGTTGGCCCGCGCCAGTTCGGACAGTGCCTGCTCACGGTCGGCCTGGTCCTCGATCCCCAGGCGCGGTCCACGGAACCTGCGGACCTCGCGGGCCGCGCAGTCGGCGTCGAACTCCGCCTGCAGGATGTGCGGCGGGATGCAGGACCCGATCAGCGCGGCGACCCGGTCCGGGATCGGTACGGGGACGAGCAGGTGTGAGGCGGTCATTGGGGGTTCCCTCTCGGATGGTTGGCCAGGAGGCGGTGCGCGGCGGCTGCCGGGTGGGCTGCCTACTCCTCCATATGTACGGGACGCAGTTCCGGGTTTCTCGTTGAGAACGTCTCCGTGTAGCAACCGTTTGGGACTGACCGTCTATTTCGCTTTACCTGCAGGTAAGTTGACGCGTACGGAAGGCTGTGATCAGGATCCTTCGCCACGTCAGGTGAGCGACTCCTCGCCGCGTGAGCGCAACTGGAGTGCCCGCAGGACGGCTTCGGTGGAGAACCTGCTCCGGGGGTCGGTCAGCTGCTCGCCGAAGATGGACTCCAGATTGCGCATGCGGTAGCGGACCGTCTGGGGATGGACGTCCAGGAGCTCGCCCATCTGCGCAGCGGTGCCCCGGGTGTCGAGCCAGATCCGCAGGGTCTCGACCAGCCGTTCGCGCCGGGCTGAGCTGATCCCGGAGACCGGGGCCAGTTCGCGCCGTGCGAGCTGGTCGAGGAGAGCCGGGTCGGACAGGAGCCACAGGGTGATGAGGTGGTCCTCGCAGGGGACGACCGGTGTGTCGTCGATGACGCCCGAGTCGATGAGTTCGACGACGCGGCGGGCCCACCGGATCGAGTCGGAGGCGAAAGCCGTCGGCACGGTCAGCCCGATGACGGCGCGGGCGCCGATCAGCGCGCGTTCGAGCATGTGCCGCCGCGCGTCGTCCATCGGCCCCGGGACCAGTAAGTGCGGTTGTGGGTCACCGAGATCGGCCAGTACGTCGCGGGCGAGGTCGGCCGGGTCCACGCCGGTTGGCGCGCGTACGGCGATCAGCGTCACCTGTTCGGGCAGCGCCCAGCCGGTCTGCTCGCACAGCTCCGAGATGGCGGTCCGCGGCACCGGGCGGCCGGCCAGGATCAGGTGCAGGAGCCGGCGGCGCATGGCTTCGCTCTGCTGGTCGGACTGGGCCTGCACCTCCACGTAGCCCTCGCGGGACAACGACTCCAACTCGTCGACGTAGGCGAACAGCGCGTCGGCGAAGCTGAGCATCAGGCTCGGGGAGAAGTTGTAGCTCCGGCCGACCTTCTTCGCCCGGCGCAGAGCGATCCGCGCGCCCAGCCGGTAGGCGCCCTGGAGGGTGTCCATCGTGCGGCCCTCGTACGCCTCGAACCGCCCGAACCTTCGGCACATGTCGTCGCGGAGCGTCGTCGGGGAGGAGGGCTCGGCGACCAGGTCGACGAACGAGGACAGGCTCTGTTCCACTCCGACCCGGATCGTCTTGCCGTTGGGTCCGTTCAGCAGTCGCGCGTACTCGGGATATGCCCGCGTGACCTCCATGCCTATCTCCTTGATCAGGCTGGGCAGTTCGGGTCGCATGATCGCGGCGAACTCCTGAGGGAGCGGTCCCAGCGGATCACCGGTGTCCGACGGCTGTATGAGTCTCGGCATGGCTGTCCCCTTGCTCTCCGGTGCACGCGTGGGCGGGGCAATGGGGGAAGCGCTCCCACGGAACCGAACCGGTGTATACCGACGTCGGCGACGAAGTTAGACCAAGTAAGCCGACGTGCACACCACTTGAACGGGATCGTCGTGCAAGGGGCACTTACTTTCGCCTCATTGTGGTGCTGCGGTGCAGGTGGGGGCGGCATTGCTCACTTCCGGACAATATTTTCGGACGCGTACTCTCCCGAGGACAGAAAAGTAACCCTGGGTAACGAGCGGCAATGGAGGCTGCGCGGCGGGAGTTGATAGCGCCGACGACGCCCGGTGAGGGTTATGTGCCGCCCTGTACGTGCCCGCCGGAGCGGTCGCCGGCGGGAGGGCCACGGCTGTACCCCGTCCCCCGGCGGCGGATATTGCGCACCAAGTGATAAGCGGTCCATGCCGATTAGTGACCTGCGGACGAGGAAAAAGAATGGCCCGAGGCAATTTCGGCGCCGGGATTGTGTTCTAAGTTTCCCGCAAGTAACGTCACGCCCTGTCACAGAATGTATGT
The DNA here is from genome assembly GCF_042749285.1 of Streptomyces sp. NPDC059499. Classification (NCBI taxonomy): domain Bacteria; kingdom Bacillati; phylum Actinomycetota; class Actinomycetes; order Kitasatosporales; family Streptomycetaceae; genus Streptomyces; species Streptomyces sp. NPDC059499. The sequence goes on from NZ_JBHYTT010000013.1 coordinate 44,639, forward strand.
GGCTGACTCAACAGCACGGCCCCCCACGCAACTCGGTTCACCGCCGCGCTTCCTGTGCCTATGCAGGATCTGTCGCGCGAATCCCCGCAACAGTGCACTCGCATTGTCGAATCGGAGGAACTAACTGTGCGTAACACCCTCAAGAAGCTTGCCGTCACCACCGGCGTCGCTTCCGCCGCCCTCGCGCTCGGCGCGACTCAGGCCATGGCCTTCCCCGCCACCACATGGACGGTCACGTCCAACCCCGCCGCGTTCACGGCCTCGTCGACCAGCGTGATCCTCTCGGTGAACAGCATTCCCATGACGTGTACGACAGCGGCCGCGAGCGGCAGCGCGTTCACCGCCACGGGCAACCCGGCCAACATCGCCAGCATCACCGCGGCGACCTTCGGAACCACCTCCTCCCCCTGCACGAGCAGCGTCGGGCCCGTCACGCCGGTCACCACGATGCCCTGGGGTATCTGGGCGGAGGACTACGACACCGCCGCGGGCAAGACCGTCGGCCACATCAAGAACATCAAGGCGAAGCTCAAGGTCCTCACCTGCGAGTTCACCGTGGAGGGCTCGGTCTACGCGTCCTACGTGAACAGCACCAAGAAGCTCACCGCCACGAGCACCAAGATCCTCTCGTCCCAGGCGACGCAGGGGCTGAAGGTGACCACCGTGACCGCAGGGTGCACGGGTCTCATCGCCGTCGGCATGGTCCCGACGTTCAACGCCGTCTACTCGGTGAACGGCATCACCAGCATCGTCGGCACCTGAGGCCGGTGCGGCACCTCTGATGACGGCCGGTTGCACGGCGGGGGCCCCCCCCGTGGAACCACAACCCCGCACGACGGGGAGCAGCTAGGATGGCGAGCCGAGGGAGTAGTGGGCGGGGGGACGGGGGGGCGGGCGCGG